>NZ_CP108093.1:0-715000 GCF_036188265.1 Streptomyces sp. NBC_00247 | reverse complement strand
CGGCCGGAGGTGGTGCCGTTGTCGTTCGCGCAGCAGCGGTTGTGGTTCTTGGACCGGCTCGACAGTCAGGGGGGCATGTACAACATTCCGTTGGCGGTCCGGTTGCGGGGGCCGTTGGACGCGGTTTTGCTGCGGTCCGCGCTGGAGCGGGTGACGGTGCGTCATGAGGCGTTGCGGACGGTCTTCCCCGAGACCGACGGACGTCCCCGCCAGCTCGTACTGGACACCGCAGGCATCTCCCTCCCGGTGTGCGAAACGGACGAGTCGGAGCTGGCAGCCGCCCTCGTCGCCGAGTCGGTGCGTGGATTCGACCTCGCGCGCGAAGTGCCCGTGCGCGCCTCGCTGTTCGTGATCGGGCCGGAGGATCACGTACTCCTGGTGGTGCTGCACCACATCGCGGGCGACGGATGGTCCCTCGCGCCGCTGATGCGCGACCTGCGGAGCGCCTACCTGGGCGAGGAACTGCCGGCCCTTCCGGTCCAGTACGCCGACTACGCCCTCTGGCAGCGCGAGACCCTCGGCACCGAGGACGACCCCGACAGCGCCATGAGCGAACAGATCGCCTACTGGCGGCAGACCCTGGCCGGCCTGCCGGAGGCGCTGGAGCTGCCCACCGACCGTACCCGCCCCGCCGTCGCCTCCTACCGGGGCGGCCGGGTTCCGTGGCGGCTCGACGCGGACACGCTCGCCCGGCTGTCCGTGCTCGCCCAGGACACCGGAACGAGCCTCTTCATGGTTCTCCAGGCCGCGCTCGCGGCACTCTTCTCGCGTCTGGGGGCCGGTACGGACATCCCGCTCGGGACCGGGGTCGCGGGCCGTACCGACGACGCCCTGGATGACCTGGTCGGCTTCTTCGTCAACACCCTGGTCCTGCGGACCGACGTGTCGGGTGATCCGACCTTCGCCGAACTCCTCGACCGGGTGAAGGAGGCTGACCTGTCCGCCTTCGCCCACCAGGACGTGCCCTTCGACCGGCTCGTGGAGGTCCTCAACCCCGAGCGCTCGCTCGCCCGGCACCCCCTCTTCCAGGTCATGCTGACCCTCCAGAACACCGCCGAACCCGACCTGGACCTGCCCGGCATCACCCCTTCCGTCGAGGAGGTGAGCAGCGCGGTCGCCAAGTTCGACCTGTCGTTCGGGCTGGCCCCGGACTTCGACGCCGAGGGGCGGCCTGCCGGACTCACGGGTGAAGTGGAGTACGCCCAGGACCTGTTCGACGCGGAGACGGTCCTCGCGCTCGGCGCGCGCTTCGGCCGGGTGCTCGCCCAGGTGGCGGCCGACCCCGGCCGCCGCGTCGGTACCCTGGAACTGCTGGACCCGGCGGAGACCGCTCTCCACCTCGACCGGTGGGGAACGGGACCGCGCACCGCCCCCCGTTCCTCCCTCCCCGAGCTCCTGGCCCGCCAGGTCGCCTCGACGCCGGGGGCGCCGGCCGTCGTCGGCGACGGAGAGTCTCTGACGTACGCGCAGCTCGACGCCCGGTCCCACCAGTGGGCGCACTACCTGCGAGGGCGGGGGGTGACCGCGGGGACGCCGGTGGCACTGCTCCTGGACCGTTCGGTTGACCTGGTCGTGGCGGAGTTGGCGGTCGTGAAGGCGGGCGGATTCTACGTACCGCTGCACGACGCCCATCCCGCGGAGCGGCTGAGCTGGATCGTCCGGGACGCACAGGCCCCCCTCCTGCTCACCGACCGCGCCGAACTCCCGGAGGGCCTGGCGGCCGAGACGAGCTGCGTGGTCCTCGGCGAGGTCGCCGCCGAGGTGGCCGCCCTGCCGGCCACGGCCCTGACCGGCCCCGCGTTCCCGGCCGAGCAGGTCGCGTACGTGATGTACACCTCCGGTACGACGGGTCTGCCCAAGGGCGTCGTGGTCAGTCACGGCAACGTGGCGGACCTGGCCCTGGACCCGTCGTTCGACGGATCGGCGCACGAGCGGGTGCTGATGCACTCTTCGCACGCCTTCGACGCCTCCACCTACGAGATGTGGGCCCCGCTGCTGCGCGGCGGCCGCGTGGTCGTGGCCGCCGGGGGCCAACTGGGTCCGCAGGAGTTGCGGAACGCCGTGACCCGGCACGGCGTGACCACGGTGTTCATGACGTCGGCGCTCTTCAACGCGCTGGTGCGGGAGGCCCCCGACGCGCTGACCGGGCTGCGCGAGGTGTGGTTCGGGGGAGAGGCGGCCGACATCGGTGCGGCGGACCTCGCGCGGCGGGTCTGCCCGGACCTGCGACTGGTGAACGTCTACGGCCCGACCGAGACGACCACGTTCGCCACGGCCTGGCCGTTCCCCGCCGACCGGAAGCCCGGTAGCTCCGTCCCGATCGGCCGGCCGCTCGCCGGGATGCGCGCGTACGTTCTCGACGCGGGTTTGCGCCTGGTGGCGCCGGGGGTCTCCGGTGAGTTGTATCTGGCCGGAACGGGTGTGGCGCACGGTTACCTGGGGCGCGCGGGGTTGTCCGCGGAGCGGTTCCCGGCGGATCCGTTCGGGGTTCCGGGTACGCGTATGTACCGGACGGGCGATGTGGTGCGGTGGACCCGGGACGGGGCTCTGGAGTACGTGGGCCGGGCGGACGACCAGGTCAAGATCCGGGGGTTCCGCATCGAGCCCGCCGAGATCGAGGCCGTACTCGCCTCGCACCCGCAGGTCTCGCAAGCGAGCGTCCTCGTCCGTGAGGACCGGCCGGGCGCCAAGCGGATCGTCGCCTATGTGGTGGGCGATCCGGCGCAGTTGGGAGAGTACGCCGCGGCCAGGCTGCCCGCGTACATGGTGCCGTCCGCCTTCGTGACCATGGACGCGCTGCCGCTGACCGTGAACGGCAAGCTCGACAGGAAGGCCCTGCCCGCTCCCGGACTTCCCTCCGCAGCGAAGGATTCGGAGCCGACCACCCCGGTCTCCGCGCGGGAGGAGTTGCTGCGCGAGGTGTTCGCGGGGGTGCTGGGTCTGGAGCGGGTGGGCGTCGATGAGGGGTTCTTCGATCTGGGTGGTGATTCGATCGCGTCGATCCAGTTGGTCAGTCGGGCGCGGCGGGCGGGGTTGGTCTTCACCGCGCGGGATGTGTTCGAGCGTCGGACGGTCCGGGAGTTGGCGGCGGTGGCGGGTGGTCTCGGTGCGGGTGAGGCGGCCGGGCGTGTGGGTGTGGGTGTGGTGCCGGTGACTCCGATCATGGAGTGGTTCCGGTTGGGTGGTGGTCCGGTGCGGGAGTTCAACCAGTCGTACGTGGTGCCGGTGCCGTCGGGTGTGGTGCTGTCGGATCTGGTGGCGGCTTTCGTGGCGGTGGTGGATCACCATGACGTGTTGCGTATGCGGTTGGGGCGTGGTGCGGGGGGCCGGTGGTCGTTGGAGGTGCCGGCGGCGGGTGGTGTGCGGGCCGGTGAGTGGGTGCGTCGGGTGGATGTGGTGGGGCTGGACGCGGATGCCGTGGCGGGGGTGGTGGAGCGGGAGGCGGCGGTCGCTCGTGGGGGGCTGGATCCGGAGCGGGGGGTGATGGCTCGGTTGGTGTGGTTCGACCGGGGGGCCGGGGTGGACGGCCGGTTGTTGCTGGTGGTGCATCACTTGGTGGTGGACGGGGTGTCGTGGCGGGTGTTGTTGCCGGATCTGGCTGCCGCGTACGGGGCGGTGGTGGAGGGGCGTGCGGTCGGGCTGGATCCGGTGGGGACCTCGTTCCGGGGGTGGGCCACCGCACTGTCCGAGGCGTCGGAACAGGACCGCTGGACCAGTCAACTTCCCTACTGGAAGGCCGTGGTGGCCGGATCATCCGCACCTCTGGGCGCCCGTCCGCTGGACCCCGTCGAAGACACCCTGGGGACCGCCCGGTCGGTCGATCTCGATCTTTCGGTGGGGGAGACGGAGAAGTTGCTGACGACGGTGCCGTCGGTGTTCCGGGCGGGGGTGAACGACGTGTTGTTGACGGCGTTGGCGTTGGCGTTGCGGCAGTGGGCTCCGGAGTTCGCGGAGGGGGGTGTGCTGCTGGACGTGGAGGGTCACGGGCGGCATGAGGATCTGCTGGGTGCGGGGCACGATCTGTCGCGGACGGTGGGCTGGTTCACCAGCATGTATCCGGTGCGGGTCGATCCGGGGCCGTTGGGCTGGGCCGAGGTCGCGGCGGCGGGTCCGGAGGTGGGCGGTGCGTTGAAGCAGGTGAAGGAGCAGATGCGGGCGGTGCCCGATCAGGGTCTGGGGTTCGGTCTGTTGCGGTATCTGAACGCGGAGACGGGTGCGGTGCTGGGGGGTTCGGCGGCGCCGTTGGTGGGCTTCAACTATCTGGGCCGGTTCGCGGCCGATTCGGGTGAGGGCGGCGGGGAGTACTGGACTTCGGTGAGTGACGCGGGCTCGGGTGTGGGTGAGGCGGAGTTGCCGTTCGCCCATGTGCTGGAGATCAACGCGGCCACCCGGGACACGGTGGAGGGCCCTCGGTTGCGGGCCGCGCTCTCCTGGCCGGGTGCCCTGTTCACCGAGGCCCGGGTGGCCGGGCTGGCGGGGCTGTGGCGCCAGGCGCTGGGAGCGCTCGTCGCGCATGCCGAGAACCCGGACGCCGGAGGACTCACTCCCTCGGACCTCTCCCTGGTCCCCCTCACCCAGCACCACATCGACCTGCTCGAAGCGAAGCTGAGGAAGTGACGATGTCCCAGAGCCGGATAGAGGATGTTCTGCCCCTGTCGTCGTTGCAGTCCGGGCTGCTGTTCCACGCCCTGTACGAGGACGAAGGCCCGGACCTCTACACCGTGCAGCTCGCCGTCGAGCTGCGCGGCCCCCTCGACGCGGCGCGCCTGCGGACCGCCGTCGGAGCGCTCCTGCGCCGCCACCCCAACCTGCGGGCGCTCTTCGTCCACGAGGGCATGGACCAGCCCGTCCAGGTCGTCCGCAGTGAGGTCGACATCCCTTGGAGGGAGGTCGACTTCTCGGACGCCCGGTCCGGGGCCGACCGGACACCCGGTGACTTCGACGCCCTGCGGGAAGCCGAAAGGGCACGCCGATTCGTGCTGGACGAGGACGTCCTGCTCCGCTTCGTCCTCGCCCGGCAGCCCGACGGTTCCCACCGGCTGCTGATCACCCTGCACCACATCCTGCTCGACGGCTGGTCCGTGCCCGTCCTGCTGGACGACCTCTTCGAGCTGTACGAGCGCGGCGGCGACGAAACGGGCATGCGCCGGGTCACTCCCTACCGGGACTACCTCTCCTGGCTGGCCCGCCAGGACCGCCCCGCCGCCCTCGCCGCCTGGTCCCGCGAGCTGGCAGGCCTCACCGGCCCCACCCTGCTCGGCGCCGGCGCCGAGCAGGGTGGGGCGCTTCTCCCCGAAACCCTGTCGGTCGAGCTGAGCCGGGACGAGACACGGGCCCTCACCGCGCGGGCCCGCAGCCGGGGCTGGACCCTCAACACCCTGGTACAGGGTGCCTGGGGACTCGTCCTCGGGCAGCTCCTGGGCCGGGACGACGTGGTCTTCGGCGGCACCGTCTCCGGCCGCCCGCCCGAGCTGCCCGGCGTCGAGACCATGGTCGGCCTGCTCATCAACACCCTCCCGGTACGGGTGACATGGAGGCCCGAGGACCGGCTCTCTGACCTCCTCACCGGCCTCCAGGCCCGGCAGTCCGCGCTCACCGGTCACCAGTTCGTGCAACTCGCGGAAATTCAGAGCCGGTCGGGCCTTCAGGATCTCTTCGACACCACCACGGTCTTCGAGAACTATCCGGTCGACGCGGCCACCGCCCCGCAGCTCGCCGGCGGAGTGGAGATCACCGACATGGAGGCGCGGGACGCCACCCACTACGCGGTCACCCTCCTCGGCCTTCCGGGCGAACAGCTCCGCTTCCGCCTCGACCACCGCCCCGACCTCCTCGCCCCCAGGGCCGCCGCCCGCCTCGGCAACCGGCTCCGCCGGGTTCTGGCCGCCTTCGCGGACGATCCCGACCTGACCGTACGGGACCTCGTCCTGATCGACGAGGACGAACGGCACCAGGTTCTCACCGCCTGGAACGACACCGCGCACCCCGTCCCGGACACCACGCTCACCGCGCTCCTGGAGGAGCGCGTGCCGCGGTCGCCCGAGGCCGTCGCCCTCCGACACCACGCGCCCGACCCGGCGGGCGGGCAGGGTACGGAGTGGACGGTGACCACCTACGCCGAGCTGCACGCCGACGCCAACCGGCTGGCCCGCCTCCTCATGGACCGGGGCGCGGGCCCCGACCGGCCGGTGGCCGTCGCCATGTCCCGGGGTCGGGACCTCGTCGTCAGCCTCCTCGCCGTACTCAAGGCGGGTGCCGCCTACCTGCCGGTGGACCCCGAACTCCCGCCGGAACGGGTCGAGTCGATGCTCCGTACGGCGGGCGCTGTCGGCCTGGTCACCGACCGGCGCACGGCCGAGGACCGGCCCGCCGTTCTCGCGTGCGCCGCGGCCCGCGAGGTCCGCACGATCGTCCTCGACGCCCCGGCCACCGCAGGCGAACTCGCGGCCCTGCCCCACCACCCCGTCACCGACGGTGAGCGTGCGGCGCCGCTGCGCCCCGGCCACCTCGCCTACGTCATCTTCACCTCCGGCTCCACCGGCACCCCCAAGGGGGTGGGGGTCCCGCACTCCGCCGTCGTCAACCGGCTGCTCTGGGCACAGGACAGGTACGCCCTCACGTCCGACGACCGGGTCCTGCAGAAGACACCGTTCGGGTTCGACGTCTCGGTGTGGGAGTTCTTCTGGCCGCTGCTCACCGGCTCCTCCATCGTCGTCGCCAAGCCGGACGGCCACCGCGACCCCGCCTACCTGGCCGAGACCATCGCCGCCCAGAGGGTCACCACCGCGCACTTCGTCCCCTCGATGCTGGACGCGTTCCTCCAGGACTCCACCGCCGTCCGCGCCGCCGGAGTGCTGCGCCGCGTCCTGTGCAGCGGCGAGGCGCTCCCGGGCGCGAGTGCCGGCCTTGCGGTCGAGGTACTCGGCGCACCCGTGCACAATCTGTACGGGCCGACCGAGGCGGCCGTCGACGTCACCCATTGGGACTGCGTCCCCGGCGGGGCTCCGGTGCCGATCGGCCGGCCCGTGCACAACACCCGTCTCTACGTCCTGGACGGTGCGCTGCGCCCGGTCCCGCCCGGTGTCGTCGGTGAACTTCACCTGGCGGGAGTGCAGTTGGCGCGCGGTTATCTCGGTCGGCCGGCTCTCACCGCGGAGCGGTTCGTCGCCGACCCGTTCACCGCGGACCGGCCCGGCGCTCGGATGTACCGCACCGGCGACCTCGTGCGGTGGCGGGAGGACGGAGCGCTGGAGTACCTGGGCCGCACCGACGACCAGGTCAAGATCCGCGGACTGCGCGTCGAGCCGGGCGAGATCGAGTCCGTGCTCGCCGCCGCTCCCGGCGTCGCGCACGCCAGGGTCGTGGTCGGCGGCCGGCCGGGCGGGGAGCGTCTCGTCGCGTACGTGGTCCCCGTCGACCCCGCGGCGCCTCCGGAGGAATCCGCGCTCCGCGAGCGGGCCTCGGCCGCGCTGCCCGCGTACATGGTGCCGTCAGCCTTCGTCCGCCTCGGTGAACTGCCGCTGACCGCCAACGGCAAGCTCGACCGGAGGGCGCTGCCCGCCCCCGATCTCAAGGCCGCAGCCGGTGGCCGGGAAGCGCGTACCGCCACCGAACAGGCTCTGTGCGCGGCCTTCGCCGAGGTGCTCGGACTGGAGAGGGTCGGCGTGGACGACAGCTTCTTCGACCTCGGCGGCCATTCCCTCACGGCGACCCGTCTGGTCAACCGGGTCCGCGCCGCACTCGGCGCCGAGATCGGTGTCCGCTCGGTGTTCGCCGCCCCGACCCCGGCGGCCCTCGCCGCTCTGCTGGGCGGCCGCGACCTCGAATCCGGCGGCCTCGGCCCCGTGCTGGAGCTGCGCACCGCAGGCAGTCTGCCGCCTCTGTTCTGTCTGCCCCCGGGCGCCGGACTGAGCTGGTGCTACGCCGGACTGCTCGGTGGCCTCGATCCCCGCCAGCCCGTGTACGGCCTCCAGTCGCCGGGCCTCACCGGGGTGTTGGCGGACGAGACCCTCGACGCGCTCGCCGGACACTACGTCGAGCACATCACCCGCATCCGGCCGAGCGGCCCCTACCGGCTGCTCGGCTGGTCGGCCGGCGGGCACCTCGCCCACGAGGTCGCCGTACGCCTCCAGGAGCGCGGCGACCGGGTCGAGCAACTCGTCGTACTGGACTCCTATCCGGCCCAACCGCCCGGAGAGGGAGGGGAGACGGTGGGCCGGGACGCGATCCTCGCCGAGACCTTCGGGGACGCGCTGCCCGATCCGCAGGCGCCGGACGCCCGGGACAGGGCCCTGGAGCTCGTACGGGAGGAGCTCGGCGAGAGCGCCCTGGGACGGGTCGGCGACGCCGTGGCAGAAGCCGTCCTGGAGACGTACCTCCTGCACGCACGAGCGATTCTGAATTACCGGCACGGTCTGTTCGACGGTGACCTGGTGTTCTTCCGGGCCGCCGACTGGACGGTGGACGCGGACCGGCGCGACGTGCGGCGCTGGGCAGCCCACGTCAGCGGCACGATCACCCTTCACGAACTCGCCGTCAAGCACGAAGAAATAGCCCTCCCTGGTATTCTCGCGGAAGTCGGAAAGGCTATTGCGGAAATGAATTCGACTAACTAGTGTTGTGGCATCCTGCTGGAAATCGGAGAAAAGGAAGAGGCTGTGGTGAATCCCTTCGAGGACAATGAGGCCGAGTTCTACGTCCTGGTCAACGACGAGGGCCAGCACTCGCTGTGGCCGGCGTTCGCCGACGTCCCGGCGGGCTGGAGCCAGGTCTTCGGCCCCGGAGCCCGGCAGGACGCCCTGGACTACGTCGAGCGCGAGTGGACCGACCTGCGGCCCGCGAGCCTGGTCCGCGAGATGGCCGGGGCGAAGGACTGATGGGGGCCGTCGGCGGCGCCGGCGCCGGGGGGACCGCGGCGAAGGAGGCGGGGACCCGGTGGCTGCGCAACTGGCAGCCGCGCCCCGGGGCCGCGGTCAACCTGGTGTGCCTGCCGCACGCCGGTGGCTCCGCCGGGTTCTACCGGGGCTGGCCCGGCCTGCTGCCGGCCGGGATCGACTTCCACGCCGTGCAGTACCCCGGCCGCGAGGACCGTTTCGCCGAGACGCCCCTGTCCCGCATGGCCGAGCTGGCTGACGGGATCACCGATGCCGTCCGCCCGCTGTTCGACAAGGACGTGATCCTCTTCGGGCACAGCATGGGCGCCAACGTGGCGTGGGAGGTCGCCGGCCGGTGCGAGGCCGAAGGCCTGATGCCCCGACTGCTGCTGCTGTCCGGGCGCTCCGCCCCGCAGCCCCGGCCGGACGGGGCCCGCCGGCCCCGTTCCGACGACGAGATCATCGACGAGATCCGGGGCTTCTCCACCGCCGGATCGACCGCCCTGGACGACCCCGACCTGCGGGAGCTGCTGCTCCCGATGATCAGGGCCGACTACCGGCTGGTCGAGGAGTACCGCCTGGAGAGCGCCGCCCCGGTCCGGGCGCCGATCGCCGTCCTCCGTGGGCGCGACGACACCGAGGTCACCGCGGAAGGGGCTTTCGCGTGGCGGGAACTGACGGCGGGCGCCTGTACCGATCACGTCTTCGACGGCGGTCATTTCTACCTCCGGGAACACGAGGGGCCGGTCCTGGGTGCCGTCGCCGCGCTGGTCGCGCGTGCCCTGCGCTGAGAACGCCGTCCGTGCCCGGTTCAGCCTTTGCGGGCGCGCCGGACGCGGACGGCCGCGCTGAGCAGGGCGATTCCGCCCAGAATGAGGATCGCGCTGGCCAGGCCTTCATTTCCGGGAAACGAGTTCACGATGAAAAAACTCTCCTCCGGGTCCTTCCCGCTCATCCGCTGGACGACGGGAGCGATCCCCTGGAGGAGCAGGAGTACGCCGCCAATATCAAGAATCCACAGCATTGATTCAGTTCCTCTTCCCTGCGCGACAGCAGCTGGTCTAATGTTCTCGCGTGCATCGTAATGGCGTTCCGGGTTCCTCGGGGCGCCATCTTTGCAAATATTGGCCGAATATAGACCCCCTGTAGATTCGAGAGGGAAAGAATATGGACCTGCTCAAGGGGAAGACGGTACTCGTCACCGGCGTCCTCACCCAGAACTCGATCGCCTTCCACACGGCCCGCCTCGCCCAGGAGCAGGGCGCCACGGTGCTCCTCACCGGGTACGGACGGATGAGCCTCGTCGAACGGATCGCCCGCAGGCTTCCCGAACCGCCGCCGGTACTGGAACTCGACGTCACCGACAAGTCCCAACTCAATTCTCTCGCAGCGCGGTTGAGCGATCACACCGATCATCTCGACGGAGTCCTCCACTCGGTGGCGGGAGCCCCGGCCGGCGCCCTCGGGGGCAACTTCATGACCACCGAGTGGGACGATGTCGCCCGGGCGGTGCAGGTCTCGACGTACTCGCTCCAGGCACTCACCCGTGCCGCCCTGCCCCTGCTCGGCGAAGGCTCCAGCGTCGTGGGTCTCGACTTCGACGCCACCCGCGCCTGGGCGGAGTACGACTGGATGGGAGTGGCCAAAGCCGGCCTGGAGTCCTGCGCCCGCTACCTCGCCTCCTACCTCGGAGCCGGCGGAGTCCGCGTCAATCTGGTGGCCGCAGGCCCTCTGCGTACCACCGCGGCTGTCAACATCGGCTCCGGGACCGGATTCGACGCGGCCGAGGAGTGGGCGACCAGGGCTCCGCTCGGCTGGGACGCGGAGCACTTCGCCCCTGTGGCACGCGCCTGCGTGGCCCTGCTCTCCGACTGGTTCCCGGCGACCACCGGCGAGATCATCCACGTCGACGGCGGTGCGCACGCCGTCGGGGACCGCCCCGGCGCGATCCGCCCGCCGGCCGGAGCCCCCGCATGAGTGCAGCCGCCCGTGCCGTCCCGTACGCCCTGGAGGGCGACGGGCTGGTGATCGGCGCGATCGTCGTCTGCGAGATCGCCTTCTGGGCGTTCCTGGTACTCGGGCTCCTCGCCCGGTACGCCCTGCGCGCCGGCCGTCTCGGCGCGGTGCTGCTGCTCTGCGTGCCGCTCACCGACCTCGCGCTCGTCGCCTTCTCCGTCGCCGACCTGCGCTCCGGCGGCACCGCCGGAGCCACCCACGGGCTGGCCGCCGTCTACCTCGGCGTCTCGATCGGCTTCGGCCCCGAGATCGTCCGCCGAGCCGACGCCTGGTCGGCCCATCGGGCCACCGGCGCCCCGGCCCCCCCGAAACCGCCGGAGTCCGGGCCCGAACGGGTACGGCACGAATGGAGGCTGTGGCTGCGGTGTGCCACCGCCTGCGCGGTGGCCGCCGCGCTCACCCTGCTGATGTCGGCCGTCGCGGACCCGGGCGCTCAGGCGTCCGGCCTCTGGAACCTGGTCGCCCAGTTCGCCCTCGTGACCGTCGTCTGGCTGGTCGTCGGCCCGCTGCGGTACCGGTACCGCGCGAACCGTGACAGAACGCGGGCCTGACCGGGCGCGAGGACGGAGCGCGACCGGACGGCGTCCGGGAAGAGGAGAGAGCCTGACCAGCACTCGAATCCCGAGGGGACACAGTGACGACCACCCGCGCCACGCATGACGGCGGAGAAGGCCGCACGAACGACGGCGCGACGGCGCCGGGGGGACGGCGCTCCGCCGCGGAGGTGCTGGAAGAGCTCCGCCGCACAGGCGACATCCATGTCTGGGGCCGGCGGACCGGCGGGACCCCGGACGCCGACGACCTCGCCCTGCTCGACGAGGCCGAACTCCGTCGTGTACGCGACCACCACCTGCCCCGGGACGGCGCCGCGTTCGGCCGTACCCGGGCGTTCGCACGGAGGGCACTCGGCGGACTCCTCGACGTGCGCGCCCAGGACATCTCCCTGGGCAATCGCCCTTGCCCGGCCTGTGGGGCACCGCGGCACGGCCCGCCGCTCCTGCTGCGCCCCCCGTACCCCCTGGCCGTCAGCCTCTCCCGCACCGAGGGATACGGGATGCTGGCCGTCTGCGCGGACACCTCGGTCGGCATCGACGTGGAGGCGCTCCGCCCGGTCGACGCGGAAGGGCTCGCCGACGTGGTCCTCACCGCGCGCGAGCGCGCCCACGTGCTCGGCGTTCCCGACGGGCCCGCCCGCGCTCAGCGGCACCTGCGCTGCTGGACCCGGAAGGAAGCCGTCGTCAAGGCCGCGGGCAGCGGCCTGCTGGGAGCCGACCTCACCCGGCTGGAGGTCCGTCCCGAGGATCCCGGGCCCGTGCGGATCGCCTTCCACGACCGAGGACACGTCCCCACCTGGTGGCAGGTGCACGACGTGCCGATCGACGGCCCGTGGATCGCGGCGGTGGCGCGCCCGGCCGTCGCCCCGGAAAGGCCAGGGGCGACGTACGACGCCGGCGCCGTCGTCCTGCACCCACCCGGCCCCGGGGCCTGAACCGGAGGCCGGGAGCGCACGACGATCCCGCGCACCTCGCGGTGCCTATCCCTGGGGCTTCGCGCGCCCCCACTCCCGGACCGGCGGCTGCTCCCAGTGCTGCCCCGACGGTTTCCCCGCGGCGGGCTCCGGAGGCTGCTCCTGGGCGAACAGACGCACCAGCGAGGGCAGTCGGTAGATGAGCCGCTGGTCGGGCCCGACCCCCGTCACGTCGATCAGCCGCGCGTCCGCCAGAGCCTCCAGGGCCTCCTCGGCCTCCCGCTCGTCGGTCCGCAGCACCGCGGTGGCGCCCGCCGCCGAGAAGTCGTTCTCCGCCAGGACTGTCAGCCGGCGCAGCGTCCTCACGGACGAGGCGGGCAGCGCGGCGTAAGCGGAACGCAGGCCGGACCGGACGTCCAGGCCGCCGTGCCTCAGCTCGTCCAGCCGCCGCCGGGCGGGCAGCAGCCGGGACAGCAGCGCGGTCACCCGGGCCCTCGGGTCCTCCGCCAGCCGCAGCGCGCAGATCCGCAGGGCGAGCGGCGAGTGGTCGCAGAGCTCCGCCAGCGAGACCGCGGCGCTGGCCTCGGCCGCGACGCGTTCGGGTCCCGCCCCCGAGGCCAGAAGGGCCAGCGCCTCGTCGGTGCCGAGCGGGTGCAGCCGGATCAGGCGGAACGCGCCGTCGAGGGCCGCCGGCGCCCGACAGGTCAGGATGCTGCGCGACCGGGCGCCCGTCGGCAGCAGCGGGGCGACCTCCGCCGCGTCCACCACGTTGTCCAGCACGACGAGGACCCGCCGGTCGGCGAGAATCCGCCGGTAGAGCTGGACGCGGTCCTCGGCCGATTCGGGCAGCGCGTGCGCGGGTGTCCCGAGGGCTCGCAGGAAGTTCCGCAATACGCCCTGCGCGTCGGGCCGCGAGTCCTCCGTCCCGCCGAAGTCCGCGTACAGCTGGCCGTCGGTGAACTGGTCCCGCAGCAGGTGGGCGGCGCGCAGCGCCAGCGCGGACTTGCCCGCCCCGGGCATTCCGGTGATCACGACCCTGTGCCGCCGGCCCGGATGAGCGGGCCGGGCCGTGCCGCGCAGCTCGTACACCACCTCGGCGAGGGGCATCGCGTGCCCGGTGAAGTGCGTGACGTCGGGCGGCAGCATGGCGGGTACGGGCCTGACGGCGGGCAGGGGCGCACGGGCCCCCGCGGGCCCCGTGGTGCCGCGCCCGCCGTACGGGCCGGTGCTCCCGGCCACCACTCTCGTCCTGCCCGGGGAGGCGAACTCCCTGCCCTCCAGCACCTGCCGGTGAACCTCGCGGAGTGCGGGTCCGGGGTCGATGCCGAGCTCCTCGCGCAGCAGCGAGCGGCCCTGCTGATAGACGGAGAGGGCGTCGCCCTGCCGGGAGGCCCGGTACAGGGCGGTCATCAGCTGCGCACGCAGCCGCTCGTCGAGGGGGTGGACGGCCACCATTCGGGTCAGTTCGGCGACCAGCTCATGGTGCCGACCCCGTGCCAGATCGGCCTCGATGCGGCAGGACAGCGTGGCCGACCACGCCTCCTCCCACTGCGGGACCTCGGACTCGCACAGAAACTCGCTGGTGCTGGCGAAGGGGGAGCCCCGCCAGAGCTCCAGTGCCGCTGCCAGAAGGGTGCTCGCCTTGTCGAAGTGCCGCGCCTCCAGGGCCTCGCGGCCCAGCCGGTCCAGTCGGTCGTACTCGACACTGTCGATCCAGGAGTCGCCCGGCGCCAGCGCGTAACCCGGCTGGCAGCGCGCGATCTCGACGTCGCCGTCGAACTGCTTGCGCAGGCGAGAGACGTACGTGTAGATCTGCGCCTTCATCGTCGTCGGAGGCGACCAGCCCCAGAGGAACTCGCTGAGCCGGCCGTCCGAGACGACCCGCCCCCTGGCGAGCAGCAGCGCGGTCAGCACCGTGTGGATCTTGGACCCGGTCAGCGGCAGAACCGTGCCGTCGCGGCGGGCCTCTACCGGTCCGAGGATGCGGAACTCCATGGTCTACCCCGTTAGCGTCTGGCCTCGATTGACATCCGTGGGCGGACGGTAGCGGGAGGCCGTGTCGTACGGCTGTCGGCGCGATTTCGCCGGTGGAGGAGTGGCGAAATCGCGCCGACAGAGGGTGGTTTACGGCTCTGCGCAACAGCTCTGCGGACCGAGCCGGGGGCCGGCCCTCAGGCGGGGGCCGCCGGGCCGTCCCCGGCTCGGAACGGGCAGCTCCACTCCCGCTCCGTCATCCGCCCTCCGTAGTGCCGGGCCTCTTCCTGGTACGTCAGGAAACTCGGGTTGGCGGAGCCGTGGAAGGCGCGTTCCCGCTTGCGTATCTTCATGCGCAATTTGAAGAAGTTCACACCCAGCGCGTTGAACTGCTCGTGCGAGTTGAAGACCAGCGCCGGCCGGGAGAACCTGCGGCTCGGCCGGGACGCCCCCGGGTGCAGCCCCACGACGAAGAAGGGATGGCTCTTCACCGAGTACGCGAAGTTCTTCGACGTGGGATCGCTGTCGTACGCCTCGCTCCAGCCGTACCGGGTCCGGTCGAGCTCGTGAAGGGCCTGGAGGTGCTGCCACAACACGCTCTCGAACTCCTCCTCGGTGAGCAGCGGTCCAGGCCCCTCGAAGGTGGCGACGAACGAGGTGAAGCTGCGCGCGCTCGGCTCGAACGTCTCCAGGAATGTGCTGAGATCCTTCAGCTGGGCCGTGACGGCGGCGGCGGAACCGAGTTCGCCGTAGTGGTGGTGCTCGATCGAGTCGCGCCGAAGCGCCGCCCGGGCCCCGAGGCAGACGAAGTCCTCCTCCTCGATGAACGAGGTCAACGCGGAGTACACCTCGTCCGCCGCCGACTCCGTCCCGGCCGCCGCGGCTTCGCCCATCGCGCTCACCTCCCGGACCGGCCGAACAACGAGACCGACCAGGGCACGACCACCAGCATGACGCCGACGGACCAGCCCACCGTGGTCAGGACCGTCCCGGCGGGCGCGGAGCCGGTGCCGATCAGCAGCCGGCAGGCGTCCGCCAGGTTCGACAGCGGGTTGACTTCGGTGAAGGCGTGCAGCCAGCCCGGCATGGTGGACGTGGGAGCGAAGATGGAACTTCCGAACTGGAGGGGCAGTACGGCCACCATCCCCAGCCCTTGTACGGCCTGCGGGCTCTTCAGCGCCAGCCCCAGCAGAACCGACACCCACAGAAGCGCCACCCCGAACAGCCCCGTCAGCCCCACCGCTCCCAGCAGCCCGGAAACACCGCCCGGCAGCCTCATCCCGAGCAGGAACGCCATGACGAGGAGCACCGCGGTGGCGGCCGCCATCCGCCCGCACTCCACGACCACCTTCGCGGTCAGGACGGCCGCCCGGTGGATCGGCAGCGTGCGGAAGCGGTCCATGACCCCCGTCCTGAAGTCGGAATTGATCCCGGTTCCGGCCGTCATGGCGATGTTGACCGCCATCATCGACATCAGCCCCGGCATCACGTACTGGACGTACTCCTCCTGGCTCCCCGCCACCGCGCCGCCGAAGACGTACACGAACAGCACGGTGTAGATCACCGGCATCAGCAGGACGTCGAACAGGGAGTCCGGGTCCGCTCTGATCTGCAGCAGATTCCGTCTGATCAGCGCGCTCACATGACCGATCCCGCTCCGCGCGTACACGCTCGCGCCCCTTCCGGGCGCCCCCACGGCACTCATACGAGAGCCACCTCGTTCACTCCGAGAGCCTCGTCCGCCCGCGCGTCACGGGCGGCGTCCTTGCCGGTCAGCGTGAGGAACACCTCGTCCAGACTCGGCAGCCGGGTGTCGAGCCCGGCCAGCGCGAACCCACGCGCACCCAGCACCCCGACCAGCGCGCTGAGGTGCTCCGGACCGCGCAGAGGCACCCGCAGCACCCCTCCCGGCCCGTCCGGCCCGCTCTCCGGGGTCCCGGGCGACCGGCATTCCGGCGAGGCGTCCTCCGGCGCCGGTGCCCCCTTTTCGGGACCTGCCGCGTCCAGCAGTCCGGCCGCCACGAGCGCAGCGGCCATCGCACCGAGGTCCTCGGTGCGCTCCGGCCGGATGCGCAACTCACGTCCGCCGACCCGCGCCTTCAACTCCTCCACGGGCCCGCTCGCGATGACGCGTCCTCGGTCGATGACCGTGAGCTCGTCCGCGAGCCGTTCGGCCTCCTCCATGTACTGGGTCGTCAGCAGCACGGTCGTGCCGTTCCCGGCGAGCCCGCGCACCTCGTCCCACACCTCGTTGCGGGTACGCGGGTCGAGCCCGGTCGTCGGCTCGTCCAGGAAGAGCACGCTGGGCCGGCCCATCACGCTCGCCGCGAGGTCGAGCCGCCGCCGCATGCCGCCCGAGTACGTCGCCGCCTGGCGCCCCGAGGCCCCGGTCAGCGAGAACCGCTCCAGCAGTTCGTCGGCCCGTGCCCGCGCGGTCGTGCGCGACATGTCCAGCAGACGCCCGATCAGGTACAGGTTCTCCCGGCCCGAGAGCTTCCCGTCGACCGCCGCGTACTGTCCGGTGAGACCGATGCTGCGGCGTACGTCCCGAGGACTGCGCGTCACGTCGAACCCGTCCACCGAAGCCGTGCCGGCGTCGGGCCGTACGAGTGTCGAGAGAATCCGCACCAGAGTCGTCTTGCCGGCCCCGTTGGGTCCGAGCACCCCGAGAACGGTCCCGCGCCGGACGGTCAAGTCCACTCCGTCGAGAGCGGTCACCCCGGACTGCCCGCCGAAGTGCTTGACCAGCCCCTGAACGACGACCGCCGTGGTGTCCGTCCGTGGTAGTGGTGTCATGCCCCGCATTGCACAATCCGCCCCTATGCCGCCCCCATACTCCCGCTACAGCGAGGTCCGGGCCCTCGTCCGGCCGCGCGGGCGTCGTGCCGACGGTCCGGCCCCGGGGGCTCGTCCCGCGCACCGCGGTCCCCGGCCTCCGCCACGGGGCTCCCTCACGTGGGTTCCACCAGGGCGAACGGTCGCTCGCTCCGCCGGGTCAGCCGTCGGCGCTCGCGCCGCTCTCGCGGGTGCGGGCTGCGGCGGGGAGGGGGGTCCGGGCGGCTTGTGTGACGTCGGCGACGAGTTCCACCATGTCGGGCCCGTACGCCTCGGAGTTGACCACCTTCAGCAACAGGCAGAAGGTCGAGTCGCGGTAGGTGCGCGCCAACTTCTCGTAGTGGCGTACGAGATGGCGGGCCGCGGCCTGGTTGGTGATCGCACGCTGTCCGCAGAGGAGGAACACCGGCCTGGCCTCCCGGCCGATGCTCAGCCGGGCCAGCAGTACGTGTTCCTGGACTCCGCTCTCCACCGGGTAGTACTCCGTCCCGATGCGGAAGGAGGCCCGGTCCGGGCCCGGTTCGCGGTCGGTGTTCACCCGCACGCCGGGAAGGAGGGACTGGAGGTGGGCGGCCATGCGCCGGTTGGATCCCGGACCGCCCACGCAGTACTCCGTACGTTCCCCGAAGCCCTGGCGTGCCGTGTCGTGGGAGAGGATCTGCGCGTGCGCCCCGCACTCCTTGACCATCGCCGACAGCTCCAGCAGGGCGAAGACGTCGTGGCGGTGCACCGCGCCGTCCGTGCCCGGGTCCCGGTTGACGACCAGCAGGCATTCGGAGTTGGCCGGAAGGCCGAAGAAGGCCTGCTTGCGGCGGAGTTTGCGGCGCCAGAGGTAGGTGCGCGCGAGCCAGCCGAGAGCCGCGCTCACCCCTGCGGCCATGACGCCCAGCACGATGTTGCGTACGTCGTCGGTCATGGCCGGGGATAGTAGCGGGCATTCGGGTGCCTGTTCGAGGCGGTCCTGACGATCCGGCCGCCCCGGGGTTAGTCTGCGCGGACGGTTCTCAACTGGAGGTACGCATGCGTCGTCCTGTCGGACGGAACGTATCGGTCCTGGCCGTACTCGCCGTGGTGGCGTCCGTCGGGGCGGCAGCCCCCGCCGGATCCTCGCCACGACCGGGCTCACCGGCCAAGACGCCGGTGGCCGCGGGATACGGGGGAGCGGTGGCCAGCGTGGACGCGGACGCCACCGCGGCCGGTATCGAGGTGCTGCGCAAGGGCGGCAACGCCGTGGACGCGGCCGTGGCGACGGCCGCCGCGCTCGGCGTCACCGAACCGTACTCGGCCGGGATCGGCGGCGGCGGGTACTTCGTCCACTACGACGCCAAGTCCCGTACGGTGCAGACCATCGACGGCCGCGAGACGGCGCCGCGCAGCGCGGACTCCTCGCTCTTCCTGGAGGACGGCAAGCCGCTCGCCTTCAACGACGCCGTCACCAGCGGACTCAGCGTCGGCACCCCCGGCACGCCCGCCACCTGGGACAAGGCACTCGACACCTGGGGCACCAAGTCGCTCGGCACCCTGCTGAAACCCGCCGAGCGCCTGGCCCGTGACGGGTTCGTCGTGGACGGCACCTTCCGCAGCCAGACCGAGGGGAACCAGGAGAGGTTCGCCGACTTCCCGGACACCGCGAAGCTCTTCCTGCCCGGCGGTGAACTCCCGGTCGTGGGATCGGTGTTCAAGAACCCGGACCTGGCCCGTACGTACGAGAAGCTCGGTCGTGAGGGCGTCGAGGAGCTCTACCGGGGCGACCTGGCCGACGACATCGTGCGCACCGTGCGCAAGCCTCCCGTCGACCCGGCGTCCGGCCGCGTCGCGCGGGCCGGTGACCTGACCACCAAGGACCTGAAGGCGTACCGGGCGCTGCGGCAGGCGCCGACCAAGGTGGGCTACCGCGGACTCGACGTCTACGGCATCGCACCCTCCTCGTCCGGCGGCACCAGCGTCGGCGAGGCCCTCAACATCCTGGAGTCCACCGACCTTTCGAAGGCGAGCCAGGCGCAGTATCTGCACCGGTTCGTCGAGGCGAGCCGGATCGCCTTCGCGGACCGGGGGCGCTGGGTCGGCGACCCGGCGTTCGAGGACGTCCCCACGGCCGGACTGCTCAGTCAGCGGTTCGCCGACTCGCGCGCCTGCCTCGTCCGCGACGACGCCGTGCTGACCAGCCCGCTGGCGCCCGGCGACCCCACGTCCCCGACCCCGTGCGCGACGGGTGGGACCGCCGCCCCGACGACCTTCGAGGGGGAGAACACCACCCACCTGACGACCGCGGACAAGTGGGGCAACGTCGTCGCCTACACCCTGACCATCGAGTCGACCGGCGGCAGCGGCATCACGGTGCCCGGACGCGGGTTCCTGCTCAACAACGAGCTGACGGACTTCTCCTTCGCACCCGCCAACCCGGCCGTGCACGATCCGAACCTGCCCGGACCGGGCAAGCGCCCGCGCTCCTCGATCTCGCCGACGATCGTGCTCGACCACGGGAAGCCGGTGCTGGCCCTCGGGTCGCCCGGCGGAGCGACCATCATCACCACGGTGCTCCAGACCCTGACCGGCCGGCTCGACCGCGGGCTGCCGCTCGTCGACGCCATCGCGGCGCCCCGCGCCAGCCAGCGCAACGCCGCGGCCACCGAGATCGAGCCCGCCCTGTGGGACAGCCCGCTACGGGCCCAACTGGAGGCCCTCGGGCATGTGTTCAAGCTGAACCCGGAGATCGGAGCGGCCACCGGCGTCGAGCGGTTGCCCGACGGGCGATGGCTGGCGGCGGCGGAGACGGTACGCCGGGGCGGCGGCTCGGCCATGGTGGTGACGCCGAGCGGCGGCAGGCGCTGACCGAGGTTCGAGGTGGGCGGTCCGCAGCGCTCGCGGTCCGCCCGCCGGGCCCCTCAGAGCGCCGTCAGGATGCGGGGGCCGTCGTCGGTGATGGCCACGGTGTGTTCGGCGTGGGCGGCCCGGCTGCCGTCCGTGGTCCGCAGAGTCCAGCCGTCCGGGTCCGGCCGGAAGTGGTCCCCGCCGCCGGCGATCAGCATCGGCTCGATCGCCAGCACCATGCCGTTGCGCAGGGGAAGCCCCCGCCCCGGACGTCCCTCGTTCGGCACGGACGGGTCCTCGTGCATGGCCCGGCCGATGCCGTGCCCGCCGAACCCCTCGGGGATGCCGTAGCCCGCCGCGCGGCAGACCGTGCCGATCGCGTGGGCGATGTCACCGATGCGGTTGCCGACGACCGCCGCCGCGATGCCCGCTTCCAGCGCCGCGTACGCGGTGTCGATCAGCAGGGTGTCGGCGGGCCGCGCGCGCCCCACGGTGAAGCTGATCGCGGAGTCGCCCGCCCAGCCGTCCAGCAGCGCGCCCGCGTCGATGCTGACCAGGTCGCCGTCGCGCAGCCGGTAGCCGTCGGGGATTCCGTGCACGATCGCGTCGTTCACCGACGCGCAGATCACCGCCGGAAACGGTACGGGCGCGAAGTGCGGGTGGTAGTGGAGGAAGGGCGATCCGGCCCCGGCCTCACGCAGTACGTCGTGCGCCACGGCGTCGAGGTCACGCAGGCTCACGCCCTCCACCGCCGCCTCGCGCGTCGCGGTCAGCATCTGCGCCACGACCCGGCCGGCCTCCCGCATCGCGGCCAGGGAGGTTTCTGTCTTGAGTTGCACCATACCAATTACTATACCGGTCGATGCGGTATTAGAATGACGGCATGGTACGAACGCCCCTGACCCCGGAAGAGCGCCTGCGCGGCGAACGGCTCGGCGCCCTGCTGCGCGAGGCGCGCGGCGAGCGCAGCATGGTCGCCGTCGCGGCGAGCGCCGGCCTCTCCGCCGAAACCCTCCGCAAGATCGAGACCGGCCGTGCTCCGACGCCCGCGTTCTTCACGGTGGCGGCCATCGCTGCCGCCCTCGGGCTCACCCTGGACGAGATCCTCGCGGGCTGCGCCGAGGCGCCGGGCGGAGCGGAGCCGGCGCGACCGGCGTCCGCCCCCGCCGGGTACCTGCTGCCGCTCGGCGCCTGAGGGCCGCTGTCGGGCCCATCGCGAGTCCTCTCGGGCGTGTTGCGAGAGTCCCGCCCGTCCGGCGACGCCCGGCACGCAGGCTCGCCGCTTTGTCGGGATCGCCCCGACACGTCCAGTATCGGGGTGTCCCTCCGCTTTGCGATCGCACGCACCGGACACCGCCGGACCCACCCTCCGGGCGGACGGCGCTGCTCCCGCAACGCGCTTTAGGCCAAGGCCGTGAAGTTACGGCTCGGGGGACGGGTTGGCGTGTGGGTTGATCTGGTGCGATCCGGGACGTGAGAAGCGGAGCCCCGGTAGAACTGGCAGTCGACCAAGACAGCCGTTCACAGCACCGGAGGCTCCGCTGTCCGATCAGTGTGTCATCACGAGTGAAATCACGGTAGCCAAGGGCCTGTTCGCTCCCGGGCATCTGGGGGAACTCACCCGGATCGTCCCGTTCGAGATGGTCGACGCGGCCCTTGCCGAAACAGGTGCGGTCCAGCAGCGGCTGCGGAAGATCCCTGCCCGGGTGGTGGTCTACCTGCTGCTGGCCGCGGCCCTTTTCGACGACTGCGGCTACCTGGCGGTCTGGCGCAAGCTCACTGCCTCACTGGAGGCGATACCGGTCGCGAACGTGACCGGCACGGCGCTCTGGCACGCCCGGACACGCCTGGGGGCGCGTCCCATGCAGGCCCTGTTCGACCTGTTGCGCGGGCCGGCCACGGCGATCCGTACCGCCGGCGCCCATTTCAAGGGCCTGCTGACCGTCGCGATCGACGGTACCTGCCTCGACGTCCCCGACAGCCCGCTGCACCGGGCCCGTCTGGGCGGGATCACCAACCAGTACGGGACCTCCGGCTACCCGCAGATCTGCCTGACCGCGCTGGTGGCCTGCGGCACCCGCGCGGTCCTGGACGCCGCCTTCGGCCCCCGCACCAGCGGCGAAACCGTCTACGGCACACGACTGACCCGTTCCCTGCACGCGGGAATGATCGTCCTTCTCGACCGGGGCTTCTCCGGCAATCCGTTCCTGACCGCCGTCGCCGGCACCGAGGCCGCCTTCCTGGCCCGTATCTCGGCCGCCCGCAGACCTCCGGTCCTGGAGCGTTTCGAGGACGGCTCCCACCTCTCCCGCTTCGGCGGCCTCGAAGTCCGCATCATCGAATGCGAGATCACCATCATCACCAGCCAGGGCCGCACGACCGGCCTCTACCGAATGGCCACCAGCCTCCTCGACCACCACCGATACCCGGCATCCGACCTGGTCAGCCTCTATCACGAGCGATGGGAAGTGGAGTCTGCCTACTTCGCGATCAAGAAGTCGATGCTGGGCCGACGAGTCCTGCGCTCCCAGACCTGTGCAGGCATCTCCCAGGAGGTCTACGCCCTCCTGAGCGCCTACCAGGCCCTGCGGATCGCGATCGCCGACGCCACCGGGACCACACCCGGAGCCGACCCCGACCGGGGAAGTTTCAGCGTCGCACTACGATGCGCCCGCGATCAGATCGTCCGAGCCGCAGGCATCATCGCCGACACCGCGATCGACCTCGTCGGAACGATCGGCCGAGCCGTCCTGGACCAGCTCATGCCCGCCCGCCGCCTCCGCGTCAGCCCCCGAGCGGTGAAACGACCCCTATCCCGATACGCATACAAAAGCCTCAGAGTCGACCGGCACACCCACACAGCCACCCTCAACATCAAGATCTTGACGCCAACGCCCACGTCTTAACTTCACGGCCTTGCGCTTTAGGCTCGGTCCGTGACTCTCCACGATTTCGCACGCAGCGAGTACGTCAGCCTGACCACCTATCGCAAGGACGGCACCCCCGTCGCCACGCCGGTATGGGCGGCGGCCGACGGCGGGACGCTCTACGTCTGGACCCGCTCCGACTCGTGGAAGGTGAAGCGGCTCCGCCGCGACTCCCGAGTCCGCGTCACCGTCTGCGACGTCAAGGGGCGGATCGCCGAGGGTGCGCCGAGCGCCGAGGGCACCGCCCGGCTCGTCGGAGGGGCGGACATGGCGGCCGTACGCAAGGCGCTGGCCCGCAAGTACACCTGGAAGTTCTGGCTGGTCGACTGGCCGGCCATGGTCGTACGGCTCGGGAAGCGGCCGCACACCGGGATCGCCGTGACCTTCTGAGAGGGCCGGGTGCCCCTGGGGGCGCTCGCGCGGCCGTGCGCCCCGGACCCCCTGTGCCTCGGACTCGAAAAGTGGGCGTAGCCGCGTCGTAACACGACTGCGGTCGAATGCGAGCTGACTGGAGGGTTCCAGCCGAGGGCCGACGAGGGCGGCGATGACGGTGCGTCAACAAGTGTTCGAAGTGGACGAGTTCGCGCGGTTCCTGGGGGAGTTGGCCGCTCGTCTCGATCCCGGGAGCGGTTGGTACGGGGTCTTCGTCCGGCGTGATCCCGCCGGGATGCGGGCCTGCTTCGAGGGGGTGGAGATACCGCCCTGGGACGTTGTCGAGTCGCTCCTGCAGGATCTGGCCGCCGCCCGCGGTGCGCGATTCGCCGAACGGGAGTCCGTGCGGGCCGCCTCCCTCTATTCGGCCTCGGCGGCGGCCCGCGACCGGCTCCCCGGCGGCCGTCAGGAGCTCGACCAGCGGCTGCGGTTGATGGTCCGCGAGCAGGAGGAGGCGGGCCGCCGACTGCGCGCCGCGGGGGCGGGCGGAGTGCGTACCGCAGACCGGCAGGCTCTCGCCTGGGCCCAGGACGACCACCGCCGCGCCTGTGCCCGCTGCGACGAACTCCGCACCCGCCTGGCGGCGATCGCCGCCCCGAGCGGCTGGTTCCGGCCCGAGGCGGACGGATACGAGGCGGACGGATACGGGGCGGACGGATACGGGGAGAGTCCCGGGGGCGCGGTGCGGGAACGGCGTGCCCCGAAAGCCCGTACGGGGCGCGTGGCTTCGCCGCCCGCCGTGCCCGCACCGCCCGAGCCGGCAGGCCGCCCCGCTGCGAAGCCGGTGCGCGGGAAGCCGCGTGGCGCCCGGTTCGCCGGGCTGGAGACCGACGAGGCCGGGCCCTCGCCCTCGGTGTTCCCCCTGCTGCCCTCCGCAGCCCCGTCCGCTCCGAAGCCCCGGGGTGCCCGCTTCGGGGCCTCCGCACCGGCGGCGGACGCGGGTGCCGATGGGCCGGCGCCGGTCCCGGCCGCGGACCCGGAGACCGTACGGGCCGCCGCCGACGCGGTCGCGCTGCTCCTGGCGATGCGGGCCGAGGGGCGCACGGGAGAGGCGTACGCGGTGCTGTGCGAGGCGGCGGCCTGGCCCGCCGAGCGGCTGCCGGTGCTGGCGGTGGCGTTGGGGCTCGCCGGCCTCGGTGCCGACTGGGCCACCCTCCTCTGGGAGGTGTCCTCGCTGCCGCCGGCCGGGCTGGCAGCGGCGGTCGCCGCCCTCGCGGAGGCCGGGCGGGGTGAGGACTGCGGGCCACTTCTGCGGCAGGCCGCCTCCCGGCCGGCCGAGGAGATAGCCGACGCGGCGGTCGCGCTGGACCTCGCGGGCCGGGAGGCCGAGGCGGCCGAACTGCTGGGCGCCTTCGTCCGGGTCAGGTCCCCGCAGGACGCCGCACGCGTCGCCGGCGCGGGCCCGGCCCGGCTCGTACCGCGACTGCTCGCGGCGGCCCGCGCGGTGTCGGCGGCCCGGGAGTGGGACCTCGTGCACGCCCTGAGGGTCGCGGGCGTAGCCGGCGTCTGACGGCACGTCATGAACGGCCCGGGGGCGTCCCGGGGGCCCGTCCGGGCTGCTTGCGGCGTGTCGGGTGGGGGTACGGGCCGCTCGGCTGCGAAATGTGATCGACTCGGCCGGTTCACGGCGACGGTCTTGCCCCGCCGTGGGGAGGGGCTTACGTTCTCCTCCTACCTTCCGTGTCCACCCGCGTAGAAAACGCGTAGAGGCTCTGACGTCGCGTCGAAGGAGCAGCTCATGTCCCACGTCGTTCGCGCCGCACTCGTCCAGGCGACCTGGACCGGCGACACCGAATCCATGATCGCCAAACATGAGGAGCACGCGCGCGAGGCCGCCCGGCAGGGGGCGAAGATCATCGGGTTCCAGGAAGTCTTCAACGCCCCGTACTTCTGCCAGGTGCAGGAGCCGGAGCACTACCGCTGGGCCGAACCGGTGCCGGACGGCCCGACGGTCTCCCGGATGCAGGAACTGGCCCGCGAGACCGGCATGGTCGTCGTGGTGCCGGTCTTCGAGATCGAGCAGTCGGGCTTCTACTACAACACCGCCGCGGTGATCGACGCCGACGGTTCGTACCTCGGCAAGTACCGCAAGCACCACATCCCGCAGGTCAAGGGATTCTGGGAGAAGTACTACTTCAAGCCCGGGAACGCCGGCTGGCCCGTGTTCGACACGGCGGTCGGCAAGGTGGGCGTCTACATCTGCTACGACCGGCACTTCCCCGAGGGGTGGCGTCAACTTGGTCTCAACGGAGCGCAGTTGGTGTACAACCCGTCCGCCACCTCGCGCGGACTCTCCAGCTACCTCTGGCAGTTGGAGCAGCCCGCCTCGGCCGTCGCCAACGAGTACTTCATCGCCGCGATCAACCGGGTCGGCCGGGAGGAGTACGGCGACAACGACTTCTACGGCACGAGCTACTTCGTGGACCCGCGCGGCCGGTTCGTCGGTGACGTCGCCAGCGACAAGGAGGAGGAACTCGTCGTCAGGGACCTGGACTTCGACCTGATCGAGGAGGTCCGCAACCAGTGGGCCTTCTACCGCGACCGCAGGCCGGACGCCTACGACGGGCTGGTGGAGCCGTGACGGACCTCCACACGCGCCACCGCGCCGTCAGCCCCGACTGGCTCACCCTCTACTACGAGCGGCCCCTGGAGATCACCCACGGCGAGGGGCGCCACGTCTGGGACGCGGACGGCAACCGCTACCTGGACTTCTTCGGCGGCATCCTCACCACGATGACCGCGCACGCGCTGCCCGAGGTGACCAAGGCGATCAGCGAGCAGGCCGGGCGGATCGTCCACTCGTCCACGCTCTACCTCAACCGCCCGCTGGTGGACCTCGCCGAGCGCGTCGCCACTCTTTCCGGCATCCCGGACGCGCGGGTCTTCTTCACCACCTCCGGCACCGAGGCCAACGACACCGCGCTGCTGCTCGCCACCACCTACCGGGGGTCCAACCAGATCCTCGCGATGCGCAACAGCTACCACGGCAGATCGTTCTCGACCGTCTCGGTGACCGGCAACCGGAGTTGGTCGCCCACCACCCTCTCCCCGCTCCAGACCCTGTACGTGCACGGCGGGGTGCGCACCCGGGGCCCGTACGCGGATCTGACCGACGCCGAGTTCACCGCGGCCTGCGTACGCGACCTGGAGGACCTGCTCGGGCACACCCGGGGGCCCGCCGCGCTCATCGCCGAGCCGGTCCAGGGGGTCGGCGGCTTCACCTCGCCGCCGGACGGCCTCTACGCGGCCTTCCGCGAGGTGCTCGACCGGCACGGCGTCCTGTGGATCTCCGACGAGGTGCAGACCGGCTGGGGCCGGACCGGCGACCACTTCTGGGGCTGGCAGGCGCACGCCGAGAACGGGCCGCCGGACATCCTCACCTTCGCCAAGGGCATCGGCAACGGCATGTCCATCGGCGGAGTGGTCGCCCGCGCCGAGGTGATGAACTGCCTGGACGCCAACTCCATCTCCACGTTCGGAGGTTCACCCGTCACCATGGCCGCCGGCCTCGCCAACCTCACGTACCTCCTGGACCACGACCTCCAGGGCAACTCCCGCCGGGTCGGCGGACTGCTCATCGAACGCCTGCGGGCCCTCGCCGCCCCGGTGGCCTCGGTACGCGAGGTACGCGGACGCGGACTCATGATCGGGATCGAGCTGGTGGAGCCCGGCACCGACCGGGCGAACCCCGAGGCGGCGGCCGCCGTCCTGGAGGCGGCGCGCGAGGGCGGACTGCTCATCGGCAAGGGCGGCGGACACAGCACCAGCGTGCTGCGCATCGCCCCACCGCTCTCCCTCTCCGTCGCCGAGGCGGAGGAGGGCGCGTCGATCCTGGGCGAGGCCCTGCGCGCGGCGGGTTGACCGGCCGGCGGCGGGCCGAAGACGGTCCGCCGCCCGTCAAAGGGTTGTCCCACAATGCGTCGCGCACCCGCCAGGAACTGCGGGACAGCCCCCGGGGAAGCCGCGGGTCCCGCGGCTTCCCTTCTGGACCACGCACCGGATCCCGTCCCCGAGGGTCCGGTCCCTTCCCGGCACAGCGAGGAGAGGCACATGAGCCGCACCGTGATCCACGGCGGTCTCGTCGTCACCGCGTCCGACGAGATCCACGCCGATGTGCTGATCGAGGGGGGCCGCGTCATCGCGCTCGCCGCCCACGGCAGCGACGTGGCCGAGGGCTGGACCGGGCGGAGGATCGACGCCTCCGGAAAGTACGTGATCCCGGGCGGGGTGGACGCCCACACCCACATGGAGATGCCCTTCGGCGGTACGTACGCCTCCGACACCTTCGAGACCGGGACCCTGGCCGCCGCCTGGGGCGGCACGACGACCATCGTGGACTTCGCCATCCAGTCCAAGGGCGGCTCGCTCAAGGCCGGGCTCGACGCCTGGCACGAGAAGGCCGAGGGGAAGTGCGCGATCGACTACGGCTTCCACATGATCATGTCCGACGTGAACGCCTCCTCGCTCAAGGAGATGGACCAGCTCGTCTCGGCCGGCGTCACCTCGTTCAAGCTCTTCACCGCCTACCCGGGGGTGTTCCTCTCCGACGACGGCCAGATCCTGAGGGCCATGCAGCAGGCCGGTTCCAACGGCGGGCTGGTGATGACCCACGCCGAGAACGGCCTCGCCATCGACGTCCTGGTCGAGCAGGCGCTCGCGCGCGGCGAACGGGACCCCCGCTACCACGGTGAGGTCCGCAAGGCGCTGCTCGAAGCGGAGGCCACGCACCGGGTCATCAAGCTCAGCCAGGTGGCCGGGGCACCCCTCTACGTCGTGCACGTGTCGGCCGAGGAGGCCGTCGCAGAGATCGCCAGGGCCAGGGACGAGGGCCACCCGGTGTTCGGCGAGACCTGTCCGCAGTACCTCTTCCTGTCGACCGACAACCTCGCCGAACCCGGCTTCGAGGGCGCCAAGTACGTCTGCTCCACCCCGCTGCGCCCGAAGGAGCACCAGGCGGCGCTCTGGCGCGGGCTGCGGACCAACGACCTCCAGGTGGTCTCCACCGACCACTGCCCGTTCTGCTTCAACGGGCAGAAGGAGATGGGGCGGGACGACTTCTCGAAGATCCCCAACGGCATGCCGGGCGTGGAGAACCGGATGGACCTCCTCCACCAGGCCGTCGTCGACGGGCACATCGGTCTCCGGCGCTGGATCGAGATCGCCTGCGCCACCCCGGCCCGGATGTTCGGGCTGTACCCGAAGAAGGGCACCATCGCCCCCGGCTCCGACGCCGACATCGTCCTCTACGACCCGCACGCCGAACAGACGATCTCGGCCGCGACCCACCACATGAACGTCGACTACTCGGCGTACGAGGGCAAGCGCCTGACCGGCCGGGTGGAGACCGTGATCTCGCGCGGCGTCACCGTGATCGACAACCACGCGTACGTCGGACACGCGGGGCACGGTACCTACCTGCCGCGCGGGATCTGCCAGTTCGCCCACTGAGGCCGGGCCCGGACGCACGGACGCCCCGCCTCCCCGGGAAAGGCGACCGGGAAGGCGGGGCGTACGCGGGCGGCTCAGCGGCGGGTACGGACCAGCAGGTAGAGGAAGTACGGGGCACCGATGACCGCGGTCATCAGGCCCGCGCCGAGCTGCGCCGGGGCGATCACCGTGCGGCCCGCCATGTCCGCGAGGCAGACCAGGATCGCTCCGAGCAGCACCGCGACCGGGACGACCCGCGCGTGCCGTCGGCCGACCAGCGCGCGCGCCGCGTGCGGGGCGACCAGACCGACGAAGCCGATGAGCCCGGCCGCCGCGACGGCGGAGGCCGCGAGCAGCACCGACACGACCAGGAAGCCGAGCCGGGCCCGGGTGAGATGCAGACCGAGGAGCCTCGGGGTGTTCTCGTCCAGTGCGACGAGGTCCAGCTCCCGGCGGCGCACCACCGACCAGACGAGGCCCACCGCGAGCACCACCGCGACGGGCAGCACGTCGGGCATGTTCCGGCCGTAGGTGGAGCCGGAGAGCCAGGTCAGCGCCCGCGTCGTGTCGAACGGGTCGCTGAGCACGATGACCAGGCTGATCAGCGCCGTGGTGGTGGCGAACACGCCCATGCCCAGCAGGACCAGACGGTTCTGTCCGAAACCGCTGCGCGCCGCCAGTCCGAAGACGAGCCCGGAGGCGACGGCCGCCCCGGCGAACGCCGCCCCGGCGATCACCCAGGAACTCGCGGCCGTCACGGTGGTGACGACCAGTACGGCACCCAGTCCCGCGCCGCCCGTGACGCCGAGGATGCCCGGCTCCGCGAGCGGGTTGCGGGTCACCGCCTGCACCAGCGTGCCGGACAGGGCCAGCGCGGCGCCCGCGAGGAGGGCCGCCAGCACGCGGGGGAACCGGGTGTCCAGGACGTAGGTGACGACCCGTCCGGACTTCCCCTGCGCCCAGTTCACGACATCCCCGAGCAGCAGCTTCGCGTCGCCGACGAGCACCGCCGCGACGACCACGCCGAGCAGGGCGACGACGAGGACGGCCATGGTCACCAGGTACGCCGTCCGGCCGGGAATCCGCAGCCGGTCCGGCGCCTCCGCCGAGGCGGTGTCCTTGGTGCGGAGCGCCATCGCGACCAGGAAGACACCGCCGACCACGGTCGTGACGACGCCCGTGGGCACCTCCACGGCGAGGTCGGCGGGCACCAGCGCCCGCAGAGCCACGTCCGCGCCGAGGATCAGCGCGGCACCCATCAGCCCGGCGACGGGCATGCCGACCCGGAAGCGTACGAGGCCGCGGAACCGGCGGGCGAGCGGGCGTACGAGCGCGGGTGCGCAGAGACCGACGAAGCCGATCGGCCCGGCGAGCGTGACGGCCGCCGCGGAGAGCAGCGTGGCGAGCACGACGGTGGTGATCCGGGTCCCCCGGACGGGCACCCCCAGTCCCCGCGCCGCGTCGTCGCCCAGGCCGAGCGCGTCGACCCGGCGGGCGACGAGCAGCAGCCCGACGAGTCCCACCACGACGGCCGGCAGCATCTGCTGGACCCCGTCGAACCCGTTCTGTCCGATGCCGCCCTGCCCCCACCGGTAGAGACCTTCGGTCTTCTGCGGGAAGAGCAGCAGCAGCGCCTCGGTCACCGCGTTCAGACCCAGCATCAGCGCGCTGCCCGCGAGGACCAGGCGTACCGTCCCCTTGCCGAGCCCGGACAGCCCGAGCACCACGGCAGCGGCGGCGAGGCCGCCGACGAACGCGGCACCGGAGGAGGCGAGGAACGGCAGCGAGACACCGGTGACGGCGACCACGCCGAGCGCCAGGTACGAACCGGCGTTCACCGCGAGGGTGTCCGGCGCGGCGAGGACGTTGCGGCTGACCGCCTGGAGGGCGGTACCGGCCGCGCCGAGCGCCAGCCCGACGAGGATGCCGGCGACCATGCGCGGCAGCCGGGACGCGATGACGACGGAGGAGTCCCCGGCGTCGGCCCGGCCGAGGAGCGCCTCCCACACCTGCGACGCGCCGACGTCCGCGGTGCCCTGGGTGATGTCGACGACGGCGAGGACCAGGACGAGCAGCACGAGCCCGGCCGTCACCGCGACCGCGCCCGTCGTGGCCGCGGCGGTGCGGTCACGGCCGACCGCGGTGTTGTCGATGACGGCCACGGCGCGCTACTTCTTCGTCAGGGCGTCGACGAGGGAGTCGGCGTACGCCTCCATGGAGCGGGGACCGCCGAACATCCAGACGCCGTCGGGCAGCCGGTGCACGTTGCCGTCCTTGACGAACGGGAGCGACTTCCAGACCGCGTTCTTCGACAGGTTGTCGGCGAACGCGTCGCCGTCCACGTCGTTGGCGACGTAGGTGAAGTGGACGTCACCGAGCTTGGTGAGACCCTCGACGTCGGTGGTCGCGAGGCCGTAGGCCTTGTCGCCCTCGACGGTCCAGGCGTTCTTGAGGCCGAGCTGCTCGTTCACCGCGCCCAGGAGGGACTTGGCGGTGTAGGCGCGCACGGAGACCTGGTTGGCGTCGACGTAACCGTCGGCGGAGGCGATCGAGGCGCCGCCGAGACCCGCGTCCTCCAGGGCCTTCTTGTTCTCGGCGATGCTCGCCTCGAACTCCTTCTTCACCGTGTCGGCCTCGGCGGTCTTGCCGGTGGCCTGCGCGATGAGGTCGAGACCCTTGGTCATGGTGCCGACCTGGTCGGCGCCGTCGGCGGAGGTCACCTGGATGACCGGGGCGACCTTGCGCAGCTGCGCGACGACGTCGGGGGAGAGGTCGTCGGTGGCGACCACGAGGTCCGGCGCGAGGGCCGCGACCGTGTCCATGCTCGGCTCGCCACGCGTACCGATGTCCTTCGGGCTGCCGGTGAGCGGGGCCGCGGTGTTCCACGCGGCGTACCCCTTCACGTCCGCCACGCCGACGGGGGCGACGCCCAGCGTGACCAGGTCCTCGATCACGTTCCACTCGGTGGCGACGACCTTGGTCGCGGGCCCGTCGAGGGTCACCTTGGTACCGGTGGCGTCGGTGACGGTGATCTTCTGGGAGGCGGGCGTCGCGGAGGCGGCGGAGTCGTCCGTGGACGGCTCCGAGGTGCCACAAGCGGTCAGCGAGAGAGCGGCGACGGCGACGGTGGCCGCGGCGAGGAGGTGACGCTTCATGAGGAGGTGCTGAGCCTTTCGGATCTGGAGTGGTGGCGGCCTATCGCGCGGGTGCGCAGTCGGCCCGTGGACGGATCGGTGTCGACGTCGATACGGATGCCGTAGACGTCGGACAGCAGCTCCGGTGTGAACACGTCCTCGGGTGCGCCGTCGGCGACGACGCGTCCCGCGTGAAGCAGAGCGACCCGGTCGGCGACTGCCGCCGCCTGGTCGAGGTCGTGGAGCACGACACCCACGGCGATGCCGTGGAAGTCGGCGAGATCGCGCATCAGGTCGAGGAGTTCGACCTGGTAGCGGAGGTCGAGGTAGGTGGTCGGTTCGTCCAGGAGCAGGACGCCGGTCTCCTGCGCCAGACAGCTCGCCAGCCACACGCGCTGGAGCTGCCCGCCGGAGAGCTGTTCGACGCCCCGATCGGCGAGGTCCTCGACACCGGTGAGGGCGAGGGCGCGGTCCACCGCGGCGGTGCCGTCCGGGTCGGGGCGACCCCAGCGGCCCCGGTGCGGGTAGCGGCCGAACTCGACCACGTCCCGCACGCTGAGGCCGCCCGGCGTGGACCGGGACTGCGTCAGCAGTGCGACGCACTTGGCGAATTCGCGGGCGCCGAGCGCGAAGCCGTCGGTGGCCTCCTCGGTGCCCGCGTCCACGGTGAGCGAGCCGCTGCGGGCGTTCTGGAGTCGGGCGAGCGTACGCAGCAGCGTGGACTTCCCGCTGCCGTTGGGCCCCACCAGAGCGGTCACCTCGGCGGGCCGCAGGGCCAGGCTCGCCGCGTGCACGACGTCCGTCCGGCCGTAGGCGACGGTCACCGCGTTCGCGGACAGCCCGTGACCGCGCGTCTGTGGCACGTCGGCAGCCGAAGGGGCGTACGCCGTGCCGGAAGTGCTCTCACCAGCTTTCATGTGGCTTAGGTTAGCCTGCCCTTAGATGTGGTGGAACATCACCCCTGGTCACAAGATGGCGACGATGGAACGGCCCGTGCGATCGCACGCACCGGACGCCGCCGGACCCGCCCTCAGGGCGGACGGCGCTCCTTTCGCGACACGCTTTACCATCACCACCGTGCCGGCGCGGTGCGGCGTCCGGCCGCCGGGCGGCCGGGCACAAGGAGGGGGACTGACGATGGGACTTCACGACATCCGACGACGTGGCGCCCGATTCGTGATCGCGGGAGCGCTGGCCGCGGTGCTGTCGCCGGCGACGGTAGCGGTACCGGCCGAGGCGGCGACACCGCATGCGTACACGGTGTGGCAGTGGAACGTGGCGGGGAACACCATCCACGACGGCTCCACCACCGACGGCATGGTCGATCAGGCGGCCGCGTCCATCGTGAACCGGGCGGCCGACTTCGCCGGGTTCAACGAACTGTGCAAGGGCCAGTACGACGCCCTGGTGACCGCGCTGCGCGCCAAGGGCTGGCCCGCGGACACGCAGAACTTCGCGCGCTTCGAACCGAGCCGCCCGGCGGGCAACTCCTCGGTGTGCAACGGCGAGGAGTTCGGCAACGCACTGTTCAGCAAGCAGCCGCCGGGCACCGCGGCCCGTATCGCGCTGCCGGACGACGGCTCGGCCGAGAAGCGCAACCTGCTGTGCGCGCCGCTGTCCGGCACCCCCGCGATCCGGTTCTGTACGACGCACATCACCACGAACCAGTCGTTCAACGTGGCCCAGTTGGACGCGGTGCGGCAGAAGCTGGAGGCCTATCACGCCGCCGGTGAGACGGTCCTGATCTCGGGCGACTTCAACGCCCAGCCGCACTACGGCCGACTGAACCCGTTCTACGCCCCGAGCCTCGACGTGCCGAACAACGGCGACAACACCGGCGCGTACCGGGAGCTCGACGACAACGACACGGGCAACTGCCTCGGCTACGGGGAGTGGACGGCGGACGGTACCCCCGGCGCGGCACCGCCGTGCGGGGGCAAGGCGAAGATCGACCTGATCTTCGTCCGTGAGAGCGCGTTGGCCGGCTCGTACAGCGAGGACTCACTCGCCATCTCCACGTCCTGCACGGGTGTGGCGGCCTGCTCGGACCACCGGATCGTCGTCGGCACGGTGACCGTCGCCTGAGGGCTGTCCCGACCGGACCGGACCGTCCGGATCGAAGGCGCGTCCCCGGCCCCGCGGCTGTTCCGCGGGGCCGGGGACAGCGCCCGCCGGCGATCGGCGGGTACGCGTCTCAGCCGCGTGCGCGCCGTTCCGCCGTGTCCGGCCAGGTCAGTCCTTCCACCAGTCGTCGAGCGGGGTGGCCGGGACGGTGCGCTTGTGCCTCGACGCCAGGTAGATCGACTCCAGCCTCGCCGCGACCCCGGGAGCGACCTCCGCGCCCTCCAGGTAGTCGTCGATCTCGGAGTACTTCAGACCGAGCGCGACCTCGTCCGGCAACGCGGGGCGGCCGTCCTCCAGGTCCGCCGTCGGTACCTTCTCCCAGGTGCTCTTCGGGGCACCCAACTCCCTCAGCAGCGCGGCGCCCTGACGCTTGGTCAGCCCCGTGAGCGGAGTGAGGTCCACCCCTCCGTCGCCGTACTTCGTGAAGAAGCCGGTCACCGCCTCGGCCGCGTGGTCGGTGCCCACGACGAGCAGCCCCAGCTGTCCGGCGAGTCCGTACTGGATCACCATGCGCTCACGGGCCTTGACGTTGCCGCGCACGAAGTCCCGGAGCTCCGGCTCCCCTTCCGACAGCTCCGCCAGCCCGCGCGCGACCTCCCCGGCCACGGTGTCAGCGCCCGGCTTGACGTTCACCGCGACCGACCGGTCCGGCCGGATGAACTCCAGCGCGATCTGCGCGTCGTGCTCGTCGGCCTGCACGCCGTACGGCAGCCGCACCGCGAGGAAGGTGGCCTCGTGCCCCTCGGCCCGCAGTTCCTCGGCCGCGAGCTGGCACAACTTGCCGGTCAGCGTGCTGTCCTGCCCGCCGCTGATCCCGAGCACATAGCCCTTGGCCGGGGTCGACCGCAGGTAGTCCTTGAGGAAGTCGACCCGTTGCCGGATCTCCACCTTCGGTTCCACTGCCGTCCTGACGCCGAGGTCGGCGATAATCTGCTCCCTGAGGGTCACCATTCTGGTAACTGTACTGGCCGCCGCGTTACGGGGAGATGTCGGCACGGTCGTGCCGCACCGGCATCCCGCTCCGATTGTTCCGCAGGTCACAGGGGCGGCGTCGCCGATCTGGCGGTGGCGGCCACTGTCCGGAGCGGGGCGGCCCGGCCGGCCTCACCGCAGCGCTCCCTCCAGTACCGCCCGGCCGAGCCGGGTGCGGTGGTGGAGCACCCGTACTCCCTGGCGCTGGGAGAGCAGCAGCCCCGCCTCCCGCAGCACGGTGGCGTGCCTGCTGGCGGTCGACGGTGCGAGCCGGAGCGCCGCCGCGAGGTCCATCGTGGTCATCGGGCGGTCCAGGATCCGCAGCAGCTCGGCGCGGGAGGCTCCGATGAGCTGCGCCGCCGGGGCGTCGCCGCCGTGGCGCCGGCGTTCGAGCCAGCCGGGCGCGGGCGAGAGCGGGTGGACGAGGACGGGGGGCAGCTCCTCGTCGGCGAGGGTGATCGGGGAGCGGACGCAGAAGAAGGCCGGCAGAAGGGTCAGTGCCCGCCCCCGTAAGGCGAGTTCGCGGTCCTTCGGGTACGGAGTGGACAGTGTGCGGTCCCGGTAGTGCCACCCGGGCAGCTCGTCGTACCCGAGGAGGAGGCCCTCCGCGCCGTGGCTGAGGACGGCTTCGGCGCGCGCGGCCCGGTCGGCCGTCGCCTGCTCGCGGATCGCGTCGAGATAGGGCGCGACGGCCACCCGGTGGTAGGCGCGCAGGGTGGAGGCGAGCCGGCGCAGGGCCCGGGGGGAGCCGTCGGCCAGGGGGTGTACGGCGGCCGGGACGGGCCTGCCGGTGTGGGCGTACAGCAGGGTGAGTTCGGCGCGCAGTCGCGGTCGGGGGGTGGAGAGCAGCCGTTCGAGCCCGGTGTCGAGATCGGTGTCCCCGCGACCGGGCGTCAGGAAGTCGGGGAAGTACGAGCGGTCCGGGCACAGCCGCATCAGGGTGCGGGTCGCGGGGACGAGCCCGGACCGCCGCAGCGCCCCGGTCACCTCACGGCGCCATCCCCCGAACGCGAGGGGCGCCTGGCGGTTCTGGAGCAGATGCAGGCTCAGCGCGGTTTCCCACAGGGGGTCCACGTCCGGGGCGAGACGCAATCGGGCCAGCTCCTGGTGTGTGAACTCCACCCGTAGCACGGCCCACCCCCGGTGGTCGGGGGCGTTCGTCGGCGCCCGCCCGGCGGAACTCTACGCGCATTGCGGAACTGACGCATGCATGTCAGGAGAAGCGGAAGGTAGCGGGGCCCCGCCCCGGCGGCAAGGGTGCGCAGGCCTCCTTCGACCAGGAACGAATGGCTTGCGCGCCGCCCCGGACGGCACCACCGTGGCGGTCACGTGTCACACCGTCACCGGGCCGCCGGCCCGGTGCGCCCGGACCCCCGCAGGAGGCGCCGTCCCGGATCCCGGTCGCAGAGGTCCGCGGCCGTCGTTCCACGACGACACGGGCGCCACCGCCACCACCGCCACCACCCTCCCGGGCGTACCTGCCGTCCGGGAGTCCTTCCCCGCCCCCACCGAGAAGGAGGCGCACCATGCGCCGTGACCAGAGACCCACCCCCCTGCCCGTGTCCGTACCCCGCGACCCGGATGTCCGCTCCGCCGCGCGCCTCGTCCGCCGTGGACCCGCCGCCGCGGTCTCCCTGCTGGCCCTCGCCGCCCTCTCGCTCGCCGCCGGCCCCGCCGCGGCCCGCGACGCCGCACCCCGGGACACCCCGCTCGGCAGCGTCACCTGGCGGGCGGACCTGTCCGCGCCCACCGGTGACGAGACCAACGTCAGCCGTGCCGACGGGGTGCTGCGCCTCCGCGACCACCACGTACGGCCCGCCTCCGCGCGCTCCCCACGGGGACAGGCCGCGGTCCTCCTCCCCGTGCACGAGCTCGACCGGGCCGTCGACCGGATCACCCCGGACGTCGACGTCACGCTCCCCGCCGGGTCCGAGGTGGTGGTCGACGTGCGCGGGCAGGACGGTCTCGGCAAGTGGACCGAGTGGCGGGAGGCGAGCGAGGGCGCCCCCGCCGTGCTGCCGCGGGCCGTCACCCGGGTGCAGACCCGGATCCTGCTGGTCGCCGCCCCGGACGGCGCCGCGCCGAGCGTCCGCTCCCTGTCCCTGAGCGCCGAACTCGACGTCGACGCGCCCCGGTCCGTCACGGCCGCCGCGTCCCTCACGACCACGGTCTACGCGACCCGCGAGGGGCTGGTGGGCGGCACCACCGCCAACGGGCACGTGATCACCGCCTCCGACCACTTCGTGGCCCTGCCGTCCCGGCGCGGCCTCTCCCCGAAGGGCAGCGCCCAGTACTCGGTCAAGGTCTGCGGCCCCGTGCGCTGCGAGACCGCCCCGGTGTGGGACGTCGGCCCGTGGAACACCAAGGACGACTACTGGAACCTGTCCTCCGCCCGGGAGTCCTTCAAGGACCTCCCGCAAGGCAAGCCCGAGGCGCAGGCCGCGTACCTGGAGGGGTACAACGGCGGTCTGGACGGGTCCGGACGCAGGGTGCTCAACCCGGCCGGTATCGACCTCGCCGACGGCACGTTCTACAACGTCGGCCTGAACAACAACGGCTATGTCACCGTCGAATACCTGTGGACCGGCGCCGGTGCCGCGACCAAGTCCTTCCCGACCTGGGGCGCCGACGTCAACATCCGTCAGCAGGCCACCAGCGCCTCCACCCGGGTCGCCCAGCTCGCGGGACCCACGACCGTACGGGTGCAGTGCCAGGTGCACGGCCAGCTCGTCCAGTCGAACGGATACAGCAACGACGCCTGGTCCTACCTGCCCGACTACGGCGGCTACATCTCCAACATCTACATCGACAACGCCGCCGGCTGGCTCCCCGGCGTTCCGACCTGCTGAGTGCGCGCGGGTGGTGCGGCCCAGGCCTCACCACCCGCTCCCCGCTCCCTCTTCCCAAGGTGGGGAAAGCGGTCCAGAATCATCGCTCCGCGACTCGCGTCCGAGGCGCCGTCGTACAGGGGCCGGCATGGTCCGATATGGAAGGATTCCGCCGGAGAACGTCACTGGTGGGCGTCGTGCCCGCAGTGCCCCTGTCGGGCGGACTCGCCCGCGACGGGCGGAAGTTCACCGGCCGGGGCGGCCGCGGCCGTCCGCCCCCGCGCCATCCTTCGTGCAATGGACCAGGGAGCAGCGACATGGACTTCGGACTCGTCCTCCAGACCGACCCGCCCGCCTCGTCCGTCGTCGGCCTGATGCGTCGCGCCGAACACAACGGATTCACGTACGGCTGGACCTTCGACTCGGCGGTGCTCTGGCAGGAGCCCTTCGTCATCTACAGCCGCATCCTCGAACACACCGAGCGCCTCGTCGTCGGCCCCATGGTCACCAACCCCGGCACCCGCGCCTGGGAGGTCACCGCCTCCACCTTCGCCACCCTGAACGACATGTACGGCAACCGCACCGTCTGCGGCATCGGCCGGGGCGACTCCGCGATGCGGGTCGCGGGCCGCAGGCCCAACACGCTGGCCCGGCTCGGCGAGGCGATCGACGTCATCCGCGACCTCGCCGAGGGCCGCGAGGCGTCCGTCGACGGGCAGCCGGTCCGCATCCCGTGGGTGAAGGACGGCAGGCTCCCGGTGTGGATGGCCGCGTACGGGCCCAAAGCGCTGGCGCTCGCCGGGCAGAAGGCCGACGGATTCATCCTCCAGCTCGCGGACCCGTTCCTCACCGAGTGGATGATCAAGGCGGTGCGGGACGCGGCGGCGGAGGCGGGCCGGGACCCCGACTCGGTCACCATCTGTGTCGCCGCCCCGGCTTACGTGGGCGACGACCTCGACCACGCGCGCGAGCAGTGCCGCTGGTTCGGCGGCATGGTCGGCAACCACGTCGCCGACCTCGTCTCCCGGTACGGCGAACACTCCGGACTGGTGCCCGAGGCCCTCACCGCGTACATCGCCGGCCGCTCCGGTTACGACTACAGCCACCACGGCCGGACCGGCAACCCCGACACCGCCTTCGTACCGGACGAGATCGTCGACCGGTTCTGCCTGCTCGGCCCCGCCGAAGCGCACATCGAGAAGCTGCGGGTCCTGCGCGACCTCGGGGTCGACCAGTTCGCCGTCTACGACATGCACGACGCCCGCGAGGCCACCATCGACGCCTACGGATCGACGGTCATCCCCGCCCTCGCCGGCTGACCCCGGACCGCCGCACCCGCACCGCGTCGTCGACCGGAGCACCTGTTCCGCGTCCAGACCAGACCAGACCCGCGCACCCGCACCGGCTGTACGTACGTCCCGGGCCCCGCACGACGCCCGGCCCGGGACCCCGCGCCCCGCACGGCACCACCTCCGAGCGAAGGGTCCAGCCGCATGACAGCAACCACCCCGCCCACCCCTCGACCCCAGCAGCCGCCGTCGGGCGGGACGCCCGCCGGCGCCGACCCGTCCGACCGGGGCGCCCTCGCCCCCGGATACGTGCCGGGCCACCCGTCCTACGTCAACGAGGACCTGCTCCCCGTCCCCCCGGAGCGGCGCACCTGGACCACGTACAACTTCGCCGCCCTCTGGATCGGGATGGCGCACAACATCCCGTCCTGGCTGCTCGCCTCGGGACTCGTCGCCCTCGGCATGGACTGGAAGCAGGCCGTCCTCACCATCGCGCTGGCCAACGTGATCGTGCTGCTGCCGATGCTGCTGACCGGACACGCCGGACCCAAGTACGGCATCCCGTTCCCCGTGCTGGCCCGCGCCTCCTTCGGGTTGCGCGGCGCCAACCTGCCGGCCCTGATCCGTGCGGCCGTCGCCTGCGCGTGGTTCGGCATCCAGACCTGGATCGGCGGGGTGGGCGTCTTCACGCTGCTCGGCAAGATCTTCGGCGGCTGGGCCGGCGCCGCCCCGATCGGCGGCCAGCCGTGGACGCTCTGGCTCTGCTTCGTCCTCTTCTGGGTCCTCGAACTCGCCATCATCCACCGGGGCATGGACACCCTGCGACGGTTCGAGAGCTGGGCCGCACCGTTCGTGATCGTCGGCGCCCTCGTGCTGCTGGTCTGGATCGCCGTGAAGGCCGGCGGCTTCGGCCCCCTGCTGGACCAGCCCTCCCGGCTCGGCTGGGGGAGCGACTTCTGGCCGGTCTTCTTCCCGTCCCTGATGGGCATGATCGGCTTCTGGTCGACCCTGTCCCTCAACATCCCCGACTTCACCCGCTTCGGCGCGGGCCAGAGCGCCCAGGTTCGCGGACAGACGCTCGGCCTGCCGACCACCATGACGTTCTTCGCGCTGCTCTCCGTCCTCGTCACCTCGGGTTCCGAGGCCGTGTACGGGAAGGCGATCTGGGACCCGGTCCAGCTCGTCGCGCGGACCGACAACGTCTTCGGCCTGCTCTTCGGCCTGGTGACGGTGCTCGTCGCCACCATCTCCGTGAACATCGCGGCCAACGTCGTCTCGCCCGCCTACGACCTCGCCAACGCCCTGCCGAAGCTGATCAATTTCCGGACCGGGGCGCTCGTCACCGGTGTCGTCGGGGTGCTGATGATGCCCTGGAAGCTCACCGAGACCCCCGAGCTGTACATCTACACCTGGCTCGGCCTGGTGGGCGGTCTGCTCGGGACGGTCGCGGGCATCCTCATCGCCGACTACTGGTACGTCCGCCGTACGGTGCTCGACCTGCCGGACCTCTACGAGCCCGGCGGGCGCTACTGGTACCGGGGCGGATGGAACTGGAGGGCCGTCGTCGCCTTCCTCGTCGGCGGACTCCTCGCGGTCGGCGGCTCGCACTCCGCACCCGGCGCGGGACCCTTCCCCGAGGACGGGATCGTCTTCTTCCTGAAGCCCCTCGCCGACTACGGCTGGGCGGTCGGCCTCGCCTCGTCGCTCGTGCTGTACGCCCTGCTCAGCGGCCGGAAGGACGCCCGGGACGCCTGACCGGGACGATCTGCCGGAGGCCGGTCCCGCACATCGGGACCGGCCTCCGCCGGCGGGCGGACCGGGGCGGAAGCGCGCGGGTACGGGGTCCCTTGTGGAGACCGGACCGGTCACGAGATATCTTGATGTCAAGCAATGTTGCAGACGTGGAGCGGAGCACCCGGTGACTGACTCGACCATCATCTATACGCACACCGACGAGGCCCCTGCGCTGGCGACGTACTCGTTCCTGCCCGTCGTCGAGGCGTACGCCTCGACCGCAGGTGTCACGGTCGAGCGCCGCGACATCTCGCTCGCGGGCCGGATCATCGCCAGTTTCCCGGAGCGTCTCACGGCCGACCAGCGTATCGATGACGCGCTCGCCGAGCTGGGCGAGCTGGCCAGGACGCCGGGCGCCAACATCATCAAGCTGCCGAACATCTCGGCCTCGATCCCGCAGCTCAAGGCCGCCGTGGCCGAGCTCCAGGCGCAGGGCTACGCCCTCCCGGACTACCCGGACGACCCGCAGACCGACGAGGACAAGGACGTCCGCGCCCGGTACGACAAGGTCAAGGGCAGCGCGGTCAACCCCGTGCTGCGCGAGGGCAACTCCGACCGCCGCGCCCCCGCGTCGGTCAAGAACTACGCCAAGGCCCACCCGCACCGCATGGGCGCCTGGACGGCCGACTCGAAGACGAACGTCGCGACCATGGGCGTCGACGACTTCCGTTCCACCGAGAAGTCCGCCGTGATCGCCGAGGACGGCTCGCTCCGTATCGAGCTCGTCGGTGACGACGGCTCCACCACCGTGCTGCGCGACTCCGTACCGGTCCTGGCCGGCGAGGTCGTCGACGCCGCCGTCATGCGCGTCGCCGCGCTGCGCGAGTTCTTCACCGCGCAGCTCGCCCGCGCCAAGTCCGAGGACGTCCTCTTCTCGGTGCACCTCAAGGCCACCATGATGAAGGTCTCCGACCCGATCATCTTCGGCCACGTGGTCCGCGCCTTCTTCCCGAACACCTTCGCCAAGCACGGCGACGTGCTCGCGGCGGCCGGCCTCACCCCGAACGACGGCCTCGGCGGCATCCTGAAGGGCCTGGACTCCCTGCCCGAGGGCGGCGCCGAGATCAAGGCCTCCTTCGAGGCCGAGCTCGCCGAGGGCCCGGCCCTCGCGATGGTCGACTCCGACAAGGGCATCACCAACCTGCACGTCCCCAGCGACGTCATCGTCGACGCCTCCATGCCGGCCATGATCCGCACCTCCGGCCACATGTGGGGCCCGGACGGCAACGAGGCCGACACCCTGGCGGTGCTGCCCGACAGCAGCTACGCCGGTGTCTACCAGGTCGTCATCGACGACTGCCGCGCCAACGGCGCCTTCGACCCGTCGACCATGGGCTCCGTGCCGAACGTCGGTCTGATGGCGCAGAAGGCCGAGGAGTACGGCAGCCACGACAAGACCTTCGAGATCCCGGTCACCGGCACCGTCCGCGTGGTCGACGCGAAGGGCGACGCCGTCCTGGAGCAGACCGTCGGCGCCGGCGACATCTTCCGCATGTGCCAGACCAAGGACCTGCCGATCCAGGACTGGGTCAAGCTGGCCGTCACCCGCGCCCGCGCCACCGGCGTCCCGGCCGTGTTCTGGCTGGACGAGACCCGCGCGCACGACGCCAACCTCATCGCCAAGGTGAAGACGTACCTCGCCGACCACGACACGGACGGCCTGGACATCTCGATCAAGTCGCCGGAGGAGGCCACCGCCTTCTCGCTGGAGCGCATCCGCCGCGGCGAGGACACCATCTCGGTGACCGGCAACGTCCTGCGCGACTACCTCACGGACCTCTTCCCGATCCTGGAGCTGGGCACCAGCGCCAAGATGCTCTCCGTGGTCCCGCTGATGAACGGCGGCGGCCTCTTCGAGACGGGCGCCGGCGGCTCCGCCCCCAAGCACGTCCAGCAGCTCGTCAAGGAGGACTACCTCCGCTGGGACAGCCTCGGTGAGTTCCTCGCCCTGGCCGTCAGCTTCGAGCACCTCGCGGTGACCACCGGCAACGCCCGCGCCCAGGTCCTCGCCGACACCCTGGACCGCGCCACCGGCACGTTCCTGAACGAGGACAAGTCCCCGAGCCGCAAGCTCGGCGGCATCGACAACCGCGGCAGCCACTTCTTCCTGTCGCTGTACTGGGCGCAGGAGCTGGCCGCGCAGACCGCCGACGCCCAGCTCGCCGAGGCGTTCGCGCCGCTGGCCAAGACCCTCACCGAGCAGGCGGACACCATCGTCGCCGAGCTGAACGCGGTGCAGGGCTCCCCGGTCGACATCGGCGGCTACTACCAGCCCGACCCGGAGAAGGCCGCCGCCGTCATGCGCCCGTCGGCCACCTTCAACCAGGCGATCGCGACCCTCGCCTGATCCGGCCCCCCGGGTGAGTGCCCGCACCGCCTGAGTGCTCGTAACGCCCGCCGTACCGACGCCTCCGCCCCGGCCAGGGATGACCCTGCCGGGGCGGAGGCGTGTCCGGCGGCGTGCGGTCCAGGCTGGGCCCGATCCCGCAACACCACCGCCACCTTCCGACCCGCCCCGCCTGCCAGAATGGGCACGGCTCCGCCGACCGGCAGGAGGCTGTGAACGACGACGGAGGAACGCGTGCCGACCACCTCGAAGCCGCTGCGCAAGCTCGGGTTCCTCACGATCGGTCTCTTCGACGGCGCGAACCCGCGCCCCGGCCACGAGTCGACCCTGCGGATCATCGAACTGGGTGAGCGGCTCGGCTTCGACAGCGCGTGGGTGAGGCACCGCCACCTCCAGTACGGCATCTCCTCACCCATGGCCGTCCTGGCGGCGGCCACCCAGCGCACCAGCCGCATCCACCTCGGTACCGCCGTCGTCCCGCTCGGCTGGGAGAACCCGCTCCGCCTCGCCGAGGATCTGGCGACCGTGGACATCCTCTCCGGGGGCCGCCTGGAGCCGGGCGTCAGCGTGGGCCCGCCCATGCACTTCGACCGGGTCAAGGACGCGCTCTACCCGGACACGGCCGCCGACGAGGACTTCGGCCACGACCGGGTACGCCGGCTGCTCGACTTCGTACGCGGCGAGCGGGTCACCGCCTTCAGCGGCACCGAGGGGATCGAGGTGTTCTCCGACCGCGTGGAACCGCACTCCCCGGGCCTCGGCGAGCGCATGTGGTACGGCGCCGGAAGCCTCCGCTCCGCCCGGTGGGCGGGCGAGAACGGGATGAACCTGCTGACGAGCAGCGTGGTGAAGGCGGAGGACGCCGCCGGGTCGCCGGACTTCGCCGAGATCCAGCTCTCCCACATCCGGACCTTCCGCGCGCACCACCCCGACGGAGACGCCGCCCGCGTCTCCCAGGGGCTCGTGGTCATCCCCACCGACTCCGCCACCCCCGCGCAGCGCGCCACGTACGAGGAGTACGCCCGCAGCCGGGCGCCCCGCACCACCGCCCCGCAGGGACCCGCGCGCATGATGTTCGCCCCCGACCTGGTCGGCACCTCGGAGCAGCTTGCCGAACAGCTGCACGCCCACGCCGCGTTCCGGGAGATCGACGAGGTCGCGTTCGCGCTGCCGTTCAGCTTCGCGCACGAGGACTACGTCCAGATCCTCCACGACGTGGCGAACGTCCTCGGGCCCGCACTGGGATGGAAGCCCGCGCAGTGACGGAAAGGAGCGGAACGTCCGGGGGCCTGCCCCCGGACGTGGCCGATGTCCTCGACCTGATCCTGAACCCCGACGACCCCGTCCATGCCGCTCTCCGCAGGCAGGTGCCCCACCTCGGCGTGACCTCCCGCTGCACCTGCGGATGCGGTACCGCCCACTTCGCACTCGACCCCGCCGAGGTGGAGCCCGCCCCCACGGGCCCCGGCACCGTCGTGGCGGCGGAAGCGCAGCTCTTCGCCGCGTCCGGTGAGTGCGTCGGCGAGGTCCTGGCCTTCGCGCGGGCCGGCTACCTGTCGTGGGTGGAAGTCTGTTCCTGGAGCGACGACGGCCCCGGCACTGCCGGGCTCGCGTATTCAACTGTCGCCCGTTCTCCGTGGGCCCCTCTCTCTGGTGACGTTATGTGAGCGTCGGGGTGTCGGCGACGACCGGGCTCGGCTTCTCCAGGACATGGCGGCGGATCGGGAGAGGGTGACGCGCGCGTCGTCCGGAAACCTCTGTGCCCCCAGGAGTCCCTCTGAGTGATCAAGTCGGCAGCTGCTGGGCCGCGCGGTGGTCGTGCGTCGGGATGATCGTGACCCGGTCCTTGACGGCGTGCAGGCGGTGCAGCGTCCGGAAGGTCTCGTGCCGGTCTTCGTCGGCGAGCTTGCCGGGGTAGCCGGCCTTCTGCCGGATGAGGTCGATCTGGTCGGTGTGCCAGGCAGCGTCGCCGGCGAGCAGCACCCAGCCCGTTGCCGTGTGCGCCAGCACTCCGATGCTGCCAGGGGTGTGACCCGCGAGGTCGACGAGCACGACGGAACCGTCGCCGAAGAGGTCGTGGCTGGCGGTAAAGGTGAGGATCGGCGGGCCGTCCAGTTCGTACGGGACGATGTCCCGGCCACGCAGGGCCTCGCGGACGCCACCCACGGGCGCGATCGGGCCCTGCATGACCCAGTCGTGTTCGCGTCGGTGCAGATGTACCGGCAGTTCGGGAAGATCGAGGAGTCCGGATACGTGGTCCCAATGCGTGTGCGTCGGCAGCGCGAAATCCAGGCCGGAACGCGGCAGTTCATGCAGCGCGGTAACGGTGGCGACGGTGTCCGCCGGGGGACGCACCGCGACCCGCAGGAACGGCGGCAATGTCGCGACGGCGCGGCTGTCGACATCCAGGCAGACACCCGGGTCCACGATGAACGTCGTTTCCGGGTGGGTGATCACGAAGGACAGCAGTGAATTCGCGATGCGCCGCGGCTGCCGCAGCCCCTCCACGATCAGTGCGGTGGGCACGGACCGTGGCACCTGTCTCAGTGCGGACACGGTGACCGACACCGCCGTGTCCGGTAGCCCCGCGTCGGTCAAGCCGCGCAGGAACCGCTGGTCGGGGCGTCGGGGACGAACAAGACCCGTGGCCAGGCTTGCGACCGCGCCACAGCATGCGGCCAGCGTCGGTGATCTCACAGCGTCGGACATGGCAGCCCTGTCTCTCTCGCGATCGGGTGGTGGGTTCGATGACGGGACGGTATAACTTCAGGTCGACCTGAAGTAAAGGAGTGTGATGTCCCAGTGGAGTTGAAGATCGGCGATGCGGCTGCCCTGCTCGGGGTGGCCACCCATGTCCTCCGACACTGGGAGGACATCGGACTGCTCACCCCGCGCCGGCTGCCCTCCGGGCATCGCGTCTACGACGACCAGGCCGTCGGCCGGGCCCGCCTCATCCAAATCGGCCGGCGGGCCGGGTTGTCACTCGCCGAAATCGGTGAACTCGCCGCGGGGGAACGGGCCGACCGCGTCGGCCTGGTCAACGCGAAGCGCGCCCGGATCGCCGAACACATCACGAACCTCGAACTGGCTGACCGGTTCCTGGCCCACCTGGAGCACTGCGTGCACCCGGTCATCTCCGACTGCCCGGAGTGTTCCGCCCTGGTGGGGCGGGGCGCGCGGTCGGCGATCACCCGGTGATACAGCAGGAGAACGCGTGCGGCACGGCCGTGGTGAGCCTTCGGCTGCGTGTCGGTGTCAGAGGCTGCGAGCCCGTCCGGCAGGCACGGCTGTGCCGATGAAGTGGTGGGGGTCGCGGAGGGGGCGCGAGCCCTGGCCGCCCGTGCCGGAATTCCCCCTGCCTCGGTGATCAGAAGGTGAGAGGGCGTGCCCGTCAGCGGGTACGCGAGCACGGGCGCGAGCGGTACGCCGAGGTCGCGGACGTCATCGAGACACCGGCGTCGGCCTGTCAGGAGGCGATGTACCGGGAGGCGAACCTGCTCGCCCCGTGCAAGACGCCGGCCGCCGCCGTCCAACTGCTGGGACCGCGCCCCTGAGAGCGCGTCACCAACTCGTCCGCAGAAGGTGGTTGACCAGAAGGGCCAGCACCACCTGCGCGCCGAGCCAGCCGCGCCGGTGACCCTCCGGCAGCACGGCGGCGGCGGGCAGCAGCCAGAGCACGAACGGCAGCCAGATGCGCTCCGTCTCCGCCTTGCTCATCCCGGACACGTCCGCCGCCATGACGGCCAGGACCGCCACCAGGGTGAGCACCGCGAGCCGCTGCGCCCCGGCGAGCGGCAGGCCGGCCCGGAGCGCCCGTACGGCACCGGGCGCCGCGACCGCCGATCTGCGCAGGCCGGCCACCGTGGCCAGTCCGGCCGATACGGTGACGGCGGCGAGGTTGGCCCAGACCCAGTAACCGTACGGCCGCTTGCCGCCCACCCCCTGGTCGTACCGTTCCACCAGCAGCGGATACGCCTCCCACCAGTGGAACCCCGCCAGCGTGAACAGGGCGGGCACCACCAGCGATCCGGCCGCGAACGCGGGCAACGGGCGGGCCGTGCGGGCGAGTACGAGGACGGTCGCCAGCAGTGTCACGGTCAGCGGAAGCCCGTAACTCAGGTAGCACACCAGCCCGAACAGCAGGCCCGACCCGGCCGCCGCCGGTCCCGGCAGACGGGTCGCGCGGGTCGCCGACACCGCGAGCAGCGCCATCGACCAGCCGACGACCGCCGCGAACGCGGCATCGGCCGAGACCCCGGCCCAGATCGCCCCGGGCGCGAGGACGAGGAACGGCGCGGCCTTTCGCGCGAGCTCCTCTGCGACCAGCACCCGCAGGGTGACCAGAGCGGCGGTCGCCGCGGTCGCCGCGAGGACGACACAGCAGACCGCCGCCCACACGGCCCCGCCGAGACCGATCCGGTCCAGGAGCACGAACGGCAGGGTGGCACCCGGCGGATGCCCGGCCACATGGGTGGGCCAGTTCCCCGGCCTGCCCATCACGATGTGGTCCTCGAAGGTGCGCAGGGCGGCGCCGATGTCGTGGAACCCGGCGACGCCCGCGAGGTACTCGTGACGGCTGGTCAGCTTGAGGGCGAAGCCGCTCCGCCAGCCGTCGATCATCGCGAGCGAGAAGATCCACGCCGCCGACACCGCCCAGGAGAGGGCGAGCAGCCCGCGCCACCGCGTCGTCCCGGCCACCCGGGGGCCGAGGGCGACCGCGAGCACGGCCAGGGCGAACGCCGCCGGTGTACCGGGCCCGAGGTGGGGGTCCCACGACGCGATCAGGGGCGGCCATCCCGCGTACAGGCCGCCGTCGCCGTTCACCGCCCAGCCGACGAGCACCGCCACCGCCACCAGCGCCACCCCGCAGGCGGCGGCGGTCAGGTCGCGGCGTCCCGCGCGGTCCACCGCACCGGGCCGGCCCGGGACTTTTGTTCCTCCGGCGCGTCCGGCGCGCTCCTCGGTCCTCACCCCGGCACGCTAAGCCGCGGGCGGACGTTTCCCCCGGCCGACCGGGCCGTCGCACGCATGACGGGGCATTCGGGCCACTCGACGGGGTGACCCGGCCCGCACGCCGCGAAGCGCGTCCCCGGACCCGGAGAGTCCGCGCCCTACCGTCGCACCATGGGTGACCTCGTGCGACGCCTCCGTACCCTGCCCGGACCCACCCGGCCCGACTTCTGGCGCAGCCCCTTGCGGGGAGCGCGGTTCACCGCCGTGCTCGGCCTCGTCCTCCTCGTCGGGCTGACCCTGGTGGCGGTCACCGGGCTCCTCTCGTACGCCGCGTACAACCCGGATCTCGCGGCCGTCAACGACAAGACACCGGACAAGGGGCTGCTCGGCTTCTACCTGTTCGCCTGGCCGACCGGCCCGCACTGGCTCTACCGGCTCACACAGGGAGTCCACGTCACCCTCGGCACCGTGCTGGTCCCCGTGCTCCTCGCCAAGCTCTGGTCGGTGATCCCCCGGCTCTTCGCGCTCCCGCCGGTCCGCTCCGTGGGGCACGCGCTGGAGCGGCTCTCCGTCGTGCTGCTGGTCGGCGGCGCGCTCTTCCAGTTCGTCACCGGGCTCCTCAACATCCAGCTGGAGTACGTCTTCCCGGGCTCCTTCTACCGGCTGCACTTCTACGGAGCGTGGGTCTTCCTGGCCGGCTTCCTCAGCCACACGGCCCTCAAGCTCCCCACGGCGGTACGCGTCCTGCGCGCCGGGATTCCGGCGGGGGAGACGCCGGCGGGGGAGATCGGAAAGGGGGAGAGCGGGACGGGGGAGAGGGACACCTTGGCCGCCCCGGCCCCCACCCCGCCCACGCTCTCCCGGCGCGGTGCGTTCGCCATGGTGGGCGCCGGTTCGCTGGTCCTGTTCGCCACCACGGCCGGGCGCAGCTCCGACGTGCTCCGCCCCAGCGCACTGCTCACCCCGCACGGGGTCGAGGACCCGGGCACCGGACCGGCCGGCTTCCAGATCAACAAGACCGCCGCCTCCGTCCACATCCGCCCCGCCGACATCGGACCTGCCTGGCGCCTGACCGTACGCGGACCGGCCGGCACCTTCCGCTTCACCCGGGCCGCACTCCTCGCGATGGACCAGCACAGCGCGGCGCTCCCCATCGCCTGCGTGGAGGGATGGTCCACCTCCGACCAGTGGTGGCGCGGGGTGCGGCTGCGGGACCTGGCGGCCGTCGCCGGGTTCCCCGACCGGCCCCCGGGCGTGCTCGTGGAGTCCGTACAACGCGCCGGCTCCTTCCGCGAGGCAGCCCTGCGCGACAACCAGGTGCGCGACGGCCGCTCACTCCTCGCCCTGGAGGTCAACGGCGTGCCGCTGTCGGCCGACCACGGCTACCCGGCGCGGATCATCGTGCCGGCCGCCCCCGGCGTCATGAACACCAAGTGGGTCGGCGCCCTGACCTTCGGTGCCCTGTGACCGGCCGCGAGCACGACCCGGACGGGGGAACGCGCACGGGCGGGGGTACGGGCACGGGCGGGGGAGGGAGCACGGCGGCGCGACCGCGCACCCGGCCGCGCGCCACCGGTCACTTCCACCGCCGGTACGGCGAGGGGCCGCTGCACCTGCTGCTCCTGGCCGCGACCTTCGCCCTGACCGGCTACGCCGGGGTCCGGCTCCTGCACGGCGACACCCCGCGGATCGTGCTCTGGTTCGCCGGTGCGGCGGTGGTGCACGATCTCGTCCTGCTGCCCGTCTACTCGACGGCCGACCGCGCCCTGCGCGAGGCGCTGGGGGCGCGGTCGGACCCGGGCGGTGTCCGGCGCCGCGCGGTCAACTTCGTACGCGTACCGGCATTTCTCTCCCTGCTGCTCCTGCTGGTCCAGTTCCCGCTGATCGCACGACTCTCCGAACGGTACGAGCGTTACACCGGGCTCTCCGTCGACGTCTTCCTCGGCAACTGGCTCCTCGTCACCGGGGTGCTCTTCGCCGTCTCGGCACTCTGGTTCGTCCTGTCCGCCCTGCGCCGGAGCGGCCGGGCGGCGCGGCGGCGCAGGGAGACGAAGGGCCGCCCGCCGGACTCCCACTGATCGACCACGCGCCAGCCCTGCGGACGGGCGAGGCGCAGCAGTGCGGGGGTCCCGAGCCGGGCCCACGGGAACGGCTCCGGGGGGTCCGGACGCCCGGGGCCGGTAGTACTTCCGTCGTGGAGATGGACCTCGGACCGTTCGTCCAGGTCGAGCGGGTGCGTCTCCACGACGAGGAGGCCCCCCGGGGCGAGCAGCGCCGCCACCCGCTCCAGGAGCACGGACGGGTCCCCACCGATCCCGATGTTGCCGTCCGCCAACAGCACCGTGCCCCACCGGCCCTCGCCCGGCAGCGGGTCGAAGACACTGCGCCGCAGGGCCCACCCGCCGAGACCTCGGGTGCGGGCCACGGCGGCCTCGCTCACGTCGATGCCGAGTGCCCGGTGCCCGCGCCGGCTCAGCGCCGCCACCAGCCGGCCCGGCCCACAGCCGATGTCGAGCACCGGGCCCTCGCAGCGGCGCAGGGCCGACAAGTCGGCGTCGTCGGCGCCCAGACACCAGCGCTCCACGTCCAGCTCCATCAGCAGGCCGTCCGTCCGGCGCAGGAAGAGCGGTCCGCGGCCGGAGCGCAGCGCGTTCGCGTACGGGTCGGCGGCCCAGGAGACGTTGCTCGCGGCCTGGGAGGTGCTCATCGGGCCGCTGCCCGGTTCAGCCGGTCCAGGGTCGCGGCGAACCGCCCGTGCGGCGCGAGGCCGGCGACCCGTACCGCGTCCTCGGCGGTGTCCACGTCGCGCAGGCGCGGCAGCTCACGCACCGTCAGCCCGGCGCCGAGCAGCCGCGCGCGCTGCACCGCGCCCGTCTCGGGTACGGACATGGGGACGCCGCGCAGGAGCGCGGGGTCCGGGGCGGCGAGCCCGAGGGCCCAGAACCCGCCGTCCTCCGCCTCGCCGAACCAGGCCTCGCACCGCTCCCACCCGTCCGGCGCCAGCGCGGGTGCCACGTGGGCGGGTGCGACCTGCGGGGTGTCCATGCCGATGAGGAGCGCCGGCCCGTCGCAGCCCGCGAACGCCGCGGCGAGCCGTTCGTCCAGTCCCCCGGAGGACTGCGGCACCACCTCGATGCCCGGGGGCAGCCAGGGGCCGGGCCCGCCCTCCAGGACGAGGACCCGGCGCGCCGCCGGCAGGGAGAGCACCGTCAGCAGGGTGTCCGAGAGGGACGCGGCGGCGAGCTCCGCCGCCTCCTCGGCGCTGAACGGCGGGGTGAGCCTGGTCTTGACGCGACCGGGAACCGGTTCCTTCGCGATGACCAGCAGCGTGGTGGGGCCGCAGGGGAGCGGTGCGCCCGCGGAGGCCGGTACGGACGGGATCATCGACAGGACTCCGTCCGTACGGCGGTGCGCGCGAGCGGCGGTTCCCGCAGCACCGCCCGCATGTCGAGCACCGCGTGCCACGTGCCCCGCCAGGTCCCGGTGACCTTGGACCTGCCGGTACGGGGGCGGTAGGGGACATCGGCCTCGGCGATCCTGAGCCCCGAGTCGGAGGCCCGCACCACCATCTGGAGCGGGTATCCGCTGCGGCGGTCGGTGAGGTCGAGGGCCAGCAGCTCCGTCCGGCGTCCCGCGCGCAGCGGGCCGAGGTCCCGCAGCCGCAGACCCGTGCGGCGCCGCAGCATCACGGCGAGCGCGATGTTGGCGACGCGGGCGTGCAACGGCCAGGCGCCGCGCCCCTCGGGGCGGCGGCGCCCCAGTACGAGGTCGCAGTCGCCCGAGGCCACCCGCGTGACGAACGAGGGCAGCAGACCGGGGTCCAGCGAGTCGTCGCAGTCGCAGAAGCAGACGAACTCCGCCTCGGCGGCGGCGAGTCCCGCATGGCACGCGGACCCGAAACCGCGTCGCGGCTCGTGCACGACGGTGGCGCCCAGCGAACGCGCCACCTCCGCCGAGCCGTCGGTCGAACCGTTGTCGACGACGATCGCGCGCCAGCCCGCGGGGATACGGGCCAGCACCCGGGGAAGGGCCGCGGCTTCGTCCAGGCAGGGCAGCACCACGTCGACGAGGAAGGGGATGGGGGAAGAGTCGGTGGTCGAGGTATCGGTCACCCGGCTCACCCTATGAAGACGGATCGGGCATTTGCCTGCAAATGCGCCCCGCGAAACGGTGACGTCTCTCGGGTGGCCGTCCCGTGCCGGGCGCCCCGCACCACCGTGTCCCTCCGTCAGACATCCGCGAGACGGGCGCCGTCCGGGGGCGCGGACGCCCCTCCCCGCTGCGGCGCGGAGGCGAACTCCCGCATACCGTCGGCGAACCCCACGCGCGGCAGCCAGCCCAGTTCCGCCCGCAGCCGCCGGGAGTCGGCCGTCACGTGGCGTACGTCCCCGAGCCGGAACTCCCCGGTGACGACCGGGGGCGGACCGCCGTACGCGGAGGCGAGCGCCGCCGCCATCTCCCCGATGGTGTGCGGCTCCCCGCTACCGGTGTTGTACGCGGTGAGGCCGCCCGGAGCGCGCTGCGGGAGCGCGGTGAGCGCCGCCACCGCCGCCGCGGCGACATCGGCCACGTGCACGAAATCGCGTCGCTGCCCGCCGTCCTCGAAGACCCGGGGAGCCTCGCCGCGCGCCAGCGCGGACCGGAACAGCGAGGCGACCCCGGCGTACGGCGTGTCGCGCGGCATCCCGGGCCCGTAGACGTTGTGGTACCGGAGCGACACCGCCCGGCCGTCCGTCGCGCGCGCCCACGCGGCGGCCAGGTGCTCCTGGGCGAGTTTGCTGGCGGCGTAGACGTTCCGGGGGTCCGCCGGAGCGTCCTCGGGGACCAGCCCGGGTACGAGGTCCGCACCGCAGGACGGACAGCGGGGCTCGAAGCGGCCCGCCTCCAGGTCGTGCCGGGCGCGCGGACCCGGCCGGACCGGCCCGTGCCGCAGGCAGTCGTACTTCCCCTCGCCGTACACGACCATCGACCCGGCCAGCACCAGATCCCGGACCCCGGCCGCCGCCATTCCGGCGAGCAGCACCGCCGTACCCAGGTCGTTGCAGCCGACGTAGAGCGGTGCGTCGGCGAAGTCCTTGCCCAGTCCGACCATCGCCGCCTGGTGGCAGACCGCGTCCACCCCCACCAGCGCCCCGGCCACGGCCGCTGGGTCCCGTACGTCCGCGACGACCAGCCGCTCGTACGGCCCATCCGGAGCCGTTCCCCCGGGGTGGGCCGAGGGCAGCAGCGCGTCGAGCACCACCGCCTCGTGGCCGGCCGCGACCAGCGCCGTGGTGATGTGCGATCCGATGAACCCTGCTCCGCCTGTGACGAGTACGCGCATGGGCGTCACGCTAGGCCGTCTCCGGCCGTTCCGGTCGGATGAGCGGGCGGTGTTCCCGCACAGGCGCGGTCGGCGCGTCCGACGGGGTGTCGGACGCGCCGCCGGACCGGTCGCGCGGGCTACTTCGGGTCGCGGTCGTAGAGAGACGTGGACCAGAGGTAGCCGAGGACCGAGAGGCCCAGGCACCAGGCGACGGCGATGAGACCGTTGTCGCCGATCTCAGTGCCGAGCAGGAGTCCGCGCAGGGTCTCGATGGCCGGGGTGAACGGCTGGTACTCGGCGACCGGCTGGAACCAGCCGGGCATCGCGTCGAGCGGGACGAACGCGCTGGAGAGGAGCGGCAGGATCATCAGCGGCATCGCGTTGTTGCTCGCCGCCTCGACGTTCGGGCTGGACAGGCCCATGCCGACGGCGATCCAGGTGAGGGCGAGGGAGACGAGCGTCAGAAGTCCCACCGCTGCCAGCCACTCCAGCACGGTGGCGTCCGCGGACCGGAATCCGATCGCCACCGCGACGGCGGCGACCAGGACCACGCTCATCACGCACTGCAGCACGCTGCCGAGGACGTGGCCGATGAGGACCGATCCCCGGTGGATCGCCATGGTGCGGAAGCGGGCGATGATGCCCTCGGTCATGTCCATCGAGACGGAGACCGCACTGCCGATGGTGGTTCCGCCGATGGTCAGCATCAGGATGCCGGGGACCAGGTACCTGAGGTACTCGGAGCGGTCCGCGCCGCCACCGCCGATGCCCGCGCTCATGGTGTCGCCGAAGACGTAGACGAAGAGCAGGAGCAGCATCACCGGCGTGAGCAGCAGGTTCAGCGTGAGCGAGGGGTAGCGCCGCACGTGCAGCAGGTTGCGGCGCAGCATCGTGGACGAGTCGCGCACGGCGAGGGAGAGGGAGCTCATCGGACGTCCTCCTTGGACGGGAGCGGCTGCGGCTGCGGGGCCTGCTGGTCCGCCTGGTGGGGGACGCGGGTGGTGTCGGTGAGGGCGAAGAACACGTCGTCGAGGTCGGGGGTGTGGACGGTGAGTTCGTCGGCTTCGACGCCTGCGGTGTCGAGGCGGTCGAGGATGGTGCGCAGTTCGCGCTGGCTGCCGTCGCTGAGGATCTGGAGGGTGAGGGCGTCGTCGTCGCGGGCGGCGTCGGGCAGGGCGGTCGCGGCTTCGCGGTAGGGGGCGGGGTCGGTGAAGCGGAGGCGGACGTGTCCGCCGGGGACGAGGCGCTTGAGTTCGTCGGCGGTGCCTTCGGCGGCGATCCTGCCGTCGTGGAGGACGGCGATGCGGTCGGCGAGTTCGTCGGCTTCGTCGAGGTACTGGGTGGTGAGGAAGACGGTGGTGCCGCCGGTGACGAGTTCGCGGATGATGCCCCACATGGTGTGGCGGGAGCGGGGGTCGAGTCCGGTGGTGGGTTCGTCGAGGAAGATGATCCTGGGGTCGCCGACCAGGGTCATGGCGATGTCGAGGCGGCGTTTCATGCCGCCGGAGTAGGTGGAGGCGGGCTTCTTCGCCGCGTCGGTGAGGTCGAAGCGTTCCAGCAGTCCGGCGGCGACCCGCTTGCCCTCCGTTGTGGGGAGGTGGTGCAGGTCGGCCATGAGGAGCATGTTCTCCTCGCCGGTGATCAGGCCGTCCACCGCCGAGAACTGGCCGGTGACGCCGATCGCGGCCCGTACCGCCTGCGGCGCGGCGGCCAGGTCGTGGCCGGCGACCTGGGCCTGGCCGGCGTCGGGGGTGATGAGGGTCGAGAGGATCTTGACGACGGTGGTCTTGCCGGCCCCGTTCGGACCGAGCAGCGCGAACACGGACCCGGCCGGGACGGCCAGGTCGATGCCGTCGAGGACGGTCTTGTCGCCGTAGGACTTGCGCAGGCCGACGGCGGAGACGGCGGCCGGGGACGGTCGGCCGTCCCTCTGATTGGATGTGGGCATGACATGAGAAGGCATCGGGTCCCCCGGTCGAAGGAAGTGGCTGCGGGCGGGTGAGAGGGTCGAAGGCGGCCCTGCGCGCGGTCAGTTCGAGGCGCGGCGGACGTCGATGTTGCCGTGCCGGGTCCGAGCGCGGACCTTGACGACGGTGTCGGCGCTCGCGGAGTCGGCCGGAGCCTCGGACGCGGTGAGCGTGTTGCGTACCTGGCCGGAGCCCGAACTCGCGTCGAGCCAGGCGGCCGAACCCTCGCGGACACCGATCTCGATGGCCCCGTAGTTCGTCTCCAGCTGGACCGTGCCCCGGGCCACGTCCCCGACGCGCAAGGTGCCGTAGGCGGTGGTGGCGGTGACCGAGTCTTCCGCCCGGTGGATCTCGATGTCACCGTGGGCGCCGCTCACCCGCAGGTCGCCGGTGACGGCCCGGACGGTCGTGGTGCCGTGCGAGTTCTTCAGGACGGCCGGGCCGTCGACGAGGCCGATGCGCAGGCTCCCGGAGCTGGTGGTGATCTCGGCCTGCCCCTCGATCCGGTCCACGGTGACCGAACCGTGGGAGGCGGTCAGTCGGAGGGGCCCGGTCGAGTCGAGGCGGACGTCGCCCGACGAGGTCTTCACGCGGACCTCGCCGAGGCGCCCCTCGCCGATTACCTGGGTCCAGGCGCCGGTCATGTCGATCCGTGAGCCCGAGGGCAGTTCGACCGCCACGTCCACGATTCCGGTGCGGCCGAACAGGCCGGACTTGGGCGTCCTGACGATCAGTGCGCCGTTCGCGTACGTCACCTCGGTCTGGCCGGCCGCCCGCACGTCCATGTCCCGCTTCGGGTCGCGAGGGCTCACCGCGACGACGGTGTCGAGGCGGTCGCCCGCCGTGAACTGGATGGATCCGGCCTCCACGCGGGCGGTGACCGAGATCGCTTCAGGGGTGTCGAAAGAAGGCATGGCTGTCCCGTCCTCTTGGCTCTTGAGGTCGTCCCCGCTGGTGGGACGAGGTCATGGGTGAAGTGGTGCGGTGGCGCCGGCCGCCCCGGGCGGTGTCCGGCGGATCATGGTCGGGGTCCCGGTCGGGTCCCGGTCGGTGTCGTGGCCGAGGTGCCGCGTCGATCCCGCCGGGACTCTCAGAACACGCTTCAGCGGACCCAGCCGGTGAAGCTCTGCCCGAGTGCCTGGACCCTCTCCGTCGCGCGCGGCCGGCTGCCACCGTCGACGGCGCCCGACACGGCCCGTACGAGCCACGCGTTGACCGACAGGCCCTCGCGGCTCGCGGCCTCCTCGGCGCGTGCCTTGAGGTGGGCCGGCAGGCGCAGGTTGACGCGGGCGGTGCCGCCTTCGTCGCTCTCGGTGGACGCCTGCGCGGAGAGCGGTTCGACGGGAGCGGCCGGCTCCGCGGGGGAGTCGGCCGGCGGCCGGGTCACCACGAAGTCGGGGTCGAGCCCGCGGAGCCGTACGTCGACGGAGCCCGGGGCGAGCTCGCGGGTGACCTCGTCCATCGCGGCGGAGAGCACGTTGAGCAGGGTCAGGCGGGTCGCCGACTCCAGGGGAGCGGTGAGCCTCTCGGCCAGCTCGCGGGCGTCGTCGCCGCCGGCTTCGGCGGCCACCGCGAGTTCGCGGCGGAGGGTCTCGACATACGGGGTGAGGTCCATGACGCCATAATGGCACCACGATGGCGCCATGCGCAAGCCTGGCGGCGCCTGTGTGGTGTCAGGGCTTCCCCGCACCGCTCTGAGCTGCGGAAACGGCGAGAAGTTACCCGTGGCGGGTGTGATGCCACGGAGGGTTCCCGATGGAATGACGTGCGGAGTGGTGCCATGTGGTGCCACGTGGTGTCAGGTGGCGCCATGGCGCGCCAGGCCGGTGTCACGGTGGTGTCGCCGGGAGGCGGCCGTCCCGCCACCCGACGATCCCTCAGGCCGGGTACGCGTGCGTCTGCGCGGCCTTGACCGTAGCCCAGACCGGGGCTCCCGGGTGCAGGTCGAGCTCGGCGGCGGCGACCGTGGTGAGGTCGGCGGCGAGAGGGAGTTCGCCCGCGAGGTCCGCGCGGATCTGGTCGCGTCGCGCCTCCAGCCCCGCGACCTCGCACCGCCAGAGGTTGCGGGCGCTGGAACCGGTGGGGCGGTCGCGGTGCAGGGTGACCGCGTTCGGGGGGAAGGCCACGAACACCGGTCCGGTGAGGTCCTCGGTGGTGGTGATGGCGGGCCCGGCGTCGAGCCGGACCGTGTGGCCCTCGGCCTGTCCCCGGTAGAGGTTGAGGCCGACGAGCTGGGCGATGTAGTCCGTACGCGGACGGCGGGCGATGTCCGACGGCGCGCCCTCCTGGACGACCTGGCCGTGCTCGATCACGACCAACCGGTCGGCGAGGACCATCGCGTCCAGCGGATCGTGCGTGACCAGCACCGCGACCGCCTCGAACTCGGCGAGGTGGCGCCGGAGCTGGGAACGGACGTCGAGGCGGGTACGGGCGTCGAGCGCGGCCAGCGGCTCGTCCAGCAGCAACAGCCGGGGGCGGGTCGCCAACGCGCGGGCGAGCGCCACGCGTTGGGCCTGACCGCCGGAGAGCCGGCGCGGCTTCGCCCCGGCCCGGTCGGTGAGCCCCATGCGCTCCAGCCACGCGGCGGCCTGGGCCCGCGCCTCGGACTTGGCGACGCCCCGGCAGCGCGGCCCGAAAGCCACGTTGTCCAGGGCCGAGAGGTGCGGGAAGAGCAGGTAGTCCTGGAAGACGACCCCGACCGGCCGCGACTCCGGCGGGACACCCGTCAACGCGGCCCCGTCCAGCCGCAGATGCCCCTCGGAGAGCGGGGTGAGGCCGGCGAGCGCGCGCAGCGCCGTGGTCTTCCCCGCGCCGTTCGGCCCCAGCAGCGCGAGGACCTCGCCGGGCCGGGCGCCCAGCGCCACGTCCAGGCGGAAGGCGCCCCGGTCCACCACGAGTCGGGCGTCGAGCCCCTCGGCGGCGGCGGAGGAGGAGCCGGAAGCGCCGGAAGCGGCGGAAGTCCCCGTCATGACGCCGTCATCCAGCGGTCGCGCAGCCCGGCCAGCACCGCGATCGACACCGCCAGCAGCACCAGGCTCAGCGCGATGGCGGCCTCCGGATCGTCCTGCAGGGCGAGGTAGACGGCCAGCGGCATGGTCTGCGTACGGCCGGGGAAGTTGCCCGCGAAGGTGATCGTGGCGCCGAACTCGCCCAGCGCGCGGGCCCAGGCCAGTACGGCACCCGCCGCGATGCCCGGTGCGATCAGCGGCAGGGTGACCCGCCGGAACGCCGTGAAGCGGGAGGCGCCCAGGGTGGTGGCCGCCTCCTCGTACCGCGGATCGGCGGCCCGTAGTGTGCCCTCCACGCTGATGACGAGGAAGGGCATGGCCACGAACGCCTCCGCCACGATCACCCCCGCCGTGGTGAAGGGCAGCGTGATGCCGAACCAGGAGTCCAGCCACTGCCCCACCACGCCGTTGCGGCCCAGCGCCAGCAGCAACGCCACACCGCCCACCACCGGTGGCAGCACCAACGGCAGCGTCACCAGGGCCCGTACGAACCCGCGCCCGGGGAAGTCGGTGCGCGCCAGCACCCACGCGAGCGGCACGCCCAGGACCAGGCTCACCGCGGTGGCGGCGGTGGCCGAGACCAGGGACAGCCGGAGCGCCTGCCAGACCTCCGTACTGGACAGCAGTTCCGGCATGTTCCGCCAGGGAGCCCGCACGAGCAGGGCGACCATCGGCAGCAGCAGGAACACCAGGCCGACCAGGGCCGGCAGCAGCAGCGGCAGCGGTGCCCCGCGCCGGACCGTACCGTCGCCCCGGCCCGTACCGCTTCGGACACGGCGAAGCCGTGACCGGCCCACCGAAGGGCCCGTCACGGCGTCGGAGGCGTCACGCGGCTTCACGGCTGGATGAACCCCGCCCCGGTCAGCACCTGCCGGCCCTCGGCGGACCGCACCAGCTCGATGAACGCCTTCGCCGCCCCGGCGTTGGGGGCGTCCTTCAGCAGCGCGATCGGGTAGTCGTTGACGGCGTCGGCGGACTCGGGGAACTCCACGCCCTCCACCTTGTCACCCGCGGCCTTCACATCGGTCTTGTAGACCACGGCCGCGTCGGCTTCCTTGAGCTCCACCTTGGTCAGGGCGCTCTTGACGTCCTGCTCGTAACTGACGGGGGTGAGCTTGAGCCCGGCCGCGTCCAGGGCCTTCTGTGCGGCGGCACCGCACGGCACCGTCTTGTCGCAGAGCACGACCAACAGATCGGAGTTCGTCAGGTCCTTGAGGGTGGCGATCTTGTCCGGGTTGCCGGGCAGGGTCGCGATCTCCAACTGGTTGCGCACGAACGTGGCGGGCGTGCCCACCGCGTCGTCCGCGTCGGTGACGACGGCCATCGTCTTGGCGCTCGCGGCGGCGAAGACGTCGGCGGGGGCGCCCCCGGTGATCCCGGCCGCCAGGCTGTCGCTGCCGCCGAAGTTGAAGACGACCTTCGTGCCCGGGTGGGCCTTCTCGAACGAGGCGCCCAGCGTCGTGAAGCTCTCCTTGAGCGACGCGGCGGCGAACACGGTCACCGTGCCGGAGAGCTTCGGCGTGACATCGGCGGACGCGGAAGCCGAGGCGGAGGAAGTGGCGTCGTCCGACGAGGAGCCGTCGGAGGAGGAACAGGCGCTCAGCGCCAGCAGCGCGGCGACTCCCACGCCCGTCCACTGCAGGGTCCTACGGGTCCGGCGCGCGGAACGGGTCATCACGGGGTCTGCTCCCTCTGGTCCTGCGGAGGAGCCGAGCGACTCCTCCGCACTGGTCTGTCGGCGACCGCCCGGCCGGCGGCACGAGGCAGGTCGGCAGCATGCGCGGGTGGACGCACGACCGATCATACTGGCGCAGATGCCAGGGGGAAGACCCCAATTACCTGGCAAGAGCCGTGATGAGGATGCTTCGGGTGGGGCATATGCGGTTACGGATCGGGCTCACGCGGTCGCCCATACCCGGGTACGCCGAAGTCCCGAGGGCAACCCGGCCCCCGGGGCGTGGACGCGGAGAACCGCTCAGACGCGGTCGATGTGCACGTTGGTCGACTTCACGCGGGCGGTGGCCTCCATGCCGACCTCCAGGCCCAGTTCCTCCACCGCCTCGCGCGTCAGGAGGGAGACCAGCCGGTGCGGTCCGGCCTGGATCTCGACCTGGGCTGCGACATCGCCGAGCTTCACCGCCGTGACGATGCCCGCGAAGGCGTTGCGGACGGAGGTGTAGGGGACCTCGTCCTCACCCCCGCCGCCGCTCCCGGCATTACCGGCGACCTCGACCGAGAAGGCCGCCAGGTCCCCGCCGTCGATGAGCCGGCGCCCACTCTTGTCGCGGTGCGTGGCCACCCGGCCGGCGTCGGCCCACCGTCGTGCGGTGTCCGGGCTCACGCCCAGCAGGCGGGCCGCTTGGCCGATCGTGTAGGACTGCATGGGCGTCACGGTAGGTCGCGGCCGCTCGCGCACGCAAGCGCGGACGGCGCGCCGCCGCAGGTCCGGCGGGTCGCGGCGGCGCGGGGACGCCCCGGGAGCTACGGCACGCGGGCGGTCCACTCGTCGCCGCTGTACTTGGTGGCGGCCAGCTCCTCCGCGCGGGCGAGCTCCTCGGCCGTGACGTGGCCGTCGGTGAGCCCGTAGCGGTTGCGGAAGGAGTCGACCATGCGCCCGATGACCGCCTCGCGCGGCAGTCCCGTCTGGCGCCGGAGCGGATCGACCCGCTTCTTGGCCGACTTGGTGCCCTTGTCGGACATTTTCTCCTTGCCGATGCGGAGGACGTCGAGCATCTTGTCCGCGTCGATGTCATAGCTCATGGTGACGTGGTGCAGGACCGCCCCGGGACCGCCCTTCGGACCGGTGACCCGCTTCTGGGCGGCGCCCGCGATCTTCCCGACCTCGGTCGCGATGTCGTTGAGGGGCTGGTACCAGGCCTTGATGCCCATGTCGCCGAGCGCCGCCAGGACCCAGTCGTCCAGATAGGCGTACGAGTCCGCGAAGGAGAGCCCTGAGACGAGGGAGGCCGGAACGGACAGGGAGTACGTGATGGTGTTCCCCGCCTCCACGAACATGGCCCCGCCCCCGGAGATCCGGCGTACCACCCGTACGCCGTGGCGGGCCGCGCCCTCGGGATCGACCTCGTTCCGCAAGGACTGGAAGCTGCCGATGATGACCGCGGGGGCGCCCCACTCCCAGACGCGGAGCGTCGGCGCGCGGCGCCCGGCGGCCACCTCCTCGGTCAGCACCTCGTCCAGTGCCATGTGGAGTTCGGGGGACTGGGGGCCCTCGTGGATGAACTGCCAGTCGTAGTCGGTCCAGTCCGTGGCGTGGGCCAGCGCCCGCCGCACCGCCACAGCGATGCCCTCGGTGGTGATCCCGTACATCACCGTGCCCTCGGGCAGCGCCGCCTCCACGCGGGCGGCCAGTCCGGCGGCGTCGGTGTCCGCGGGAGCCCCCTCCAGGGCGGCGTCGACGGCCGCGATGGCCTCGTCGGGCTCCAGGAAGAAGTCCCCGGCCACCCGGACACCCCGCAGGGCGCCCGCTTCGACGTCCAGATCCACGACGACCAACTTGCCGCCGGGCACCTTGTACTCACCATGCACGGCTTTGCTCCCTTTCGGTGCGCGGTGTGGACTTCGAGTCTATTGCCCCGGAAGGCGGCGGTGCGGTGGCGGTGCGCGCTCGTGGGGTGTCGGCGTCCGTGAGGGGGCCGGCGGGCCGGTCCTCACCGGGGCGCGCCGGCTGTCCCGATCCGCGCGCACAGAGTGAGGAAGAGTGCGAGTTCCGCGGTTTCCTCCGCGCCCGCGCGGCCCGAAGCGAGGCGGAGTTCGGCGTCCCGGTGCGCGCGGGTCAAGTGGCCGACCCGGTCGAGGTGGTGCCAGAGGAGCCGGAAGGTCTGCTGGTGGTCGTAGAGGCTGGTCTCGTACGAACGGGTGGTGAGGTGGCGGATCTGGGCCATGAGGGCCTGGAAGGCCGCCCTGTCGTCACATGTGAGGAGTTGGGTCAAGTGGGCCTGATACACGATCAGTTCTGGATTCTCGTCGGCGTCCACGCAGGTTCCCCCGGCCGGTGAATGGTCGTTGCGCCGCGCCCGCCCGCCGTAGCGTGGCGCCGCGACGTGGCGGGCCGGGTGTCCGGCGGCACTGGTGTGCCACCGGACACCCCACGGGTCAGCCCGTCTTCTTCCAGTCCTGGCAGCCCTGGGTCTGGAAGTACTCGCCCTTCTTGACCGTCACCCGGCCCGGACCGTCCAGGTTGTTGTTGGCGATGATCGCGTCGAACTCACCGCTGGCGTTCTTCAACCGGGCCCAGTAGCAGCCGAACAGTCCGTCGCCGCCGGCGGTCTTGTACGTCCCCGCCGCGATGTCCTCTCCGACCAGGTACTCCCCGTCGCCGCCGAAGGAGCTCGCCGGGCCGGGGGCCTTCGTCGCCTTCGGCTCGGCCGTCACCGTCTTGGTGACGGCCGGCGCGGGGGCGGCCTCGGCCGTCTTGGTCACGGTCACCGTCACCGTGGGCCCCGGCTTCGAGGGGCCGTCGGCCGTGCTGTCGGCGTCGGCTTCCCCGCTGGAGCCGATGCCCGTACCGATGAAGAGGGCGACGCACGCGACCGCGCCGTGCGTGATCCACGCCTTGGCGCGCGACGGCTTGCGCGGCGACGGGGCGGGCGGGAACGCGGGGGAGTGCGAGGGTGCGCCGTAGGGGCCGGGCGCCTGGTACTGGGGAGAGTTCATGGAGTGCTCCAGTCGAGTCGTATGTCCGCGGCGGCGGCGGTTCGGAGTGTCGTGGTGGACTCGGCGGTCCCGGCGGCGGGCCGCCGAACCGGTGGCGTGCGGCAGTGCGGCGTCACCGGCCGCGGGTCTTGCGGCCCGCCTCCGTCGCGGGGTAGAGGATCGCGTCGGCCACGCGGCCGCCGGAGTCCTTGACGCCACCGCTGAAGTTGAGGCGTCCGGAGGCGCTCGCCTTGGCCGCGACGCCGTCCCAGTAGCGGGGATCCCGGTCCCAGTGGATGTCGGCGAGGAGCCGGTACAGGTCCTCGACGCCCAGGGCGCCCATCGGGTCGGCCCACGGGGTGGTCCGGTGGACAGCGATCCCGAGGCCCGCGAGCACCGCCGGGGCGGTGATGGCGCTGCGCGCGGCGAAGTGCGGATGGAAGTCGGAGATCAGCCGGGACAGAGTCGGGACGACCCCGTTCTCCACCTGTCCGGCATCCGTTCCGGCGGGAAGCTCGTCCTCGTGGACCGTCTCGGCCGAACGGGTCAGTCCGGAGCGCCCGTAGATCGTGGTGATGACGAGGGCGCGCAGCGCGGAGAGCGTGATGACCTCCGGATCGTTCATGCCGACCTGCCGCTTGCTGGCATTGACGAACCTGGTGAACGGTACGAGCCGGCCGTCGACCTCGACCTTGACGGACTCGGCGAGGCGGTGCGCGAGCCGGGTCGCGAAGTCGCGCTGGTCCATCGACATGGCGAGGTTCTTGGCGACGGCCACGCCCTGCACGTTGCGGTCGTAGAAGATCTGCCGCGCGTCGGCGACCGACAGGTCCACGTAGAGCTCGAAGGGGACGCGGACGGTGGCGAGTTCGGCGTAGGTGAGGCCGAACCGCCCGGGGTCGTCGTAGAGGTCGTGCCAGGCGGTGGTCTGCGTCTCGCCGTCGATGGCGACCACGCAGGTGCCCGGCGTGATGGTCAGGGTCCGCAGCCCGGTTCCGGGCACCAGTTCGTCGCTCAGGGCCGCGAGCGGACCGGCGTGCCAGAAGGTGACCGGCGGCGTGGACCAGCCGGCGCCCAGCTCCCCCTTCACCCCGTCGGCGATGTACTCGGCGTAGGCGCCGACGTTCCGTCCCTTCTGCGTGGACTTCAACGCCCGCTGCACCAGGGCCCGCAGCTCGGCGTGGCGCCGAACCGTGCCGGACGCGGCCCTCAGCGTCTTCGTGTCCTCCTCCCGGCGGGGCGAGGGGACGAGCTGGACGAGGGTCGCCACGGACATGGTCCCGATCACGGCGTCCGCCCGGAAGGGCATGACGGTGAGCTGGATCCCTTCGACGACGGCGGTCGGCAGGGTGATCTGCATGGGGTGTCTCCCTCGACGTGGAGGAGCGGCACACGATTCGGCACCGCGTCGCGGACAGGCCACACGGCACGTCGAAAACTCACGCCGTGAGAGGAGTGCCTCCAACCGGAAGCTCCGCCAGATAAGCAGAGGCGTGAAAGCACTGTCAAACCCCTTGAGTGATTTGACGTGTGCCGTACGCTGTTAACTGTTCACTCCCGAGAGGCCAGGAACCCCATGCCCCAGCCACCAGCTCTGGTGACAGCCGCCGAGATCTCCCGGATCGCCGGTGTCACGCGGGCCACCGTCAGCAACTGGCGTCGCCGGCACGACGACTTCCCCGCACCGTCGGGGGGTACCGACAGCAGCCCGCTCTACGACCTCGAAGCGGTACGGGCATGGCTGGAGGCGCGCGGCCAGACGCACGCGGCTTCCCCGTCCGAGGAGTTGCGCACCGTGCTGCGACTCCACGGGCCGGGATCCGGCCTGGCCGCCCGGCTCTTCCCGCTCGTCCTGGCGGCGTCACGTGCGGACGCGGACGTACTCACCGCCCACGACGACCTGCCCGACTCCGAGGTCGTCACCCGGGCGGAGACGGCCGCCGCCGAACAGGCCGGATCGATGCCGCAGACCGGGCCGGTCCGCTTCGGCACGGAGGACGTCCCCGCCCTGCGGGCGCTGATCCGCTGTGTCCGCGGCGAGGGCGCGCACAGCACGCTGGACGTCCTCGCCGAACGCGAACTCGACGACACCGCCTCCAGCGGCACCTACCCGACGCCCCAAGGCCTCGCGGAACTCATGGCCCGGCTGCTGCCGGAGCACACGGCACGCGTACTCGACCCGGCGTGCGGCAGCGGCACCCTGCTCGCGGCGGCGGCACGACGGGGCGCCACGGAGTTGTACGGCCAGGACGTAACTCCCGTACAGGCCCAGCGCAGCGCGGTGAGCCTGTACCTGTCGTCGCCCGGCGCCCAGGTCACCGTGCGCGCCGGCGACACCCTGCGCGCCGACGCCTTCCCGGAGCTGCGCGTGGCGGGCGTGCTCTGCAACCCGCCCTACGGCGACCGCGAATGGGGCCACGAGGAACTCGCCTACGACCAGCGGTGGGCCTACGGTGTGCCACCCCGGATCGAGTCGGAGCTGGCCTGGACGCAGCACGCCCTCGCGCACCTGGAACCCGGGGGCCACGCCGTGATGCTGCTCCCGCCGGCCACCGCCACCCGGGCCTCGGGCCGCCGCGTCCGGGCCGAACTGGTACGCAGCGGCGCGCTGCGCGCCGTCGTCGGGCTGCCCGTCGGTGCCTCCGTACCCCTGCACGTCGGACTGCACCTGTGGGTCCTGCGCCGCCCCGAGCCGCAGGGCACCGACAGTGCGTCCGTCCTCTTCGTGGACATGGGCGGGGATCAGCGCGAGAGCGCCGCGAGCCCGTCGCAGGACCCCCACTCCCAGACCCGGAACCGGCGCGGCGGGGCGGGAACGGACTGGGACGCGCTGTCGGGCGAGGTCCTCACCCACTGGACCGCCTTCCGCGAGCACCCGGAGTCCTTCACCGACGCGCCCGGTACGGCACGTGCCGTAGCGACCATCGACCTCGTCGACGACCTCGTGGACCTCACGCCCGCCCGGCAGGTGCGCGCCGCGCCCGTCGACATCGACCCGGCGGAGGTGGCGGGGCGCACCGAGCACCGCCGCGCCTTGCTCGTCACCTCCCTCGCGGCGCTGGAGAACGCGGCGGGTCACGGACCGTGGAAGGCGGTCGCGGGGTCCTCGCGGAGCTGGCGTACGGCCACGGTCTCCGACCTCGCACGGGGCGGAGCGCTCGCTCTGCTGCGGGCGGCCGTACCCGGCAGCCGAGGCGAGACCCCCCGGGCGGACGACGGCGAGCGCCGCCCGGTGCTCACCGCGTCGGACGTCAGCGCCGGCGGGGCCCCCTCGGGCACGGTGGAGGACCTGCGTACCGACGCGGCACACACCGTCGCCACCGGGGACGTCCTCGTACGCGCCGTGGCCGGCGGCAAGGGCGGCATGGCCCGCGTCGCGGACGGCGCGGACGCCGGAGCCCTGCTCGGCCACCACGTCCACCTGCTGCGGCCGGACCCGGCACGCCTCGACTCCTGGTTCCTCGCGGGGTTCCTCGGCGCCCACGACAACATCGCCACCGCCTCCACCGGGAGCACCATCCTGCACGTCACCCCCGGCCGGCTCCGCGTACCACTGCTCCCGCTGGACGAACAGCGGCGGTACGGCGCCGCCTTCCGCCACGCGCACGAACTGCGCACCGCCGCCCGCCGGACGGCCGCGCTCGCCGAGGAGACGGCACAGGCACTGCTCACCGGACTGACGGCGGGGGCGCTGCTCCCGCCCCTGGAGAGCCCGTCCGTCTGAGGGGCCTGTCGCCCCGGCCGGCCCGCCCGAACCACGATGCCGTCCACACCCGTCGACCACACTGAACCGCAACCGTCCCGACCGGGCCGGGGCTTCGAAGGGAACGCGTTGAACAGCAGTAAGCACACGGAGCTGGCGAACCACGCCTGGTCCGTCGCCGACCTCCTGCGCGGCGACTACAAGCAGTCGGACTACGGCAAGGTCATCCTGCCGTTCACCGTGCTGCGCCGCCTGGAGTGCGTCCTCGCGCCGACCCGCGACAAGGTGGCCGAGACGGTCGCCCGTTTCGCGGGCCAGGGCATCGACACCGACCACTTCCTGCGCAAGGCGTCGGGGCACGCGTTCTACAACAAGAGCCCGCTGACGCTCAAGACCGTCGCGGACGATCCGCAGAACATGGCCAAGAACCTCCAGGCGTACATCGGGGCCTTCTCCGAGAACGCCATCGAGGTCCTGGACAAGTACGAGTTCGCCCAGCAGATCAAGAAGCTCGACGCGGCCGGCCTGCTCTACAAGGTCGTCGGCCGTTTCACGGATCTGGACCTGCGCCCCGAGATCGTGCCCAACCACAACATGGGTTACATCTTCGAGGAGCTGATCCGCCGCTTCTCCGAGCAGTCCAACGAGACCGCGGGTGAGCACTTCACCCCGCGCGAAGTCATCAAGCTGATGGTCGACCTGCTGATCGCCCCGGACGGCGACGCCCTCAGCCTGCCCGGTGTCGTCCGCACCGTCATGGACCCCGCCTGCGGCACGGGCGGCATGCTCAGCGCGGCCGAGGAACACATCAAGGCCCTGAACCCGGACGCCACGGTGGAGGTGTACGGGCAGGAACTCAACCCGGAGTCCTGGGCGATCTGCCGGTCCGACCTGATGATCAAGGAGCAGGACCCGGAGAACATCGCCTTCGGCAACTCCTTCTCGGACGACGGCCACGCCCGGGAGAAGTTCGACTACCTGCTGGCCAACCCGCCGTTCGGCGTGGAGTGGAAGAAGATCAAGGAGGACGTCGAGTACGAGCACCGCAACCTCGGCGACTCCGGCCGCTTCGGCGCGGGCCTGCCCCGCATCAACGACGGCTCGCTCCTCTTCCTCCAGCACATGATCTCGAAGATGAAGCCGGTCGACGCCAAGGGCGGCGGCGGATCGCGCATCGCCATCGTCTTCAACGGCTCCCCGCTCTTCACGGGCGCGGCCGGCTCGGGCGAGTCCGAGATCCGCCGCTGGATCCTGGAGAACGACTGGCTGGAGGCGATCGTCGCCCTGCCGGACCAGCTCTTCTACAACACCGGTATCTCGACCTACTTCTGGATTCTGACCAACCGCAAGGACGCCCAGCACAAGGGCAAGGTCGTGCTGCTGGACGCGCGCGACCAGTGGGTGAAGATGCGCAAGTCCCTGGGCGACAAGCGCAAGGAACTCGGCGACGGGACCGGCGGCAAGCCGAACCACATCGCCGACATCACCCGCCTGTACGGGGACGCGGTGGCGGCTGCCGCGGACGCCGAACACCCGATGCACGGCAAGGTGAAGGTCTTCGAGAACGCGGAGTTCGGCTACCGGCGCATCACGGTCGAGCGGCCGTTGAAGCTGCGCTTCGCGCTGACGGAGGAGACGCTGGCGGCCCTGCTCGCGTCGAAGCCCGTGCGGAAGTGGGCCGAGGAGCGCTTCCTGCCGCGCGAGGCGGAACTGGCGGCGAAGGCGAAGGCCCGGCGGAAGCTGACCGAGGAGGAAGAGGAGCGGTTCGCCGAGTTGGCGGACGCCGAGGCGCAGGTGCTGGGGGACGCCCTGAGCCCGCTGCTGGGCACGGAGTGGGCGACCAAGTCCGAGGCCCAGGTCGCGGTACGGGACGCGATGGCGGAAGCCGGCGTCCAGGGCCCGGCCGGAGCGCCGTTCGCCAAGGCGCTGCGGGACACGGTGGGTGTGCGGGACCCGGAGGGTGAGGTCCAGACGGTCAAGGGCGAGCCCGAGCCGGACGGCGACCTGCGCGACTACGAGAACGTACCGCTGGGCGAGGACGTGGAGGAGTACCTCAAGCGCGAGGTGCACCCGCACGTGCCGGACGCGTGGATCGACCACACGAAGACGAAGGTGGGGTACGAGATCCCCTTCACCCGGCACTTCTACGTGTACGAGCCGCCGCGGCCGTTGGCGGAGATCGACGCCGAGCTGAAGGCTCTTGAGGCGGAGATCCGGACGCTCCTGGGCGAGGTGACGGAATGAGTCTCGCCTGGCAGGTCCGGGTGGCGTCAGGAGCGGAAGCCCTGCCGGCCGGATGGGGAGTGCGCCGTGTGCGCGATCTGGTTCACCTGATCAACGGATACCCGTTTCCTTCGGAGAGCTTCGGACCCACCGGCGACATCCCGCTGGTCCGGATCAGGGACCTGGGTTCCCAGGGTTTCGAGACGTACCTGAACGGCCCGGTTCCCCCCGCGTCGATCGTGCGCGACGGCGATGTCGTCATCGGGATGGACGGGGACTTCAACCTCAAGGTGTGGGACAAGGGCAGAGCCGCCCTCAATCAGCGGCTCTGTCTTCTCAGGCCGCGGCCAGGGGTCGACGTGCGCTTCGTCGCGTACGCCCTGCCGTCGTCCTTGCGCATCATCAATGATCTGACCTTCGCCACGACGGTCAAGCATCTTTCGTCGGGGGACGTTCTGAGCGAGCGCATCGCACTCCCTCCGCTGGACGAGCAGCGCCGCATCGCCGACTTCCTCGACGCCGAGACCGCCCGGATCGACCGGCTCGTGGAACTTCAGCGAGGGGTGATCGACAGACTGGACGAACGGGAATCGGCGCAGCTCGACCGTGCGATCGACGAGTTGATCTCCCGATCGGGCACGGTACCGCTCCGCCGCTTCGTGTGGAGCGTCGACCAGGGTGCCAGCCCACAGTGCGAGGCGGTTCCCGCCGCCGAGGACGAGTGGGGCGTCCTCAAGGTCAGTTGTCTGCGGCCCGGAGTGTTCCATCCCGAAGAGAACAAGCGGCTTCCCGATGCCATACGGCCCGAACGCGCCAGTGAGGTGCGGGAGGGCGATCTCCTCATCACCCGGGCGAACACGCCTCAGCTGGTCGGCTCGACGGCCGTGGTGCGCGGCGTTCGCAGGAAACTCCTGCTCTCCGACAAGATCTTCCGTGTCCGGCTCTCCGAAGGCATGACACCCGACTTCGTCGCCGTGATCGCACGTGGAAGCCGTATTCGCTCCCTGAGCGCCGCCGGCTCCAACGGCGCCTCGCAGTCCATGGCGAACATCAGGTTCGACGAGGTCAAGGGATGGCCCATGCCGGCCGTGGGGGTCCGGGCGCAGCAGGACCTGGTCGACCGCGTCTCACGCGGCCGCCAGCAGCTCGACGCCTTGCGCCCCGCGATCAACCGGCAGATCGACCTGCTCACCGAACGCCGCCAGGCACTCGTCACCGCCGCGGTGACCGGCCGGTTCGACGTCTCCACCGCCGGCAACCGCAACGCAACGGACGGAGTCAACCCGTGACAGCCATACACCGCGAGTCCGCCTTCGGGGACGCCATCGTCGCCACGATGACCGAGCGTGGGTGGCGCGAGGCGCGGCCCGAGGACTACCAGGCCGATCTCGGACTGGACATGAACGAGCTGTTCGAGTTCATCGGCGCGACGCAGCGAGACGAGTGGAAGGACCTCCTCGCCGTCTACGGCGGCGTCAACGAGGCCCGCAACGGCTTCGCCCGTCGCCTCGACAAGGCGATCGCCGAGGACGGCCTGCTCAGCGTCCTCCGTAACGGCGTCAAGGACCGGGGAGTCCGCCTCCGTGTCGCCTACTTCAAGCCAAACCTCGTCGCCGACGACTCCGTCCTCGACGGCTACCGGGCCAACCGCCTCACCGTCGTCCGTGAACTCGTCTACGCCACCAAGCAGGCCGACTGGGGCAACAAGCTCGACCTGACCCTGTTCCTCAACGGAATCCCGGTCGCCACCGCCGAGTTGAAGAACCCCCTCACCCGGCAGGGCGTCGAGGACGCCAAGGAGCAGTACCGCACCAAGCGCGACCCCACCGAGCTGATCTTCACCCGCCGCGTCGTCGCCAACTTCGCGGTGGACCCGGACCTCGTCTTCGTCGCGACCCGGCTCCGGGGCCAGAGCACCCGCTTCCTTCCCTTCAACACCGGCTCCAACGGCCCCGGTCTGCCCGGCGGCGCCGGAAACCCGGCTCCGACCGCGTACGGCACGTACGCCACCTCCTACCTCTGGGAACAGGTCTGGGCGCGGGACAACTGGCTGGACCTGCTCCAGCGTTACGTGCACCAGCAGAAGTCCAGGACCCCCGGCGGCGGCACCGCCAAGTCGACGATCTTCCCGCGTTTCCACCAGTGGGACGTGGTGAAGAGGCTGACCGCGCACGCCGCGGCCCACGGCGTCGGGCACAACTACCTCGTCATGGCCTCCGCCGGCTCCGGCAAGTCCAACACCATCGGCTGGCTCGCCCACCGGCTCAGCGACCTGCACGCCGACACCGATCCGCACACGCTCGACCCGGAAGCCGTCCAGAAGGGCCGCCTCAAGCCGGGCGCACCCGTCTTCGACAAGGTCATCGTCATCACCGACCGCCGCAACCTGGACGCCCAGCTCCGGGAGACCGTCGGCAGCTTCTCGCAGACCGAGGGCCTGGTCGTGAAGATCGACGAGAAGCACGGGGCGAAGAGCGAGCAGCTGGCCCGCGCGCTGTCCCGCGACACCGGCAAGATCGTCACGGTCACCCTGCACTCGTTCCCGGCGCTCATCGACCACATCCTGCGCAACCCGACCGAGATCAAGGGCACCAGGTTCGCGATCATCGTGGACGAGGCGCACTCCTCCCAGTCCGGCGGTGCCGCCACGGACGTGCGGGCGGTGCTCCGGGACCTCGGGCTGGACTCCGACTCGGCCGATCAGGGCGCGGTCGCCGTGTCCGTCCCCGTCACGGTCGACGAGAAGCTGAGGAGGAAGGCCACCGAGCGCTCGCGGGCCGCGAACCTCTCGTACTTCGCCTTCACCGCCACCCCGAAGGCCAAGACCCTCGAACTCTTCGGCACGGAAGCCACCGAGAACGGGAAACCCGTCTACCGGCCCTTCCACACGTACTCGATGCGCCAGGCCATCGAGGAGGGGTTCATCCTCGACCCGCTGCGCAACTACGTCACGTACAACACGTACTGGAAGCTGGTGAACCAGAACCCGGACGAGATCGAGGTCGACCCCTCCAGGGCCAACAGCCTGCTCGCCCGGTACGTGCTGACCCACGAACACACCGTCTCGCAGCACGCCACGGTGATCGTCGAGCACTTTATCGCGCACTCCCGGGGGCGGCTCGGCGGACGGGCCAAGTCGATGGTGGTGACGGCCTCGCGGCAGTCCGCCGTACAGATGGCGCGGGCGATCAAGAGCTACCTCAAGGACCGGGAGTACGACACCAAGTACCCGGACCTCGGGGTCCTGGTCGCGTTCTCCGGCTCGCTCACCGTCGACGACGAGGAGACGACCGAGCCGAAGGAGAACGGCGGGATCGCGGAGAGCGCGCTGCCGAAGGCGTTCGCGTACACCCGCGCCGACGACAAGGCCGTGGCGGCCGGCGGGCGTGGGCAGCAGGAGTACAAGATCCTCGTGGTGGCGGAGAAGTACCAGACCGGTTTCGACCAGCCGCTCCTGACCACCATGTACGTCAACAAGAAGCTGACCGGCATCTCCGCCGTGCAGACGCTCTCCCGGCTCAACCGCACCGCCGAGCGCAAGTCGCAGGAGGACCTCGCGGTCCTGGACTTCAGCAACGACGCCCAGGACGTACAGGACGCCTTCCGCCCGTACTTCGAGGAGGCGACGACGCTGCCCTCCGACCCGAACCTGCTCTACACGGCGCAGAGCGCGGTCATGTCGGCGCCGATCATCTCCGAACCGGAGATGGACGAGTTCGCCGCCGCCTACTTCGAGGCGAAGGAGAAGGCGGCCGGTTCGCAGGCCACGTGGGAGAAGCTGCACGCCGAGCTGTACCGCCTGCTCTCACCCGCAGTCGCCCGGTTCACCCCGCTCCTGGAGAGCGAGGAGGACGACGACGTGGAGACCGCCGAGGGCTTCCGCGCCGCGCTCAACGACTACGTGCGCAAATACGGGTTCCTCGCCCAGATCGTGCCCTACCACGACGCGGAGCTGGAGCGGCTCCACCTCTACGGCCGCTACCTCCTCAACCGGCTTCCCCGGCGTGCCGACGGTGGCGTCGACATAGGCGAGATCGACCTCAGCCACCTGCGGGTGGAGAAGACCGGCGAGCACGACAAGTCCCTCGCCCCGGAGGGCCCGGCCGAGCTCAAGGGGTTCGGGGGGGGTGCCGGAGGCGCGGCGGAGGCCGAGAAGTCGCTGCTGTCGGAGCTGATCGAGGCGTTCAACGCCAAGTTCGGCACCGACTTCACCGAACAGGACGTCATCCAGCCCTTCAACGAGGCGAAGGCGGACCACAAGGTCCGGCTGGCAGCGGTCGCCAACGACGACGTGAACAACTTCGGCAAGGTCTTCGACAAGGTCTTCGCGGACAAGATGGCCGACCACATCGACACGATCGCCGGCATGGGACGGCAGTACTTCGGCCCCGAGAAGGGCTTCAAGTCCACCCTGGACCGCAGCGCGCGCCGGGCGGCCTGGCGGATGATCCGCCGGGAAGAGGGCGTGGACGAGTAGACCCGTACGTCTCGGAGAGGCCCGCCGCCACGCTCGTGCGGCGTGCGGCGGGCTCTGGCACCGCCGTGACCGGAAAGAGGCGGCCCGTGCGGTTTCGGGCCGCCGGCACTGGACTGAAGATCGTCCCACCAGCGAGACTGTCCGCAGCAAGCCGAAGGCCGGTCCCGTCGTCCACGCACCGGCCCGTACACGCACAGACGGGGGCCCGACGTGCCAGAGCAGCCGATCGCGGGCCGGTACGAGCTCCTGGAGCCGCTCGCGGGCGGTGGCATGGGAGAGGTGTGGCGCGGCTACGACGCCGTGCTCGACCGGCCCGTCGCCGTGAAACTGATCCGGCAACAGGCGGTCGGCGGATCGGTCCAGCGGGCCGAGGAGTTCGCCAAGCGCTTCCGCCGTGAGGCCCGCATCACCGCGCGCATCCAGCACCCCGGCGTGCCCCAGGTGTACGACGCGGTGCTCGACGACACCTACGAGCGGTTGTACCTGGTCATGGAGCTGGTCGACGGGACACCGCTGTCCGCGTACGTCCACCCCGCTCGCCCGCTTCCGGTGAGCTGGGCGGTGGCGGTGGCAGCTCAGGTCGCCACCGTGCTGTCGCACGCGCACGAAGTGCCGGTCATCCACCGCGACCTGAAGCCCAGCAACGTCCTGGTCGCCCGCGACGGGACGGTGAAGGTCCTCGACTTCGGGATCGCCGCGATCCTGCGGACCGACGTCACCAAGCTGACCGCGACCGGAACACCCATCGGCACCTACCAGTACATGGCGCCCGAGCAGGTGCGCGGCGGACGGACGTCCCCGCAGACCGACCTGTACGCGCTCGGCTGCATGCTGCACGAACTGCTCTGCGGGCGGCTGCTGTTCTCGGCGGACAGCGAGTACATGGTGATGCACCAGCACATGAACGCCGCACCCACACCACTGCGGTCCCTGCGCCCCGAGGTACCGAAGGAGCTGGAGGACCTCGTTCTGCACCTGCTGCTCAAGGCGCCCGAGGCGCGGCCCGCCGACGTGCAGGAGGTGTACGAGCGGCTGCGGCCGTTCCTGCCGCCGCCCGGCCGGACTCCCGGGCCCGGTGGGGCCGGACCGGCGGGGGCGCCGGACCCGACGGGCATCTTCCGCGATCCGTACGCCCCGCGCGCCCGCGCCGGCGCGGCCCGGCCCGCGCCCGAGGCCGCCGAACCGACCGACGGGGTGGTCGCGCCCGTCCCGGTACCCGCGCAGCTGCGCGCGGCGATCGACGAGGCGTACGAGCACTCCGACGCCCTGCTCGACGAGGAACGGTTCGTCCAGGCCGCCGAGGTGCTCGGCGAGATCGTCGGACCCGCCGCCCACGCGCTCGGCGCGGAGAGCCGCAAGGTGCTGGAACTGCGGACCCGCCGCGCCGCGATCCAGGTGCTCGGCGGGGATTACCGGACGGCGCTGCCCGAGTTCGACGTTCTGGCGGACGCCTACGCGCGCACCGACGGCCCCACCGGTGAACACGCGCGCGCCTGCCGCGCCCAGGCGGCGCGGTGCCGGGCCGAACTCGGCCAGGTCACCGACGCGCTCTTCGCGCTGCGCGGCTTGCTCGACGTCGTACGGGCCGTCGACGGCGATCTCAGCGAGGAAGCGGTCGAACTCCGCCGCGACATCGGGATGCTGCTGCTCGCTCAGGGGCAGGCGTCGGACGCGTACCGGATTCTGCGGCCCCTGTACGACGACCTCCGTCTGGTCTTCGGGCCCACGGACGAGATGACCCAGGAGGTCGGTGAGGCACTGGCGCTGATCGGCCTCGATCTCGACGGCCCGGCCGACTGACCCCGCCACCCAGCTCATCCCACCCCCTCGGAGAGTACGTCCCATGCCCCACCTCGCGTTCGACGTCGGTTTCTGCGCCCAGCTCGGCAAACTACAGAGCGGTGTCAAACAGGGGGTGTTCGACGCCTGGGAGAAGTTCGAGCGCCTCACCCTGGAACAGTTGTTCAGGGACCCGGGGCTGAAGCTGGAGAGCCTGAAGCGCGCCCGCGACCCGCACATCCGGACCATCCGGATCGACCAGGGGACCCGGGGCGTCGTCCTCGCGCCCGACAAGGGCGACACCTACGTGCTGCTGCGCGTGATGCCGCACGACAAGGCCATCGACTGGGCCGTCCAGCAGAAGGCCAGCATCAACACCGTGACCCGGGCGGTCGAGATCCGCGACATCGCGATGCTCGACGAGCTGACCCCCGCCTACGAGCGCATCGCGCCCGCCCCCGACCAGCGGCTGTTCGCCAAGGTGTCCGACGGGGACCTGACGGCGCTCGGCATCGACGAGGCCACCCTGCGCCAGGCCCGTGCCCTCACCACCCTCGAACAACTGGAGGTCTTCGCACCGTACTTCCCCCAGGACCAGCGCGAAGTCCTCGAATACCTCGCCGCGGGCTTCACCGTCGAAGAGGTGTGGCGCGACGTGGTGTCCCTCAGCTTCTCCACCGCACCGTCGGACACCGCGCCCGTGGACACCGCGGACTTCGCGACCGCCATCCGTCGCACCACCACCCGGATCGCCCTGGTCACCGCGTCCGAGGAACTCCGCGACATCCTCGACAAGCCGTTCACCGCCTGGCGGGTCTTCCTCCACCCCTCCCAGCACAAGGTCGCCTACCGGGCCAGCTTCTCGGGACCGGCGCAGGTGACCGGAGGACCGGGCACCGGCAAGACCGTCGTCGCGCTCCACCGCGTACGCCACCTCCTGGGGTTCCTGCGCGACGGCGAGCGCATCCTGCTCACCACGTACACCAACGCCCTCGTCGACGCGCTGCGCAGCGGGCTCGCCACCCTGGTGGAGGACGCGCACCAGCGTGACCGGGTGGACGTCACCACCGTGGACGCGCTGGCCAGCCGGATCGTCGCCACCTCACGCCGGCCCCTGATGGGCGGCGAGGAACAGGAACGCTGGGAGAGGGCCGCGAGCGAGACGGGCTTCACCGGCACCGTCCCATTCCTCGCGCAGGAGTACAAGCACGTCGTCCTCGCGCAGAACCTGTGCACCCAGGAGGAGTACGAAGCCGCCGAGCGGCCGGGCCGGGGGAGCAGGCTCCCCGTCGCCCAGCGCGCGATCGTCTGGCGCACCGTCCAGGCGTTCTCCGAGGGGCTCGCCGCCGACGGACTCCGCACCTACCTGGGCACGTGCGGGGAAGCGGCCGGCATCCTGGAGACGCGAGTCCCCCCGTACCGGCACATCGTCGTGGACGAGGCGCAGGACCTGCACCCGGCACAGTGGCGGCTGCTGCGCGCCGCCGCCCCGAGGCGCCCCGACGACCTGTTCATCGCCGGCGACCCCCATCAGCGGATCTACGACTCGAAGGTGTCGCTGAAGGCGCTCGGCATCAAGGTCGCCGGCCGCTCGACGAAGATGCGGAAGAACTACCGCAGCACCCACGAGATCCTCAGCTGGTCCACCGCGCTGCTGGTCGGCCGCCCCTTCGCGCAACTGGAGGACGACGACCGCAACGAGACGCTCCTGGGGTACCGCTCCGCCCTCCACGGCAGCGGCCCCGCCCTCCACGGGGCCGCTTCGGAGGACGACGAACTGGACGCACTCGTGGCGCGGATCGCCGCCTGGACCGAGGCCGGGGTGAGCCCCGCCGACATCGGCGTCAGCGCTCGATTCAACAAGACCTGCGCCAAGGCGATCGACCGCCTGACGGCCGCGGGCATCCCCGCCGTGCGGCTGCGGTCGGCGGGCTCCGATGACACGCCCGCCGTCCGCGTCGGAACCATGCACTCCTTCAAGGGGCTGGAGTTCCGGTGCGTGGCCGTCATCGGCGTGCACGAGGGGGCTCTGCCCTACCCGGGCGCCGTGACACCGGCCGATGCGGACGCCCTCCAGCACGAGGCGGATCTGACGGCGGAACGCTGCCTGCTCTTCGTGGCCTGCACCAGGGCCCGCGACGGCCTCCACGTGTCCTGGACCGGTGCGCCGAGCCCGTTCCTGGTCGAAGCGGGCGCGGTCTGACGGTCCGAGGCCTGGTGGTCCGAGGCCTGACGGCTGAGGGCCGGCCGTCCGAGGCCGCCTGATGGTTCGACGGTCCGAGGACAGGATGGCCGGCGACGGCCGACGACCCGCGCCCTCCGTGGGAGCGGGAGGAGGCGGGCCGTCGGGCGTGCGGTCCCGGCCGGGCGTGCGGCCGGTGCGGGACCCGGGTGTCAGTGACCCAGGACGATGCGGTGGATCAGGTCCTTGCCGTCCGTGCCCGAGCCGGACTTGTCCACGACGTACGCGACACCGTCCGCGATCGTGACGTGGTTCGGGTTGGCGCCCGTGGCGAGGGTCTCGACGACGGCGCCCTTCTTCGGATCGACGACGGTCACGTTGGCGTCCGTACGGTTGACGACCACCACGCGGCCCGACTTCTTGTCGGTGGCGACGGCCAGCGGACCGTTGCCGGTGGCGACGGTCGACGTGACGGCGCCCTTCTTCAGGTCGATGACCGAGAGGGTGCCGGCGGTCTGGTTCGCGGTGTACGCGGTCTTGCCGTTGGCGGACAGGGCGACCGAGATCGCGCCGTCACCGGCGGGGATGAAGCGCGGCGCCTTGTGCGGGGCGACCTCGATGACCCGGTCGTTGTTCAGGTCGGCGGTGTAGACCGTGCCGGTCTTCTCGTTCAGCGTGAGGCCGGTCGGGCTGGAGCCCTCGATGGTGACCCGGCCCTTCTCCTTGAGGGTCTTGGAGTCGAAGGCGACCAGGCTCGCGCCGGCGAAGCTGCTCGCCCAGACCGTGTCGTGCTTCTCGTCCACGACGATGTCACGGCCGTGCGCGACGTCGGTCAGCGTGGCGAGGTGCGCGCCGGTCTTCTGGCTGTAGACCGAGACGGTGTTGTTGCGGGTGTTGGTCGTCCAGACGGTGTTGTGCTCGTCGTCCACCGCGACACCGTAGACCGCCTCGACCGCGCCGGTCGCCGCGTCGGTGACCGGCGGCACGATGGTCTTCTCGACCTTCAGGGTGCGCGGGTCCACCTTCAGCAGGCTGGAGTTGGTGACCGGCGGGCGGCCCACGGCGGTGGTCGCCCACAGCACGTGGTTCCGCTCGGAGTACGAGGACTGGTAGAGGCCCGTCGCCAGCGAGGCGGACGTGATGGTGGAGGCGGATCCGCCCTTGTGTCCCGTGGCGCTGGCGGTCGCCGTGCCGGCCAGGGCCAGCGAACCGCCCACGGCGAGGACGATGGCGGTGCTGATGGAGCGGCGGGTTACAGACGTCATGCTGCGTCAATCTCCTTGACTGGTGCGCCTCTTGTGACGAGGCGTTGATCACTAGGTTAGCTTAGCCTTACCTAAGTTTCGCGAGTTGTGGAGTGGCTTGGGTCACAGTGCGCGGGATGGGTGAAACTTCGGGGCGTCACGTGCGTCGCGGGGCGCCGTGCGCGAGAAGGCGCACAACGCCCCGCGTTGGATGGGGAGTCGCTCACATCGGGTGGCGGGACCGCCCCACGGGGGTGAGTTCGTGGTGACGATGCGTCAGGCGGAGCCGCCCTGTACCGGTGTCGGTGCCTGCGGCTGCTCAGCCTGCTGCGGCTTGCGGCGGCGCAGGAGGAACGTCGTGGCTCCGGCCGCTCCGACGGCACCTCCGACGGCCGCCGCTCCGGCCGCCCAAGCGATCGTCGCGTACGAGACGTCGGTACCGACGCTCTGGACCGAGGCGGCGTTGACGGCCCCGTCGGTGGTGGTCGCCGCCGCGTCCGAGGACGTGGACGAGGGGGCCGCCGCGGCGTCGGCGGCGACCACGGTGAAGTCGACCTTGAGCGTCGTGGAGGGGTTCGGGGCGAGGAAGCGCAGCCAGTGCGCACCGGGCGTCACCTCGGCCGGGATCTCCACGTCTCCCTCGAAGGACCCTTCGGCGTCGATGTCCCACTGCCCGAGGATGCCGTCGTCGTCGAGCTTGATGGTGACCACCTGCGAGGCAGGGAACTTGGTGACCTTGAAGTGGAGCTTCCCGCCGGGCTGGACCTCGCTGGCGGTGATCTCCGCCTTCGCTCCGCTCGCGTTGGCGGCGCTGGCGGGCGCGCCCGTGGCGGCGGGGATCACCGCGGCCGAGCCGTCCGCGGCGGTGGAGCCGGTGCCCGCCGTCGTTCCGGTGCCGCCCGTGCCACCGGTCGTGGCCGAGGCGTCCGCACCGGAGGTGACGGTGAAGTCGGCCTTCAGGCTGGTGGAGGGGTTCGGGGCGAGGAAGCGCAGCCAGTGCGCGCCCTTGGTCGCGGTCGCGGGGACGGTGACCGATCCCGAGAACGAGCCGTCCGCCGCGATGCCGCCCGACCACTGGCCGATGATCTCGCTGTCGTCGAACTTCACGGTGATCTGCTGGCCGGCGGGGAAGCCCGTCAGGCGGAAGGACACCTTGCCGCCCGCGGCGACGCTCGAACCCGCGGTGATGGTGGCAGAGGTGGCGGAGGACGAGCCGGTGCCCCCGGTGGACGAGCCGCCCGTGCTGCCGCCTCCCGTGCTCGTACCGCCGTCGGAGCCGCCGCCGGTCGAGCTGCCGCCGGTGGAACCGCCGGTCGAGCTGCCGCCGGTCGAGCCGCCGGTGGAACCGCCTCCCGTGGTGCCGCCGCTGCTCGAACCGCCGGTGGAGGACGAAGAGGTGACGGTGAAGTCGGCCTTCAGGCTGGTGGAGGGCTCCGGGGCGAGGACGCGCAGCCAGTGCGCGCCGGCGCCGGTCGAGGCCGGTACGGTCACGGTGCCGGAGAACGTGCCGTCCGCCTTCACGGCGGCGGTCCACTGCTTGAGGATCGTCTGGTCGTCGAGCTTGACCGTGATGTTCTGGCCCTGGACGAAACCGGACAGGGCGAAGGACACGGTGCCGCCCGCGGCGACCTTGGTGGTGGCGAGCTGGAACTTGGGAACGGCCGGTTCGGGCGTGGTGGTGGCCGCGGTGACGGTGAGTCCGGCGCTCTTGACGCTGGTTCCGGTGGCGAGGAAGCGGAGCCAGTGGTCGGTGCCGGGGGTGGTGTCGGCGGGGACGGTGACGGTGCCGGTGACGCTGCCGTCGGAGCCGCTGGTGAACTGGGCGAGCAGTGTGGCGTCGTCGAGCTTGACGCTGACCTTGCTGTCGGCCGGGAAGCCCGTCGCGGTGAACGACACGTCTCCGCCCGGCTTCACCGAGGTCGCCCCCAGGACGACGGCGGGGGCCGACGCCTCGTCAGCGGCCGATGCCACGGTCCCGGTCGCCGAGGAATCGTCACTGGCCGCCGCGAGTGGCATCGACAGCACACCGAGGCCCAGCGTCGCCCCGGCGGTGAGCGCGGCCACCTTCGCGACCCGGCCGCGGGGACCGCGCAGCGGCGATATGGAGGAACGGAAAGGTCTGTCTGCGCTCATGGCGTGCTCCTGGCGGGCAAGAAAAAGTGCATGGGAGAGAGGCGGCGTCCACGGGCCGGTTCGGCAGGATGTCGCCACGATTTGTTAGGTTAGCCTAACCAACCCGGTGGAGAGGGTGGGTGCCCTGGAGGTGCGGGCGAGGCCCGTGTGTCGACCGGGGGGGGGAGGTAAGGTAAACCTTACTTGTCGTCGTTCTTCGGAGTCCGCCCGCATGTTCGCGTCCGCACCGCCCGAAGGGGCTCCTCTCCGTCCGCCCAGGACGGCACGTCCCGACGCGGTTCCGTTCCTGGCGGCGCCCGCCGTCGATCTGCCGGAACCGGACGAGGTCGAGGAGTTCTGGGATCGGGTGCGCGAGCGGGGGACGCCGCTGGTCGCCCCCGACCCCCAGGGCAGTCCCGACCACGCGGCCGTCACCTTCCTGTGGCGCGGCACGGCATCGACCCGGGCGGTCCAGGTCATGCCCAACAAGCTCGGCGACCCGCGCGCCCCCGAGGGCAACCTGATGGAGCGTCTTCCCGGCACCGATCTCTGGCACCGGACGTTCCGGCTGCGCCACGACTGGCGCGGTACCTACGACTTCCACGTGGACGAGGGCGAGGGTCCCGAGGCCGGCGGGCCCGGCTACTGGCAGTGGCTGCGGACGCGGCGTCGCTCCGATCCGTTCAACTCCCGTCTTCTGCCACGTCGCTGGGGCGGTGAGCCGGTGTCCTGGGCGGAGATCGGGGAGTCCCGGGCGCCCTCGGACTGGGAGCCCCGGTCCGGCGTGCCCCGGGGCACGGTGACCGAGTGCGGCGTCCCCAGCGAGCACCTCGGGGAGGAGCGCCGGGTCTGGCTGTACGAACCTGCGGCCGCTGCCGGCGGCGGCAGCCACGACGAACTCCCCGTGCTGGTGCTTCTGGACGGGGAGCACTGGCAACCGCTGGGGCTCGCGAACCTCCTCGACAACCTCGTCGCGGACGGCCGTGTCCCGCCGATGGTGGCCATCCTCGTCGACTCCGCCGATTCCACCTCACGTTGGCGGGACCTCGCCTGCCGTCCCGCCCATGCGAGCTTCCTCACCGACGAGTTGCTCCCGTGGGCCGCGCGACTCCTGCCGCTCACCAAAGACCCCGCGCGTACCGTGATCGCCGGGCAGAGCCTGGGCGGTCTGTCGGCGACCTACACCGCACTGACGGCCCCGCACCGATTCGGCAACGCCCTGGTCCAGTCCGCCTCCTACTGGTGGCCGGACGGGCCGGAACCGGAGTGGCTCACCGGCCGCATCGCCGCCGCCTCGCCCCGCCCGGTGCGGTTCCGGCTCTCCTTCGGTGAGCAGGAATGGGTGGCGCTGCCCGCCGCACGGCGACTGCGGGACGTCCTCGAAGAGGCCGGATACGACTACCACTACCGCGAGTTCAACGGCGGCCACGACTACCTGTGGTGGCGTGCGGAGATGGCGGACGGACTGACCGCGCTCCTGGGACCCGGGGCATGAACCGACGGGCTCCGGCGCAGGGGACGGCCGCTGCGCCAGGCGCCCGAGCCGGCGTCCCGGGCCCGTCGTCCGGACCTGTGGGAGGGGGCGGTACGCGCGCCCCCGGGCCGGGTGCGCGCCCCCGGGGCCGTACCCCCTACTCCGCCGCCACCGCGTACGCCCCGGCGAAGCCGGCCGGTACCTCGGCGTCGACGACGGTCCAGCCGACGGGCTGCGCCCCCGGGGACGGTCCCGTCCCCAGGTAGGCGCCGCCCAGCGCCTCACCGGCGAGCCCCTCCCCGGTGCCCTTGAGGTAGGCCTCCTTGCGGGTCCAGCACCGCGCGAACGCGGCCGGCCGTTCCGTCGCCGCCATACGCTCCAACTCCGCCCGCTCGGCCGGGTGCAGGGCCGTCGACACGTCCATGGCCGTCGCGACCGACGGCAGCCGCTCGACGTCCACGCCGACCGGCCGGGCGGCCAGCGCCACCAGAGCCAGGCCGTCGGTGTGCGACAACGAGAAGTGCACCCGTCCGCCCGCGGGACCCGCCACCGCCGGCCGGCCGTGGAGGGCGCCGCACCCCGGGCACGCCAGCCGGACCAGCGTCACCCGTGCGGGCGGGAGTGCCAGGACCCCGCCCAGCAGCACGCGCAACGCCGTGTGGGAGGCCAGGTACATCGCCCGGTCCTGCGGGCGCCGGAACGCCGCGGCCCGCTCCCGCTCCGACTCGTCGAGGACGACCGGTCCGGCGGGTTCCTCACCCCGGGGCCGCACCGACCAGAGCAGCGGGCCCCCGCCGTCCAGCGCGGACGGCCCCGGAGGCCGGTCTCCCGGCGTCCAGGGCCGTACCGCGGCCGTCGGATTCACCACCGGGCGGACGCGCGGGCGAAGGCGGACAGGTCGGTCGGGTCGGTCATCCGTCGAGCTCCTTCAGCCGGGCCGCGAGGACGGTCGCGACGGTGTCGAGGTTATCGCCCTGGAGCAACCGCGCGTGGGTGCAGTCGAGATCGTGGTTGACGATCTCGCCCGTCACATGGGCGCGCCAGGCATCCCGGGTGAGCCAGTCCTCCGCCCTGGGTGCGGCGGCCGTGAAGAACAGCACGTCGCCCCGGTAGGTGTCGTGCCGGTGTTCGCGCATCAGCCGCGCGTGGTGCGGCACGATGTCCACGATCCTCGACAGCGTGCGTTCGCTGAGCCCGGCGAGCGGGCTGCCCGCCCTGCGCAGGGTGGCGGTCACATCGTCACGGGTCTGCTCGTCCGTGCGCTCGAAACCCGCCATCCGCAGCACCGCCGTGAGCGCGTCACCCTCCTCGGGAGCCGGGCGGGCCCGCCACATCTCGGACGGGAACGCGTCGAGCAGCGCCAGGAGTTCGACCTCCTCGCCCGCCTCCTGGAGCAACACCGCCACGGTTTGCGCGAGGACCCCGCCCACCGACCAACCCACCAGCCGGTACGGCCCGTGGGGCTGGACGGTACGCAGCCGCCCGGCGTAGTCGACCGCCTGATCCCGCAGCGTCGCCGCCAAGGGCTCGTCGTCGGTCAGCCCGCGCACCTGGACGGCGTACAAGGGCTGTCCGGCGCCCAGCCGGGCCGAGAGGCCCGCGTAGCACCAGGCGATGCCTCCGGCCGGATGGAACGCGAAGACCGGGGGCCGGCCGCCGCCACCGCGCAGCGGCAGCAGGACGTCCAGCGCGTCGTCGGCGCCCGCGCCCGGACCCGCGAGGCGTGCCGCCAGGGCGGCCGGGGTCGGCGTCTCGAAGAGCGAGCCGATCGTCAGCTCCGTCGCGCACTCCTCCCGTACCCGGGCCACCAGCCGCATCGCCAGCAGCGAGGTGCCACCGAGGTCGAAGAACGCGTCGTCGGGTCCGGCCCCTTCGACGCCGAGCACGTCGGCGAAGAGCCGGGTCAGGCGCTCCTCCAAGGCCCCGGACGGGCGCCGCGCCCCCTTGCCGGCGGTGAACACCGGTGCGGGCAGAGCGCGTCGGTCCAGCTTGCCGGCCGGACTCAGCGGGAACGCCGCGAGGACGACCACCGCCGCCGGCACCATGTGGTCCGGCAGTACGCGCGCCAGCGCGGCCCGCACCTCGGCCGGGTCCGCCTGCCCCTGTACATAACCGACGAGGCGCTGTTCGCCTCCTTCGTCCTCGCGCACGAGGGCGCAGGCACCCTCGACACCGGGCCGTGCGGACAAGGCCGCCTCGATCTCGCCGAGTTCGATGCGCTGGCCGCGCAGCTTCACCTGGTGGTCGGTGCGGCCGAGGTACTCCACCTCGCCCCCGGCCGTCCACCGTGCCAGGTCACCGGTCCGGTACATGCGACTGCCCGCCGGGCCGAAGGGGTCGGCCACGAAACGGGTCGCCGTCAGCTCGGGACGGTCGAGATAACCGTCGGCCAACTGGCGCCCGGCGAGGAAGAGTTCACCCGGCACCCCGGGCGGGCAGAGCTGGAGCGCCGCGTCCAGCACGTACAGCCGGGTGTTCCACACCGGGCGCCCGATGGGCACCGGGCCGCTGCCCTCGGCCGCGCAGGTGTGGTGGGTGACGTCCACCGCGGCCTCGGTCGGCCCGTAGAGGTTGTGCAGCCCGGTGCCCGGCAACGTACGCGCGAAGAGGTTCGCGGTCTCGCGGGCCAGCGCCTCACCGCTGCAGAACACCCGGGTGAGTCCGGTGCACCGCGCCGCCTCCGGCTCAGCGAGGAAGACCTGGAGCATCGACGGTACGAAGTGCAGTGTGGTGACGGCCTGTTCGCGCACCAGGCGGGCCAGATAGGTCGGATCGCGGTGCCCGCCGGGCTCCGCGACGACCAGGGTCGCGCCCTCGCGCAGCGGCCAGAAGAACTCCCACACCGACACGTCGAACGAGGACGGCGTCTTCTGCAACACCCTTTCCCCGGCGGTCAGCCGGTAGGTGTCCTGCATCCACCGCAGCCGGCTGTCGATCGCCCCGTGCGAGACGACGACGCCCTTGGGGCGTCCGGTGGAGCCCGAGGTGTAGATGACGTACGCCGGATGGGAGGGGGTGAGTGGGCGGCACGGGTCGGTCGGCAGCTGCGCCGAGACGTCGAGCCCGTCCAGCACGACGAGCGGGGTCGCACCGTCGTCCGGCAGCCTGCCCGCCCTGTCGGTGACCGCGCAGACCGGCGCCGCGTCCCGGACCATGTCCAGCAGACGCCGCTCCGGGTAGTCGGGGTCGAGCGGCAGATAGGCCGCGCCCGTCTTCAGGATCGCCAGCAGCGTCACGATCAGCTCGACGGACCGGGGGACCGAGAGGGCCACCACCGTGTCCGGGCGGGCGCCGAGGGTCCGCAGGTGCCGGGCCAGCCGGTTCGCGCGGGCGTTGAGCTCCGCGTAGCTGAGCGACTCCTCGCCGTACACCAGGGCCGTCGCGGCCGGAGTCCTGCGGGTCTGTGCCTCGATCGGGCCGATCAGGTTCGTCGCCGGGAGTTCGCGCTCCGTCCGGTTGAACTCAGCGAGGATCAGCGACACTTCACCCGGCGCGGCGACGGTGTGCGCGGCGAGCGGCAGATGTGGGTCCGCCTCCGCCAGCCGGCCGACCAGGTGGGTGAACCGGTCCTGGTGGGCGGCGAGGCCGTCCTTGGTGTAGAGCGCGGGGTTGGCGTCGTAGTCGACGAGCAGCCCGCGGCCGTCGGCCCGGTCGTAGATGTTGACCGTGAGGTCCTCCACCTGCCCGGCCGAGAGGTTGCGGGCCCGCACCGGAGCGCCCGCGAAGCGCACGTCGTAGTCGAAGGGCATCACGTTCACCAGCGGACCGACCAGAGCACGGCTCTCGCCGAGCAGCCCGAGGTCGCGGCGGATGTCCTCGTAGCGGTAACGCTGATGGCGGCGTGCCGTTCGGATACCGAGGACGACCTGGCGCACCAGATGCGCGAAGTCCGCCTCGGGGGAGACCTCCAGGCGCAGCGGCAGGACGTTCATCACCATGCCCGGCACCCGCAGCGCCACCGAACCCATGCGGCCCATCATGGGCAGCCCGAGCACGACGTCGGAGCGCCCGGTGGCCCGGGAGGCGTAGAGCGCCTGGGCGGCGATCAGCACCTCCGGCCAGGTCGCCCGGAGCCGGGTCGCCAACTCTCGTACGCGCTGGGTCGTTTCCGGCTCCAGCGACACCGTGCGGCGCAGCGACGTCCGGGAGGGCAGTGCCCCGCGCCCCGCCAGCTGGGGTGCCTCGGGGCGGTCGGCGAACGCCGCGCTCCAGTGGGCCCGGTCGGCCGGGTGGGCCTCGGAGGCGCGGTACTCGGCGTCCTGCGCGACGAGTTCGGCCAGCGGCCGGAACGGCGTCGGTGCGGGAGCCTCTCCCGCGGCCAGCGCGCTGTACACCTCGGCGGTGCGGCGCACGAGCAGGGAGTAGCCGAAGCCGTCCATGGCGAGGTGGTGGATGCGCTGGTACCACAGCCACCGCTCCTCGCCGACGCGGAAGAGCGCGTGCCCGAACACCGGGCCCCGCGCCAGGTCGCAGGTGCGGGCGAGGTCCTCCCTCATCCACGCCCCGGCGGCCTCGTCCGGGTCCTTCTCCGCCCGCAGATCCGCCGTGTGCAGAGGCAGCCGGACTTCGGCACGGATGCGCTGCCGCGGCCCCCCGGGGGCGTCCTCCACCCGGACGCGCAGCGCGTCGGCCTCGGAGGCCACCCGCCGCAGCGCGCCGGCGAAGAGCTCCGGATCGACGGGGCCCTCGATCTCCACGCACTCCGCGGTGTTGAGCGCCGGACTCAGCGGGTCGAGGGCCTGGGCGTACCACATGCCCGACTGGGCTGCGGTCAACGGCAGTACGGTGTCCGGCACTTCGCTCTCCGTCCCCGCGGAGACGGTGCGCGGGGCGGCGAGGTCCGTCGCCGGGGCGCTCATGAGGCCACCAGCAGCGGCAGCCACGCCTCCACGGCGGGTTCTTCGGCGAGGTCCGCGAAGGCGGCCTCCACACCGTGTTCGCGGCGCCAGCGCTCCAGGAGCGCCATGATGCGTACCGAGTCCAGCCCGTAGTCCACGAGGTTCTCGTCGACCGGGATGTCCTCCGGGTCCTCACCGAGGGAGTCGGCGATGTCGGCGCGGATCAGCTCAAGGGTGAGGGACATCGGCTCAGACCTCCTGGAAGAGAGCGTCGGCGGTGGTCACCACGGCGCAACGGCCGGCCGCGTACCGCAGCGCCATGTCGTGGTCGTCCCGGGAGAAGTCGGCGACCGCGTCGGCGACCACGAACGCCTGGATGTCCCGCTGCCACGCGTCCGCCGCGCTCATCAGCACGCCGATGTGCGCGTACACCCCGACCACGATCAGCTGGTCACGCCCCTGCTCCCGCAGGAGCGCCTCCAGTTCGGTACGCACGAAGGCGGAGTACTTCCACTTGGTGATGACGCTCTCGCCCTCGACGGGCGCCGTCCGCTCCGGCCCGGACAGCGCCGCCGGGTCGTCCGCCACCCCGGGCCCCCAGAAGTCGAGTTGCAGACCGCGTTCCTCGGGAGTCTGGCCGCCGCGCTGCGCCGAGTGCACGACCGGCACGCCGAGCTCGCGGCACTTCTCCAGTACCCGGGCGGTGTTGTCCAGCATGCCGGTCAACGGCTGCTCGCCGGCCGGGAACGCCTTCAGGAAGTGGTTCTGCAGGTCGTGGACGAGCAGCACCGCACGGGACGGATCGGCCGTCCACGCCACCCGGTTGGCGGGCAGTTCCTCCGCCGTGGGCAGTGCGTACGGGGCGATGGCGGGCAGTGCCATGGGAACGGGCCTTTCCTCGTGGTGCCGAGCCGGTGCGGCGGACCGCTGGCTCTTCTTGCTGATCTTGCCGATCCCGGTGTGCGGGAACGCGTCGACGAACTCGACGAGATCGGGGACCTTGTACGCGGCGATGCCGCGCTCACGGACGAACCGCTTGATCTCGACGGACTTCAGCGGTCCGGCGCCCTCGCGGAGGATGACGTGGGCGAGGGAGCGTTCACCGAGATACGGGTCGGGGACGGCGACGACCGAGACGTCGTGGACGGCCGGGTGGGCCAGGATGATGTTCTCGACCTCTTCCGGGGCGATCTTCTCCCCGCCCCGGTTGATCTGGTCCTTCGCGCGGCCCTCGACCACGAGGTGGCCGGTCGGGGTGCGGCGCACGATGTCGCCGGTCCGGTAGAAGCCGTCCTCGGTGAAGGCCCGCGCGTTGTGGTCGGGGGCCCGCCAGTAGCCGCGGATCGTGTACGGCCCCCGGGTGAGCAGATGGCCGAACTCGCCTTCGGCGACGTCCTCGTCGGCATCGTCCACGACGCGGACCTCGTCGTCGGCGGAGATCGGGCGCCCCTGCGTGGAGACGATCGTCTCCACGTCGTCGTCCAGTCGCGTGTAGTTGACCAGACCCTCGGCCATGCCGAAGACCTGCATCAGACGACAGTCGAGCGCGGGCTCCAGCCGACGGGCGGCCTGCTCGCTGTACTTGGCGCCGCCGACCAGGACCAGCTCCAGGCTGGACAGGTCCTCCTTGGCCGCCGGAGCCGCGTCCGTCCACACCAGGGCGAGCGGGGGCACCATGCCGGTCATGGTGACCCGCTCCGACTCGATGAGCGGGAAGGCCGTCGCCGGGTCGGGGCGGGGGCTGAGCACGACGGTGCCGCCCGCGTACAGCACACCCAGCCAACCAGGCGAACTCATGGGGAAGTTGTGCGCGGCCGGCAGGACCACGAGGAATCTGGTGTCCTCGTCGACCCCGCAGATCTCGTTCGACCCCCACAGCGAGTAGAGGTAGTCGTCGTGGGTGCGGGGGATCAGCTTGGAGACGCCGGTGGTCCCGCCGGAGAGCTGGAGGAAGGCGAGTTCGTGCGAGCGAGGACCCTCGGCCGGTGCGGCGGGATCCATCGGTACGTCACAGAGCGCGGTGTGCTCGCCCGGATCGCCCACCACGAAGACCTCGCGCAGACTGGGCGTCAGTTTACCTACGTGGGTGGCGAGTTGGCGGTAGTCGTAACCCGCGTGCCGGTCCGGTATCACGTACGCGACGGCCTCGGTGAACGCGCAGAAGTGCTCGACCTCGGTCTCCCGGTGCGCCGGCAGGGCGTACACGGGCAGCGCCCCGATCCGGAAGAGCGCGAAGACGACCTCGATGAACTCGCCGATGTTCGGGAGCTGGAGGACGACCCGGTCGCCCTTGGTGATCCCCCGGGCGGCGAACCCGGCGGCCAGCCGGTCGGCGCTCTCGTCGAGTTCCCGGTACGTCCAGGTGCGGCGCGTCGGCGCCGGGTCGACCAGGGCCGTCTGGTCGGGATGCGCGGTGGCGCGTTCACGCAGGAAGTCGCCGAAGGTCTCACCGCGCCAGTACCCGGCTGCGCGGTAGCGCGCGGCGAACTCGGCGGGCCAGGTCGGCGCGTCCGGGCTTCCCGGGGTGAGCGGTTCGTGCTCGGTGGCCGTCACAGCTGGGCTCCCACGGCGTTCAGCAAGGTGCGGAACTTCGCGCCGGTCTCGGCGGTCTCCGACTCGGGCGAGGAGTCGGCCACGACGCCGGCCCCGGCGAACAGGCGGAGCGAGCGGCCCTCGGCCTCGGCGCAGCGGATGGTGACGACCCACTCGCCGTCGCCGTCCGCGTCCTGCCACCCGACGATGCCGGTGTAGGCACCCCGGTCGAAGGGCTCGGACTCGGCGATGACGGCGCGGGCGGCCGGGGTGGGTGTGCCGCACACGGCCGGTGTCGGATGCAGGGCGGCGGCGAGCCGCAGCGCGGTGGTGCCCGGGTCCACCAGATCGCCGGTCAGGGTGGTCGACAGGTGCCACATGGTGGCGGTCCGTACGAGGGTGGGGCGCTCGGGCACGTCGAGACGGGTGCAGAACGGGGCAAGGGCCTCGCGCACGGCGGCCACCACCACCGCGTGTTCGTGCAGGTCCTTGGAGGACTCCAGCAGCGCGGCGGCCCGCCGGACGTCCTCGGCCAGGTCCGTGCTGCGCGGCGCGGAACCGGCCAGCGGGTTGGCGACGAGCCGCCCCTCCTGCCGGGCCACCAGGAGTTCGGGGCTCGCCCCGATCAGGGTGCGGCCCGGTCCCGTGGGCACGGCGAAGGTGTAGCCGCCGGGGTCGCGGCGGGCGAGCCGGCTCAGCATCGCGGGCAGATCGGGCTCGTCGGGCGCGGTCAGCTCCAGGGTGCGGGCCAGCACCACCTTGGCGAACTCCCCGGCGCGCATGCGGCGTACGGCGGAGGCGACCGCCTCGGCGTACGCCGAGGCGGCCGGGACCTCGCGCATCTGCCAGGAGTCGCCGTCCTCGGCCGGGGGAGCGGGCAGGGCGACCAGCGGGTCCTGGCGCAGCGCGGGCGCCCACTCCACGGACTCCGGGACGACCAGCGTGGCGGGGGCGTCCGCGTCGAAGGGTATGGACCCGACGACGACGGGTGCGAGGTCCCCGGCCCGCCGCCGGGCGTGCAGGACGCCGCGTACGCGCTCCTCCACCGGGTCCGTACCGTGCGGCACTTCGGCGAGCACGCCGCGGCCCAACAGGGTGCGCGTCGGTGACGCCAGGAAGCGGTCGGTGCCGGGGCGGTAGGCGTCGAGCAGAGCCGTCGCCGCACCGGGGGTGACGGGGGCGGGGCCGGTGAGGCCGGGGGCGGCCGAGGGGGATTCGTGCACGGAGAGGGACATGGGTGTCTCCTGCGGTGGAGGGAGCCCGCCACGGTCGGCGGCAGGACGGTGAGAGCGGGGGGCGGCGCGGGGCCCGGGGCCGGGCGGTGTCCGGCGGATCGCGGCCGGGGTCACGGTCCGGTCCCCGGGAGAGCCTCAGCCCCGGAGGGTGGCGCCGCCGTCGACGTACAGGTCCTGCATGGTGATGTGGCGGGCCCGGTCGGAGAGCAGGAACGTGACGGCGTCGGCGATGTCTGCGGGGTCCGCGATGCGGCCCAGCGGTATGCCCGTCCGGTACGTGGCCAGGTCGCCCGCGACGACGCGGTCGGCGGCGGCGGCCATGCTCTCGGGGTCCCCGGGACCGAGGTCGGCCCACATGCCGCGCTGCATGTCGGTCATGGTCGAGCCGGGACAGACGCTGTTGCAGCGGACGCCGTGCGCGGCCATCTCCAGACCGAGGCACTTGGTGAACATCGCCGAGGCCGCCTTGGACGCGGCGTACGCGGCCATGCCGGCGCGCGGGACGCCCGCCGCGTTGGACGCGACGGTCACGATGCTGCCCCGGCCGCGCGCCGCCATGCGCCGGGCGGCGGAACGCGAGACGTGGAACACCCCGTCGACGTTGACGGCGAAGGTGGCGGCCCAGTGGGCGTCGCTGGTGTCGAGCACGTCGGCATTGCGCAGCACGCCGGCCACGTTGACCGCGAACTCCACCGGTCCGATGGCCTGTTCTACCTCCTCGACCGCCGCCTCCACGGCGTCGGCGTCGGTGACGTCGAGCGGACGGGCCACCACCCGCGGGCCGTACGTCCGCGCGAGGGCCTCGATGCCGTCCGGGGCGACGTCGGTGGCCACCACCCGGGCGCCACGCTCCACGAGCGCGGTGACGACGGCCTCGCCGATACCCCGGCCCGCGCCCGTGACGAGGGCGATCCGTCCGTCGAATTCGGCGCTCACTTGACCATGGCCTTCCGGAGGTCGGCCAGGACGTTCACGGCCGCCTCCGCGCCACCGAGGCTCGTCCACATCGAGCCGTCGATCTCGGTCACATGACCGGCCTTGACGACGCCGAGCTGCTGGTAGGCGGGGAGCTCGGAGAGGTGGTCGACCACGCCGGAACCCCCGGTCGAGGTCAGGGTCCCGATGAAGAGCCAGTCACCGTCGATCTCGGCGAGGTTCTCCTCGCTGATCGGCGTGGAGTGGCCCTCGCCCTTCTCGGCCTGGATGCCCGGCCGGGTGAAGCCCAGGTCGTTCAGCACGTCGCTGATGAACACGCCTTGCTGCATGACGGCGGAGCCCTGCGGAGAGTAACGGGCGACGGAGACCCTGGCACCGGCCTGCGACCCGAGGTCGGCCTTGAGGGCGGCGACCTTCGTGTCGTAGTCGGCGAGGAAGGCGTCGGCCTCGTTGGACTTGCCGAGCACCTCACCGGTGAGCGACAGGGACTTCTTCCAGTCCTTGTCATTCCCGATGGTGACCAGCGTGGGGGCTATCTTCCGCAGCTGCGCCAGCACCTGGGTGTCCGTCATCTGCCCGGCGAGGATCACGTCGGGCGCGGCCTGGACGACCTTCTCGATGTCCGGGCCGGTGACCGCGCCCACCACCGGGATGCCCTCGGCCTTCGCCGTGAGGTACGCCGGGGCGCCCTTCTGGCCGCGCCCCGCGGTGATGCCCACCGGCTTCACGCCGAGGGTGAGCGAGGAGTCGAGGTCCATCTCGCTCAGGACCACGACGCGGGAGGGATCGGCCGGGACCGTCACCTCGGTGCCGGCCGCGTCGGTGACGGTCGCGGCGCCCTTCGTGTCGCTGTCGCCGGACGCAGTACCCGAGTCCGAGGAGCCGCAGGCCGTCGCCGTGAGCGCCAGGACGCCGAGGACGGCGACCGCGGCGAGCGGACGGACGGTGCGGCGGGGAGTGGGGGACTGGTTCGGCGTCATGGCCGGAAACCTCCGTAGGAAGGGTGGAGCGGACTGGTGCTGAGGCCCGGTCATGCCCGGACGGGCGACATGCGGGCATGGCGAACCCCGGCCGGATCGGCCGTGGGGGGCCACCGACCCGGGCAACGCCACTTAGGTTAGGCTAACCATATGTTCATCGCGCAAGAGGGCTCTCCCGGAAGGGCGGAAACCCGGATGTCCCGGTTTTCTCGTCCAGCCCGAACATCCAGGTCTTCCCGTGAAGACCGGGCCGCGGCGGGCAGCGGGGACCGGCATCCGGCCCGCTGGGCCGTCGTGGGCCTCGTCGCCCTGCTCTGCCTGGCCCTCGCCTCCCTGCTGACGGGCACGGGCTCCACCCCGCCCGGCCGGGCCTGGGACTACCTCTGGGGCGACCCGTCCGCCCGCGCCGACGCCCAACTGCGCCTCGCCGTCATGGACGTACGCCTCCCGCGCACCCTTGCCGCGATCCTGGTGGGCCTCTGCCTCGGCACCGCCGGCTGCCTCCTCCAGGCCGCCACCCGCAACCCCCTCGCGGAGACCGGGCTGCTCGGCGTCAACTCCGGCGCCGCGTTCGCCGTCGTCCTCGGACTCACCTTCTTCCACGCCGACTCCCCCGGCGCCCTGCTGGTGTGGGCGCTGCTCGGCGGCATGGCGGCGAGCGCGGTCGTCCTCCTGCTCGCCGCGTCCGGGCGGGCCGCGGGCTCCCCGCTGCGCCTGGTGCTCGCCGGTGCCGCGCTCAGCGCCACCTTCCACGGCCTCACCTCGTACGTCCTGCTGGGTACCCAGTCCACCTTCGACACCTACCGCTACTGGACCATCGGATCGCTCGCCGGCGTCGAGTCCGGTCAACTCGTGCCCCTGGTGCCGCTGGTGGCGATCGGTCTGCTCACCGCCGGCTGCTGCGTCCGGCCGCTCGCCGCCCTCGGCCTCGGCGACGACGGGGCCCGCTCGCTCGGCCACCACCCCGGGCGCATCCGCCTCGTGGTGGCCGTCGCCGTGTCGCTGCTCGCCGGCTGCGCCGTCGCCGTGGCGGGACCCATCGCCTTTCTCGGGCTGCTCGCGCCCTACGCCGCTCGCGCCCTGGCCGGCGCGTCCATGGGTGCGCAACTCGTGCTCTCCGCGCTGATCGCCGCCGACGTCATGATCCTCGCCGACATCCTCGCCCGGGTCGTCATCCGCCCTTGGGAGACCCCGGTCAGTGTGCTCCTGGCCTTCGTCGGTGGACCCCTGCTCATCTGGATCGCGCGCTCGTCCAGGCTCTCCACCGCGGGGGCAGCCGCATGACCGACCGCACCGGGGCGGCATCCGCCCCCGACCTCACGCCACCCGACAGCACCGTGCTGCGCACCGGCGCCCTCTCCTGGCTCTTCCCGCGCCGCAGCGCCCTCGTGGCGGCGCTGCTCGTGCCCGTACTCGCGCTGCTCGTGGCGCTCTCCGTGCTGGCCAGCTCGTCCGGCATGAGCCCGGCGCGGACCCTCTCCGGCCTGCTGGGCGCCTCAGACGCGGGCACGGTGATGATCGTCCGCGAATTCCGGCTGCCCCGTGTCTTCGTCGGCATCATGGTCGGTGCCGCGCTCGGGATCTCCGGCTGCCTCACCCAGACCCTGGCCGGAAACCGGCTCGCCACCCCGGACCTGGTGGGCGTCAACGAGGGAGCCACCGCGGCGGTCGTCGCCGCGGCCGCCGGAACGTCCACCGGCATGGTCGGCATGTGGTGGCTCGGCCCGGTCGGCGCCGTCGCCGCCGCGGCGCTCGTCGTCCTGTGCGCGGGCGGAGCGGGGAGCGCCGGCTACCGCGTCCTGGTCACCGGCATCGGCGTCTCCACCTTCGTCGGGGCGGTCAGCGACCTCGTGATGTCCCGCGAGAACGACAACTCGGCCGGAGGAGTCTTCCTCTGGGCGGTCGGCAGCCTCAACGGCCGTGACTGGGAAGCCGGTACGCCCCTCCTCATCGCCCTCTGCTTCCTCGTCCCGCTCGCTCTCGCCGCCGGGCACCGCCTGCAACTCCTGCGGTTCGACGACGACATGGCCGCCACGCTCGGTGTCGACCTGCGCCGGGTGCGCGCCGCCGCGCTCGCCCTGGCCGTACTGCTCGCGGGTGTCGCCGTCGGCGTCGGCGGACCGGTCGCCTTCATCGCGCTGGGCGCACCGATCCTCGCGCAGCGACTGGCCGGACCCACCCGGGTACCCGTCCTCGGCGCGGGCCTGGCCGGAGCCGCCCTCGTCACCGCCGCCGACGCGCTCGCCCGCGTCGCCGCCCCCGTCGAACTCCCCGTCGGCGTCGTCACCAGCGTCCTCGGCGGGCCCTTCCTGCTCTGGGTCCTCTTCCGTTCGGACCGCACCGAAGAAAAGGCGTGAACTCCCCGGCATGAACCCCCTCAAGAAGCAAGCGCCGATCGGCCTCGAAGTCCGCGGGCTGCACGTCTCGTACCCCGGCCGGGCCGTCGTCAAGGACGCCGGGTTCACCGTGCCGGCCGGGCGGGTCGCCTCGATCGTCGGCCCCAACGGCTGTGGGAAATCGACCCTGTTGCGCGCCGTCGCCCGGCTCCACCAGCCGGAGTCCGGTACGGTCCACGCGGACGGGGCGGACATCTGGTCGCTCGGCCGCCGCGAAGCCGCCCGGCGCGTCGCCCTGCTGCCCCAGTCGCCCCGCGCCCCCGAGGCGGTGACCGTCGCGGGGCTCGTACGGTACGGACGCCACCCCCACCAGGGGCTGCTGCGGCAGTGGTCGCGCGAGGACGAGAACGCGGTGCGCGAAGCGCTGGAGGCCACCGGTACCACCGGCTTGGCCGGCGAGCGGCTCGACCGCCTCTCCGGCGGCCAGCGCCAGCGCTGCTGGCTGGCCATGGTCCTCGCCCAGCAGACCCCCGTGGTCCTGCTCGACGAACCCACCAGCGCCCTCGACCTGGGGCACGTCGTGGAAGTACTGGAACTCGTCCGCGAGGTCGCCCGCGCCGGCCGTACGGTCGTCATGGTCCAGCACGACCTGGCCGCCGCCGCCCGCTACTCCGACGTCCTCGTCGCGATGAAGGACGGCAGCGTCCTGGCCCAGGGGAACCCGCGCACCACCGTGACCGCCTCCTTGGTGGGCGAGTTGTACGGGGTGGAGGCCGACGTCCTGGAAGCACCGGTGGACGCCTCGCCCGTCGTGGTCGCCCGGGCGCGCGCGAAGGTGGCGGAAGCGGGCCCCGCCGGACAGGGGCACGTGCGGGGGACGAGGTCGTAAAGGTCCTCCCCTCAGTTCGTCTTCGGTGACCTCGCGAGTCGCGGAACCATTCGCCCGGGGAGCCTTTCTGGCCTCGTGCGGCAAAAACACCCCTGAGAGGTGCTTATTTCGAGCACCTCCGTACGGAAATGCGGTGCCCGGGAAAGCAATTGAATGACGTAAGCAGTATCCGGTGTTCCGGAAGTCGAGTCGCCGTCGCATGAGGAGAGCAGCCCATCGTGGGGCGGGCGTTTTCGCGGGGGACTCGCCTCCTCTCCCGGGCACCCCGTGCCCGGCGGAAGCGAGGGGAGAGAGCTTGCCGGCCACGGACGTATCCGGGGTACGCCCGCGGCATCGAACAGGTGTCGCCGTGCTCGTGTTCTGCCTGGTCGCAGGGTGCGTCGTCATGGCTCTGGGAGCGCCTCGGCCGCCCACGGTGCTGAAGTTCAGCACGGGCATGGCGTGGCCGGCGAGCACGGCGCCCGGCCTGCTCACGGCAACCGACGGCGAGGCGGGCGCCGCGGTCGCGCAGGTCTCCATGCCGGACGGTCAAGGCGCTCTGGTCGATGTGGTGCGGGGGGACGACGGCGCATTTGCCGTGGCGCGCTCCCGTGGCCAGGGTGCCGGCGAGACGGTCGCCGTCTCGGTCGACAGCGCGTCACTGACACGTACCGGCTTACGCCGGCTGCCTGATCGATCGCGGAGCCGGCAGTGTGACGCCGGTCGGGGCTTCCGGCTCGCCTTCCTGGCGATGGGGTACTTCGTCAACAACTGGTCGCACCGGTCCAAGCCGAAAATACTTCGCATCGACGACCTCGACCACGTACAGGAAATCGACTACGGCCAGGATTTCGGCACCGAACCCGATGTCATCACCTCGCTCACCTTCCGTCCGACCACTTCTCACGGTCCCGCCGGGCGGGGGAGCCTGATCTCCCGCCCGGCCCGACGGTCCGCGCGCCCCGCGGGTCCGGCCCCCCGCGAGCGGACGTGCACGCCGGGCCGCCACTGTCGCCGGGCGGCCGGCGGACCACCGACGTCCGGCAGCCCTGCCCCGGTGCTCCGCGCGCCCGTGGCGGCCCGCCGCTCAGCGCCCCATCTGGTCCTCGGCCGAGAGGTGCTCGACCGTCACCCCGGTATCGGTGAACGTGCGGGTCACCGTGCCCGAGGTATAGACCCACAGGATGCGCAGGGGAGTGTCCCCGACATTCCGGAAGAGGTGGGGTACGGGAGACGGGATGTACGTGGTGTCGTAGCGCTCCAAACGCGTCACGGAGCCCTCGACCAGCACTTCGGCCTCCCCTTCGAGAATCGTCACGTGCTCGTCGCAGTTGTGCGAGTGCATCGGCGCCCCGGAGCCGACCGGATACACGCTCATTCCGCTGGTGATCCGATTCTCGCCTTCCGCCGAGACGGTCGTGACGAGCGGGGTCGTCACGATCGAACCTCCCCGGTCCAGCAGCGGGACGGTGGCGGCCTTGACGATGACGCTCATGCGCAAACCCTTTCGACGGCGAGGCGTCGTCCGACGTTATGGGAAACGGGCTCCGCCGAGAGTCCCCGGATGCGCACCTTTACCTTGCGTTCCGAGAAGGGTGAGCCTCTACCAGCCGGATGTACGGTCTGCTGCCATCGCACATTTCCAGTTTGTGTCGCAGATCGAAAGGCAGGGACCGGCCATGCGCCTCCCCGTTCTGAGTACCGAAGAGATGAACGAGCACCAGCAGGAGCTCCATGCCCGCATCACCGCCCGTCGCGGCGGGGTGCGGGGTCCGTTCCGGGTCTGGCTGCAGAGCCCCGAACTCTGCGAACGCGTGGAGTCCCTCGGGGCGTTCGTCCGCTTCGACTCGGACCTGCCGAAGCACCTGCGGGAGCTGACCCTCCTGATGGCCGCCCGCAACTGGGACGCCCAGTACTCCTGGAACGCCCACGTCAAAGCGGCGATCGAGGCCGGCGTACCGGCCGCCGCCGTGGACGCGATCGCCGAGCGCCGCACGCCGGAGTTCGACAACGAGGCGGACACGGCGTTCTACACGTTCTGCCAGGAGGTACTGGAGAAGCACTTCGTCTCCGACGAGACCTTCGCCGCCGCCCACGAGCACTTCGGCTCCCAGGGGCTGGTCGACGCCATCGGTTCGCTGGGCAACTTCACGATGCTCGGCATGTGCCTGAACACCTTCCAGGTGGACCTGCAGGCCGACCGCGAGCCGCCCTTCCCCGACATCCGCGGATTCGCGCGCGTCTCTGCCGGCGGGGACCGGTCGCAGCCGTGACACCGTCCGCCGACCGACGTACCGAGGGGAGCACCGACGTGACACCCACCACCGCGCTCCACGGGAGCGCCACCGCCGACACCGCCGTCGGAGCGCCCCGGGAGCCGGTGGTCCGGATCCGCGACCTCCGCAAGAGCTTCGGCGGGGCCGCCGCCCTCAAAGGGGTCTCCCTCGACATCAGGCCGGGCGAGATCCACGCCCTGATGGGTATGAACGGGGCCGGCAAGTCCACCCTCGTACAGGTGCTGGCCGGGGTCCACCAAGCGGACGGCGGCACCGTCGAGATCGACGGGCAGGCGCAGCCCGGCCTGTCGACGCGACAGGCGCGACGGCTCGGCATCTCGACCGTGCCGCAGCGCCGCGAGCTGGTCATGGAACTGACCGTCGCCGAGAACATCCTCCTCGGCGACCTGCCCGCGCCCCGCGCCCTGGTCGCCTGGAAGTCGGTCCGGGAGCAGGCCCGCAAGGCCCTCGCGGACCTGGGCATCAGCATCGACGTGGAGCGGACCGCGGGCGGGCTGACCGTCGCGGAGCAGACCATGGTCGAGGTCGCCCGCGAGGTCAGGCGCGGCGGCAAGGTCCTCATCCTCGACGAGCCGACCGCCTGCCTGGGTGCCGAGGCCGCCGACCGGATCAGGGCGCTGGTACGGACCCTGCGGGACGAGGGCATGGCCGTCGTCTACATCTCGCACTACATCGACGAGGTGCTCTCCGTCGCCGACCACGTCACCGTCCTGCGGGACGGCGCGGTGGTGCACAGCGGACCGGCGGCCGAGACCGACGCCGCCGGACTGGTCCGCTCCATGGTGGGACGGGACGTCGTCTCCACCCGCCCCCAACGCCCCTCTCCCACAGGGGAGATCGGCCTCGCGGTCCGCGGGCTCACGCACGGGCGCACCATCGAGGACTTCGCGGTCGACGTGCGCAAGGGCGAGATCGTGGCCGTCCTCGGCCCCGCCGGGGACGCGCAGTCACGCCTCTTCGACCTGCTCTCCGGCCGCCGGCGCCCCGACTCGGGCGAGCTGACCGTGGACGGCAAGGCGGTCCCCTTCGGCCGGATACCCCGGTCGCTCGCCAGCGGGCTGCGCTGTGTCACCGGCGACCGCAGGGCCCTCGGGCTGATCCCGGAACTCTCCCTGGACGAGAACCTGATGCTGGCCAGCGACCGCCTGGAGCGGCGACGTCTCCAGCGCTGGTCCGCGCTCACCCGCCGGGCCGCGCCGCGGCGGGAGAGCTACGGAGTCGTCTCGCTGACCCGCAACCCGGCCGTCGGCCGGCTCTCGGGAGGCAACCAGCAGAAGGTCCTGCTGGCGAAGTGGCTGGAGACCGCACCCGTCGCCTGCTTCCTCGAAGACCCCACCAACGGTGTCGACGTCGCGGCCATCGCGGACATCCACACCCTCGTCGACGACCTCGCCGCACGCGGCGTCGCCGTACTGCTGGCCTCCTCCTCCGCCGAGGAGGTCGTGCGGCTGGCCGACCGGGTGATCGTCGTCAGCGCGGGACGGGCGGTCGCCGAACACGACGTCAACACCATCACCCGCGACCAACTCGTCGCCCTCGCCCTCGGAGGACAGAGCAAGTGAGCCTCGAAGCGCCCCCGGCACAGCCCCGAGCGAAAGAAAGCGTCCCGGACACCGCTTCCGGGCCACGTACCTCGCTGCGGTCCCTCTTCGGCGTCCCGCACGCGGGACTCGTCGCGGTACTGATCATCGTGGTGGTGTTCGCGAGCCTGGAGACGGACTCGTTCGCCAGCTCGACCAACCTCATCAACGTCCTCCGCCAGGTCAGCGTGTCCGCGGTGCTCGCCGCCGGTCTCACGCTGCTCATGACGGCCGGAGGCATGGACTTCTCCATGGGCAGCAACGCGGCCGTCGTCACCGCGGTGGCTGCACAGATGCTGGCCCACGGTGAGTCCACGACGGTGACGGTCGTCGTCTCCCTGGTGCTGGCGACCCTCATCGGTCTGGTCAACGGACTGGTGGTCACCTACACGAACGTGGCCCCGTTCGTCGCCACGCTGGCCACGGCCACCCTGCTGGACGGGGTCGCCCTGCTCGTCCTGGACGGTCTGAGCGTGTCCATCGGCACCCACCTCTCCTCGCTGGGCAACGGCAAGATCCTCGGCATCCCCTATCTGCTGATCGTGGCGATCGCGGTACTGGTGGTCGCCGGAGTGGTCATGAAGTTCACCGTCTTCGGCCGTGACGCGTTCGCCATCGGGGGCAACGAGCACGTCGCCCGCCTCAGCGGCATCGGCGTCAACCGGAACAAGCTCCTGCTCTACGGGCTGGCCGGCACCCTCGCCGGACTCGCCGGACTGATGCTGCTGTCCCGGCTCGGCGCGAGCAGCCCCGGAACGGGCGGCCTCACTCTGCAACTCACCGCCGTGGCCGCCGTCGTCATCGGCGGAACCTCGCTCGCCGGCGGAAGCGGCACCGTCGTCGGCACCGCGCTCGGCGTCGTGCTGCTCGGCGTCGTCGCGAACGCCCTGAACCTGCTTCAGGTCTCCAGCTACTTCCAGCAGATCTCGGTCGGTTCGGTCCTGCTCATCGCGGCGATCGCCAACCAGCTCCACAAGAAGTCCCACAACTGAAGTACCCCGTCGAGCAGTCGGCCCCCGCGGCCGGCGACTCGGCGTCTGTGCACGGCCAAAGACGTCCCACGCACGCCACGAAAGGCGATACACCATGAGCCTGACCACCCACCCGCGAAGAGTGCTGGCCACGACCGTCGTAGGAGCCGCGCTGGCTCTCAGCGGCTGTAGCGGCGAGTCCGGTTCGGGCGGCGACTCCGTCACCCTCGGCTTCGTCAACGGCGGTGACACGGAGTTCCACACCTGTCTCCAGAAGGCGGTGGAGAACACGGCCAAGACGGGCGACGCGAAGGTCTACACGGCCAACTCGCACCAGAACCCCGGCACCGAGCTGTCCAACATCGAGGACATGATCTCGCGCAACGTCGACGCGCTCATCGTGCAGACGGTGAACGTCGACGCCCTCAAGGGCGACATCGCCAAGGCGAAGAGCGCCAACATTCCGATCTTCCTCACCTCCGTCGTCACCGACGACCCCTCCGAGATCCTCGGCGCGGTCGTCGTGGACCTGGGCGCGGTCGGCGCGCTGGACGCGGGCTGGGTCGAGAAGGACGCCGCGGGCAAGTCCGTCGAAGTGGGTGTGATCGCCGGCGCTCCGGGAGCCGCCTCCGACATGCTGGTCGCCGGATTCACCAAGGCGCTGCCGGCCACCGCGAAGGTCGTCGCCAACCAGCCGGGCATGTTCAACGCGGCCAAGGCCAAGGACGTGGCCGAGAACATGATCCAGGCGCACCCGGACCTCGGCTACGCCTTCGTCGCGAACGAGGAGATGGCGCTCGCCGCCCGTACGGCCTTCGCGTCGGCCGGCAAGGACGTCAAGATCGTCACCGTCAACGGCACCGACCGGGGTCTCGAAGGGGTCGAGAAGGGCGAACTCTCCGCAACCGTGGCGAACTCGGCCATGAGCACGGGTTCCCTTGCCGTGACAAATGCGATAGGACTGCTCGACAAAAAGAAGATCAGCAAGATCGACAAGACGCCGATCCTGCTGGTCACCAAGGAAAACCTGGACAAGGCTCCGCAGTACTGCCCCTGAGCCCCGGGTCCACCCCCATCCGCGCAACCCAGCTGAGTGATCCCGTTCCGGAGCGCAGCGCGGAGGCTCCACCCGCACAACCCGCCCGACGCGGCCCTGCCACCAACCGGGGCCGTGAACGGCCGGAGGTACCACCATGGACCGTCTGCTCCTCATGCGCAGCTTCGTCACCGTCGCCAACATCGGCAGCTTCAGCGGGGCGGCCAAAGCGCTGAGCTCATCGGGATCGCTCATCTCGCGCCACGTCGCGGAACTGGAACGCCAGATCGGGGTCCGCCTCGTCAACCGCACGGCCCGCTCCGTCAGCCTCACCCAGCCCGGACTCCGCTACGCGGAGTTCGCGGCGCGCATCCTGGAGGAGATCTCCGCCGAGGACTCCCACATCGCGCAGCTCCACGACCGCCCCGAGGGGTCGCTCAACATCATCTGTCCGAAGTGGATAGGCAGCCTCGACTTGGGTGACGCCATATCCGCGTTCTCCGTCGCCCATCCGAAAATCGTCGTCCGTTTCGAGCTGGGCGGCATATCGGATCGCACCTACGATTTCCTGGACGGCGGATTCGACATCGCTTTCCACACGCGCGACTTGCGGGATTCCAGTGTCCGGCTGAAGAAAATCGCCTCACTGCCCTTCGTCCTGTGCGCGTCGGAGAAGTACCTGGAGAAGCACGGGACACTGGGCCACCCGAACGACATCGCCGTCCACGACTGCCTGGTCCACGTCAACGACCCCGTCTGGCGGGTCGGGCACGGCCACGCGAGCACCCTGCACAAGATCCGCAACGTCGCGTTCTCCTCCAACTCCTACATCGCGCTGCAGAAAGCCGCCGTGCACGGCCGGGGAATCGCCCTGCTCCCGCAGCGGCCGGCCTACGACGACCTGGTCTCGGGCGCGCTCAGGGTGCTGCTGCCCGAGCTCGCGGTGCCCGACCGGCCGCTCTACGCCATCTACGGCCCCGGCCAGGAGACACCGCGGAAGGTGACCGTCTTCCTGGAATTCCTCGCCAAGTGGTTTTCGGAGAACCCGATCCCCGCCATGTGAGGCCCGATTCCCCTGAGGGCCGTCCCGCGATTCCCGGCGGGTGCGCGACGCCGGCCACGGCACCTCGCCGCGTTGTGGGAACGTCCCGCCCCATCCAGTGGGCGAACGTTCCTCCGCCGCGCGATGCACCGCATCCGACGCCGCGCACTGATCCGCCACGAATTGCTCGGGCGGTAGCCGGACGACGCGACCGTCCGCGCAAGAAATGTTTGCACCATACGAAATGCCGGGTCATTGAGGCCGCGCGCCCGGATTTCTATGCTGACCGGGCCGGTGTCACGCGTCCAGCGCCCGCGGCCGCGAAATGAGGAGTTCATGGGAATCCAGAGAATCGAGTCGGTCACCTACAGCATCGACGACCTCGACGAATGCGTCCGCTTCTTCACGGATTTCGGGCTGATTCCGGTGGAACGCACCGCCACCCGCGCCACGTTCGAGACGCTGGCGGGCCAGACGCTCCACCTCGACACCCGCCCCGACCCCTCGCTCCCGCCCGCCCTGGAAGACGGCCCCACCCTGCGCGAGGTGGTCTGGGGCGTCGACACCGAGGCGGAACTGGCGAAGCTCGTCGCGCGGGTCTCGGTCGACCGCGAGGTCACCCGCACCGGCGACGGGGTGCACCGCACCCGGGACGAGACCGGCTTCGGCCTCGGCCTCGCCCTCGCCCGCCCCAAGGCGCCCGACGCCTCGGGCGGACCGCGCGAGGCCAACGTCTCCGGCAGCGTGCGCCGCTGGAACACCCCGCTGGAGCCCGTCGGCCAGGTCCGCCCGCTGCGCATGTGCCACGTCGCCCTCAACATCCCGAAGACCGGACAGGAGGAGGCCGTCGCCTTCTACCTCGACCGGCTCGGCTTCCGGGCGACCGACGTCGTCAAGCCGATGGGCACCTTCATGCAGTGCGAGGGCGACGACGACCAGCACAACTTCCTGCTCTGCCACCGCCCGGACCGGGCCGGCGTCAACCACGTCTCCTACGAGGTCCCCGGCTTCGACGACGTGATCGAGGGCGGCAACCACATGATCGCCCAGGGCTGGCAGGAAGCCCGCAGGCTCGGTCGGCACACCGTCGGCTCCAACGTCTTCCGCTTCGTCCACGCACCCTGCGGCGGCCGCGTCGAGTACGCGGCGGACATGGACCGCGTCGACGCCTCGTACGAGACGCGCGTCCACGAGACCACCCCGCCGCACCACATCTGGACCCTGCGCACCTCCCGTGACGCCTCCGGGAACCCCGCCTCCTGACCGGTCCACGACGCCGCCTCCGGGCAGCCACCGCCTCCCGACACCTGACCCGCCGAGCGTGAGAGGGCACACGCACCCATGACGACCCACGACGACTACCCCGCCATCCGCATGTACATAGCGGGCGAATGGTGCGAGGGTGGGGCCGGAGCGACCGTACCGGTCGTGAACCCGGCCACCGAATCGGTGATCGGACACGTCCCGCTCGCCACCACCGCCGACCTCGACCGCGCCGCCGAAGCGGCGGAGGCCGGCTTCGCGCTCTGGCGCGACACCCCGATCGCCGAGCGCACCGCGACCCTGCACAAGGCCGCCGACCTGCTCACCTCCCGGGCCGACCGGGTCGGCCGCGTCATGACCCGCGAACAGGGCAAGCCCTTGCGCGAAGCCGCCGGAGAGGCGAAGCGGGTCGCCGGAGCCCTGCGCTGGGACGCCGACGACGCCCGCCGCGCCTACGGCCGGATCATCCCCTCCGAGGACGGCACCCTGCTCTCTGTCCGCCGCCGGCCCATCGGCCCGGTCGCCGCCTTCACCCCGTGGAACTTCCCCGCCGGATCACCGATGCGGAAGATCGCCGCGGCGCTCTCGGCCGGCTGCTCCCTCGTCATCAAGGCCTCCGAGGAGACCCCCGGGACCGCCGTCGAACTGGTCCGCTGCTTCGAGGACGCGGGGCTGCCCGCCGGCGTGCTCAACCTCGTCTTCGGCGAGCCCGCCGAGGTCTCCGCGCACCTCATCGCCCACCCCGCCACCCGGCTGATCGCCTTCACCGGCTCGGTGCCGGTCGGCAAGCTGCTCGCCGCCGCCGCCGGGGCCGAGATGAAGCCCTCCCTCATGGAGCTGGGCGGCCACGCCCCGGTCATCGTGTGCGCGGACGCCGACCCGGTCGCCGCCGCCCGGCGCGCCGCCGCCGCCAAGTTCGCCAACGCCGGCCAGGTCTGTACCTCGCCCAGCCGCTTCCTGGTGCACGAAAGCCTGGTCGAGGAGTTCACCGAGGAGTTCGTCCGCGCCGCCGAGGCGGTCGTGGTCGGCGACGGGGCGGACGAGGGCGTCACCATGGGCCCGCTCGCCAACGAGCGCCGGCTGCGGGCGATGGAGGAACTCACCGCCGACGCCGTCGCCAAGGGCGCGAAGATCCGTACCGGCGGCGAGCGCCTCGACCGCGCGGGCTACTTCTTCGCCCCCACCGTCCTCACCGACGTTCCCGAGGACGCGGCGCTCATGTCCGAGGAGCCCTTCGGCCCGCTCGCGCCCATCGTCGCGTTCCGGGAGCTCGACGAGGCCCTGCGGATCGCCAACTCGCTTCCCTACGGGCTCGCCGCCTACGGCTTCACCCGCTCCGCCGCCACCGCCGAGCGCCTCACCCGCGAGTTCGAGGCCGGCATCCTCTCCCTCAACCACTGCGGCGGGTCGACCCACGAGGCGCCCTCCGGCGGGGTCAAGGCCAGCGGCTACGGGCGCGAGGGCGGCCCGGAGGGCCTGGACGCCTACCTGGTCACCAAGCGCGTCTCCCACCTGCTGACGGACTGAGCCATCATGCGATACACCCGAGTCCGGGTGGGCGGCCGGGCCGTCTGGGGGCGCGTGGAGGACGACTCCGTACGCCTGCTCTCCGACTCCCCGCTGGACGGCGACCCCACCGTCATCGGCACCATCCCGCTCGCCGAAGCCGACTGGCTGCCGCCCGTCGTCCCGCCCGTGTTCTACGCCGTCGGCATGAACTACCCGCGCCACATCGAGCACGCCCGACTGCTCGGCGACAAGGCCGGAGTCGTGCCGGAACGCCCCGAGGCCGGCTACCGCGCCAACAACGCGCTGACCGGCCACGGCACGGCGATCGTGAAACCCGCCGGGGTACGCGGCCGGTTCGAGGCCGAACCGGAGCTGGTCGCGGTCGTCGGCCGGACGCTGCGGCACGCCACGTACCAGCAGGCACGGGACGCCGTCTTCGGCTGGACCATCGGCAACGACGTCAGTGCCCGCACCTGGCAGCACGAGGACCGCACCTTCTGGCGAGCCAAGAACAGCGACACCTTCAAGCCGATGGGCCCCTGGATCGAGACCGACGTCGACGCACTGGCGCAGACCACCACCCTGCGCGTCAACGGCGAGACCCGTGCGCTCTTCCCGACCGGCGACATGGTCTTCGACCCGTACGACTACATGGTCGAGATCACCAAGCACATCACCATGCACCCCGGTGACGTGCTCTGGATGGGCGCCGAGTCCACCAGCCAGATCGAGGCCGGCGACACGGTCGACGTCGAGATCAGTGGCATCGGCGTCCTGTCGAACACCGTCCTCGCCGAGCCCGGCCGCCCTTGAGCGGCCCCCAACCCTCCCCCCCGAAAGGCAGTACGCCGTGAGCAAGGAACCCCGTTACATCCACCACGTCAACTTCCCCACCACCGACCCCGACCGGACCGCGGCCTGGTACACCAAGGTCTTCGGGATGAAGCGGATCATGCCGAAGTCCAACACCCGCGTGGTGCTGATGACCCGCGGCAACTTCGACCTCCACTTCACCCCGGTCGAGGACATGGACCGGATGGCGCCGTACCACTTCGCCGTCGAGGTCGACGACTGGGACGACTTCATGGAGCACCTCGCCGACCTGGGCATCCGGCACACCCGCCCCATCGAACGCCCGGAGAACCAGTCGAAGTTCTGCTACATCCACGACCCCGATCACACCATGATCGAGCTGGTCTTCCACGGCAAGCGCCCCAACTGACGCGTGCCTCTGGAGTCCCGGCCGCCCGGCGACGCCCGGCACGCACGCGCGCCGGGCCGGCCAGAAGCCCCGCCGGCCCCACCGCGAGGACTTCCGGCCGCCTCGCGACCGCACGCACCGAACGCCGCTCCTCAGGGGGCAGAAACGGCCGTCGCGACACCAGCCCCTGCGAAAAGGAGATCGATCCATGCCCTACGTCGATTCGGACGGCGCCTCCCTCTACTACGAGCGCCACGGCAGCGGCCCCGCGATCGTGTTCGTGCACGGTTCGGGAGGCCACCATGCCGCCTGGTGGCAGCAAGTCGCCGCGCTGCGTGACGAGTTCACTGTCGTCACGCTCGACCTGCGGGGCTTCGGCCGAACCGAACTGTCCGTACCCCAGACCGAGTTCGACGGTCAGGCCTTCTACGGGGACGTCGTCGCCGTGCTCGACCAGGAGGACCTGACCGACGCCATGCTGGTGGGCCAGTCCATCGGCTCCGTCGCCGCCCTGCGCGCCGGCCTGGTACGTCCCGGGCGCGTCGGATCCGTGGTCCTCGGTCACTCGCTGGGTGGCATCAGCCACCCCGAGCTCACCGAACTCGCCGCCGCGGACCGCGCCGAGGCCGTCAAACTCCCCGTCATCGACCGGCTGTTGACCCGGAAGTTCCAGCAGGAGCGGAAGGACCTCACCTTCCTCTTCCAGCAGATGGGCACCTTCAACACGGCCACCATGCAGGATCTGCGCAACCTCGACACCAACGGCCCCGGCCTGGACGAGATACGGGACTCGGGCGTCACCGTCGCCTTCCTCGCGGGCGAGAAGGACGCGGTACTCAGCGTCAAGACGGTCACCCGCGCCCACGAACTGGTCGAGGGCTCGCACCTGGAGATCGTCCCGGGCGCACCGCACTCCATGTACTGGGAGACGCCGGAGCCCTACAACGCCGCGGTCGCCCGGCTGCGCCGCACCCTCACCGCCCCGAAGGAAACCGCATGAGCAACATCACCCTCGCCGCCGCCGAAGAGATCATCGACGAGGCCCACAAGCGCGCCCAGGCCCTCGGCAAGGCGGTGAGCGTGGCCGTGGTGGACGCCGGAGGCTTCCCCGTGGCCATCCGCCGCCCGGACGGAGCCCGGCCACTCACCCCGGACATCGCCCGCGCCAAGGCGTACACGGCCGCCGTCATGCAGCGCCCCGGCAAGATGCTGAAGAAGTGGCAGGAGAGCCAGCCGGTCTTCTTCTCCCAGCTCTCCCAGCTGCCCGGCGCCGCGATGCCCATCCTCGCCACCGAGGGCAGCGTGACCATCAAGAAGGACGGCGAGATCATCGGCGGCCTCGGCATCGCCGGCGGCACCGCGGACGAGGACCAGACCATCGCCGACGAGGTTCTCGCCGCCCTCGGCTACGAACTGGAGTTCGCCGCCTGGGGCGTCTCCGGCAAGCCCGACACGAACGCCGGAAAGGACGCCTGAACCATGGCGGACACGTTCAACTACCGCATCGACCACCACGGCAGCCTGGTCCGGCCACCCTCCCTGCTGGCCGCCCGCGAGAGCGGCGACGCGGACACGCTGCGCGACGCCGAACTCGCCGCGGTCAAGGAGGCCGTGGTCTTCCAGCGGCGGCTGCGCTCCACCGTCGTCACCGACGGCGACCTGCCCCGCGAGGACTTCCGCAGCGCGGTCTTCGACGGCGTCACCGGATTCCGGCGCACCGGCGAGGAGACCGGCGGCCTGGCCCGCTGGGTGGCCGAAACCCTCCCCAAGGCGGACGGGCCGCTGGTCGCGGAGTGGGCCGGCCTGATCGGTGAACTGACGGTCGTCGCGCCCAAGGTCGCGCTGCCCTCCCCGGCCTACCTCGCCGCCACCACCTTCGACCCGGCCCTCGCCGGCGCGGGTGGCCCCGCCTCGGCCCGCGAACTCGGCGAGGCCCTCGCGGAGATCATCCGCGCGGAGATCCAGCTGCTGGTCGCCCGGGGAGTGCGGCTGATCCAGCTGAACAACCCGCTGCTGCTCGCCCACACCGCCACCGAACCCGGCGCCGCCGGCGCGCTCTCCTTCGAGGACGCCCTCGCCGTGGAAGCCCTCGCGGTGCGGCTGGACGAGCGCCCGGAAGGCGTCCGTATCGGCATCGCCCCCGGCTGGGCCGCCCCCGGCACGGTGGACCGCGCCCGCGCCGAACGGCTGTACGCGGCGGTCCCCGCCGACCGCTGGGTGCTGCCCCTCGACCGGGGCACCGACGCCGAACTCGACCTGCTGCGCGCCCTCCCCGAGGACCGCGACGCCTGCCTCGGAGCGGTGGACGCGACCACCGCCGCGATGGAGGAGATCGACGCGGTGATGGCCCGCATCGACGCGGCCGCCGAGGTCAAGGACCTTGAGGACATGGCGCTCGCACCTTCCCGGGGCTTCGCCGACGTGGCCGCCCGCCCGCTGCTGGGCGCCGAGGACCAGCACCGCAAGCTGGTCCAGGTGGAGACCCTCGCCCGTTACTGCTGGGGCAACGAGTTCTGACCCGCGTGCGGCGGAGGGGGCGGGGACACCCACGGGTCCCCGCCCCCTCCGCCGTACCTCACCCGCCCGTGCCGGCTACAGCACCTCCGCGAACGTCACGGCACGACCGGTCAGCAGCGGGCGCACCGTCCTGACGATCAGCTCGTCGAAGTAGTCCGCCGCCGCGTGGGCGTCGAAGCCGGCCCGGTCGGCGTAGCGCTCGTACAGCACGAACCCGCCCGGCCGGTCCACCTCCGCGTGCACCTCGTAGCCGAGGTTCCCCGGCTCGGTCAGCGTGTGCCCGCGCATCTTCAGCAGCGCGGCACGCACCGTGTCCTCGTCGGCGGGGTCACAGCTGTAGTGGGCGATCACGGCGAATGCCATGGTGCGGCCTCCTTCTTGTCCAGGGCCTTCAGCGGTGCCGATTCCAGCACGATCCACGCGCGTGGGCCCGTGCGTGACGTGCAAGCAATGTCTGCCGCCGCGGGCCTGGTCACCCCCGCGGACTTCCTGTGTTGTCGTGACGACCACGCCGTTACATCTGTACACCGCGCGCAGCCGCGGTCGAACGGGAGCAATGATCCAGATGCGCACCATGGAAACCCTTCTCGGCGGACAGTGGGTGGCGGCCGGCGAATGGCTGGAGGTCCACGACCCGTCCGACACCCGCACCCCGGTCGCCCGGGTACCCGCGCTCGGCGCCGAGGAGGTCACCCGGGCGTACGACGAGGCGGAGAAGGGCTTCGCGCTCTGGCGGCGCACCAGCCCCTTCGAACGCGCCCGGGTGTTCCACGAGACGGCCCGGCTGCTGCGGGAGCGTGCCGCCGAGATCGCCGACGCGGTGGTCACCGAGAACGGCAAGACCCTCCAGGAGGCGAGCGGTGAAGTCCAGAAGGCCGCGGACTTCTTCGAGTACTACGCCTCTCTCGCCCGCACCGGTTACGGCACGCTCGTCCACGACGCCCGTCCCGAAACGCGTACCAGCTTCCACCACGAGCCCATCGGCATCGTCCTCGCGATCACCCCGTGGAACGACCCGCTGCTGACCCCGGCCCGCAAGCTGGCACCCGCCCTCGCCGCAGGCAACGCGGTCGTCCTCAAGCCGGCCTCCGAGACCCCGACGTCCGGCCTCCACCTGGCCCGCGCCCTGCACGACGCCGGCCTGCCCGCCGGGGTGCTCGGCGTGGTCACCGGCCGGGGCGGGAAGATCTCCGCCCCGCTGCTGGAGGACCCGCGCATCGCCGCCGTCACCTTCACCGGGTCCAACTCCGTGGGCGAGTCCATCCGCAGCTCGCTCGCCGACCGCAACGTCCGCTTCCAGGGTGAGCTGGGCGGCAAGAACGCCACCGTCGTCCTCGCCGACGCCGACCTGACGGCCGCCGTGAAGGCGGTGGTCGCCGCCGGGTTCGGGCAGACCGGCCAGCGCTGCACAGCCACCAGCCGGGTTCTCGTCGAGCGATCCGTGTACGAGGAGTTCACCGGGCTGCTGCTGGACGCCGTCGCCGCGCTGGGACTCGGCTCCCGGGAGACGGACACCCTCTCCGTCGGCCCGCTCGTCTCCACCGGCCAGCGCGCCGGCGTCCTCGCCGACATCGCACGCGCGGTCCAGGAAGGCGCGACGGTCCTCGCGGGCGGCGACACCCCGAAGGAGGAGGCGTACGCCCACGGCTGCTGGGTCCTGCCGACCGTTCTCGGCGACGTGAGCCGCGAGATGTCCGTCTGGCGCGAGGAGGTCTTCGGCCCGGTCGTCGTCGTCCGCGCCGTCGACGGCTACGACGAGGCCGTCGAGGAGGTCAACGACTCCGACTTCGGACTCGCCGCCGCCCTCTTCACCCGCGACCTGCGCGCCGCCCACCGCTTCGCCGAGGAGGCCGACTGCGGACAGGTGGCCGTCAACACCACGACCACCGGCTGGGACGTGCACCACCCCTTCGGCGGCTTCCGCGACTCGGGCTCCGCGTTCAAGGAGCAGGGCACCGAAGCCCTGCGCTTCTACACCCGCGTCAAGACCGTCGCCTTCCACTTCGGTTCCTGACGCGCGGCCACCCGGCATCATCGAGCTCCCCCCAGCGTCATCAGCAAGAAAGGAGGATGCCGATGACCGACGAAACGGTCGGCATCGTCGGAGCGGGCATCGTGGGCCTGGCGACGGGCCGCGAGATCGCGCTCGGCCGCCCGGGCACCCGCGTGGTGGTGTTCGAGAAGGAGCGGCAGGTCGCCGTCCACCAGACCGGACACAACTCGGGCGTGGTGCACGCCGGCATCTACTACGCCCCGGGCAGTCTCAAGGCCGACCTGTGCGTACGGGGCGTGTCCCTGCTGCGCGAGTACTGCCAGGAGAGGAAGCTGCCGTACCAGGAGATCGGCAAGCTCGTCATGGCGGTGCGCGAGGACGAACTCGGCCGCATGGAGGGCCTGTACGAACGGGCCAAGAACAACCACGTGCCCGACCTGCGGAAGATCTCGAAGGACGAGATCAAGGAGATCGAGCCGCACGCCGGCGGCATCGCGGCCCTCCACTCGCCCCGCACCGCGATCACCGACTACCCGGCGGTCGCCCGCCGGTTCGCCGAGGACATCGAGGCCGCCGGCGGCCAGGTCCGCCTCGATTTCGCGGTGGACTCGCTCACCGAGGTACCCGGCGGCATCGAGGTGGGCTCCGGCGAGGAACGCGTACGCGTCGACCGGCTGATCCTCTGCGCGGGCCTCCAGTCCGACGCCGTCGCGAAGCTCGCCCGGGACGAGAGGGCGCCCAGGATCGTCCCCTTCCGGGGCGAGTACATGCTGCTGCGACCGGAGCGGGCCGATCTGGTGCGCGGCCTCGTCTACCCGGTACCCGATCCGCGCTACCCCTTCCTCGGGGTGCACTTCACCCCCCGGGTCGACGGCTCGGTCGAGGTCGGCCCCAACGCCGTCCTGGCGCTGGCCAGGGAGGGGTACAAGCTCTCCACCTTCTCCGTGAAGGACCTGGCGCAGCTCGCGGCCTACCCCGGGGCCTGGCGGATGGCCGCCCAGCACTGGCGGACCGGCCTCAAGGAGTACCGCGGCTCGTTCTCCACCAAAGCCTTCATGAAGGACGCGGGGGCGTACGTCCCCGGCGTCGGCGCCGGGGACGTGGTCCGCGGCGGAGCCGGCGTACGCGCCCAGGCGCTCGACCCGGACGGCACGCTCGTGGACGACTTCCGCATCCACCGGGTCGGCCGCGTCACCGCCGTCCGCAACGCCCCCTCCCCGGCCGCCACGGCCTCCATGGCCATCGCCGAGCACATCGCCGAGGCCGTGTTCGCCCCGGCGTGAGCCCGCGCGACCTGCCGTTCCGCGCAACAACTGCTTGCGCTCCCGGGGTCTTAGCAAACGCCCCCACCAGCTCTAACGTCTGACGCACACCACCCCACCCCGCAACGGAAGAGGTTCCCCATGTTCGTCGTCGACACCCAGATCCACATCTGGAAGGAAGAGGCCCCGGACCGCCCCTGGGTCCCCGGAGCCCGCGAGCGCATCCGCCTCAACGGCCACCGCGAGGAAGCCTTCAGCTACGAAGAGGCGCTGGAGCTCATGGACGAGGCCGGCGTCAACCGCGCCCTCATCCTCCCGCCGTCCTGGGAGGGCAACCGCATCGACTACGCCCTCGAAGCCTGTGAGGCCCACCCGGACCGCTTCGGCATCATGGCCCGCGTCCCCCAGGACAACGAGGTCGAGGGCACTGCCATGCTGCGGGACTTCGCGCAGAACCCGCACATCAAGGGCACCCGCCTCACCTTCCACCGGCCGCAGGACCGCAACTGGATGATCGACGGCACCAACGACTGGTACTGGCCGATCGCCGAGGAGCTCCGCGTCCCCACGATGGTCCACGCGCCCATCTGGAAGCGGGAGCTCGGCCAGATCGCCGCCAAGCACCCCGAGCTGAAGATCATCATCGACCACATGGGCATCATGGCCCGCTGCGTCGACGACGCCATCGGCTACTGGGTCTCCGAGACCGCCGACCTCGCCCAGCACCCCAACATCTACGTGAAGGTCTCGGCCCTGCCCGGCTACTCCACCGAGCCCTTCCCGAACAAGAACATCGAGAAGTACGTCCGCGAGATGGTCGACAAGATGGGGCCGCAGCGCTGCTTCTACGGCACCGACATCACCCGCCTGCTCGGCCACGGCATCACCTACACCGACACCATCGAGCAGTTCACCAAGCACTGGGATTTCACCCCCGAGGAGCTTGAGTGGATGATGGGCCGCGGCATCAGCGAGGTCCTCGGCTGGCCGGTCGAGGGCTGAGGGAACATCTGAGATGACGGACAGCAAGAACACGCCAGGCGTCGACGGCGGTGACGCCGTCGTCTCCGCCTTCAACGCCGTCGGCGCCGATTACCTCTTCTGCTCATCGGGGTCCGAATGGGCCCCGGTGTGGGAGTCACTGGCCCGGCGTCACCGAGACGGTGACCCGGCCCCCCGCTACCTCGACCTCACCCACGAGACGGTCGCGGTCGGCATGGCCACCGGCTACGGCCTCGTCACCCGCCGCCCGCAGGGAGTCCTCCTGCACGCGGCTCCCGGCCTGCTCCAGGGCTCCATGGCGATCCACGGGGCACTGCTCGCCGGCGTCCCCATGGTCGTCACCTCCTCGGAGTCCAGCACCTACGGCGACGCCCCCGGACAGGACCCGGGCGGCCAGTGGTACCGCAACCTCTCGATCGTGGGCGGCCCGCACGGCGTCGCCCAGCCCTTCACGAAGTGGGCCACCGAGGCCGCCAGCGTGCACACCCTGCCCACCATGATCGCCCGGGCGGCGGAACTGTCCTGGCGGGCACCGGCCGGCCCGGCCTACCTCAACATCCCCCTGGAGATCCTCCTGGAGGAGTGGGACGGCCGCGGGGCCAAGCCGATCGTGGCGCCCGGCTCCACCCACAGCTCGCCCGAAGAGGTCGACCCCGTCGCCCAGTTGATCCGCGACGCGACGAACCCGGTGATCGTCACCGAGACCGCCGGCCGGGAGGCGGGCGGCTTCGAGGCCCTCCTCGCCTTCGCCGAGGCCTGGAACATCCCGGTGGTCGAACCCGATTCGGCGGTCTGCGGCAACTTCCCGCGCACCCACCCGCTGCACGCCGGCAGCGACATCGGCCCCTGGATGGACGAGGCCGACCTGATCCTCCTGGTCAACTGCCGCGTCCCCTTCTACCCGCCGAGCCGCCGCCCCTCGAAGGCGACGATCGTCGTCGTCGACGAGGTGCCGCAGCGACCGCACATCGTCTACCAGGTGCTCTTCGCCGACGCGTACCTCGAAGGTGACGTCGCCAACACCCTGCGCCAACTGGCCAAGCGCGCAAAGGACTTCACTGACGATCAGCGTGCGGCCGTCGCTCTGCGCCGCGCCGCGCAGGAGGAGCGGTACGCCGCCGAGCGGGCTGCCATCACGGCCGCCGAGGCGAAGGCGGAGGAGAGCGAAGGAGTGGACCCGGTCCTGGTCGCCGCCACGCTGCGCCGGCTCCTCGACGGGACCGGCGGGATCGTCGTCGACGAGACCATCACCCACAGCCGGGTCGTCAAGCGGCACCTGCTGACCTCCGACCCCGACTCGTACTTCTACGTACAGGGCGGACTCGGGCAGGGCATCGCGGTCGCCCTCGGCGTCAAACTCGCGGCCGGGGACAGGCCGGTGGTCCTCACGGTCGGCGACGGCGCGTTCACCTACAACCCGGTGATCCAGTCGTACGACGCTGCCAGGACCTATGAACTGCCGGTACTCATCCTGGTGTTCAACAACCGTGTCTACAAGTCGATGAATCTCAACCACCGCAGGTTCTACCCCGAGGGCGCCGCCGCCGAGACCGGTGAATGGCTCGGCACCGACCTGCACCGGCTGCCCCGGCTCGCCGCGTTCGCCGAGCCGTTCGGGATGCACACCGAGACCGTCGACACCACCGACGCCCTCGCGCCCGCGCTGGAGCGCGCGCTCAAGGCCGTCGCGGACGGGACCACCGCCGTCGTCGACGTACTCGTCACCCGCTGAACCAGGAGGCACCGCCACCATGACCGACCACCCCACCCCCAAGCCGGGCAAGGTCCTGGTCCCCGCCGAGGACCTGCGCACCTTCTCCGCCGCCCTCCTGGAGAAGGGCGGCCTCGACGCCGAGGCCGCCCGCACCACCGCCGACGTCTTCGTCTGGGCAGCGCTGCGCGGCGTCGACTCGCACGGCGTCGCCCGCGTCCCCGCCTATCTCGACCTGCTGGCCAAGGGCGTGGCCAACGCCGAGGCAGAGCTCACCGTCGAGTCCTCCACGCCGGCCGCCACGGTCATCGACGCCGACCACGCGCCCGGCCCGGTCGCCCTCACCGCCGCCGCCGCCGAAGCGGTGAGCCGGGCCCGTACCAACGGCATCGCCGCCGTGGCCGTCCGCCGCACCGTCCACACCGGCGCCATCGGCTACTACGTGTCGAAGATCGCCGAACAGGGCCTCATCGGCATCGGGTTCGTCTCCGGCATGCCCAACATGGGCTACACCGGGGTCAAGGGCGCGGCCGTCGCCACCAGCCCGCTCGCCATCGCCGTACCGGCCGACGCCCACGCGCCGCTCGTCCTCGACATGGCCACCGCCACCATCGCTCTGGGCAAGATCCGCCAGGCCAAGGCGAGCGGCACCCCGCTGCCCGCGGGAGCGGCGGCCACCGCCGACGGCACCCCCACCACCGACCCCGAACAGGCCGTCATGCCACTGCCGTTGGGCGGCGCCAAGGGGTCCGGGATGTCGATCGCCTTCGAGCTGCTCACCAGCGTGCTCGTCGGCGCGCCGATCTTCGCCTCCTTCCACTCGGACGACCCCGAGGGCCGTAAGCACCGCCAGAACGCGCTGCTCATCGCCCTGGACCCGGCGGCGTTCGGCGACCCCGCGGCCTTCACCGCCGCCGTGGACACCACGCTCACCACCCTCAAGGGCCTGCCGCAGGCGGACGACGCCTCCGGTGTGTTCTACCCCGGCGAGCGGAGCGCGGCCCTCGCCGTCGAGCGCGGCGAGAAGGGCCTGCCGGTGGCCCCGAAGGTCTGGCGCGACCTCACCGAGCGTGCCGCCGAGTTCGGCATCACGCCGCCGGAGCCGGTGGCGGCGGGCTGAAAGAAGCGGCGGGGAGGGTTCCACGAAGCCATCCCGTCGCCCAGGACCGGGCCGTGGAGGACCTCACTGTGCGGGGGGCCCTCCACGGCCCGTTCATGTACCGGACCGCGGCTCCGGCGTCAGGGACCGGTGGCGTGATCAGCGGTCGGACCCGGCCGCGCCGGCCCGGTCCACCGCCTCGGCGAAGCAGGGCCAGCCGTCCACTTCCAGGTCCCGCACCGACGGCAAGGTGTCCAGGAGGGGAGCCGCCGCGTCGAGCAGGAGCCTGACCGCCCCGGGCTCGTGGAGGTTGAGCCAGGCACGGTCCGGGAGGCGTACGACCGTGCCCGCCTCGAAGTACGAGTTGGAAACGATTCGGTCCGGGCCAGGAGCGAACACCAGGTCCAAACGGCGTCGAACGCCGTCCGCGGCCACCTCCGGGAAGAGGGAGAGGACCAGCCGGCAGTCGGCGTACTCGGGCCGCGATCGCTGCCGGACGGTCCAGTACCAGGTAGCGCCGTCCACGACGAGACGGCGGACACGTCGGTCGTTGCCCATCACGCCACCGTAGGCCGTCGGCCCGTGCGGGGGACGGCCATTTCTTCACGGCGGTCGGAGGGCGGGTCGTCGGCGGGCTCCGACCGCTCATGACCGGGCCGCGGCGGACCTCACCGTGCCGGGCGGCCCTGCCGCGCCGCCTCGACGAGACGGTCCCCCGCCTCACTGCGGTAGTACAGCACCGACCGTCCCGCACGCCGCCGTCGCACCAGCCCCGCGTTCAGCAGTACCTTCAGGTGCCTTCCCACCGAGCCCAGTGCCAGTCCGGTCAGCGCCACCAGTTGGGTGGTGCTCATCGGGGTGCTCAGCAGGGTCAGCGCACGGGCCCGCCACGGACCGAGCAGGGCACGGAGCGCGTCGGGCGCCGGACGGCCCTCCTGCCCGGTCAGCGCGCCCGAACACGGATACACCACGGCATACCGGTGGGGCTCGTCCCAGGTGACCCAGCCGCTCTTCGGAGTGACGGGGACGAGCAGGAGTTGTGCGCCGGCAATGCTGCGGGGCGGGTTGGCGTGTGCGTTGATCTGCAGCCGACCGTCGCCCAGCCAGCGGGTGCGGGGGCCCAGGTCGTCGAGGGCCGAGGCCCAGCCGCCCTCGCTCAACTGCCGGGTGCGGGAGACGATGTCGGCCTCCAGGACGTGGCGGCGCCGCTCCCAGTCCGGGAGGACCACGCGGGTCCACACCCACTCCAGCAGGGCGGCCGCGCGTTCGGCGAGGTCGGCACGGCGCAGGGCCGGTGGGAGGGGCCCGCCGCCCAGGGCGGTCGTCAGGTCCGCGTGGGCGGATGCGGCCGGGGTGGCCCGGACCCGGTGCAGTTCCTCCTCGATGCGCGGGGTCCCCTCACCCACCGGGGCCGGAATGAGGAAGTCGGCGATCCAGTCGCGGCGGTACCCGGCCCGGATCACGGCAGCCGCCACCGGATCCCGGTCCACCCGCTCGCGGTAGGCGTGCACGTGGTTCTCCAGCCACCTCTGCTGAGCCGGATGTGAGGCGACAGCCACCTCCAGCTCGTTGAGGGTGGCGACGGTCTCCGCCAGGGGCGAGACCACGAACCGGCTCCGGGCCAAGGTGTCCGTGTCGAGCAGCCAGAGTCCCATCGTTTCGCCTCCGCGCGAAACATTAACGCCGCCACGGTGGAGCCTCGGACACTCCCCGCCATGCGCACCTATCGAGAAGTGTTCCGCACCCCGCAATTCACGCCGCTCTTCGCCTCCGGCGCACTGTCGGTCGCCGCCTCCACCGTGAGCGGGCTGGCTCTGGGCACCCTGGTGCACTCCACCACCGGGTCCCCGCTGCTCTCCGCTCTGGCGATGTTCGGCCCCTCCCTCGCCCAGGTCGTCGGCGCGGCCACCTTGCTGTCGGCCGCAGACCGCCTGCGTCCGCGCGTCGCCATGACGGGCCTCGCCCTGGCCTTCGCGGTGGCCGCCGCCGTCCAGGCGGTTCCCGGACTGCCGTTGTGGGCGCTCTTCACCGTCCTGGCGGGCCAAGGCCTCATCTCCTCCGTGGGAGGCGGGGTCCGCTTCGGCCTGCTCCACGAGATCCTCACCAAGGACGGCTATCTGCTGGGCCGTTCGGTCCTGAACATGGCGGTCGGGACCCTGCAGGTCTGCGGCTGGGCACTCGGCGGCGTCCTCGTCACGCTGGTGTCCGCGCGTGGAGCGCTGCTCGTCGGCGCGCTGCTGTACGTGGCCGCCGCCACGGTGACCCGCCTCGGCCTCACCGACCGGCCGCCCCGTGCCACCGGCCGTCCGTCGATCGCCGCCACGTGGCGTGTCAACGCGGCTCTGTGGGCGTCCGTGCCCCGCCGCTACGTCTACCTGGCGCTGTGGGTGCCGAACGGCCTCGTCGCGGGGTGCGAGTCCCTCTACCTCTCGTACGCTCCTGGGCACGCCGGTCTGCTCTTCGCCTGCGCCGCTCTCGGCATGCTCGCGGGCGACACCCTCGTGGGGCGGTTCCTTCCGCCGTGGTGGCGTGAACGCCTGGCTGCTCCCCTGCGGTTGGTTCTCGCCGCTCCTTACCTGCTGTTCTTCCTGGAACCGGGGCTCCCTGTCGCGCTGGCCGCCGTCACCCTGGCCTCCGTCGGCTTCTCGGCGAGCCTCCTGCTCCAGGAGCGCCTGATGCGGCTGACGCCCGACGAGCTGAGCGGCCAGGCGATCGGCCTGCACTCCTCCGGCATGCTCACCCTGCAGGGCGTCGGCGCCCTCCTCGCCGGTACCGCCGCCGAACTCACCTCGCCGGCCCTGGCGACGACCGCCATGGCGGCGTTCTCCGTCGCGGTGACCCTGGCGCTCGCTCCAGGGCTGCGGACTGGTCCCCGGGACTTCCTCACGACAGGGGAGACTGGGCGGCCGTGAAGTTCAGGGAATCGGCAACCCCGCGTAGTTCGAGGCGAGTTCGGCCGCCGCGTGCGGCGACGAGGCGATCCGTTCCAATTGGGAGATCTGCAACCGGGTGTCGAACCCGCTCTGTTCCGGGTCGGTGTGGAGCGTCGTCGTCATGAACCAGGAGAAGTGCTCCGCGCGCCACACCCGGCGCAGACAGGTGTCGGAGTACGCGTCGAGCAGGTCCGTCGAGCCGGCCGTCCGCTGCCGGATCAGCGCGCGGGCCAGTACGACGACGTCGGCGGCGGCGAGGTTGAGCCCCTTCGCGCCGGTGGGCGGGACGATGTGGGCGGCGTCGCCCGCGAGGAACAGGCGCCCGAACCGCATGGGCTCGGTCACCGAACTCCGCATCGGCAGAACACTCTTGGCCGTGATCGGCCCTCGTTCCAGCTGCCGGCCGTCCCGCGCGAGGCGGAAGTCGAGCTCGTCCCAGATCTGTTCGCCGGACCAGGAGGCCGGATCGGTGCCGTTGGGGACCTGGAGGTACAGCCGGCTGACGTCGGGGGAGCGCATGCTGTGCAGGGCGAAGCCGCGCGAGGAGTGGGCGTAGACCAACTCGTCGCAGGAGGGCGGGACATCGGCCAGGATGCCGAGCCACGAGTACGGGTACGTCCGCTCGTACGTCGTCCTGGCCGCACCGGGCACCGCCGCCCGGGTCACCCCGTGGAAGCCGTCGCACCCGACGACGTAGTCACACGTGAGGGTCCTGGTACGCCCTTCCTGGACGTAGGTCACCACCGGCCGGTCGGTGTCGACGCCCTCCACCGAGGTCACCTCCGCGCCGAAGTGGAGCGGCGCGCCGTCCGCGAGCCGGAGGGCGATGAGGTCCTTGACCACCTCGGTCTGCGCGTACACCCACACCCGGCGACCGGAGGCGAGCGACGGGAAGTCGATCCGGTGGGACCTGCCGCCGCCCCAGCGCAGTTCGATGCCGTCGTGCACCAGGCCCTCGGCGTCCAGCCGTTCGGCCGCTCCCGCCTCGCGCAGGGCGTCGACCGTGGACTGTTCGAGGATGCCGGCGCGCTGCCGCCGCTCCACGTAGGCGCGTTGGCGGCTCTCCAGCACGACGCAGTCGACACCTGCCCGGTGGAGCAGGCGCGCCAGCAGCAGCCCGGACGGGCCGCCGCCGATGATGCCGACAGTGGTGCGCATGCGCGGTTCTCCTCGGTGCGGCGGGATCGTTCACGTCTCGGCGGAGGGCACGGCCGTGCGCAGCGGTGCCGCCGTCCGCGCGACGACCTCCGCGACGCTCACCCCGGGAGCGGTCTCCACGAGGACCAGCCCTTCGACGGTCACGTCGATCACGGCGAGATCGGTGACGATCCGGTCGACGCACGCCTTGCCGGTCAGCGGCAGTGTGCACTCCTCGACGATCTTCGGGCTGCCGTCCTTGGCCGTGTGCGTCATGGTCACGATGACGCGGCGGGCGCCGTGCACCAGGTCCATCGCGCCCCCGATGCCGGTGACGAGCTTTCCGGGGACCGCCCAGTTGGCCAGGTCCCCGGTGGCCGAGACCTGCATGGCGCCCAGCACGGCGGCGTCGATGTGGCCGCCGCGGATCATGGCGAAGGAGAGCGCCGAGTCGAAGAAGGAGGCCCCCGGCAGCACGGTGACCGTCTCCTTGCCCGCGTTGATCAGGTCCGGGTCCACCTCGTCCTCGTACGGGAACGGGCCTGTTCCCAGAATGCCGTTCTCCGACTCCAGGACCACTTCCACGCCGGGCGGGAGGTGGTTCGGGATCAGCGTCGGAAGGCCGATGCCGAGGTTGACGTACTCGCCGTCGCGCAGCTCGGCGGCGGCCCGCGCGGCCATCTCGTCCCTGTTCCAGGCCATCAGCCCCGGCCCTCCCGCCCGACGACCGGACGCCCGGTCACCGTGCGTTTCTCGATCTTCTTGTCGGAAGCCTGCTCCCGCGTCAGCACGACGACCCGCTGGACGAAGACCCCGGGCAGGTGGACGTGGTCCGGGTCGATCCCGCCCGGTTCGACCAGCTCTTCGACCTCCGCGACGGTGATGCGCCCGGCGGTCGCGGCGAGGGGGTTGAAGTTGCGGGCGGACTTGCTGAAGACGAGGTTGCCGTGCCGGTCGCCCTTCGCCGCCCGTACCAGTGCGAAGTCGGTGCGGATGGCGCGCTCCAGGACGTACTCCGCGCCGTCGAACGCGCGTACCTCCTTGGCGGGGGAGGCCAGCGCCACCCCGCCCTCGCCGTCGTACCGCCACGGCAGACCGCCCTCGGCGACCTGGGTGCCGACCCCGGCGGGCGTGTAGAAGGCGGGGATGCCCGCGCCGCCCGCCCGCAGCCGTTCGGCCAGGGTCCCCTGCGGGATCAGCTCGACCTCCAGTTCCCCGGAGAGGTACTGCCGGGCGAACTCCTTGTTCGCGCCGATGTACGAGCCGGTGACCCGGCTGATCCGCCCGTCGGCCAGCAGCACCGCGAGCCCCGAGTCCATCGCGCCACAGTTGTTCGACACGATCCGGAGATCCCGGACGCCCGCGCGGTGCACGGCGTCGATCAGCGCACCGGGCACACCGCTGAGCCCGAAACCGCCCACCGCCAGCGAGGCGCCGTCCGTCACGTCCGCCACGGCGAGCGCCGCCGAAGCGACCACCTTGTCCATGCGTGGACCGCCTCTTCCCTCGTGTTCTTCGCGTGGTGCGGCAGATACCGGATGTGCCAGGGTGGTGATCCCGACAGGGCGGCCACCGCGCGTGCCAGGCGCCGCCGGGCAGGCGGGACTTCCGGAACACACCCCAGGACGGGTTGGAGTCTGCAAGCGACCCCGAGGGATGTCAACGGCCCCGGCGCATCTCGTCCCTGCTCCAGCGAGACCATGCCCGCCGTGTTTCCGTACGGCGTCTGCGACCTGGACGACGGAGAGCCCGTGCCGGCGTCCGAAGTCCGGGTGCACCGTGCAAGTAAGTGTGTCGCCCGTCTTGTCGAACACGGAGAAGATCGACAAGCTGCGTACATGACATGTCCGGGCGTCCGTTCTGTCGTCGGACGGGGTGACGTGCGTCGACTTCGGGCTCCCTGTGATGTCCCGTCAGGGACGACGTTGCGGTCACGCGGCGGCGCGCCCCGTTCCGGAGGTTGGACACATGCGCTTGAACAGGTCGAAAACGCTCGGCGGATGGGCGAGGGCGCTCAGACTCCTTCCCGTCGTGGCGGTCACGATCGTGGCCTCGGTCGGCGGGACGATGAACGCCGAGGCGTCCGTCCCCGCGCCCCCGTCGGGCTTCACCCTCACCTGGAGCGACGACTTCAACGGCGCGTCCGGCACCGGTATCGACCAGGGGCTGTGGAAGTACGACACCGGGCCGGGCAGCAACTTCGGCACCGGTGAGATCGAGACCATGACCAGCAGCACCTCGAACGTCTACTACGACGGTCAGAGCCATCTGGTGCTCCAGGCGCTGCACTCCGGTTCCGACCCGCGTGCCGGATGGACGTCCGGGCGGGTGGAGACCCAGTCGGCGAACTTCGGCGCTCCGGCCGGCGGAGTCGTCCGCATGGAGTCCGTCCTCCAGCAGCCCAACGTCACCACCGCCAACGGGGCGGGCTACTGGCCCGCGTTCTGGATGCTCGGTGCGCCGCTGCGGTCCGGGGTGACCTGGCCGAGGTCCGGCGAGATCGACATCATGGAGGACATCAACGGCCGCAGCTCCGTCTTCGGCGCGGTCCACTGCGGTGTCAGTCCGGGCGGGCCGTGCAACGAGGGCACCGGCATCACCTCGGGTGAGCGCGCCTGTTCGGGGTGCCAGACCGGCTTCCACGACTACGCGGTGGAGATCGACCGGTCGGTGTCGCCGGAGCAGGTCCGGTTCTACCTCGACGGGAACAACTACTACACGATCTACGCCAACCAGGTGGACGCGACGACCTGGGCGGACGCGATCGACCACCCGTTCTACATCATCTACGACCTGGCGATCGGCGGTGGCTTCCCCGACGCCTTCGGCGGCGGTCCGAACGCGGCCACGGTCTCCGGCGGCAAGCTGGTCATCGACTCGGTCGCCGTCTACAACAAGGCCCCCGGCTCAGGTAGTTCGGCCTCCGGTAGGGCGATCACCGGTCCGGGTGGTAAGTGCGTGGACGTCGCGGGTGACGACAACGGCGGCGACGGTACCGCCGTCCAGCTGTGGGACTGCCAGTCGGCGGCGAAGGACCAGCACTGGACCTGGAGCGGTCAGAGCCTGCAGACCCTGGGCAAGTGCCTGGACATCGCCGGCGGCAACAGCGCCGGGGGTACTCAACTCCAGCTCGCCACCTGCAACACCGGCGGCTACCAGTCCTGGGTGCAGCAGTCCGACGGCTCCCTGAAGAACCCGACCAGCGGCCGGTGCGTCGACTCGCCGAACGGCGCCACCGCCAACGGCACCCGGCTCCAGATCTGGGACTGCAACAGCTCCGCCGCCCAGAAGTTCACCGTGGGATAGCGGTATCCGGCGGGCCCGTCGTGGCCTGCCGGCGAGAGTGACCACGTGAGCCGGAGGGGCCCCGCAGCAAGCTGCGGGGCCCCTCCGGCTCACGTGGGCCTCCGTCCGCGAACCCGTCGCGGGCGGAGGGGTGTTCAGCCCTTACGGGCGTTGATCTCCTCGGTGAGCTGGGGCACCACGTCGAAGAGGTCACCCACGACGCCGTAGTCCACGAGCTCGAAGATCGGGGCCTCGGCGTCCTTGTTCACCGCGACGATCGTCTTCGAGGTCTGCATACCGGCCCGGTGCTGGATCGCACCCGAGATACCCGAGGCGACGTACAGCTGCGGGGACACCGACTTGCCCGTCTGGCCGACCTGGTTGGTGTGCGGGTACCAGCCCGCGTCCACCGCCGCCCGCGACGCACCGACCGCCGCGCCCAGCGAGTCAGCGAGCGCCTCGATCACCGCGAAGTTCTCCGCACCGTTGACACCCCGCCCGCCCGACACCACGATCGCGGCCTCCGTCAGCTCCGGACGCCCCGTCGACGCACGCGGCGTCCGCGACAGCACCTTCGTCCCCGACGCACCCGCCGAGAACTCCACCGCCAGCTCCTCCACCACACCCGCGCCGGCGACCGGCTCCACCGGCGCCGAGTTCGGCTTCACCGTGATCACCGGCACACCACGCGAGACCCGCGACTTCACCGAGAACGACGCCGCGAACGCCGACTGCGTCGCCACCGGACCCGACTCACCCGCCTCCAGATCCACCGCGTCCGTGATGATCCCCGAACCGATCCGCACCGCCAGACGCGCCGCGACCTCCTTGCCCTCCGCCGACGACGGCACCAACACCGCCACCGGCGACACCGCAGCGACCGCCGCCTGCAACGCGTCGACCTTCGGCACCACCAGATACTCCGCGAACTCCGACGCCTGCGACGTCAGCACCCGCACCGCACCGTGCTCACCCAGCACACCCGCCGTGTCCGCCGCACCCGCACCCAACGCCACCGCCACCGGCTCACCCAGACGCCGCGCCAACGTCAGCAGCTCCAGCGTGGGCTTGCGCACCGCACCGTCCACGTGATCGACAAAAACCAGAACCTCAGCCATGGAACATCCACTTCCTGCGAAATCAGAAACGAGAAGAGAGAGGGAGACCGGCGACCGGACAACACCGCCCGAACGCCTTGAGCGCGGCAGAGTCAGATGAACTTCTGGCCCACGAGGAACTCGGCGAGCTTCTTCCCGCCCTCACCCTCGTCCTTCACGATCGTGCCCGCCGTACGCGCCGGACGCTCCACCACCGCGTCCACGACCGTCCACGCACCCGCCAGACCGACCTCGTCCGCCCCGATCCCCAGATCGTCCAGATCCAGGCCCTCGACCGGCTTCTTCTTCGCCGCCATGATCCCCTTGAACGACGGGTAACGCGCCTCGCCCGACTGGTCCGTCACCGACACCACCGCCGGCAACGACGCCTCCAGCTCCTCCGACGCCGTGTCACCGTCCCGACGCCCGGTCACCGTGCCACCCGACACCGAAACCTCCGACAGCAACGTCACCTGCGGCACACCCAGACGCTCCGCCAGCACCGCCGGCAGCACCCCCATCGTCCCGTCCGTCGACGCCATCCCGCAGACCACCAGGTCGTAACCCGTCTTCTCGATCGCCTTCGCCAGCACCAACGACGTACCCATCACGTCACTGCCGTGCAGAGAATCGTCCTCGACGTGCACCGCCTTGTCCGCACCCATCGACAACGCCTTGCGCAACGCGTCCTTCGCGTCCTCCGGACCCACCGTCACCACGGTGACCTCCGCGTCGTCCGCCGCGTCCGCGATCTGCAACGCCTGCTCGACCGCGTACTCGTCCAGCTCCGACAACAGACCGTCCACATCCTCACGGTCCACCGTCAGGTCATCGGCGAACCCCCGGTCACCGGTCGCGTCGGGCACGTACTTCACACAGACAACGATCCTCAAGCTCACGCCGGCTCTCCTACCTGGTGGTGGTTCGTAGTGTCGAGATTATGGCACTCAGTACCCTCTGTAAAGGTACGCGGTGCCAGATCGAGGTGTCCGGTGCTACGTTGCGCGGCATGACCGATGCGCGCAGACCAGCGAAGAAGGCTCCCATGCGGGAGGGGCTCGCCGAGGCGGCGTTCGAGCTCTTCGTGGAGAAGGGCTTCGAACGGACCACGGTGGACGACATCGTGGCGCGCGCCGGGGTCGGGCGCCGCTCCTTCTTCCGCTACTTCCCGTCGAAGGAGGACGTGGTCTTCCCGGACCACGAGAGCTGCCTCGCGGAGACGACGGCCTTCCTCGCGGCTGCCGAAGCCTCGGAGATCGCGGACGGCAGGGATGCCGCCGACCCCATCGGCACGGTCTGCGAAGCGGCGCGGATCGTGCTGAGCATGTACGCGGCGAAGCCCGAATTCTCGGTCCAGCGCTATCGGTTGACCCGGGAGGTGCCGGGGCTTCGGAGCTATGAACTCTCCGTCGTGCGCCGCTACGAGCAGACCTTCGCGGGCTATCTCCGGCATGCCTACCGTGACTTGCCCGACGGTGTGCTGCGGGCGGAGGTGGCCGCCGCCTCGGTCGCGGCGGCGCACAACAACGGCCTCCGCCTCTGGTTGCGGTCGGGCGGCGAGGGGGACGCCTGGGCGGCCGTCGACAACGCCCTCGGCGTGGTGCGCGAGTTGTGGTCCACCCGGGCCGGAGCCGTGGGGCGCGCGATGCCGGACATACGCGGTGCGGACGGCCCGCAGGTCGCGGCGGAGTGGGCCGCGCGGGATGTGATCGTCATGGTCGCGCAGCGCGGAACCCCGATGTGGAGGGTCGTCCAGCAGATCGAGGCGGCCGTAGGGCACGATTGAGTGCAACAATCGGCACTCAGTGTCTTTACGGCTAGGCACTGAGTGCCATATGGTGCGGACGCGCCGCCGCTGCCGAGGTGCGGCGCGTCCGAGCCGAGCGCAGGGGGTCCCGACATGTTCCCGTCAGCAAGTGGCACCGCGCACCAGGTGGCCGAAGAAGCGGGGCTGCCCTACCAGCGCTGCCGCTGGTGCGGTACGGCCTCCTTCCGGAGGCTGCTCTGCCCGATCTGCGCGTCGAGCGACTTCACCCCGGAGCGAAGCTCCGGAGACGGAGTCGTCGTGCGGACCGCAGTCGTCCACCGCTACACCGAAGACGCCCGCAACGAGTCCCTGGTCCGGTTCCCGGAAGGGTTCGTCTTCCGCTGCCAGGTCGTGGGGGCCGCTCCGCACCTGGTGGAGGTCGGCGCCCGGGTGCGCCCGCTCCCGGCCGAGGAGCCGGAGGCGGGCGACGTGATCCTCGAACTCTGCCAGCCGCCCGCCCACCGCGACTGGTACTGATCGCGACCGGCGACCGGTACTGATCGAGACCCGGCGACCGGGACCGGTCACGACCGGCCCCCAAGGCCGGTGCGGGGGCGGTTTCGGGGCGAACGGGAGTTTCAGCCGAGCCTTTCGACCATCTCGGCGGCCAACGGCGCCGACGACGCCGGATTCTGACCAGTGATCAGGTTGCGGTCGGTGATCACGTACGGCGCCCACGGGTCGCTCTCCCGGAAGTCCGCACCCAGCTCCACCAGCCTGTCCTGGAGCAGCCAGCGCGCCTTGTCCGCGAAGCCGGCCTGGGTCTCCTCCGCGTTGGTGAACCCGGTCAGCCGGTACCCGGCGAAGGTGGGGGAGCCGTCCGGGCGCTTCGCGGCGAGCAGGGCGGCCGGCGCGTGGCACACCACTCCCAGCGGTTTGCCCGAATCCAGGGCGCGGGTCAGCAGATCGCCGGACACCGGGTCGACGGCGAGGTCCTCCATGGGCCCATGGCCGCCGGGGTAGAACACCGCGTCGTACTCGTCCAGCCGGACGTCGTCCAGGGCCAGCGGCGTACGCAGCTCGTCCATGCCGTCCAGCGCCGCGGCGATCCGGTCGGCGTTCTCCTTGCCGCCGTTGACGTCGGGGGCCAGGCTTCCCCGGTCCACCGTGGGCTCGACCCCGCCCGGGGTGGCGACGACGACCTCATGGCCCGCCGCCTTGAACGCCTCGTACGGGGCGACGGCCTCCTCGGCCCAGAAGCCGGTGGGGTGCTTGCTGCCGTCCGCCAGGGTCCAGTGGTCCGCGCCGGTCACCACAAAAAGGATCTTCGCCATGTCGCACATCTCCGGGTCGTGGGTTCGTGTCGTGGGTCTGCCGTCCTGTCGACCGTAGGACGGACCGCCCCGGTGATGCCAACCGGCCGGGGCCGGAGGCGTGTCCCTTTCCCTGCCGAGGACTCCCGGTACCCGGGCCGCGCACCGGCTGCCGGGTCCGCGCGGCCCGGAAAACCCCTTGCCCGCCGGAGGGGGCGGTGTCAGGCTGAACCGGACCTCTCGACGGAGAGCGTGCGCTTCCGGGTCTTTTGGAAGCGCACGAACGGATCATGAAGGAGTGAGCCTGTGCCTGCGGCGTCCACAGCGGCCGTCGTCGGTCTCCACCGGTAGCCCCAGCGGCACCGGCCGGTAGTACCACGCCCGTATCCGACGGCGGCCCCACGAGACGGTGCCCAAGGCACCGTCGGCTCCTCCCTGCCCGGAGAGCCTTCAGCGTGCGTGCGTCTCCGCGGACCTGTCACGGTCCGTGGGAGCCACGCTTCCTCCTGTCACTTTCGTGAGGTCGACATCATCGTGGACACCAACGTCCAGAGCTTTGCCGTCGCCAATCTCCAGCGTCGTCCCGACGTCGTGGAGACCGGCGGATTCGTGGCGGGATTCGATCCCGCCACGGCCAGTCCCTTCATCAACTACGCCACCCCGCTCCCCGGCGCCCGGCCGACGAGCGCCGACGTGAGCTCCCTGATCGACGCCTTCCGCATGCGTGGGCTGCTGCCGCGCCTGGAGTTCGCGCCGGACGCCGCCCCCGCCGTGGAGGCGGCGCTGCGGAACGCGGGCTTCACCGTCGAGGAAGCGCACTCCTACCTGGTCTGCACCCCCGCCACCCTGATCCTGCCGCCGTCCGGCGGCAAGGGCGGCGTGGACCCTGCCCTCCTCGTGGAGACCCCGGCCTTTGACGAGGAGTACGCGGCGGTGGACGCCGCCCTCGGTGAATCCTTCGAGGGGGTCCACGCCTCCTCCGCGCACGGCGTGGCCCGCCTGCGGAAGCTGGAGGACGGTGGTGGTGGCGTCCGCTTCGTCCGGGCGCCCGACGGGACCTGCGCGGGCGCCGCCTCCTGTTCCGCGCCCGCGGTGGGTACGGCGGAACTCGCCGGCGTCGGTACCCGCCCCGCCTTCCGGGGCCGGGGCATCGCCGGCGCGGTCACGGCCGCACTGACCGGGGCCATGTTCGACCGGGGCGCCGAATCGGTCTGGCTGGAGTTCTCCGGCGAGGGCTCACGCCGGGTGTACGAGCGGATCGGCTACCGGCCGCGGGGCACCCGGCTCTACATGAGGCTCGAAGCCTGACCCGCCCCGGGCGGGGCGGCCTCTCCCGCAGTGGCCGTCCCGCCCGGACCGGGGGTTTCCCGGCCCGGAAACCTGTCCGCCCTCGGGGGTTCGGCCGGACCGTGCTTAGCTGGAGACATGATCGATGACTTTCTCGCCGAAAACGCAACGAACACCGAGAACGCCGCGGGCGCCGGGAGCATCGGGCAGGTGGCGGTGGTCGAGGAGGCGGTACGCGCGGCGGTGGCCGCCGAGATCATGCCCCGGCACCGCAAGCTCGCCGCCGACGACATCATCGAGAAGAGCGGGCCGCACGACCTCGTCACCAGCGCGGACCGGGAGGCGGAGAAGAACCTCACCGCCGCTCTGACCCGCATCCTGCCGGGATCGGTGGTGGTCGGCGAGGAGGCCGTGCACGCCGATCCGGCCGTGTACGGCGCGCTGTCCGGGGACGCGCCGGTGTGGATCGTGGACCCCGTGGACGGCACCCGCCAGTTCGTCCGCGGCGAGGCCGGATTCTGCACCCTCGTCGCACTCGCCCACCAGGGTGAACTCATCGCCTCGTGGACGTACGCCCCCGTGCTCCAGCAGATGGCCGTCGCCGTACGCGGCAGGGGCGCCACGCTCAACGGGAAGCCGCTCAGGTCCGGCTCGCCCGAACCCGGTGCCGTACTGAAGGTCGCGATGTCCCACCCCGACTTCACCACCGAGGAGCAGAAGCGAGCCCTGCTCGGTCTGCGGACCGAGGGCATCGACGCGCGCGCCTGCGGTTCGGCCGGACTCGAGTACCTGGCCGTCGCCCGTGGCGACCTCGACGCGCTCGCCTTCAACTGGGAGTTCGCCTGGGACCACGCCGCGGGGCTGCTGCTGGTCGCCGAGTCCGGCGGCTCCCACGCCACGTTGTCCGGCGCGAAGTTCAGGCTGGCCGGCGACAACGACCTGCCGTTCGCGGTCGGCAGGAACGAGGCGACCGTGGCCCGCGTCCGCGCGGCGCTGCTCGGCGACGCCTCCTGACGGAGAGCGCCCGGCCGCGCGCCGCGGGGAATGCCGTGCGCCCGCGCCCACTCGATGCCGCCGGGCCGCCCGTGCCTCAGTCCCGCCCGCGCGCCAGTACCGCCCGTACCTCCCGCACCAGCTCCCGGGCCGTGTCCACCGCCATCGGGTCGAGGCCGCGCAACGCGGAGGCCACCTGATCCGCGAAACCGGGCGGGGTCTCCGGCAGCAGAGCCGCCGCGGCCAGCGCGCCCTTCTCGCCCAGGCACCAGGCGCGATGGTGCGCGTGCAGTGCCTGGGCGAGGATCCCGAACGCCCGGGACAGGCAGAGGGAGACGTGGAGCGTGTCGCCCACCGGGGCGGACTTCGCCGCCGAGTCCACCAGGAACTCCGCCTCCCACGCCCCGTCAGCCAGGGCCCGCCGCAACGGCTCGGGATAGCGGCGCACTTGTCGCTGAAGCTCCGTCAGTTCGCCTGTCGGGTCGGCCAGTACGCGCCCCAGCGCGACCTCGCCCGGATAGCAGGGCGACCAGAACCCCAGGGGGTGTCCCGGCTGAACGCCCACCTCGTACCGTCCCTCGCGGCAGTCGTCCCAGACCGCTTCCACCCGGTCCAGGTCCCGCAGGATCCAGTCCACCGGGTTCCCGCCGACACGCAGCCAGCCGCCCCCGTTCACCCAGGGACCCCAACTGCCCGGCCCCTCCACCTTCGCGGGCGTTCCCTGCACCTCGGAGGCGAGCACGGTCAGCGCGTCGAGATCGGGCGAACCCCGGTAGTAGAGGCCCAGATCCCAGTCCGAGTCGGGGCGGTGGGTGCCGCGGGCCCGGCTGCCGCCGAGGGCCACCGCACGGATGCCGGGCACGCGGACGAGCCGTTCCGCCACGGCGGCGACGGTCGACGCGGTCTTCTCCACGGAATCGGTCATCGGAGCGGAGGGTACCCATGCGTACGCCGTCCGCGCGCGGGAATATCCTGGTTCCCCTGCCCGCCGTCCCGCGAAGGAGCCCAAGGTGTCGCCGTTGCTCGACGCAGTCGTCGTGGGGGCCGGGCCCAACGGACTGACCGCTGCCGCCGAACTGGCCCGCAGGGGCCTCGCGGTGGAGGTGTTCGAGGCGGCCGACACCGTCGGCGGCGGTGCCCGCACCCGCGAGCTGACCCTCCCCGGCTACCGCCACGACCCCTGCTCCGCCGTCCACCCGCTCGGCATCGGCTCCCCGGCGTTCGCGGGGATGCCGCTCGCCGACCACGGACTGGAGTGGATCCAGCCGGAACTGGCTCTCGCCCACCCCTTCCCGGACGGCACGGCCGCCGTGCTCAACCGGTCGGTGGGGGAGACGGCCGCCTCCCTCGGCGCCCGGGACGCGGGTGCCTATCGCCGGCTCGTCGCCCCGTACCTCGGCCACTGGGAGACCCTCGCCCAGGATTTCCTGCGCACCCCGTGGCTCGGCCTGCCCCGCGACCCGTACCGCTGGGTGCGCTTCGGACTCGACGCCCTCCAGCCCGCCACGCTGCTCTCCCGGCGCTTCCGTGACGAGAAGGCCCGCGCGCTCGTCGCCGGCCTCGCCGCGCACGCCATCGCCCCCACCTCCGGGGTCGCCACCGGCGGGATCGCCCTGCTCTTCGCCCTCGCCGCGCACGCCAACGGCTGGCCGGTGCCCCGGGGCGGCTCCCAGTCGATCTCCGACGCCCTCGCCTCGTACCTGCGCGACCAGGGCGGCACCATTCGCACCGGCATCGAGGTCAAGCGCCTGGACGAGCTGCCGCCCGCCCGCGCCTACGTCTTCGACACCTCGCCGACCGCCCTCGCCCGGATCGCCGGACTCGGCAACGCCTACCGCCACTACCGCTACGGCGCCGCCACCTTCAAGATCGACTACGCGCTCTCCGGCCCGGTGCCCTGGACGGCCGGGGAAGCCCGGCGCGCCGGGACCGTCCACGTCGGTCCGACCGCCCCCGAGATCGACGCCGCCCTCCGCGCCGCCGTCGAGGGCCGCGACCCGAGCGTCCCGTTCCTGATCACCGCCCAGCCGAGCCTGGTCGACCCCACCCGCGCCCCCGAGGGACGCCACGTCTTCTGGGTGTACGGACACGTCCCGGCGCGCTGGGAGGGCGACGCCACCGAGGTCATCGAGCGCCAGCTGGACCGCTTCGCGCCCGGCTTCCGCGACCTGGTGCTCGCCCGGGCGGTCGCCGGACCGCGCGAGCTCGCCGCGCACAACGCCAACTACGTCGGCGGCGACATCGCCTGCGGTGCCTTCGCCGGGCTCCAGACCGTCATCCGCCCCAAGCTGGCCCGCGTCCCGTACGCCACCGCCCGCCCGGCGGTCTTCCTCTGCTCCTCGGCGACCCCGCCCGGTCCTGGCGTCCACGGCATGTCCGGCCACCACGCCGCCCGAGCGGTCTGGCGGAGCCTGCGCGCCGCACGGTGACCGGGGCGGGCGAGTACCTACCCGGCCGCCGACACGTGCAGAGACCAGACGTCCCCGGCGCGCTGGTACGCGCAAGGGTCGGCGACGACGTGGATACGGACCCTGGACCCGGCCACGCGGTGGCGGTGGACGTCCCCCGAGAGATCTTCCGGCTCCACGGCGAACCCCAGCGACGAGATCGCGGTCCGCAGCTCCTCGAACGGGACGCGGGGTGCGAACTCCCCGTACACGGACGTCAGGGAGTCCGGCACGGCGAGGCCGTGCGTCAGCCGGTGGACCTGCACACCGATCCCGAAGCAGGTCACGGAACCCTCGACGCGCGAGAAGGAGAGCTCCACCAGCCCGTAGTCCAGTCTCAGCCGACCGCGGCCCCAGTCGTCGATGCGGTCCCGCCCCAAGGCGGCGTCCCAGGTGTCAGGACCGGATCCGATGCCGGTTCCGAGAACGTCGCCGCGGGTGGCGACGTGTGCGTAGAAGTCCAGATCGGACATGCGTCGATCCCGTCCGATCGTCAGTGGCTGCGACACGAACAGTAGTGGTGGCGCAAGGCGCGCAGGCCCCCGGGGCGGCAGGAGGAAGCGCGAGGTCAGGCAGCACCCGCGCCTCCGGGGGGCCGTGAACCCGTCCCACCTCCATGTCGGATTTCCGCCAGCTCCGGCCTCCCGGGTGACCGATGCTTGAACCATGCACACCGACACCGAGCGCTGCGTGCGGGCCGTCCGGTCCAAGGACGCCCGCTTCGACGGATGGTTCTTCACGGCGGTCCTGACCACCCGGATCTACTGCCGCCCCAGCTGCCCCGTCGTGCCGCCCAAGGTCGAGAACATGACCTTCTACCCCAGCGCGGCGGCCTGCCAGCAGGCCGGGTTTCGGGCCTGCAAGCGCTGCCGTCCCGACACCAGCCCCGGCTCCCCGGAGTGGAATGCCCGTGCCGACTCCGTCGCCCGCGCCATGCGGCTCATCCAGGACGGGGTGGTCGACCGCGAGGGCGTCCCCGGTCTCGCCGCCCGCCTCGGCTACTCTGCCCGCCAGATCGAGCGCCAACTGCTGGCCGAACTCGGAGCCGGCCCGCTCGCCCTGGCCCGCGCCCAGCGGGCCCAGACCGCGCGGGTCCTCATCGAGACGACCGCGCTGCCGATGGCCGAGGTGGCGTTCGCCGCCGGGTTCTCCTCCATCCGCACCTTCAACGAGACGGTCCGCGAGGTCTTCGCCCTCGCCCCCGGCGAACTGCGCACCCGCGCCGAACGCGGGGCCGAGCCCGCCTCCACACCAGGCGTGATCGCGCTGCGACTGCCGTACCGCGCCCCGCTGAACCCCAGCAACCTCTTCGGCCACCTCGCCGCCACCGCCGTCCCCGGCGTGGAGGAGTGGCGCGACGGCGCGTACCGCCGCACCCTCGCCCTCCCGCACGGCCACGGCATCGTGGCGCTCTCCCCGCGCCCCGGCCACATCGCCTGCCGCCTCCAGCTCACCGATCCGCGCGACCTCACCCTCGCCATCAGCCGCTGCCGCCGCCTGCTCGACCTGGACGCCGACCCGGTGGCCGTGGACGGCCAGCTGCGCACCGACCCGCTGCTCGCCCCCCTGGTGGACGCCGGTCCGGGGCGGCGGGTGCCGCGGACGGTGGACGGCGCGGAGTTCGCCGTACGCGCGGTACTCGGCCAGCAGGTCTCCACCGCCGCCGCCCGCACCCACGCGGCCCGGCTGGTCACGGCGTACGGAAAGCCCGTGGAGGACTCCGAGGGCGGGCTCACCCACCTCTTCCCCACCCCGGAGGCGCTGGCCGGGCTGGACCCCGAGGCGCTCGCGCTGCCACGCAGCCGGCGCGCGACGCTCACCACCCTCGTCGGAGCGCTGGCCGACCGATCGCTGCGGCTGGACGCCGCCGACACGGACTGGGACGAGGCCCGCGCCGCGCTGAGCGCGCTGCCCGGCTTCGGTCCTTGGACCGTGGAGGTGATCGCCATGAGGGCCCTCGGCGACCCGGACGCCTTCTGCCCGACCGACCTCGGCATCCGGCGCGCCGCCGAGCACCTCGGACTGCCGTCGACCCCGGCGGCGCTCACCGCGCGGGCGGCCGGCTGGCGGCCCTGGCGTGCGTACGCCGTGCAGTACCTGTGGACCGTCGACGGGCACCCCATCAACCGGCTGCCCGAACGACCGGAGGCCCGACCGAGTGCCGTCACCCCGACCTGCGAGAGAAGCACCCCATGAGCACCGCCGTCCGCCCGCCCACCAAGACCCACACCCTGCTCGACAGCCCCTACGGCGAGCTCACCCTCGTCGCCACCGACGGAGTCCTCAGCGCCCTGTACATGACCGAGCACCGTCACCAGCCACCGCGTGGGACGTTCGGGGAGGAGGTGGTCGCCGGCTCCTTCGGCGAGTCGGTGCGCCAGCTGGGGGAGTACTTCGAGGGGACGCGTACGGAGTTCGACCTCCCCCTGCACCTGGAGGGCACCCCGTTCCAGCGGACCGTCTGGGCGGAGCTCCAGCGGATTCCGTACGGCGAGACGCTCTCCTACGGCGAGCTGGCCGGGCGGCTCGGCAAACCCGGCGCCTCCCGCGCGGTGGGCCTGGCCAACGGCCGCAACCCGGTCTCGATCATCGTCCCGTGCCACCGGGTCATCGGCGCCTCGGGAAGCCTCACCGGATACGGCGGCGGCCTCGACCGCAAGCAGCGCCTGCTGGCCTTCGAACGCGGCACGGAGAACGACACCCCGGCCCTGTTCTGAGACAACGACGTTCCGGTCCGCTTCCGGGAGCCGGGGTACGAAGGAGCCCGGTGACCGACTCGACGGTCACCGGGCTCCTTTGCAGCCGCGCTCGCGGGCGGGACGCGTCAGCCGGTGAAGATCTCGACCGCCGTCCAGATCGCCAGCCCGAGCATGCACACCCCGCCGACCCGCTGGACGGTCTTGAGCGGCACCCGCTTGGCGATGAACCGCCCGGCCAGCAGCGCCAGCGCGGAGACGGACATCAGAGCGGCGGCGGAACCGATCGCCACCGACCAGGCGCCGTTGCTCGCCGCCAGGTTGGCCGTGGTGATCTGGGTGAGGTCACCCCATTCGCTGATGAAGACGGCCATGAACGCCGTGCCGTAGACGGGCCAGAAACCGGTGACGGTCTTGACCTCGTCGTCCTCGTCCTCGTCGTCGCCCCCGCCGCGCAGCAGCATGAAGGCGCCGAAGGCGAACAGCAGCGCCGAGACCAGCTTGACGATCCAGTCGGGCAGCAGCCCGAGGAGGCCACCCGCGCCGACCGCGATGGCCACGTGGACGATGAACGCGGACGACGTGCCGAACCAGACGTACAAGGGCTTCATGCGCGTGCCCATGGCGAGCGACGCGAACATCGTCTTGTCCGGCAGTTCCGCGAGGAAGATGAGCCCGAAGGCGGTGATGATCGCCAGGGGGTCGAGATGCATTCCGGGTGGCTTTCTGTGAGAGCCGGGCCCCGGGCCTTCGCGAAGCGCCGCACGGGCTTTCGGAGGACCACTCGGCCCGGCACGACGAAGCACCCGCGGGGAGCGGGCGTGTCCTACCTGACCGAAGGTCTCGCCCACCCGCCGCTCGGACGGGCCCGGCCACCGGGAATCCGGGGATTCCAGTGTGTCGACGACCGGTTTTCGGGGCTACTCCCCTTCGCAGCCCTCAACACTACCCCACCTGGACCCGGCGGGTCTCAGCCCGCCCCGCCCGCCGCCAGCCGTTGGAGCAGCGCCGGGAGTGCCGTACCGATCGGCTCGCGCACCACCTCGTCGGCCCGGTCGTCGTACGGGGTCGGCTCAGCGTTCACGATGATCAGCCGGGCTCCGTGGTCGGCGGCCAGACCGGCGAGCGCCGCCGCCGGATGCACCTGGAGCGTCGTACCCACCGCGACGAACACCTCGCACCCCTTGGCGACCGCCACCGCCCGGGCGAGTACCTCCGGGTCCAGCCGCTCGCCGAACATGACCGTCGCCGGCTTGAGGATGTCCCCGCAGACCGTGCACGCCGGGTCGGCCTCGCCCGCGTCCACCCGCGCCAGCGCGTCGGCCATGGGGGAGCGGGCGTGGCACCGGGTGCAGACCACCTCGCGGGCGCTGCCGTGGAGCTCGACCACCTTGCGGGCCGGGAGCCCGGCCTCCTGGTGCAGACCGTCGATGTTCTGCGTGAGGACCCGCACCGCGGTGCCGGACCGCTCCAGCTCCGCCACCGCGCGGTGGGCCGCGTTCGGACGGGCGTCCAGCGCCGCGCCGGCCCGGCGCATCCGCCAGGAGCGGCGCCGGATGTCCGGATCGGCCATGTAGAAGTCGTAGGTGACGAGCTTCTCGGCCTCCGGATCCCGCGTCCACAGCCCGTTCGGGCCGCGGTAGTCGGGAATGCCGGAGTCCGTGGAGACACCGGCACCGCTGAGGATCGCGACGAGAGTCATGCGGCGAGCCTACGGAGCGAAAACCCGCCCGACGACCGGATTTCCCGCTCCTGGCAGCCCGTCAGAGGACCGGCGGCCGACCGTCCTCCAGCTCCACCGCTCCGGCACCCGAATCGAGCGCCTCCAGCGCGGCCTGCACCCGCAGCAGAAGCGAACCGAGCAGGTGGTCCGGGAGGGCCGAACGCTCCACGAGCTTCCAGGACAGCAGTTCCTCCTCCTGGAGGACGATCGCCGCCAGCTGCGCCTCGCCGAGCACCCCGCCGTCGAACAGGTACGCCGCGATGGGCGGGCGGTTCGGGCCGCGTGCCCAGTCCACCACCAGGAGCCTGCCCGGCTCCAGGTCGAGGCCGATCTCCTCGGCGGTCTCGCGCCGCGCCCCCGCCCGGGGACTCTCGCCGGTGTCCGACTCGATCGTCCCGCCGGGCAGCGCCCAGCCGTCCCGGTAGTTCGGCTCGACCAGCAGGACCCGGTCCGTCGCGTCGCGGAAGAGGCAGGCGGCGCCCGCCAGGATCCGGGGGAGGCCGGCGATGTACGTGGCGTAGTCGTCAGTTGTGGTCACCACGCCAGGTTAGAGGCCGTCGCCGCGCCTCATGACGGCAATCCGCCCCCGTACGTCCCGGACCCGCCGCGGATGGGCCGGTGGGGGGATTTCCGGCGGGCTCCCGGTCACGCCGGACCCTTCTTGTGGATCACCTGTGGCATCCCTTGAGGGCCCCCTCGTTAGTACGACAATCGTTCTGGCTTCAAGGAGTCACGCATGCCCATCTCCGCCTCCACCCGCACCCACGCCCGCCGCGCCGGCACCCTCGTCGCCGCCGCGGGCATCGCGCTCCTCTGCGCCCCGGAAGCTCTCGCCCTTCCCGGCGACAGCGGTGACCTCACCATCGTGGAGGTCCGCAACGCGGGTCGTGACACCCGTGGCAACGGTGGCTCGATCTGCCAGTTCAGGCTGTCGGCCAACAACTTCGAGACTCTCGCCTCGGTCGCCTGGACCATCACGGAGCAGCCGCTGACCATCCCGCCCGGCAACGCGCTCGCCGGCACGCTCCCGCTCGCGCAGGGCAGGGCCCGCAGCCCGCTGTACCAGCTGCCGGACGGCACCTACCAGCTCCAGTGGGTCGTCCCGAGCAGCCTGACCAAGCAGCGCACCTTCGTCGTCAACTGCCCCGAGGACAACCGCGGTGGCCGGGGCGGCGAGCGCAACCAGACCGCCGGTGGCCAGGCCGCCGACAACCAGGCGACCGGCACCACGGCGGCCGACGGCACGACCGCCGACACGGAGGCGGCCGACAGCACGGCGGCCGACACCAAGGCCTCCGGTACCCGCCCCTCCGGCGGCGTTCCCGCGGGCGGCGGTGGCGTTCCCACCCTGGAGACCGCGAGCTACGACGGCGACACGGGTCCGGGCGCGGGGACCACCGCGGCCGTCGCGGCGGGAGTGGCCGGACTCGCCGGGCTCGTCCTGGCCCGCCGGGCTGCCCGTCGTCGCGCCCGTGGCGAGGCGTAACACCTCGCGACGGCGGCGCCGAGGACCGAGTCGCGCATGCCGTCTCACCCTGACGTTGTGCGCGACCTTCTCCCTCGTGGCAGGCATCGTCCAGATGTGCGGCGATACGTCCGACGACGCGGGCGGCGGATCGCCGCCGTTCCGGAGGGCTCCGCACCGGATGCCGGAGAACATCCCGGAATCCCACCCGCCCCTGAGCCCCTCCCGGGCGGTGAAGGTGGCGATCCCCGCCATCTACATCGAGGCCCCGCTCGTCGGCCTGCGCCTCGACGCCAAGGGCCGGCTGAGTGCCCCGCCGGTCAGCCGGCCCAAGGTGGCGGGCTGGTACCAGGACGGGCCGTCCCCGGGAGAGGCCGGCACGGCACTGATCGTCGGCCACCGTGACACCGAGACGGGCCCGGCCATCTTCCTGAACCTGAACGCGCTGCGCAGGGGCGACGCCGTCAGAGTCGTACGGGCGGACCGGCGGACCGCCGTCTTCACCGTCGACACGGTCAGGACCTACCGCAAGAGCGAGTTCCCCGACGAGAAGGTGTACGGGACGACCAACCGGCCGGAACTGCGGTTGCTGACCTGCGGCGGACGCTTCGACAAGAAGACCGGCTACTCCGCCAACGTCGTCGTCTTCGCCCACCTCACCTCGCTCACGAAGACCGCCTGAAGAGATCCACGGGTCCCACGACGGGCCGCACGCCTCGCGCGCGGCCCGTCGGGCGCGTTCCGGCGGAGCCAGGGGGCCGCCGGTCCCGCGCGATGGGCAGATCGGGTGGGTGCGGATAGGGTCGAGCGGCACGAGTGCTTGTTCGACAGCGAAGGATGCAGGGTGACGGACGGGGCAGCAGCAGAGATGGCGACCGCGCGGGTGCTTGTCGCGGCGGACAAGTTCAAGGGGTCCCTCACCGCGGCGCAGGTCGCGGAGCGGGTGACCACCGGACTGCGACGCGTCGTCCCCGGACTGCACGTGGAGACGCTGCCCGTGGCGGACGGCGGCGACGGCACGGTCGCCGCCGCCCTCGCCGCCGGATTCGAGCGCAGGGAAGCCCGGGTGACCGGACCGCTCGGTGAGCCGGTGGACGCCGCGTACGCGCTGCGCGCCACCACGGCCGTGGTGGAGATGGCGGAAGCCTCCGGCCTCCAGCACCTGCCGCAGGGTGTGTTCGCCCCCCTCACCGCGACCACGTACGGCTCCGGCGAACTGCTGCGGGCCGCACTCGACGACGGAGCCCGGACCATCGTCTTCGGCGTCGGAGGCAGCGCGACCACGGACGGCGGCGCGGGCATGCTCACCGCACTGGGGGCCCGGTTCCTGGACGAGGACGGTCGACCGGTCGGCCTCGGCGGCGGCGGACTCGCCCGCATCGCCGAGGCCGACCTCTCCGGACTCGACCCGCGCCTCGCCTCCGTGGACCTCGTCCTCGCCAGCGACGTCGACAACCCGCTGACCGGCCCGAAGGGCGCGCCCGCGGTGTACGGACGTCAGAAGGGGGCCACCGACGAGGACATCGCGGTCCTGGACGCCGCGCTCTCCCGTTACGCGGCGGTACTCGGCCCCGAGCGGGCGGCGCTGCCCGGCGCCGGTGCGGCCGGTGGCATCGGTTACGGCGCGCTGGTCGGGCTGGGAGCCAGGTTCCGTCCGGGTATCGAGGTGATGCTGGACGTGCTGGGGTTCGCCCCCGCGCTCGCCCGCGCCACCCTGGTCATCACCGGCGAGGGATCGCTGGACGAGCAGACTCTGCACGGAAAGGCCCCGGCCGGTGTCGCGGCCGCGGCCCGTGCGGCCGGTGTCCAGGTCGTCGCGGTGTGCGGCCGACTGGCCCTCGAACCTGAGGAGTTGGAGAAGGCGGGCATCGCGCGCGCCTATGCCCTCGCAGAGCTGGAACCCGACCCCGCCGTCTCCATGGCCCAGGCCGGGCCCCTGCTCGAACGGGCCGCGGAGGCCATTGCCCGCGACTGGCTCGGCTGACCGGCGTCGCGCCTCACGGCCTGGCGCCCACCGGCCGTTCACCGTGGCGAGGGCGCCAGCCGGAGCGCGTCCAGCGCCAGGGTCAGTTCGACCAGTTCGCGCGGCCAGGACAGCGACCTCGCGGTCAGCCGTTCCAGTCGGCGCAGCCGGTTGAGCACCGTGTTGCGGTGGCAGTACAGCCGGACCGCCGCCCGCCCGGCGGATCCGCCGCACTCCAGCCAGACCTCCAACGTCCCTACCAGCACGTCGCGTTCGGCCTCAGGAAGGGTCAGTAGCGGACCCAGTACGCCGGTTACCAGGCGGTCCGCCAGCTCCGGCTGACTCACGACCAGCGCTGCGGGCAGGCACCGTTCCAGTGCCACGACCGTGGTCCCGTCCGCCGGACAGGTCAGCAGCGCCACCTCGGCCAGCCTTCGGCCCGTGGGCAGTTCGGCCAGGCTTGCGACGGCGGAACCGACGCCGCCCCGCCCGACGCGCATGTCGTTCAACCTCCGCACCAGGGAAGCGGGTTCGCCATCCCCGAGAGCAGCGACGGCGAAGTCGCGCTCGGGCCCGGGGTACCAGAGGAGGCGGTCCGGGCCACTACCCCAGTCGCCGCCGGCTCCGGCCGGCAGCGCCACGACGGCGTACCGCCCGTCCTCGGGCAGGTCCAGGGCGGCAGCCGCCCGCCCGGCCAGATCAGGCGTCACGGGCCCCGCCAGCAGGACGCCCAGCAGCGCCCGGGCCCCCTCGTCCCCGCACCTCTGCATCGGCTCCCCCTTCCCCGCGAGCCGAGAGGCCGCGCCGTGGCGAGGATGACACCGGCCCCGCCTCTCCCGGACCGGAGCACGCCGCCTCTGTGCACGCGCACAACGCGGTGCCTTCCTCACTGGTCGCCCGCATCGAGTCCGCCGCACGCCGTGGACGCGAGGCGGGCACCGGTGCTGGTGTGTGGACCCCGGGGAACGGGTGCGCCGCACCGCGGCCACCCGGCCGGGGCGCCTCGGCGCCGGTCAGCACAGGGCCGGCCGACAAGGCGGCGCACCCCCGATCGCCACGGATCCGGCCGGAAACGGCATCGGGCGGCCCGTACGACGGCCCGGGGACACCACGACGAACAGGCGGAAGGAGGAGGACGCATGGCAACACTGGAGATCCGCTCGCTGTCCGTCGGCTACGGCCCGGTACGGGCCCTGCGGGACGTCTCGGTCGACGTGCCGGCCGGCACCATCACCGCCGTGCTCGGCGGCAACGGCGCGGGCAAGACCACGCTGCTGCGGGCCGTCTCGCGGACCCTCGGCTTCCACCGCGGAAGCGGCACCGGCACGATCCATTTCGACGGCCGTCCCCTGGACGGGCTGCGGCCCGCACAGGTGGTCGCCGCCGGAGTGGTCCAAGTACCGGAAGGGCGACAGGTGTTCGCCCGGATGACGGTGGCCGACAATCTGCGGGCCGGGGCCCTCGGAGCCCGTGGCGGACGCAAGGAAGTGGCAGCGGCACTGGCCCGCGTCCACGAGTTGTTCCCGGTGCTCGCCCAGCGCGCGCACCAGCGGGCCGGACTGCTCTCCGGCGGCGAACAGCAGATGCTGGCGATGGGGCGGGCCCTGATGGCCGGCCCGCGCCTGCTGCTGCTGGACGAGCCCTCCCTCGGCCTCGCCCCGCTGATGGCGGCGAAGATCGCCGAGACCGTCCAGGAGATCAACGCGGGCGGCACCTCCGTCATGCTGGTCGAGCAGAACGCGGCCATCGCTCTGCGCCTCGCCTCCACCGCGTACGTCCTCGACGTCGGCGAGGTCGCCCTCGGCGGACCGGCCGGTGAACTCGCCGCCTCCGACGAGGTGCGCCGCCGCTACCTCGGCGTGGTGGACGAGACGGCGGCCGAGGACGCCGGTGCGGCGGCCACCGCCTCCCGCACCCTGCGCAGGTGGTCGGCGTGACCACCGCACCCGTCCCCGCCGCCGCTCCACCGGGCACCACCTCGCCCGCCCCGCTCACCGTCCGTGACGTGACGGTCAGGTTCGCCGGCCTGACGGCCCTCGACGCGGTCTCCTTCACCGTCGAACCCGGCAGCGTGCACGCCGTCATCGGCCCCAACGGGGCAGGAAAGTCAACGACGTTCAACGTCCTCTCCGGCGTCTACCGGGCCACCTCCGGCACCGTGCACCTCGGCACCACCGAACTCACCGGCCTCCCCGCGCACCGGATCGCCGCCCTCGGCGTCGCACGCACCTTCCAGAACCTCGCGCTCCCCCCGCACGCCACCGTCGCCGAGAGCCTGCTGCTGGGGCGGCACCGGCTGATGCGCTCCGGATTCCTCGCGGCCGGACTCCGGCTGCCGTCCGCCGCCCGGGAGGAGCGCCGCCACCTCGACCGGGTCCGCGAGATCGCCGAGTTCATCGGCATCGAAGCCGAGTTGGACCGCCCGGCGGGAGATCTTCCGTACGGGGCACAGAAGTTGGTCGAACTCGGCCGGGCTCTCTGCATGGAGCCCGAAGTGCTGCTCCTGGACGAACCCGTCGCGGGAATGACCGCCGACGAACGCCGACGAACGGCCGCCGTGGTGGCCGGAGTCCGCGACAGCCTGGGCATCTCCATCGTGCTCGTCGAACACGACATGGGCGTGGTGATGCGACTCGCGGACGCGGTGACCGTACTCGACTTCGGACGCAGGATCGCCGACGGCACCCCCGCCGACGTCCAGAACGACCCGGCCGTCGTCCGCGCCTACCTGGGAGAAGAACAGGAATGACCACCTTCATCGAACTCCTCCTGGGCGGCCTCTCCATCGGATCGGTCTACGCCCTCATCGCCCTCGGATTCGTCGTCATCTTCAAGGCCACCGAGGTCGTCAACTTCGCCCACGCCTCCCTGCTGCTCGCCGGCGGATACGTGACGGCGGTACTCCACGACGACATCGGCTTCTGGCCCGCGCTCGCGGCGGGCGTCGCGGGCGCGGCCGTCGTCGGAGCCGCCGTCGAGTTCCTCGTCATGCGCCGCTACCGGGGCAGTGACCACAGCGTGCTGGCCATCGTCACCATCGGCGTGGACATCCTCCTCACCACCGAGCTCACCCGGCGCATGGGCACGGACGTACTGCCGCTCGGGGACCCCTGGGGGAGCGGAGTCGTCACCGTCGGCGGGGTCACCCTCGCGCAGACACGGATCGCCGCCTTCGTCGCCGCCGCACTGCTCATCACCGTGTTCCTGCTCGCGTTCCGCTTCACCTCCTGGGGCGTCTCGATGCGAGCCGCCGCGGAGAACCCGCAGACCGCCGCCCTCATGGGCATCAGGCTCGGCCGGGTCTCGCTCTCCGCGTGGGCGGTGGCCGGGGCGCTCGCCGCCGTCGCCGCCCTCTTCCTCACCGTGTTCCCCACCCCCGGACTCGAACGGGCCACCTCGCTCGCCGCTCTCAAAGCGTTCCCCGCGGCGATCCTCGGCGGCCTCGACTCGACCACCGGAGCCCTCGCCGGTGGACTCCTCGTCGGCGTCACCGAGTCCTTCGCCACGGGCTACCAGAGCGATCTCTCCTTCCTCGGAAGGGGAATCGGCGATCTCGCGCCCTACCTGGTGATGCTGATCGTCCTGCTGATCAGGCCCGCCGGACTCTTCGGCACGAAGGAGCTGGCCCGTGTCTGAGACCACGCCGGACGCCGCGCGCGACCGGGCACCCGTCCCGCCCACCGTGCCGGGCGCGAAGCCCCGTCCGGCCGGCGCCCTCCTCGACCGCCTCCGCGGCCCGCGCCCGTACCTCTGGTCGGCCGGATCGCTGCTGCTCCTGGCGTTCCCTTTCTACCTGGACCGTTTCTGGCTCCAGGCCGGACTGTTCGCCATGGCCGCCGCGATCGGGGCGATCGGGATCAACCTGCTGACCGGTTCGACCGGCCAACTGTCCATGGGGCACGCCTTCTTCCTCGCCGTCGGCGCGTACAGCTACTGCGTCCTGGCCGGGGAGTCGAGCGACGAGAACGGCCACAACCTGAGCGGACTCGGCCTGCCGACCTGGCTCGCGGCGATCCTGGCCGTGGCCCTGGCCGGGCTGGCGGGCGGGATCTTCAGCCCGATCGCGGGCCGGCTGCGCGGCGCCTACCTCGGCATCGCCACCCTGGCCCTCATCTTCATCGGCCAGCACGTGCTGTTCAACGCGGGCTCGCTGACCGGCGGTTTCAACGGCCGTGCCGTGCCCCCGCTGTCGGTGTTCGGGTTCACCTTCGACGACTCCGAACTCGTCGTCGCCGCCGTGCCGTTCGAGTCCTCCGAGAAGCTCTGGTACCTGGCCCTCGCCGCCCTCCTGCTCAGCGGACTGTTCGCCCGCGGCGTGCTGCGCGGCAGGCCGGGCCGTGCACTCAACGCCATCCGGGACCACCGGATCGCCGCAGGGGTGATGGGTGTCCCGGTGGCCCGGTACCGCGCCGGGGTCTTCGTCCTCTCGTCGATGTACGCGGGCCTCGCCGGCGTACTGCTCGCCCTGGTCTTCCAGCGGACCGTTCCCGAGTACTTCGGCATGGTCCTCTCGCTCGAATTCCTGGCCATGATCGTCATCGGCGGTCTCGGGACGGTCGCCGGCGCGGTGGTCGGCGCCGCCTTCGTCTCCCTGCTCCCGCAGGTGCTCACCCACTACAGCGAGTCCCTCCCGCTGGTCTCCGCCCCCGGTACGGGCGGAATCGCACCCGGCGAGGCGTCCCGCTATCTCTACGGCGCCGCGGTCGTCGCGGTGGTCCTGTTCATGCCCGGTGGCCTTACGCGTCCGAAGAAATCAGGGGAGAAGAAATGAGAAAGCGTGTTCTCGGAGCCGTCGTCGCGGCTCTCGCCCTCACCCTCGCGGGGTGCAGCGGAAAAGCCACCGAAGGGAAGGAAACCGAGGCGGACAAGGGCGGCATCAAGACCGGCCAGGGCGTCACCGACTCGGCCATCACCCTCGGCTCGCTGACCGACATGACCGGGGTGTACGCCTCGCTCGGCAAGAGCGTCACCCAGGCCCAGCAGCTCTGGGTGAAGCAGACCAACGCCGCCGGCGGCATCTGCGACCGCAAGATCGAGCTGACCGTGCGCGACCACGGCTACGACCCGCAGAAGGCCATCGCCGCCTACACCGAACTCGAACCCGAGGTCCTGGGCTTCACCCAGTTCATCGGCTCCCCGTTCGTCGCCGCCGTCGAGCAGCGCGTCGACGGTCAGGACCACGGGCTGGTGCTGCCGCAGGCGTGGTCGGCCAACCTGCTCGGCTCCCCCTACGTCCGCGTCATCGGCGCCACCTACGACGTCGAGACGATCAACCTGATCGACTACCTGCTCACCGAGAAGCGCATCGCCAAGGGCGACAAGATCGGCCAGGTGTACTTCGAGGGCGACTACGGCGAGAACGCGCTCGCCGGGGCGAAGTACGCGGCCGAGCAGTCCGGCCTCACCGTCGTCGAGCAGAAGATCAAGCCCACCGACAACGACATGACGGCGCAGGTCTCCGCGCTCAAGCAGGCCGGCGTCAAGGCGATCATCGTCAGCGCGGGCCCCCGCCAGGCGGCCTCACTCGTCGGCGTCGCCGCCGCGACCGGCTTCAAGGTCCCCGTCGTCGGTAACAACTCCGCCTTCGCACCGCAGCTGCTCGCGACCCCGGCAGGCCCCGCTCTGCTGGGCGACTACTACGTCGCCGCCTCCACCCTGCCCATCGGTGACCCGGGCGCGGGACCCTCGAAACTGGCGAAGGAGTACGCCGCCGCGTACCCGAAGGACGGCCTCGACAACGGCGTCGTCGCCGGGTGGACCGCCGCCTCCGTCTACGGCGAGGCGCTGAAGAAGGCCTGCGACGCCAAGGACCTCACCCGCGAGGGCGTCGACGAGGCGCTGCTCACCATCAAGGGCTACGGCGCCGACTTCGGTATGTCCCACGACTTCACCGACCCGAAGGCGCCCTCCACCCGGCAGAGCGTCATCATGAAGCCCGACACGAAGGTCCCGGGCGGCCTCAAGGTGATCCGTCCGGCGGCGGTCTCGCCGGCGGCCGAGTCGTACACCGTGAAGTAGCCCGCCTCGCGAAAAAGCCCGCGGCCCCCGGCCCGGCGCACGGCACGGGGCCGTGCGCGGGTCGGGGGCCGCGGGCTGCTCCGGGTGCGGCGGGGCTACCCGTTGACCTCGGCCCGCGCGGGCTTCGGGATCAGGAACGAGACCGCGAGAGCGATCACGATGAGCACGATTCCGGCGATCATCGCGGTGGAGTATCCGGACGTCGAGGTGGCCGAGGACGGGTGGACCGCGCTCTGCACGGCGTCCAGGACGACGAAGCTGAGGCCCGCGCCGAGGTTGAACGCACCCGCGTTCAGGCCCGGCAGGAAGCCCGGGTTCTCGTCGGGGGACAGGACGATCCCCAGCCCGTTGAGGATGATGTTGCCGATGCCCGCGTAGGTGATGCCGACCAGCAGGGAGCCGATCAGCAGCCAGGCGCGCGAACCGGTGTGCAGGGTGCTCGCGAGGACCGCGACCGATATCACGGAGCCGATCAGGCCGACCCGCAGGATCCGGCCGTAGCCCCAGGTGGCCGCGGCGCGGCCGGCCAGCGGGCCCATGGCGAATCCGGCGAGGGCGTAGGGGGTGAGCGTCCACCAGGCCGAACCGGTGGCGGACATCCCCAGGCCGGCCTCGGCGTTCTGGGCGAAGGCGGGCACCAGGCCGTTCATGACGGCGAAGACACCCGTCATGGTGAGCAGGGTGCAGGCCAGCAGCGACCAGGTGGCCCGGCGCCGCAGGTGGTGCAGGGCGACCAGCGGGTGGGCGGCCCGTCCCTCGTTGCGCCAGAAGAGAGCGAACGCGGCGACCGCGACGACCGCCATGATCACGGCGTAGGCCCAGTTCGCGTCGGACAGCTTGCCGGCCTCGTCGAGGGCGAGCAGCAGGGTGCCGACCGAGACCGCGAGGAACAGGGCTCCCGGCCAGTCCATGCGGGTGTTGCCCGCGGTGGCCTTCGACTCGGGGGTGAGGGTGGCGACGAGTACGGCGCCGAGCGCGGCGACCACGGCCATGGTCCAGAAGACGGAGCCGAAGCCGAAGTGGTCGGTGAGCGAACCGCCGGCCACGGAGTCGATGCCGGCGATACCGCCGTTGACCGCGGTGATGACGCCGAGCAGGGTGCCGTACAGCTTCGGCTCCCGGACCTCGTGGCGCAGCATGATCAGACACAGCGGCACGACCGGCCCGCTGACGCCCTGGAGCACACGGCCGACGAACAGCACCGGCACGTTCGTGGCCAGGGCCGAGATCACGCAGCCGATGACCATCAGCGCGAGCATGCCCGTCAGTACCCTGCGGCGGCCGATCAGGTCGCCCAGACGCGGCAGGAACAGCGAGAAGACGGCCGCGGAGGTGAAGAACGCGGTCTGGGTGCTGCCGATGGACACCGACGTGGTGTGCAGCGACTCCGCCATGTCCGTCAGGGCGGGGCTGAGCATGCTCGCGTTGAGCTGGAAGGCGAAACAGGCCACCAGCAGGGCGACCATCAGCGCGCCGACGCGCGCCGGGCGGCCGGGGACGGCGCCCTTCGCGTCGAGCGTGACGGGGTGGGCGGAGACGTTCACGCCTGCTCACCCTCCGGGGCGGAAGCGGGCTTGTCGCCGTCGGGGTCGCCGCCCTCGCCGATGCGCTCCAGCGCGTCGACGACCAGGCCCCAGAAGCGGTCGTGGTCGAGCGTCACGGCGACCTGGGTGCGGCAGTCCTCGGGGGCAGGCCGGCGGAAGTCCGCGACGGTCATGCCGAGGGTGAGCGAGCCGTGCAGTTCGATGTCGACCGGGACCCTGCGCGTGGTCATGACGTCGGGGTCGATGACGTAGGCGACGGCGCACGGGTCGTGCACGGGCGGGTGCTCGAAGCCCTGCGCCTCCAGGTACATGTCGCCGAAGAAGTCCAGCAGCTCGCCGACGAACCGGGCCGGACGGGTGCCGACGGCGGAGATCCGCTCACGGACCTGCGGGGTGGCCAGCGCCTGGTGGGTCAGGTCGAGGCCGACCATGGTGACCGGCCAGCCCGCGTTGAAGACGATGTGCGCGGCCTCGGGGTCGATGATGATGTTGAACTCGGCGACCGCGCTCCAGTTGCCCTCGTGGTAGCCGCCGCCCATCAGGACGACCTCGCGGACCCGCTCGGCGATGCGCGGCTCCTTGCGGACCGCCATGGCGATGTTGGTCAGCCCCGCGGTCGGCACGAGGGTGATCTCGCCCGGCTCGTGCGACATGACGAGGTCGATGATCAGGTCCACCGCGTGCCGTCGGTCCAGCTCGGTCCGGGGCTCGGGCAGGACAGGGCCGTCCAGGCCGGACTCACCGTGGATGTCCGGGGCCGTCTCGATCTCGCGGACCAGGGGACGGGGGTTGCCCGCCGCGAACGGCACACCGGTGATACCGGCGATCCGCGCCACCGACAGGGCGTTGCGGGTCACCTTCTCCAGCGTCTGGTTGCCGACCACCGTGGTCACGCCGACCAGCTCCACGCCCGGGCTGCCGTGGGCCAGCAGCATGGCGATCGCGTCGTCGTGTCCGGGATCGCAATCGAGAATGATCTTCCTGGTCAACATGAGCCCCTTTGCTCGGCTGTGACGGTGTGCGGATGCGCGCCGGACGGACCGACGGCAGAACCTCGGGAACGCTTCCCACCCGTCCCGGGCACCCGGCCGGCAGCGGCTCGGACGCCCGTCGCACGGCCGGCCCGTGAAGCGCCGCGCGCCCGCCGTCGTCCGTAACGGTCGAGCGGGACGAGCGGTGCGCGGCCCCTCGGCATGTCGCCGGCGCCGGGTCGGCGGATCCGCGGCGCCCATGGGAAGGACGCGGCGCGGACCCGGTTCGCAACGTCGGGAGGACGTTGGGAAAACGTTCTCCCAAGAGATTGCTCAATCCCGCCCCGGATTGTCAATGCATGAGGCACGCATCACAGTCAGTCCTGTTCAGAGCGGTGCTGAGGACATTTCAGCAGCCCTTCACCCGGGCATTTTCGAGTGATAACGTTTGCCCTCGTCAAGGATGACGGGTTCGCCGCGGGGCGGGCCGTGGCAAGCGAGGAGGCTGCCCGGTGGGCGAAGTGACCCTGAGGGACGTCGCGGCGCTGTCCGGCTGCTCGGTGGCGACGGTCTCCCGCGTCATGGCCGGTACACGGCCGGTCGGCGAGGAGATCGCGTCCCGCGTACGCGCCGCCGCCGAAACCCTCGGCTACGTGCCCAATCAGGTCGCGCGCTCCCTGCGCAGCCGGTCCACGGGCACCGTCGGCCTGGTGCTGCCGCAGATCACCAACCCGTTCTACCCCTCGCTGGTGCGGGAGCTCACGTACGCCCTGCACGGCCACGGACGGGCCGCGCTGCTCGCCGACTGCGACGACGACCCCGGGGTGGAAGCCGGCCGGATCGCCGACCTCCTGGGCCGACGGGTCGACGCCATTCTGGTGGTCCCCGTCGACGAACACCTCAGCCGGCCCGCGGTGGCCGACGCGGCCGACAGAGTGCCGCTGGTGCTGCTCGACCGCGGATGCGGACCGGGCGTCGCGGACCTGGTCGCGGTCGACAACACGGCGGGCATCGCCCTGGTCCTGGACCACCTGGCGGCCACCGGCAGGCGCCGGCCCTGTTTCATCGGCGCCGCCGGTACCGACTCGGCCGCTGCCGAGCGCCGGGCCGCCTTCGAAGCGAACGCCGGAGCGCTCTTCCCCGGCGGCGAGCGGGCCCCGGTGGAACTCGGGGACTTCTCCGTCGCCTGGGGCCGGACCGCGGTCGACCGGCTGTGGCCGTCCCGTCCGGACGCCGTGGTCTGCGCCAACGACCTGATCGCCATCGGGGCCCTGCAACGCCTGCGCGAGCTGGGCGCCGACGTGCCCGGGGAGGTCGCGGTGACGGGCTTCGACGATGTGCCGATGGCCTCCCTCACCGCCCCCGGACTGACCACCGTCCGCCAGCCGGTCCACGAACTCGCCGCCGAGGCCGTCGCGTTACTGGCCAAGAGGCTGGACACCGGACGCGCGGGCGGACCGGCCGACAGGTCGGCCATCGGTGCCCGGAAAGTGCGCACGGTGCGACTCGCACCCGAGCTGGCGGTCCGGGCCTCCAGCGTCCAGCAGGCCATCGGCACGCCCCCGGTGGCCACAGCCCGCTCGCCGCACACGCCCAGCCCCGCCGCGGCACCGGACCCACGTCCGGCGAGCCCCGTGCCCCCGCAGCGGCCCCGTGACCGCAATGCCCCAACAGCGTGAGGAACCAGCAGTGATCGCCGTCGTCGGAAGCCTGAACCTCGACCTCGTCGCCCCCGTACCGCGGCACCCCGTGCCCGGGGAGACCGTGCTGGGCGGGGACATCGCCCAGCACCCCGGTGGGAAGGGCGCCAACCAGGCCGTCGCCGTGGCCCGCCTCGGTGCCGAGGTCTCCTTCGTCGGCCGGGTCGGCGACGACGACGCCGGCCAGGTGATGACCGGCGCCGTGGGCGGCCAAGGCGTCGACATCACGCACGTGCGCACCACCGCCGGCACCGCGACAGGCAGGGCGATGATCGCCGTCTCCCCGGCCGGGGAGAACAGCATCATCGTCAGCCCCGGAGCCAACTTCCGACTGGGCGCGGCCGACTGCGAGGCCGCCGCCGACGTGCTGCGCCGGGCGGCCGTCACCGTCCTCCAGCAGGAGGTTCCCGACGAGGCCAACCACGCCGCCGCCCGCCTGGCCGGCGGGACGGTGCTGTACAACCCGGCGCCGGTGACACCGGGCACCACCCCGCCGCCCCACGTCGACCTGCTGGTGCCCAACCGCACCGAGCTGGCCGCGCTCACCGGGACGGCCGTCCCCCGCACCATCGACGAGGTCGTCGCGTCCGCCCGCCGACTGCGCGGGGCCGGCGCGGTCGTCGTCACCCTCGGCGGCGACGGCGTCCTGCTGCTGGAGGGCACCGCGCATCTGCACCTGCCCGCCTTCCGCGTCGACCCGAAGGACACCACCGCGGCCGGCGACTGCTTCTGCGGCGCGCTCGCGGTGGGGCTCTCCGAGGGCCGCTCCCTCGCGGAGGCCGCCCGTTGGGCGTCGGCCGCCGCGGCGCTGAGCACCACGCGGGCCGGAGCCCAGTCCTCCCTCCCGGTACGGGGCGAGGTCGAGGAGTTCCTCAGCCGCCAGAAGTGAATCGCCACCGATCGCAGGGGAGCCCCGACCGCCACGGGCCGGGTGCCCGGCTCCCCGCCCTGCCGTCCGGCGGACCCGGTCGTACGCTCGGCACATGGCCCTCTGCGACGATCTGGACCGGGCGAGCCGGGACACGACCCCCGCCCCTCCCGCCGACGCCTGCGCCGACTGCCTGGCCGTCGGCAGGGACGACTGGGTGCACCTGCGGCTCTGTCTGAGCTGCGGCCGGGTGGCGTGCTGCGACAGCTCGCCCCTGCGGCACGCGACCGCCCACTACGAGGCGTCCGGGCACCCCGTCATGCGCTCCCACGAGCCGGGCGAGGAGTGGCGCTGGTGCTTCCGCCACGAGGTGCTCGGCTGACCCTGCGGCCCTGCGGCCCTGCGGCCCTGCGGCCCTGCGGCCCTGCGGCCCTGCGGCCCTGCGGCCCTGCGGCCCTGCGGCCCTGCGGCCCTGCGGCCCTGCGGCCCTGCGGCCCTGCGGCCCTGCGGCAGGACACCCGGAGGCAGTCGTTCCGGGTGCGCCCGGGGTGCGCGCACCGAAGACTGGGCGCATTCCCCGAGGAGGAACCCATGGCCACGCAATTCGAGGCGATCGTGGAGATCGACCGTCCGATCGACGACGTCTACGCCTATCTCGCCGACGGCGAGAACGACCGGGACTTCAGCCCGCGCGTGCAGAAGATCGAGAAGTCTCCGGTGGGCCCCACGGTCGTCGGCACGACGTTCCGCTCGACGGTCAAGGACGCCGGAATGACCACTCAGCGGGAATTCGCCATCACGGAACTGGTGGCTCCGACCCGGGTCCGCTGGCAGGAGAAGTCGAAGAACGTGGTCACCGCGGTGGACGGCGGCTACGACCTGGAGCCGACCGGAAACGGCGGGACCCGGGTACGGATCCACAACGTCCTCGAAGGCCACGGCATCGGCAAGCTGCTGGTCGGCTTCGCCGTCAAGGCCGCTCGCAAGGACGCGCCCGCCTTCGGTCTCCGTATCAAGAAGGCCGTGGAGGCCGCCCTCCCGAGCCGCTGAGCCGCTGACGTTCCAGGGCCGGGACCGCAGGAGCCGCCCGGCGGGTGACGAGGGTCCCGGACGGTGACGGCAAGCCCGGACGTACGAGAGCCGGACGTGCGCGAGAGCCGGACGTGCGAGAGGCCCGGATGCTCATGGCATCCGGGCCTCTCGGTGTTCCGTGTACGGCGGGGCTACGGCAGCTGGGCCGCGCGAGCCTCTCGCCGGTTGCCGCGGAAGGTGTTCACGCGCCGCGCGGTCGCGAAGAGCGGGATCACCGCGCCCAGCACGACCTGGAGCGCGCAGCCGGTCTGAAGGAGCAGCTGACCGCCCGGCGCGTCGAACGCCCAGGCGACGAGGAGCCCCATCGCGGCCACGATCCAGCCGAGCATCGCCACCGCCAGCACTCCGCGCGGCTTCGGGTACTCGACCCGGCTGACCATGAGCCACGCCACCCCGACGATCGCGAGGAGGGTGGGCACGAAGGGCAGCTCCAGGAGCACGATCGAGACGACCGTCAGCGCTCCGAAGGGGCTCGGCATGCCCTGGAACATGCCGTCCTTCAGCGTCACGCAGGAGAACCGCGCGAGCCGCAGCACCACCGCCAGCAGCACCACGATCGCCGCGAGCGCCGACACCCGCTGGTGGGCGTCGTCCGCGACCATCCCGTAGACCAGGACGAAGTACGCCGGCGCGAGACCGAAGCTGATGAGGTCGGAGAGGTTGTCCAGCTCCGCGCCCATCGGCGACGAACGCAGCTTGCGGGCGACCAGGCCGTCGAAGAGATCGAAGACGGCCGCCATCAGCATCAGGATCACCGCGGTGGCCGCGGAGTGACGCGCCATGCCCGACTCGTCACTGCCCGTGAGATGCGGGATCAGAATGCCCGTGGTGGTGAAGTACACCGCCATGAACCCGCAGGTGGCGTTGCCGAGAGTGAGGGTGTCCGCTATCGACAGGCGCAGTGAGAGGGGCATGTCCTGGGCGTCGTCCCCAGCACCGTCCTCAGCCGCCTCGGGCACCCAGTCGGCCTGGGTGTCCGGATCAATCACGGTCAATTCGAGTCACCCCCGCGGTGGTGGTCTGGCCGACCTCGACCGCGACCTCGACACCTTCCGGCAGATAGATGTCCACGCGCGAGCCGAACCGGATCAGACCGATGCGCTCACCTTGCTCGACCTTCGTGCCCCGGGGGATGTAGGGCACGATGCGGCGCGCGACGGCGCCGGCGATCTGGATCATCTCGATGTCGCCGAGCTCGGTGTCGAAGTGCCAGACGACGCGCTCGTTGTTCTCGCTCTCCTTGTTGAACGCCGGGACGAACCCACCCGGAACGTGCTCGACCGACGTCACGGTACCGGCCAGCGGAGCGCGGTTGACGTGGACGTTGAGCGGGCTCATGAAGATCGCGACGCGGGTACGCCCGTCCTTCCACGGCATGATGCTCTGCACCACGCCGTCGGCCGGGGAGACGACCCGGCCCTGCGTGATCTCGCGCTCGGGGTCGCGGAAGAACCACAGCATGCCCGCCGCGAGCGCGGTGGTGGGCACGGCGACGGCCGCCCAGCGGCCGGACTTGCGCGCCCGGGCCAGGCTGAGGGCCGCGGTGGCGACGGTCGGGAGGAGCCACGGCGATGCTCCGCGAGCGATGCGGACCCCGCCGCGGTTTGCGGAGGTAGGGCTGTCGGGCATGAATGACCTTCGTAGCGGATGATGCCGCGCTGGCAACGGGGGGACGGCGGCTTTCCGCCGATGCTATCGGGTGGTGGCCACAACTGGGCAAGCCAGCAGCCGAGTCGGACCGCTGAAAGACCCCGCCCCAGGATCACTGGATGTGATCTTCTTCGCGGTCAAATCGCCCGTTAGGGGACGATCAACCCTGCAGGCGGTACTCCTCCAGGAGTCGGCGGCCAATGATCATTTTCTGGATCTCGGCGGTACCCTCACCGATCAGCAGCATCGGTGCCTCGCGGTAGAGGCGCTCGATCTCGTACTCCTTGGAGAAGCCGTAGCCGCCGTGGATGCGGAAGGCGTCCTCGACGACTTCCTTGCAGTATTCGGAGGCGAGGTACTTCGCCATCCCTGCCTCCAGGTCGTTACGTTCCCCGGAGTCCTTTTTGCGGGCCGCGTTTACCATCATCGCATGCGCCGCTTCGACCTTGGTGGCCATTTCAGCCAATTTGAACTGGATGGCCTGGTGCTGGGCGATCGGTTTTCCGAAAGTTTGACGCTGCTGGGCGTACGAAACGCCCAATTCGAATGCACGCTGAGCGACTCCGCAGCCACGTGCCGCCACGTTGACCCGTCCGACCTCGACTCCGTCCATCATTTGGTAAAACCCTCGGCCGGTGGCGCCGCCCAGGACCCGATTGGCCGGAATGCGTAGTCCGTCCATGATGAGCTCGGTGGTGTCGACGCCCTTGTAGCCCATCTTGTCGATCTTCCCCGGGATGGTGAGACCCGGCCTGACCTCCCCGAAGCCGGCCTCCTTCTCCACCAGGAAGGTCGTCATCGACTTGTGCGGCGGCGTCCCCTCGGGGTGTCCTTCGTCACTCCGGCAGAGAACGGCCACCAGGGTCGACGTCCCCCCGTTGGTGAGCCACATCTTCTGGCCGTCGAGGACGTACTCCTCACCGTCCTTCACGCCCTTGGACGTGATCGCCGACACGTCCGAACCCAGGCTTGGCTCCGACATCGAGAAGGCGCCGCGCACCTCGCCGAGCGCCATGCGCGGCAGGAAGGTGTCCTTCTGCTCCTGCGTGCCGTGCTGCTTGAGCATGTACGCCACGATGAAGTGGGTGTTGATGATCCCCGACACGCTCATCCAGCCGCGCGCGATCTCCTCCACGCAGAGCGCGTAGGTGAGGAGCGACTCGCCCAGTCCGCCGTACTCCTCCGGGATCATCAGCCCGAACAGGCCCAGTTCCTTGAGCCCTTCGACGATCTCTGTCGGGTACTCGTCGCGGTGCTCCAGGGAGGTCGCGACCGGGATGATCTCCTTGTCGACGAAGTCCCTTACGGTGGAGAGGATTTCCTCCTGGACGTCGGTCAGACCTGCGGTCCGGGCGAGTCGGCTCATGACGGCTTCTCCTGTGGCTTCGCTCTGGTTGGCGGGTCGCTCTGGGCCGTGTGTCGAAAGTGGCGCCCTCCGGACGGACGGCGCCACTTTCGACACACGCCCTAGTCGGGGGCCGGGCGGCCGGGCTGCTCGCCGCCGCGTGCCTCGATGTACTCCTGCGTGGGGACCATCACCTTGCGCCGGAAGACGCAGACGACAGTCCCGTCCTGCTTGAAGCCCCGGGTCTCGACGTACACGATGCCCCGGTCGCTCTTCGACTTCGACGGCGTCTTGTCGAGCACGGTGCTCTCGCCGTAGATCGTGTCGCCGTGGAAGGTGGGCGCGATGTGCCGCAGCGACTCCACCTCCAGGTTGGCGATGGCCTTGCCCGAGACGTCCGGCACCGACATGCCCAGCAACAGCGAGTAGACGTAGTTGCCGACGACCACGTTCTTGCCGAAGTCGGTCGTGTTCTCCGCGTAGTTGCTGTCCATGTGCAGCGGGTGGTGGTTCATGGTCAGCAGGCAGAACAGGTGGTCGTCGTACTCGGTGACCGTCTTGCCCGGCCAGTGCTTGTAGACCGCGCCGACCTCGAACTCTTCGAAGGTGCGTCCGAACTGCATGATCAGGCCTCCGGCGCTTCGAACTTCGAGGTGCGCCGCATCCCGGCAGCCCGTCCCTTGCCCGCGATGACCAGCGCCATCTTGCGGCTGGCCTCGTCGATCATCTCGTCGCCGAGCATCGCCGAGCCCTTCTTGCCGCCCTCCTCGGAGGTACACCAGTCGTAGGCGTCGAGGATCAGCTCGGCGTGGTCGTAGTCCTCCTGCGACGGCGAGAAGACCTCGTTGGCCGCGTCGACCTGGCCCGGGTGCAGCACCCACTTGCCGTCGAAGCCCAGCGCCGCCGCCCGGCCGGCCACCTCGCGGTAGGCGTCCACGTCACGGATCTGCAGGAACGGCCCGTCGATCGCCTGGAGGTCGTGCGTACGGGCCGCCATCAGGATGCGCATCAGGATGTAGTGGTACGCGTCGGCGCCGTAGCCGGGCGGCTGCTGGCCGACGACCAGGGTCTTCATGTTGATGGACGCCATGAAGTCGGCGGGTCCGAAGATCAGCGTCTCCAGCCGGGGCGAGGCCGCCGCGATGGTGTCGATGTTCACCAGGCCCTTGGCGTTCTCGATCTGCGCCTCGATGCCGATCCGGCCGACCTCGAAGCCCATCGTCTTCTCGATCTGGGTGAGCAGCAGGTCCAGCGCCACGACCTGCTCGGCGTCCTGGACCTTCGGCAGCATGATGCAGTCGAGGTTCGGCCCGGCGCCCTCGACGACCGTGATGACGTCCCGGTACGTCCAGTGCGTGGTCCAGTCGTTGACCCGCACCACCCGGGTCTTGCCCGTCCAGTCGCCGTTGTTGAGCGCGTCGACGATGGTGTGCCGCGCCCCCTCCTTGGCGAGCGGCGCGCAGGCGTCCTCCAGGTCGAGGAAGACCTGGTCCGCCGGGAGGCCCTGGGCCTTCTCCAGGAAGCGCGGGTTGGAGCCGGGCACGGCCAGACACGAGCGGCGGGGGCGCAGCCGGTTCACGGGCGTGGGCGTGGTCATGCGGGGACCTCCAGAGGGTCGAGCTTGTTGGCTTTGCGGATCTCGTCGACGATACGGCCGATGATCTCCGTGATACCGAAGTCCTTCGGCGTGAAGACGGCGGCGACCCCGGCCCGGACGAGAGCGGCGGCGTCGGCGGGCGGGATGATCCCGCCGGCGATCACCGGGACGTCGTCCGCGCCGGCCCCGCGCAGCCGGTGGAGCACGTCGGGGACGAGTTCGGCGTGGGATCCTGAGAGGATCGACAGGCCCACGCAGTGCACGTCCTCGGCCAGTGCGGCGGAGACGATCTGTTCGGGCGTCAGCCGGATGCCCTGGTAGACCACCTCGAACCCGGCGTCGCGGGCGCGTACGGCGATCTGCTCGGCGCCGTTGGAGTGCCCGTCGAGACCCGGCTTGCCGACCAGCAGCCGCAACCGTCCGCAACCGAGGTCCTCGGCGGTACGGGCCACCTTCGCGCGGACCGCGGCCAGCGGGGTGCCCGGCTCGGCGGTCACGGCCACCGGCGCCGAGGAGACCCCGGTCGGCGCCCGGAACTCGCCGAACACGTCCCGCAGCGCCCAGGACCACTCCCCGGTGGTCACCCCGGCGCGGGCGCACCCGACGGTCGCCGCCATCAGGTTCTCCGTACCGGCGGCGGCTTTCTTCAGGGCGGCCAGCGACTCGGTGGCGCGCGCCTCGTCACGGCCGTCCCGCCAGGCGTGCAGGGCGGCCACCACGCGCGCCTCGTTCTCCGGGTCCACCGTCATGACGGCGCCGTCGAGGTCCGCGGTGAGCGGGCTGGGCTCGGTCGTCTCGTGGACGTTGACGCCGATGATCTTCTCCTCGCCGCTCTCGATGCGGGCCCGTCGGGCGGCGTGCGAGGCGACCAGTTCGGACTTGAGGTAGCCGGACTCGACGGCGGCCATCGCGCCGCCCATCTGCTCGATCCGGTCCATCTCCTCCAGCGCCTCCTCCACGAGCGAGTCCACCTTCGCCTCGATCACGCGCGAGCCGGCGAAGATGTCCTCGTACTCCAGCAGGTCGCTCTCGTGCGCGAGAACCTGCTGGATGCGGAGCGACCACTGCTGGTCCCAGGGGCGCGGCAGCCCCAGCGCCTCGTTCCACGCGGGGAGTTGTACCGCGCGGGCGCGGGCGTCCTTGGAGAGGGTGACGGCGAGCATCTCCAGCACGATGCGCTGGACGTTGTTCTCCGGCTGTGCCTCGGTGAGGCCGAGGGAGTTGACCTGGACGCCGTAGCGGAACCGCCGCTGCTTGGGGTCGGTGATGCCGTACCGCTCGCGGGTGATCCGGTCCCAGATCCGTCCGAAGGCGCGCATCTTGCACATCTCCTCGACGAAGCGGACGCCCGCGTTCACGAAGAAGGAGATGCGGGCCACCACCGCGCCGAACTTCTCCTCGGGCACCTGCCCGGAGTCGCGCACCGCGTCCAGTACGGCGACGGCCGTGGACATGGCGTACGCGATCTCCTGGACGGGTGTGGCTCCCGCCTCCTGGAGGTGGTAGCTGCAGATGTTGATCGGGTTCCACTTGGGGACGCGGTTGACCGTGTACGTGATCATGTCGGTGGTCAGTCGCAGGGAGGGCCCGGGCGGGAAGACGTGCGTCCCGCGCGAGAGGTACTCCTTGACGATGTCGTTCTGCGTGGTGCCCTGGAGCTTGCCGGGGTCCGCGCCCTGTTCCTCGGCGACGACCTGGTAGAGCGCCAGTAGCCACATGGCGGTGGCGTTGATCGTCATCGAGGTGTTCATCTGCTCCAGCGGGATGTCCTGGAACAGGCGGCGCATGTCGCCGAGGTGGGAGACCGGCACGCCGACCCGCCCGACCTCGCCGCGGGCGAGGACGTGGTCGGGGTCGTAACCGGTCTGGGTGGGCAGGTCGAAGGCGACGGAGAGACCGGTCTGGCCCTTGGCGAGGTTGCGCCGGTAGAGCTCGTTGGACGCCTCGGCCGTCGAATGGCCCGCGTACGTCCGCATGAGCCAGGGACGGTCCTTGTGACGCTCGGTCATGGGGAGACCTCAGACGTTCTCGCGGGAAGGGGCGGCGGCGGGGGTGTCGCGGAAGAGGTTGATGGCGTCGATGTGCTTCGCGCGCAGCTCCTCGTCGCGCACGCCCAGACCCTCGCGCGGGGCCAGCGCGAGGACGCCGACCTTGCCCTGGTGGACGTTGCGGTGGACGTCGTGGGCGGCCTGCCCGGTCTCCTCCAGCGTGTACACGCGGGAGAGCGTCGGGTGGATCTTGCCCTTCGCCACCAGCCGGTTCGCCTCCCACGCCTCGCGGTAGTTGGCGAAGTGCGAGCCGACGATCTTCTTGAGCGACATCCACAGGTAGCGGTTGTCGTACTCGTGGGTGTACCCGGAGGTGGAGGCGCAGGTGACGATGGTGCCGCCCTTGCGCGTCACGTAGACGGAGGCGCCGAAGGTCTCGCGGCCGGGGTGCTCGAAGACGATGTCGACGTCCTCGCCGCCGGTCAGCTCGCGGATGCGCTTGCCGAACCGCTTCCACTCGCGGGGGTCCTGGTGGCTCTCGTCCTTCCAGAACTTGTAGCCCTCGGCGCTGCGGTCGATGATCGCCTCGGCGCCCATCCGCCGGCAGATGTCCGCCTTCTGGTCGTTGGAGACCACGCAGATCGGGTTGGCGCCGCCGGCCAGCGCGAACTGGGTGGCGTACGAACCGAGTCCGCCGCTCGCGCCCCAGATCAGGACGTTGTCGCCCTGCTTCATGCCCGCGCCGTTGCGCGAGACGAGCTGGCGGTACGCGGTCGAGTTGACGAGCCCGGGGGCCGCCGCCTCCTCCCAGCTGAGGTGGGCGGGCTTGGGCATCAGCTGGTTGGACTTGACGAGCGCGATCTCGGCGAGCCCGCCGAAGTTGGTCTCGAAGCCCCAGATGCGCTGCTCGGGGTCGAGCATCGTGTCGTTGTGGCCGTCGGACGACTCCAGTTCGACGGAGAGGCAGTGCGCGACGACCTCGTCGCCCGGGCGCCAGGCGTTCACGCCGGGGCCGGTGCGCAGCACGACGCCCGCCAGGTCGGAGCCGATGACGTGGTAGGGCAGGTCGTGGCGCTTGGTCAGCTCGCTGAGCCTGCCGTACCGCTCCAGGAAGCCGAAGGTGGAGACCGGCTCGAAGATCGAGGTCCAGACGGAGTTGTAGTTCACCGAGCTGGCCATGACGGCGACCAAGGCCTCGCCCGGGCCGAGTTCGGGCAGCGGGACCTCGTCGAGGTGGAGCGATTCGCGCGGGTCCTTGTCGCGGGTGGCGCGCCCCTCGAACATCCCCGCTTCGTCCTTGTGCACGGTCACCGCGCGGTAGGACTCGGGGAGGGGCAGCGCCGCGAAGTCGGCTGCGGTGCTTTCCTGCGACTGGATCGCGTCCAGGATTTCCTTCACGGTGATGCCTCCGGCGGGTGGTGTCTCCCCTGCTCGAACGGGCCGAGAGCCAGGGGAACGCTGGTGAGGAACGCTTCGGTGGTCCCTGCGGACAGGGAGCGGTGCGGTCTGGAGGTGTGCCGTCGGTTCGGCGGGTGGTGCTCGGCGTGCTCGGTGGAGCGGAAGGGTGCCTGTGACGCAGGCGTCCGGGCGCGCGGGCACGGTCGGCTCGCGGGGACAGCCGGCGTACGTCAGATCCGGTACGCCGGCCGCCCGGACACCTTCAACGTATGGCACTGCGTGACAGCTGACAAGGCACCGAGTGCCAACAATTTCTCTCAAGTGTCATCCGATGGGCACGCATGAGCAACACCATGGGCGTTCTGGCGCGGTCTGTCCCGCAGGAGAAGGGCTACGACGCGACGCGGTACACGTACGGCGTCGTGGTCGCGAGCGCCGAGAAGCCCAGCCGCGCCAGGATCGGCGCGGAGTCTGCCGACGCGTCGACCTGGAGGTACTCCACCCCGCGCGCGGCGGCCGTCCGTGCCCGGTGCGCCACCAGGGCCCGGTAGATTCCGCGCCCCCGCCACGCCGGGTGCGTACCCCCGCCCCACAGCCCCGCGAAGGAGGTGCCCGGGTACAGCTCCATCCGCGCCGAGCTCACCGGCAGCCCGTCCGCCACCGCCACCAGTCCGAAGAAGTCCTCCGGCGCCGCCGCCGCCAGCCGCGCCAGCAGGTGGTCGCGGAGCCATGAGGCGTCCCTGCCGAACGCCGCCTCGTGCGCGTCGGCCATCATCCGCACCCCGGCCTCGTCGTGCACCTCGCGCACCTCGACCCCGGCGGGCGGCCCGGCGTCGGCCGGCAGGTCGGCCACCGCCGCCACCATCAGCGTCTCCGGCGGCTCCGGGACGAACCCGGCGGCCCGCAGCCGGTCGCCGAGGTCGGCGGGGCGGTCGTGGCTGTACAGCTTCCACTCGAAGTGCGTGACACCGCGTGCCACGCGGAGTGCCTCGTAGTGCGCGACCTGCGCCGCCACGGCCGCCCCGGCGCCCTCCCCGTCGAGCGCCGGGGAAGACCACGCCACACCGTTCCAGTCGTCGGGTCCGCCGCTCCGGCGGACCACCGGCCCGTCCCGCTCCACCTGTACGCCGGGGCCGTCGGGGCAGGCGTGTTCCCGCATCTCGTCGTCGAACAGAGCCAGAAGTTCCTCGTGGGTACGCATCGGCGTACCCGACCACACCCCAAGAGGCCCGACCAGCGAATTTCGGCCGGGTCCGCGTCGATCACCCGTCCCCGGGGCAGACGCCCCCTCAGATGATCTTGTGTCTCGCAGGGCACACCGGCGGGGCAGGGACCCGGCCAGGACGAGGGGTGGAAACGGGATGCCGACAGGGATACGCGGACGTACGCGGACACGCCGCAGGGACTTCAGCCTCCGTCGCACGGCCGTGGGATTCGCCCTCGCGGCCCTCCTGCTCTGGGCCGGCGGCCTGCTCTTCCGCAGCCTCTGGGCCGGCGTGGGCGGGCATCCCGTCCTCTGGGGCGCCCTCGCCCTGCTCGGGTGCGCGGGTACGGTCCTGCCGCTGCGCCGGCGCCACCGGCGCAGGCGGGCCGCACGGCTGGCCGCTGCCGTCACCGAGGCCGCTGAGGACCTGGTGGACACCGCGCTGGCGGAGATCGACGAGGCGGCCGCGACGGTGCGGCAGGACGAGCCGGTGCCCGTGTACGAGCCGGGGTACGAACCGGAGTGCGAACCGGCTCCGGTGGACTTCGCGGCCCTCGATCCGTACGCCTTCGAGGAGGCGGTGGCGGAACTCTGCCGACGCGACGGCTGCCGGGACGCGGAGGTGGTGGGCGGTGCCGGGGACCTCGGCGCCGACGTGCTCGCCACCGCCCCGGACGGCCGGCGCCTCGTCGTCCAGTGCAAGCGGTACGGCCCGGCGAACAAGGTCGGCTCGCAGGATCTCCAGCGGTTCGGCGGGACCTGCTACGCCGTCCACGGCGCCGAGGTGGCGGTCGTGGTGAGCACGGGGGAGTTCACCACACCCGCCGCCGAGTACGCGGCGGCCTGCGGAATCGTCTGTGTCGACGCGGAGGCGCTGGCGGGCTGGAGCGAGGGCACGCTGCCGCCGCCGTGGGAACTCCCGGCCACCGTCGCCGGGCCGGGCCTGCCCGAGCCCGCCTGAGTCCGGGCCCGCGCCCCGGGGCCCGGGTTCAGCGCTCCTTCAGGGCCTGCTGGATCGTCCGCATGACCTCGTCGAGCGGGGCGTCGGTCCGCGCCACCGCGACCAGCACCTCACCGTCCGCCGTCACCGAAGCGGCGGGCGTACCCACGGACTTCGCCGGCTCGGTGCCGGCGATGCGGCCCGCGCCGATCCCGGTGCCGAAGGTCTCCCGGACGATGGCGAACGCGTGGTCCAGCTGGTCCTCCACGTCCCCCTTGCCGTCCGCCCGCAGCCAACGCCGCAGCACGTGGTTGTGGGCGGTCACCACCGCCGACGCGGCGACCTCGGCCAGCAGCGGGTCGTCGTTGCCCACATGGCTGTCGCGCTCGTCGAAGTGGCCCAGCAGGTAGCGCGTGAACAGCCGCTCGTAGCGGGCCACCGAGGCGATCTCGGCCTCACGGAGCGCCGGCACCTCGCGGGTGAGCTTGTAGCGGGCCACGGAGACTGCGGGCTTGGCCGCGTACATCTTCATGACCTCCTTGATGCCCCGGCACACCGTGTCGAGCGGGTGCTCGTGGGAGGGAGCCGCGTTCAGCACCGCCTCCGCACGCACCAGGGTGTCGTCGTGGTCCGGGAAGATCGCCTCCTCCTTCGACCGGAAGTGCCGGAAGAAGGTCCGCCGGGCCACGCCCGCGGCGCCCGCGATCTCGTCGACGGTGGTGCCCTCATAGCCCTGCGTCGCGAAGAGCTCCATGGCGGCAGCGGCCAACTCGCGGCGCATTTTGAGCCGTTGAGCTGCGGCGCGGGTGACTGCCGTGCTCTCCGGGGCGTCGGAGGCGGCGCTGGCACGGGGTGACCTGGCGGGCTGGGACATGGTGTGAACGTACTCCATGGGTGACGCGGAGTGTGCCCGAGGTGGTGTCTTGCGGATCAAGGTCCTTCATGACTGGCCGGACACGTGAGGGGCCGGCATCCGGCCACCTCCGTCCCTGTCCCGCCGGCTACCGGCCCGGGGCGACGACGGTGCCGGCGGAGGAGCCGCCGCTCGCCCTCAGCGCCGCGACCGCGGACACCGGGTCGTCCGCGTGGAAGCGGAAGGCGCGGCCCTCGGCCCGCCCGCCCATGACCCGTGTGTACCGCAGCGGCTCGGTGAGCTCCACGGTGCCGTTCCCGTCCACCGCGGCCGGCCCTCCGCGACCCTTCCCGGGCGCGCGTTCCCTGAGCGGCTCGGCGGCGCCGATGCGGTGGTAGTGCCGCACGGCGCGAGTCGGGACACCGACGGTGCCGCGGCGAGCTCTCCGATTCTCATGACCCCAGGAGAAACCTTGTCGCCGCGACCAGGTCAAGCGTCGTTTGGACAAGCCCCGTGGAGAGCGACAACGGGCCTCCCGGACGGCGGTCCGCCCGCGCGACCGGGCGGACCGCCACCGGGGGGCCGGGCTCAGCGCCGGGCGTGCTCGCGGAAGCCGCGCCCCGTCTTGCGGCCCAGGCATCCGGCCGCGACCAGGTGCTCCAGCAGCGGCGCCGGGGCCAGCCCCGGATCGCGGAACTCCTGGTGCAGCACCTTCTCGATGGCGAGGGAGACGTCCAGCCCGACCACGTCCAGCAGCTCGAACGGGCCCATCGGATAGCCGCCGCCGAGCTTCATCGCGGCGTCGATCTCGTCCAGCGTCGCGTAGTGCTCCTCGACCATCTTGATCGCGTTGTTGAGGTACGGGAAGAGCAGCGCGTTCACGATGAACCCGGCCCGGTCGCCGCAGTCCACCGGGTGCTTGCGCACCTTCGCGCAGACCTCCCGCACGGTGGCGTGCACGTCGTCGGCGGTCAGCACCGTGCGGACCACCTCGACGAGCTTCATCGCGGGCGCCGGGTTGAAGAAGTGCATCCCGATCACGTCCTCGGGGCGCGACGTCGCCCGCGCGACCGACACCACCGGCAGCGAGGAGGTGGTGGTGGCGAGCACCGCGCCCGGCTTGCAGACCTTGTCCAGCGTCGCGAAGAGCTGCTGCTTGACCAGCAAATCCTCGGCGACCGCCTCCACGGCGAGATCGACCCCGGCGAACGCGTCCAGGGAACCGGCCGGGGTGATCCGGGCCAGCGTCTCGTCCCGCGCCCCGGCGGTCAGCCGCCCCTTGGCCACGGAGCGCTCCAGGGAGTTGGCGATCCGCACCTTGGCGGTGTCCGCCTTCTCCTGGGTCCGGGCCGCGAGCACCACCGCGTACCCGGCTTTCGCGAAGACCTCCGCGATACCGGACGCCATGGTGCCCGAGCCCGCCACCCCGACCGCGGTGACCGTGCGCCCCGGGACGCCGGCCGCGTCCGCGCCCGGAGTGAGCGTGTCCGGGACCACGTCCTGGCTGCCCGGCGCCGCGTACGAGTAGAAGCCCCGGCCCGCCTTGCGGCCGGTCAGCCCGGCCGCGCTGAGCTGCCCGAGGACCGGTGCGGGCGCGTGCAGCCGGTCGTGCGAGGCGGCGTACATGGCCTCCAGCACCGTGCGGGCGGTGTCGATGCCGATCAGGTCGAGCAGCGCGAGCGGCCCCATCGGGAGGCCGCAGCCGAGCTTCATCGCGGCGTCGATGTCCTCGCGGGAGGCGTAGTTCGCCTCGTACATGGCGGCGGCCTGGTTGAGGTAGCCGAAGAGAAGGCCGTCCGCGACGAATCCCGGACGGTCCCCGACCGCGACCGGTTCCTTGCCCAGCTCACGCGCCAGCGCGGTGACGGCCTCCACCGCCGGCGGGGCGGTCAGCACCGAGGAGACCACCTCCACGAGCTTCATCGCCGGTGCCGGATTGAAGAAGTGGAGCCCGAGCACCCGCTCCGGACGCAGCGACTCGGCGGCCAGCCGGGTCACGGACAGGGCGTTGGTGCCGGTCGCCAGGATCGTGTCCGGCCCCACCACCGCGTCCAGCTCCCGGATCACCTGCTGCTTGATCTCGTACGACTCCGGCACCACCTCGACGACGAGTTCGGCGTCGGCGGCCGCCGACAGCTCGGAGGAGGTACGGAAACGGGCGAGGACGTCGTCGCGTTCCCGCTCGGTGAGGCGTTCCCGGCGCACGGCGCGGGCGGTGGAGGCCTCCAGCGAGGCGACCGCCCGACGGGCCGCCTCCGGGTCGGTGTCGATGCCGATGACCTCGCGGCCCGCGCGGGCCAGGACCTCGGCGATGCCGGTGCCCATGGTGCCGAGACCGACGACGGCGATGGTGGAGAAAGGGGTGTCCATCACGGGACTCCAGGGTGAGTGACGACTGTGAGGGAGCACGGCGCGCACGAGGGGCGAAGGAGCGCGCGCGTGCGGAAGGCGTGTCGAGGTGTACGGGCCGGGCCGCGGGAAACACGTCCCGGGCCCGAGGGGGACGGACCCTGTCCCGGGTCGCGTCACACGGGGCTTTCGCTGCTCACGAAGACCGCCGAACCGACATGCACTCCGGATGGCTGCGTCACCAGGCCACCGGAGCCTGCGGGGAGTGTGCCCCGCTCACATGAGACTAACCGGCGGGTAACGAGCGCGCCAGCCCGGAACCCTTGTGCTCTGGACCACACGTGGCCGTGTGTGCGAACGTCCGCACCCTCCGCACGGAACGTGTCCGTGGATACGCTGAGCGTCATGGACGAGGAGCCCGGACCACTCACGGCATCACCCACGAATGCGCCTACGGAATCGCCTGCCGAGTCGCTCATGGCCCGGCTGCGGGACGAGGCCGGCACGGCGGGGGAGGCGGAGTGCGCCCGGCTCGCCTCCACCACCGACCAGGAGGAACTCGCCCGGGCGCTCGTCGCACCCGGCCGCCCCCTCTGGTCCCGGGAACTCGCCGCCTACCGGCTCGGCTGCGCCGGGGACCGCCGGGCCTTCGAGGCTCTCGTGCTGCTGCTCAACCACCGGGACCCCGCGCGCTGCGCCTGCGCCGCCCACGCCCTCGCCGAGCTGCGCGACCCGCGCACGCCCCGCGCGGCGGCAGCGCTCGCCACCAACCCCCTGCGCTCCGCGTACGCCCTCCACTCCGTGCGCCTGCTGACCGCGCTGCGCGCCCCGGAGTCCGCACCCGCTCTGATCGCCACCCTGGAAGGGCTGCTCGCACCCGAGGAGCCGCACTGGCGGGTGGCGCTGGCGTGCGTGGAGGGTCTCGGGCAGCTCGGCGACGGCCGGGCCCGGTCCGTCCTGGAGTCGGCGCTGCCCCGCCCCAGGCTCTCCGGCGCCGCGGCCGAGGCCCTCAGCCTGCTGCCCGCGGGGTGAGCGACCGGACGTAGCGGACCTCGGGGACCATCAGGCCGCCCGCCTCGAAGTCCTCTTCCGCCCCGTCCCGGGTGAACCCCGCGCGCTCGTAGAAGCGGCGCGCCCCGGCGTTCTCCCGCAGCACCCAGAGCGCCAGCGTCGGGAACCCGTCCGCGACGGCCCGGGCCGTGACCTCGTCGAGAAGGGCGCGGCCCGTGCCGACCCCCGTGCGGTCGGGCCGTACGTAAAGCGTGTACAGCTCACCGCCCTCGGTCCGGCGCCCGTCGTCCTTGCGGTAGGCGCCGTAGCAGGCCCAGCCGACGACCTCCGGCGCCGGTGGACCGGGCGGCCCGGTCACCGCCACCAGGTTCACCGCGCCGCCCGCGGCGAGCCGCTCGCGCCGCAGCTCCGTCTCCCTGCCGAGGTCCATCGCGTCCAGATACGGCTGCGGCATCAGCCCGCGGTACGCGGACTGCCAGCCGCCCACCCGTATCGCGGCGACCGCCTCGCAGTCCTCGTCGGTCATCTCGCGCAGGTACGGGCCCGGGGCGGGCGCCGGGCGCGGGCCCGGGGTGTGCCGTGTCTTCATGACGGCCATCCTGGGGTACGCCCCGCCCGGGGATCCGGCCGGGCCCGCGCGCGGGTCAGCCCCGGAAGCCGAGCAGCCCGTGCAGGGTTCCGCCGCCGTTGCCCGAGGTGGTCCCGCTGTCGGTGGCGCGCAACGCCTTCTCGGCGGGCAGCGGCTTCGGGTCCGGGCGTGCCGCGCAGACCGCGTCCGGGTGCTCCCCGTCGGTCGCGGCCGGCAGCGCGCCGGTCGCGAGGTACCCCGACAGGTAGCCGTCCAGGCAGGTGTTGCCGCTCAGGGTGATGCCGTGGTTCCCGCCGCCCTGCTCCACGACCAGCCGGGAGCCCTTGAGCTTGCGGTGCATGCTCAGCCCGCCCTCGTACGGGGTGGCCGCGTCCTCGGTCGCCTGGAAGAGCAGCACCGGCGGCACCGCTTCGTTCGCGATCCGGACCGGTCCGAGCGGCTCCACCGGCCAGCTCGCGCACGGCGCGTTGTACCAGGTGTTGTTCCAGGCGATGAAGGGCGCCTTCGCGTCCACCGCCCGCGCGTCGGTGCGCCAGGCGGTCCAGTCCCGGGGCCAGGCGGCGTCGCGGCACTGGACCGCCGTGTAGACGGAGTAGCCGTTGCTGTCGTCGCCGGCCTCGCCGAACCGTTCGTACGCGGCGAGGAGCCCCTTCTCGTCGGCGTCGTTCACGTACGACGCGAACGCCTCGGCGAGGTGGGGCCAGTAGCCGTTGTAGTAGCCACCGGGCAGGAAGGTGTCCTCCAGCTCCCCGGGCCCGACCTTGCCGCCGGCCGGCTTCTCGGCGACCGCCGCCCGCATCCGGTACCAGGCCGCCTCGACGGCGTCGGGGTCCGCACCGAGGCGGTACGTCGCGTCGTTCTTCGCCACCCAGGCGGCGAAGGCCTTGTGGCGGGCGTCGAACGCGTAGTCCTGGGCGATGTTGTCCTCGTACCAGACGCCCTCGGGTTCCACGACGGAGTCGAGCACGAACCGCCGCACCCGGTCCGGGTGGAGCTGGGCGTAGACCGCGCCGAGGTAGGTGCCGTAGGAGTAGCCGAAGTAGTTGATCCGCCGGGCGCCGAGGGCTTCGCGGATCACGTCGAGATCCTGGGCCGTGCTCACGGTGTCCATGTACGGCAGCAGGTCGCCGTACTTGCTTCCGCACGCCTCGGCGAACGAGGCGGCCCGGTCGCGGAGCGCCCGCTCGGCGGTGAGGGAGGCGGGCACCGAACCGGGGCGCACCGGGTTGAAGTAGCCCGGCACGCAGTCGAGTTCCGGGGTGCTCTTTCCGACGCCGCGGCGGGTCGAAGCCGATCACGTCGTACTGGGCGGCGACCTCGGCGGGCAGGGCGGTGGACACGAATCCGGCCAGATTCAGTCCGCTGCCACCGGGGCCGCCGGGGTTGACCAGAAGCGGCCCCTGGAAGGTCTTCGCGGTGTGCGGGACGCGGGTGAGCGCGAGCGTGACCCGGCGGCCGTCGGGGTGGGCGTGGTCGAGCGGCGCCCGGACGGCGGCGCACTGGAGCGTCGGCCGGGCGTCCGTCGCGCACGAGGTCCACTTCAGGGGCGCGGGCGCGGCGCCGGTGTCGGCGGTCGCCGGAGCGGGCACGCCGGTCACCAGACCGGCGACCACCGCACTCGCGGCGACCAGGATTCCTGCACGGTTCGTCATACGGGCTCCCGGGGGCCGGTGCCGCTCCCGGCAGGCTTCGCCCCGTCGGGGGCAGACATCGCCGGTCGCGGCACTGGGGTTCGCGGCTGCGGAGGCGCAGCCTCGGCCGGATGCTCCCCGCGTTCACCCCGGGCCCGACGCGATCGGGCCGGAGTTGACCCGTACGGGCGGCCGGTCGGCGTCGTACCGGCGTCGAACCGCCCGGTGCGCGGGAGCCCCCGGGGGAGCCGCCGCCCCGTGAGCCCGGCTCAGAGAAGGGTGAGCTGGGTGGGCCCCGGCGCCTTGTCCTGACCGGACGCACCGCCCTCCGGCGGGCCGGACGTGCCGATCCGCCGGGCGGCGCCCCGGCCGGACGGGCCGATGCCGAACTCGGCGGCGATCTCGTGCACCTGACGCGTGATCCGCCGCTGGTACCAGGTCGGGGCGTACGACCCGCCCGCGTACATCCGCTCGTACCGGGCGACGAGGTGCGGGTGGTGGCGGCCCAGCCACGCCATGTACCACTCGCGGGCGCCCGGCCGCAGATGCAGCACGAGCGGGGTGACGGAGGTGGCCCCGGCTTCCGCGATCGCCCGGACCGTGGCCCGCAGCTGGTCCGGGCGGTCGCCGAGGAACGGGATCACCGGGGCCATCAGGACCGCGCACCCGATGCCCGCGTCGGTCAGGGTGCGTACGGCGGCCAGCCGGCGTCCGGGGGCGGGGGTACCGGGTTCGACGGTGCGCCACAGCTCGCGGTCGGTGAACCCCACCGAGACGGAGACGGACACCTCGGTCACCGCGGCGGCCTGCCGGAGCAGCTCCAGATCGCGCAGGATCAGCGTGCCCTTGGTCAGGATCGAGAACGGGTTCGCGCGGTCACGAAGGGCCCCGATGATCCCCGGCATGAGCCGGTAGCGGCCTTCCGCGCGCTGGTAGCAGTCGACGTTGGTGCCCATCGCGAGATGCTCCCCGCGCCAGCGCGGGGAGGCGAGTTCACGCCGGAGCAGCTCCACCGCGTTGACCTTGACCACGATCTGCGAATCGAAACCGGCCCCGGTGTCCAGGTCCAGATAACTGTGCGTCTTGCGCGCGAAGCAGTAGACGCACGCGTGACCGCACCCTCTGTACGGGTTGAGCGTCCATTCGAACGGCATCCGGGACGCTCCGGGCACCCGGTTCACGAGCGAGCGGGCGCGGATCTCGTAGAAAGTCATGCCGCGGAACTCAGGTGTGTCGAAGACACGCCTGGTCACCGCGTCCGCGGCGAAGAGCGCGCCGTCGGCGGCGCGGCTGCTCGGGGCGGTCCCGTCGTCGGCGGTGCTCTCGGGGGTCGCGGTGTTCTCGGGGGTCGCGGGTCTCTTGGGGTTCTCGGGGTTCTCGGGGTTCTCGACCAGGTGGTCCCAGCGCATCGGCACCTCCTCGGTGGCTCGATTCCGACAATAGAACATATGTTCCCTTGATCGTGCGGAGTGTCCTTCTGACGAGCTACCGCAGGACTTCCGGCCAGGTCGTGGCCGGCTATGGAGGGGAGGGTCTGGCCGGAGGTTCACCGGCCCGATTTTGAGCGGACCCTCCCGGGGTGGTTGGCTCATCCCGCCCCCCATCAACCGAGTGCTGGAGGAACAGCCATGGCGCAGGTCGAAGCCACGACGGAGCGGACCATCGCGGCGGAAGCGGAGACGGTGTTCGACGCGCTGGCCGACTACAAGGAGGTCCGGGGCAAGGTGCTGCCCGGACACTTCAGCGAGTACGAGGTCCGCGAAGGCGGCGACGGTGAAGGCACCCTCGTCCACTGGAAGCTCCAGGCCACGTCCAAGCGGGTGCGCGACTGCCTCCTGGAGGTGACCGAGCCGACCGACGGTCAGCTGGTCGAGAAGGACCGCAACTCCTCCATGGTCACCACCTGGACCGTCACCCCCGCCGGAGAGGGCCGCTCCAAGGCGGTCGTCTCCACCGTCTGGAACGGTGCGGGCGGCATCGGAGGCTTCTTCGAGCGGACCTTCGCCCCCAAGGGACTCGCCCGCATCTACGACGAGCTGCTCCAGAACCTCGCCGCCGAGGTCGAGAAGACCGGGAAGTAGGTCCCGTCGCCGGACGGTGGGCCCACCGCCACCGTCCGCGCCGGTCCCGTTCCCCCGCGCACCGCCCGCCACCCGGGGGCTCGGGCGCCTCACCGTAACGAGTGGTTTTCCAGGGCAACCTGTTGTGCGCCCCACGCCGCTCTCACCGGGGCATTTGCCTTCGCGCACGCCGTCCGGGCCCTCCGAAGTCGTTTGCCCCGCCTTGCCGCCCGATGCGAGAAATGTGCGGCGCAGTGCGACGAGGGGAGCGTTCCGTGGTGGGTGGCAGCACGCTGGTCGAGGGCGGACCGGACGGGTCGGGGGACCGGGAGGACGGAGCCGGGCACCCGTCCGTACTCCCGCCGGACGACGCCCCGACCGAGGAACTGCCCGTACAGGCCGGGCAGCCCTCCGCCCGCGCGAAGGACGCCGCACCCGGCCCGTCGGCGCGGGACGGCGAGGTGGACGCCCGTCAGGTCCGGACGGTCTTCATCGGGCTGATGCTCACCATGCTGCTCGCGGCCCTCGACCAGATGATCGTCGCCACCGCGCTGCCGAAGATCGTCGGCGAACTGCACGGACTCGACAAGATGTCCTGGGCGGTCACCGCCTATCTCCTGGCGTCCACGATCGTGCTGCCGCTCTACGGCAAACTCGGTGACCTCTTCGGACGCAAGGGCGTCTTCCAGTTCGCCATCGTCGTTTTCGTCGTCGGCTCCGCCCTCGCCGGCTGGTCGCGCACCATGGACCAGCTGATCGCCTTCCGCGCCCTCCAGGGCATCGGCGGCGGCGGACTGATGATCGGCGTCCAGGCGATCATCGCGGACATCGTCCCGCCCCGGCAGCGGGGCCGGTACATGGGGCTCATCGGCGGTGTCTTCGGACTCGCCTCCGTGGCGGGACCGCTGCTCGGCGGCTTCTTCACCGACCACGTCACCTGGCGCTGGTGCTTCTACATCAACGTGCCGTTCGGGCTGGCGACCCTCGCGGTCATCGCCGTGGTGCTGAAACTGCCCCGGCCCGGGGTCCGCCCGAAACTCGACGTGCCCGGTGCCGCGCTGCTCGCCGTCGCCTCCACCTGCCTGGTGCTGCTGACCAGCTGGGGCGGTACCGAATACGCCTGGGGATCGCCGACCATCGTGGCCCTCGCCGCCGGAGCGGTCGTCGCCGCGGTGCTCTTCGTCGCCGTCGAGGCCCGTGCCGCAGAACCGATCATTCCCTTGCGGCTCTTCCGCGACTCCGTCTTCAACGTCAGCGGACTGGTCGGTGCCGTCATCGGTGTGGCGCTGTTCGGCGCGGCGAGCTATCTGCCGACCTACCTCCAGATGGTCGACGGTGTGAGCGCCACCGAGTCGGGGCTGCTCATGCTCCCGATGATGGGCGGCATCGTCGGCGCCTCCATCCTCTCCGGGCAGATGATCTCCCGCTCCGGCCGCTACCGCGTCCACCCCATCGTCGGCAGCGCGCTCTCGGCCGTCGGCATGTGGCTGCTCTCCCGGCTGGAGCTGGGCACCTCCCGGCTGGAGTACAGCCTCGCCCAGGCCGTCCTCGGCATCGGGATCGGGCTCGTCATGCCGGTGCTGGTGCTCGCGGTGCAGAACTCCGTGCGTCCCGCCGACCTGGGCACCGCCACCAGCGCCAACAACTACTTCCGGCAGATCGGCGGCAGCGTCGGAGCGGCGATCTTCGGGACGCTGTTCGCCGGACGCCTCGCGGACGCCCTCGCCGTCCGCCTGCCCACCGGTGCCGGGCTGCCCGACGCGACGTCCGTCACCCCGCAGCTGATCCGCTCGCTGGACCCGGCGCTGCGCGACGCGTACATCCAGGCGTACGTCGACGCGATGCCGCGGATCTTCCTCTACCTGGTACCGGTCCTGCTGACCGGTCTCGCCCTCGCCTTCTTCCTCAAGGAGAAACCGCTGGTGTCCCACCACAGCCCCGAAGCAGCCGCCGAGCCCACCGAGATCCCCGCCGCCCGTACCGCTTCCGGGACCGACCCCGACGCCGTAGCCGTGCCGGTGCCCGTCCCCGCCGCCGCGCCCGTCGTGATCGCCCATGTCGCCGGGGTGCCGGTACGCGGCCGCGTCCAGCACCAGGACGGGACCACGGTGCCCCGGGCGGCTCTCACCCTCATCGACGCCCAGGGGCACCAGGTGGGCCGGGGCGCCAGCGACGGAGACGGGCGGTACGCGCTGAGCGTGCCCGGCTCCGGCAGTTACGTCCTGATCGCCGCGGCGGGAGGGCACCAGCCGCAGGCCGTCAGCGTCACCGTCGGCGAGCGGCCCGTCCAGCTCGACATCGTGCTCGGCGGCGCGGGCCGCCTCGCCGGCCGGGTCCTCACCCCGGACGGCGCGCCGGTCCGCGAGGCGACCGTCACCCTCACCGACGTGCGCGGCGAGGTGGTCGCCGCCACCCGGACCGGCCACGAGGGCGGTTACGTCATCGGGGAACTGGTCGCGGGCGAGTACACCCTCGCCGCCAGCGCCGCCGCCTTCCGGCCCGCCGCGCTCCCGGTCAGCGTGCAGGCCGCCCGTGAGACCCGCCAGGACATCGAACTGGCCGGCGGCGCGGTGCTGCGCGGAGTCGTACGCGCCTCGGGCGGCAGGCTCGTCGAGGACGCCCGGGTCACCCTGCTCGACGCGGCGGGCAACGTCGTCGACACCCTCACCACCGGCCCGGACGGCGCGTTCCGCTTCGTGGACCTCTCGACCGGCGAGTACACCGTGATCGCGGCAGGCTACCCGCCGGTGGCCACCGTGCTCCAGGTCGCCGGCGGCGGCCGTACCGAACGCGACCTCCAGCTCGGACACGAGGACTGACGGACCGCGAGGCGGGGCCCGGAGCCGTTCGGCGCCCGCCCGAGGGCCCGGACCCGGCGCCCCGCTCGGTGCGGGCCCTCAGATCCCGACCAGCTCCATCAGCGAGCGAACGGTGCTGATGACGGGGTCGCCGATCGCGCCCACGGTCGCGGCGATTTTGGCGACGGCCTCCAGCGTGCTCCGCCGTTCCGCAGGTGTCGCGGCGGGAACCGCTGAGACGGCCGGGAGCGAGGCGTCGATGCGCTGGGCGGTCGCCGGTGCCACGTGTGTCCGCAGGTCCCGCAGCAGCTCGATCAGCTCGTGGATCGCTTCCTGCAGCGCCGGATCGACGGGCTGCGGGTCCGGAGCGGGCGCGTGGTTGACCATGCCGGTGTTGTGAGAGCCACCGTGCATGTTGACCACGTTGCCGAAGTTGTAACTGTCTCCGCTCATCCCGATGCCATCCCCGTGTTGCCGGTGCCGCCGTACATGTTCACCGTGTCGCCGAAGTAGTAGTTGCTGGGGTTGCTGATGCTCAGCCGCTCGACGCGGACGTTCAGTTCGGTGTCCGGGTGCTCGATGGCATGCGCGATCTGATGAACGAGCTGGTCGAGGTGGCCGGGGTGGCCCGTGACCAAGGCCGTCGACCGGCCATTGGATTCGACGGCCAGCACGTAGTGCGAGGACGCCGTCAGCACGGCCAGCATGTCCACCAGGTAGTAGACCAAGCCGCCCACGGTGACGAACCAGATGAACCCCATGACCCCGCCGAAGCTCTCGTCGTCCCGCGCGAGAAACGTGGCGATGGTGCCGAACAGCGTGAGGGCCACCGCCACCACGACGGTCAGCGCCGTGCGCTTGAGGAAGAGGAGGACCGCCTCCTTGCGCTTCGGGTGGAGCACGAACGTGTAGACGCGGGCGACGTTCTGGAGCGGGTACGCGGCTCCCCCCACCCACAGCAGCCTCTTCGTGACGCGCAGATCGAGCGCCGGTGAACCAGGAGACTGCGCACGCACGGGTGGCGCCATCGGTGGAGGGGGCGAGGAGGCGCGAGGGCGGGCGGGCTGCGGCGACGCGGGTGCGCCCGCCGTGGTGGGTGGTCGTGACGGTGGCGGCGGAGGCCCGTTCGCTTCCATGCATCTCCTCGGAGTTGACCCGTGTTCACGCGAAGACTCATTAAGCACCCGCCCGAGCCGCGTCACAAGTCACCTTCCAGCCTCCCTGATTGACCGTCACATCTCATGCGGAGCTGCCGGGTTGGTCGAAATCCAGCAAATCGTGGCCGCAGGGCCGCCCCGTGGTCCCCGGTGGGCGCCGCAGTCGTCGTCGCGCACCCACCGGGGACCAGGGACAGCTCATGGCTTCAGGCGCGTCGGCCGACGCCGCCTACTCCTCGTCCCGCTCCCGCGCCGACGTCACCAGGGACACCAGGGCCCGCGCTCCCGGGCTCGTCGCCCGCTGCGGCGGAAGCACCACCACGCTCTCGTACCGCGCCGGCCGCGGCCCCGCCCCCGGGCCGGACGCCTCCGGCGCCACGAGGTCCAGGGCCACCAGCCGGGCCGCCTCCGGCTTGCGCGCGAAGTGGCGCGGGACCACCGCGATGCCCAGTCCCTCCTGGACCAGTTCCAGCAGGCTGTGCACGTCGTTCACCTCCAGGGCCACCGTCCGGCGCACCCCCGCCGAGGCGAAAGCCGCGTCGGCGGCCCGCCGGGGGCCCCAGTCCGGGTGGAAGTCGATGAACGACTCCTCGGGCAGCGCCCCCCACTCGACCCCGGGCAGCCCGGCGAACCTGTGCCCGGCGGCGCACAGCACCACCATCTCCTCCGTCGCCAGGGGGATCAGTTCCCCGCGCCACTCCAGCGGGGACACCGTCGCCGCGAACGCCAGGTCGAGCCGCCCGTCCGCCACCCCGTCCAGCAGGCTCATCGTGCCCTCCTGGCGGAGCCGGATCTCCATGTGCGGGTGCTCCCGGTGGAACGCCGCCAGCAGCCGGGCCGGGCTGACCCCCGCCACGCACTGCTCGACCCCCACCGTCAGTGTGCCGCGCAGCAGCCCTCGCACGGCGTCCACCGCGTCCCGCGCCGCACGGGCCCCGGCGAGCGTCCGCACCGCCTCCACCAGCAGCGCCCGTCCCGCCTCCGTGAGCCGCACCGACCGGGTCGTCCGGCTGAACAACGGCGTCCGCAGCTCCTGCTCCAGCGCCCGCACGGACGCCGACAGACCCGACTGGGACACGGCGAGGCGCTCGGCGGCCCGGGTGAAGTGCTGCTCCTCCGCGACGGTGACGAAGTGCTCCAGCTGACGCAATTCCATGATTGATGAATCTAAACGATGAATGCCAGAGCCGTTTCCCGTTGGACTGCTGGATCTTTCTCCGTCAGCCTGGAGACGGACCCCCTCAGCGGATACCCGCCGCGGAGAGAGCCCCCGGCACTCCGGACCGGAGTGCCCCGTCCGACGACCTCGCGGAGCTTTTCGTATGTACCTTCCGTCCGCCGACCGCTACTCCGCCATGCCCTACCGGCGCACCGGACGCAGCGGCCTCCTGCTGCCCGCGCTCTCCCTCGGCCTGTGGCACAACTTCGGTGGCGACCGGACGCCGGACACGCAGGCCGCCATCCTGCGCCGGGCGTTCGACCTCGGCGTCACCCACTTCGACCTGGCGAACAACTACGGGCCGCCGCCCGGCTCCGCCGAGCTCACCCTCGGACGCTCGCTGGCGACCGACTTCGCCGCACTCCGCGACGAGCTGATCATCTCCACCAAGGCCGGCTACCTGATGGGCCCGGGCCCGTACGGCGAGTGGGGCTCCCGCAAGAACCTGCTCTCCTCGCTCGACCAGAGCCTCGGACGGATGGGCCTGGAGTACGTCGACATCTTCTACTCGCACCGCCCGGACCCGGACACCCCGATGGAGGAGACGATGGGGGCGCTCGACACCGCCGTCCGCTCCGGCCGGGCGCTCTACGCCGGCATCTCCAACTACTCGCCGGAGCAGACCCGCGAGGCCGCGGCCATCCTCAAGGACCTGGGCACCCCGCTCCTCATCCACCAGCCGCGCTACTCGATGCTGGACCGGTGGGTGGAGGACGGCCTCCTGGACGTGCTGGACGAGGTCGGCGCCGGCTCCATCGCGTACTCGCCGCTCGCCCAGGGCATGCTGTCCGACCGTTACCTCGACGGCATCCCGGAGGGTTCGCGTGCGGCGGGTTCCAGCCCGTTCCTGACGGCGGACGCCGTCACCCCGGCGCTGGTGGAGAAGCTGCGGGCGCTCGACGCGGTGGCCAAGGAGCGGGGCCAGTCGCTGGCCCAGCTGGCGCTCTCCTGGGTGCTGCGCGGCGGCCGGGTCACCTCCGCGCTGGTGGGAGCCAGCAGCGTCGCCCAGCTGGAGAACAGCGTGGAGGCCAGCCGCAACCTGGACTTCGACGCCGACGAGCTCGTGCTCGTCGAGTCGATCCTCAAGGGCGCGGACGCCGCCTGAGGGGCGAAGGTGCCGCTCAGAGCCAGCCGTTGCGTCGGAAGCCCCGGTGGATCGCGTAGCACGCCAGGGCCATCAGCCCCAGTGCGAACGGGTATCCGTAGGTCCACCGGAGCTCCGGCATGTGCGAGAAGTTCATCCCGTACATCCCGCACACCATCGTCGGCACGGCGACTATCGCGGCCCATGCGGTGATCTTGCGCATGTCCTCGTTCTGCCCGACCGTCACCTGGGCGAGATGGGCCTGGAGCACGGAGTCGAGCAGCGAGTCGAAGGACGCCGTCTGCTCGGTCAGGCGCGTCAGACGGCCCGCGACATCGCGGAAGTACGGCTGTATCTCGGGGGCCAGGGCGGGCATGGACCGGGTGGCGAGGGTTCGCAGCGGGCGGTCGAGCGGGGCGACCGCCCGCCTGAACTCCATCAGCTCGCGCTTCAGTTGGTAGATCCTGCCCGCCTCGCCCCGGCCGGCGTCCACGCTGAACACGGCGGTCTCCACCGCGTCGATGTCGTGTTGCAGGGAGTCGGCGACCTCCGCGTAGGCGTCGACCACCGTGTCCGCGACGGCGTGCAGCACGGCGGCCGGACCCTGCCGCAGGCGGGCGGGCTCGGCCTCCAGGGCCTCGCGCAGCGGGCCGAGCGAACCGTGTGAGCCGTGCCGCACGGTGATGACGAAGTCCTCCCCCGTGAAGACCATCAGCTCACCGGTGTTCACCACGTCGCTGGTGGCGGTGAACTGCTCGTGGTGGACGTAGCCGCACGTCCGGAAAACCGCGAACAGCCCCTTCCCGTACGGCTCCACCTTCGGGTGCTGGTGCCCGCGCGCCGCGTTCTCGACCGCCACCGGGTGGAGGTCGAACAGCTTTGCCACGCGCGCGAGTTCCTCCTGGCCGGGCTCGTGGAGGCCGAGCCAGACGAAACCGCGCCCGGTGCGGCGGACCCGGCGCAGGGCCTCTTCGGGGGAGCCGGCCAGGGGCTGCCGCACCCCGTCCTCGTACGACACGCAGTTCACGACCGCACTGCCGAGCGGCGAACGGGCCGGGTGGCTCAGGTCCACCGTGCGGTGGACCGCACGGCTCATCGCCCGGCGGATGGAACGGATCATCGGCACGGCGGCCCCCTCGGCACGAAAACACGCGAGGCCAGTCTGCCACTCGACCGGGGCGTTCTCCCAGGCCGTCCGTGGTCCGCGGCGGGCGGGTGGCGCCCGCGTCGCGCCGACCGGCTCGCCTCACGCCGCGCAGAACTCGTTGCCCTCCGGGTCCCGCATGACCCACCAGTGCCCGGCCGGTCCCTGGTCGACCTCGCGGACCGGGGTGGCGCCGAGGCTCTTGAGCCGCTCCACCAGCCGGTCGAGACCGCCGGGTTCGCTGTGGATGTCGATGTGCAGACGGTTCTTGCCGGACTTCTCCTCGGGAACCTTCTGGAAGAGCAGCCGCCGCCCGGCGCCCACTCCACTGGCTTCGTCGAAGGGGTCGTCGGGGTGGCGGATCGCGGCGTAGCCGCGGAAGGTCGTGCGGCCGTGGTGCTCGGTGACCGCCTCCTCCCCGAGCTGTCCGGCGGCCAGCAGCCGTGTGACGAGGGGGCTCGGGTCCTCCACCTCGTAGCCCAGCGCGGCGGCCCAGAAGTCGGCCAGGGCCGGCGCGTCCCCGCTGTCGATGACGAGTTTCCAGTGCAGTGCCATGAGCCCACTCTCCCGCACCTCCGCGGTCCGCGCCGCCCGCGTGAGCCCGGCCGCCCGGGCGGAACCGGTGGTCCGGATGCCGGGGAGCGGGCGCGTCCGGGGGCGGTGCCGCCCACCTCCGGGGAGCGGCACCGCCCCCGGATCAGGAGGTCACCGACCAGGTCAGCGTGTCGGTCGCGGCGGCCTTGGCCTTCGGGTCGCGCAGTGAGGCCGTGGTGTCCGTGACGCGTGCCATGAGGGTGTGGCCGCGCCCGTCCGCCGCTACACCGAACTGCTGCGGCACTACGGTGGTCAGGCCCCGCGCCCGCGTGGCCTCGGTGCCGTCGACGTACCACCGCAGGTCGAGCCGGGAGAGGCCCGCCGCCGACGTGGCGACGTTCACGGTGACCGCCTGGCTCCGGCTCACCGTGGTGGCCGTGGTGTCCGTGGTGAGCGCGGACGCGTACCGGTAGAAGCCGTTGATCATGGCCTCCCGGCCCGGCAGGTTGAACTTGTCCGTGGAGAGCGACCGCATCAGGGAGTCGGCGGTGGGCCGGTAGACGCCCAGGGGATAGTACGAACTGCCCGTGTACGTACCGACGGTGCCGCCCGAGGGGTCGCTCTCGCCGAGCCAGCGGTACCACTTGGCCTGGGCGGACGTCAGCTGCGCGGCGGTGCGGACGGTGGAGTTGGGCTCGACGGGCTCGGCTCCGGTGTACGTGCCGTAGCTGTCGTACGTGTACTCGTCGGCGAGCAGGCCGATCGAGTGGCCTATCTCGTGCGCGGCGATCAGGCTGGACTGGCTGTTGTCGGAGGAGAGGGTGGAGACACCGGCGAAGGAGTAGGAGGAACCGAGCCCCGAGTAGCCGGCGCCGCCGTACTTCGTGGAGTTGGAGACCACGACGACGAGATCGGCCGCGGGCGCCTTGGCGGCGTACGTCTTGACCTTGGCGAGGTCCACGCAGATGAGCCGCTCGGTGCTGGAGCACCAGAAGTACGAGCCCAGCGCGGTGTTCTTGACCACGCCCGCGGTCGGGTCGCCGGAGATGCCGGATTCGGCCGAAACGGCCCCGACCGCCCACACGTTGAACAGGCCCGTGTAGCTCCGGTAGGGCTCGACGGCGGTGACCTCCGCCCACCGGGCGCGGGCGTCGGCGAGGAAGTCGGCCTGCTGGGACGCGGTGTAGCCGTCGCCGATGATCGCCACGTCCATGCGGGCGGCGCTCGGGCCGGTCTGGGAGAGGACGGTGACCGCGCCGTCCGTGGCCGTCGCGGCGTCGGCGGAGCGCGCAGCCGGGGACTGCGCCGGAGTGGAGGCCGCGTACGGCGACACCACGGGTACCTGGACGCGCCGGCCCCCGCCCGCCGGGTCGGGGAAGTACTCGGCCTGGACGGTGGAGCCCTGCTGCGCGGCGGAGGCGGGGGCGTTGCCCGCCGAGGCCGTACCGGTGGTGACGGAGAGGGCGGCGACGAGTACCAGTCCGGCGGCGATGGCGGTTCTGCGCATGCGTGGGGGCACGGGGATCTCCTGCGGGGGTGGGGCCCGCGTTCCGGCGGTGGGGCGCGGGCGGTGACGGGGAGGGGAGGCGCCGTGCGGGGTGCCGCGATCTCGCGGGGCGGACGGGGTGGACGGGGCGCGCGGCGTGAACCGGGGTGTGGTGGGCGTGCGGGTGTCGATGCGGGCCGTCGCGGACGCGTGGGGGTGGCTGTGGGGGTAACGGGGAGTAAGTACGTAGGTAAATATGATTAATCGTGCGATGAAAGTAGGGCCTCCGGATGTCTCTGGCAAGAGCCGGGACGGAAGTTGACGGTGTGCCGGATGAGCGGGGCGCCCTCGGGCCCGCCCGTCCGCGACCGCCCCGAGACGCCCCAACCGCGCCGACACGCCATCCAGGGGTTACACCCGGCACCCGGACGTGCCAGCCTTCGAAGCGGTACGCCCCCGGGGCGGCCCGCCGCCCGCCGCCCGGCGTGCGCGACCACCGCCGCACCACATCCGCACGAACCGGCTCCGCACCGGGAAGCGACGAGAGGAAGAGACGTGCCGCAAGTTTCGGGCAACCTCCTGGCCATCAGCGATCTCCACGTCAGCTACGAGGAGAACCGCAAAATCGTCGCCGGTCTCCGCCCGGAGACGGACGAGGACTGGCTGCTGGTCGCCGGGGACGTCGGCGAGATGTCCGAGGACATCGCCTGGGCCCTCGCCACCCTCGCCTCCCGCTTCGCCAAGGTCCTCTGGGCGCCCGGCAACCACGAGCTGTGGACACCCCCGAAGGACCCCCTGCGCCTGCGAGGGGTGGAGCGTTACGAGCACCTCGTGGAGCTCTGCCGGAGCCTCGGGATCGTCACACCGGAGGATCCCTATCCGGTCTGGCAGGGACCGCGGGGGCCCGTGACCGTCGCCCCGCTCTTCCTGCTGTACGACTACACCTTCACCACCCGTCCCGGGCTGGGCCGCGAGGAGGCGCTGGCCGCCGCCCACGAGGCGGGCGTGGTCTGCACCGACGAGTACCTGCTGCACCCGGACCCGTACGACGGCCGCCACGCCTGGTGCGAGGCGCGGGTGCGGCTGACCGAGGAACGGCTCGGCGCGCTCGACCCGGCGATGCCGCTCGTCCTCGTCAACCACTACCCGCTCGTCCGCACGCCCATGGACGTACTGCGCTACCCCGAATTCGCCCTCTGGTGCGGCACGGAACGGACGGCGGAGTGGCACCGCCGCTTCCCCGTCGCCGCGATGGTCTACGGGCACCTCCACATCCCCCGGTCCACGGTGTACGACGGGGTCCCCTTCGAGGAGGTCTCGGTCGGCTACCCGCGCGAGTGGCAACGGCCCGGACACCCCCGCACCGTGCCGCCCCGGCGCATCCACCCGGTCGTCCCGGCGGTGCGGGGGGAGCGGTGATGCTGCGGGTGGTCCTGCCGGACGCGGTCGCCGTGGAGGAGGCCTTCGCCGACCCGCCGGAGGCGCAGCTGTACCCGGAGGAAGCCGCGCTCGTCCGCGACGCGGTCGACAAGCGGCGCAGGGAGTTCACCACCGTCCGGCACTGCGCCCGCCGGGCGCTCGGCACACTCGGGCTGCCGCCGGGCCCGGTCCTCCCGGACCGGTACGGAGCCCCGCGCTGGCCCGCCCGGGTCGTCGGCAGCCTCACCCACTGCCACGGGTACCGGGCCGCGGCACTCGCCCACGGCACGGCCGTCACGATGCTCGGCATCGACGCCGAGCCCCACGGGCCTCTGCCGGAAGGGGTGCTGGAGGCGATAGCCCTTCCCGCCGAACGCGCCTGGACGCGGTCCGCGCCGGCCGGGACGCACTGGGACCGGCTGCTGTTCAGCGCCAAGGAATCGGTCTACAAGGCCTGGTACCCGCACACCGGCCAGCGGCTCCGCTTCGGGGACGCGGAACTCCGCTTCGACCCCGACCGGGGCACCTTCACCGCCCGGCTGCTCGCACCGCCCCCCGCACGGCCCCCCGGCCGTCCGCCGCTGCCCCGGACGCTCGACGGGCGGTGGCTGACCGGCAAGGGGCTGGTGGTGACCGCCGTCATGATGGCACCCACGGCCTGGGTGTACTGACCCGTGAGGTCGGGGACACGGCCGGACCCGCCCTCCGCGTGAGGCGGGAGCCGGCCCCCGTATCCATGACGAAACGTCGTGGGCGCCCCGGACACGCGAGGCGAGGACACGCACCGCATCGGGCGTGGCGGGGCGTCGCCGTCGACCACGCGACCGTGATCAGGCCGTACGCACGCGGAACACGCGGTTCCGCCGCCGCCACCCGTCCGGTCACCGATGCGGGACGTGCCCCCCCCCACGCCGTGGCCCGCGCGGACCGGGGCGCGTACCGTATGGCCGCATGAAGATCCTGATCAGCGCCGACATGGAGGGCGCGACCGGTGTGACCTGGCCGGCGGACGTCCTGCCGGGCACTCCCCAGTGGGAGCGCTGCCGCTCCATGTTCACCTCGGACGTGAACGCCGCGGCTCTCGGCTTCCTCGACGGGGGTGCCGACGAGGTCCTCGTCAACGAAGCCCACTGGAGCATGCGCAACCTCCTCCTGGAGCAGCTCGACGACCGCGTCCAGATGATCACCGGGCGGCACAAGACCCTCTCCATGGTCGAGGGAATCCAGCACGGGGACGTCGACGGCGTCGCCTTCGTCGGCTACCACACCGGCGCCGGCACCGAGGGCGTGCTCGCCCACACCTACCTGGCCAACTCGATCACCGGCGTCTGGCTGAACGGCGAGCGCGCCAGTGAGGGCCTGCTCAACGCGCATGTCGCCGCCGAGTACGGCGTCCCCGTGGTGCTGGTCACCGGCGACGACCTGACCTGCGTGGACGCGGAGTCGTACGCCCCCGACGCCCGCAAGGTCGCCGTCAAGGACTACGTCTCCCGGTACGCGGCGGTCTGCCGCACCCCCGCCCGTACCGCCGCCGACATCCGGGCGGCGGCGGCCGAGGCCGCGTCGCTCGCCGTGCGGCACGCCCCCGTCACCGGGGCCGGCTTCTCCGTGGAGCTGGAGTTCGACGCCGAGCACCTGGCCGGCGCCGCCACCGTCGTCCCCGGCGTGACACAGACCGACGTTCGGCGTGTCGCGTACACCAGCGCGACGATGTACGAGGGAATTCGCACGTTCAAGGCGGTCACGACGATCGTGTCCGCCGCAGTGGAGGAACAGTATGGCTGAGTCGCCCGCCCCGTCCCCTTCCGTGGACCAGCAGGCCCTCGACGAATCGGTGACGTTCACCTCGGAGCTCATCCGGATCGACACCACCAACAGCGGCGACGGCGCCTGCCAGGAACGCCCGGCCGCCGAGTACGTCGCCGAACGCCTCGCCGACATCGGCCTGGAGCCGGTCCTGCTGGAGCGCACCCCGGGCCGGACCAACGTGGTGGCCCGCATCGAGGGCACCGACCCGTCCGCCGACGCCCTCCTCGTCCACGGCCACCTCGACGTCGTCCCCGCCGAGGCCGCCGACTGGACCGTGCACCCCTTCTCCGGCGAGGTGCGCGACGGTGTCGTCTGGGGGCGTGGCGCCGTCGACATGAAGAACATGGACGCGATGATCCTCGCGGTCGTCCGGGGCTGGGCCCGCGCCGGCGTCCGACCCCGCCGCGACATCGTCATCGCCTACACCGCCGACGAGGAGGCCAGCGCCGCCGACGGCTCCGGCTTCCTCGCCGACCGGCACGCGGACCTCTTCGAAGGCTGCACCGAGGGCATCAGCGAATCCGGTGCCTTCACCTTCCACGCGGGCGACGGCCTCTCCCTCTACCCGATCGCCGCGGGCGAGCGCGGTACGGGCTGGCTGAAGCTCACCGCCCACGGCAGGGCCGGCCACGGCTCCAAGGTCAACCGCGACAACGCGGTGACCCGGCTGGCCGCCGCCGTCACCCGGATCGGCGAGTACACCTGGCCCGTCCGCCTCACCCCGACCGTGCGCGCCGGGCTCACCGAGATCGCCGCGCTGCACGGCCTCACCGTCGACGTCGACGCCCCCGGCTTCGACGTCGACGAACTCCTCGGCAAGCTCGGCCCGGCCGCCGCCCTGATCGCGCCGACCGTCCGCAACAGCAGCAACCCGACCCAGCTGGACGCCGGATACAAGGTCAACGTCATCCCCGGCCACGCCACCGCCGTCATCGACGGACGCGTGGTCCCGGGCGGCGAGGACGAGTTCCACACCACCATGGACCTGCTCACCGGGCCGGGCGTCGACTGGGAGTTCGTCCACCGCGAGGTGCCGCTGACCGCACCCGTGGACTCCCCGACCTTCGCCAAGCTGCGCGCCGCCGTCGAACTCTTCGACCCCGGCGCGCACGCCGTCCCGTACTCCATGTCGGGCGGTTCGGACGCCAAGCAGTTCTCCCGCCTCGGCATCACCGGCTACGGCTTCTCGCCGCTCAAGCTGCCGGTCGGATTCGACTACCAGGCGCTCTTCCACGGCGTCGACGAACGCGTTCCCGTGGACGCCCTGCACTACGGGGTCCGCGTCCTCGACCACTACCTGCGCAGCGCCTGACCACGACGGGGGAATCATCCATGGCGTCCACCCAGCCCAGCACGGCCCAGCCCACCACCACGCCCGCCCCGGCCCCGTACGGCACCTGGTCCACGCCCGTCGACGCGGCGCTCGCCGCCTCGCACGACGGCCGCCCGGAGTACGTCGCAACCGTCGGCGAGGAGGTCTGGTGGACCGAACCCCGCCCCGCCGAAGGAGGCCGGCGTGCCCTGGTGCGCCGGAGCGCGGAGGGCGAGATCACCACCGTGCTGCCCGCACCGTGGAACGCCCGCAGCCGGGTCATCGAGTACGGCGGACAGCCGTGGGCCGGAGTCGCCCGCGCCTCGGGAGGCCCACTCGTCGTCTTCGTCCACTTCGCCGACCAGCGGCTCTACGCGTACGCCCCGGACGGCCCGGACGCCCCGTGGCCGCTCACCCCGGTCTCCGCCACCGGCGGCGGGCTGCGCTGGGTGGACCCGCAGATCCACCCGGACCGGGGCGAGGTCTGGTGCGTCTGTGAGGAGTTCACCGGCGAAGGCGCCAGTGACGTGCGCCGGGTGGTGGCCGCCGTACCGCTGGACGGCTCCGCCGCCACCGACCGCGCCGCCGTGACCGAACTCTCCGACGACCGCCACCGCTTCGTCACCGGGCCCCGGCTCTCGCACGACGGACGCCGGGCCGCCTGGATCGCCTGGGACCACCCGCGGATGCCGTGGGACGGCACGGTCGTGATGCTCGCCGAGGTCACCGACGAGGGCACCTTCACCGGAATCCGGCCGCTCGTCGGCGACACCGACGAATCGGTCTGCCAGGTGGAGTGGGACCGGGACGGCTCCCTGCTCTTCGTCTCCGACATCAGTGACTGGTGGCAGCTCCAGCGCGTCCGGCCCGACGCGGTCTCCGGCGGAGCCGTACCGACCACCACCCTCTGCCCCGGCCGGGGCGAGGAGTTCGGAGGACCGCTCTGGAAGATCGGCCTGCGCTGGTTCCAGCCGCTCGACAACGGACTGATCGCCGTCCTCCACGGCACGGGCACCACCCGGCTCGGCGTGCTCGACCCGGAGACCGGCGAACTCGTCGACGTGGCCGGACCCTGGACCGCCTGGGCCGAGACCCTGGCCGTCCGGGGCGACCGCGTCATCGGGGTCGCCGCGAGCCCGTGCACCGGGTACGAGGTCGTCGAGCTGGACACCTCCACCGGCCACACCCGGACCATCGGCGCACCGCACACCGACGCCGTCGACCCGGCCTACTACCCCCAGCCGCAGGAACGCACCTTCTCCGGGCCGGGCGGCCGCGACGTCCACGCGCTGGTGTACCCGCCCCGCAACCCCGGCCACACCGGCCCCGAGGGCGAACTGCCGCCGTTCGTGGTCTGGGCGCACGGCGGCCCGACCAGCCGCGTCCCGCTCGCCCTCGACCTGGAGGTCGCGTACTTCACCTCGCGCGGCATCGGCGTCGTGGAGGTCAACTACGGCGGATCCACCGGCTACGGGCGCACCTACCGCGAACGGCTCCGCGAACAGTGGGGCGTCGTGGACGTCGAGGACTGCGCCGCCGTCGCCGAGGCGCTCGCGGCCGAAGGCTCGGCCGACCGGTCCCGGCTGGCGATCCGGGGCGGCAGCGCCGGCGGCTGGACCACCGCAGCCTCCCTCACCAGCACCGGTCTCTACGCCTGCGGGGCCATCAGCTACCCCATCCTGGACCTCACCGGCTGGGCGGTCGGCGAGACCCACGACTTCGAATCGCAGTACCTGGAGTCCCTGGTCGGCCCGCTCGCCGAGGTGCCCGACCGCTACCGCGAGCGCTCTCCGCTGACCCACGCCGACCGACTGCGCACCCCGTTCCTGCTGCTCCAGGGGCTGGACGACGTGATCTGCCCGCCCGTCCAGTGCGAGCGCTTCCTCGCCGCGATCGAGGGACGCGGCATCCCGCACGCCTACCTCACCTTCGCGGGGGAGAGCCACGGCTTCCGGCTGGAAGCCACCCTGATCCGCGCCCTGGAGGCCGAACTCTCCCTCTACGCGCAGACCTTCGGCATCGACGGAGTCGACGTCCCGGCCCTGGAGCTGAAGCGATGACCACCCTGCCCACCGGAACCGGCCCGGCACCGCTCGCACGGGCCGCCAGGCTGCGGCCCGGCGCCCGGGTCGCCATCGTCTCGCCCAGCGGTCCCGTGCCCGCCGAACGGATGGACGCCGGGCTGGACATCCTGCGCGGCTGGGACCTCGATCCCTTCGCCGCCCCGCACGCCCGCGACGTCCACCCCGAACTGCCCTACCTCGCCGGAACGGACGAACACCGCGCCCAGGACCTCCAGGAAGCCTGGTGCGACCCGTCCGTGGACGCGATCCTCTGCGCCCGCGGCGGCTACGGCGCACACCGCATGGTCGACCTGCTCGACTGGACCGCCATCCGTGCGGCCGGACCCAAGCCGTTCGTCGGCTACAGCGACGTCACCGTGCTCCACGAGGCCTTCGCGCTGCGCGCGGGGTTCTCCACCCTGCTCGGCCCGATGGCCGGCGCCGAGACCTTCCTCAAGGACGCGGCCACCCAGGACGCGCTTCGCGCCACCCTCTTCGCACCCGAATCGGTACGGACCCTGGGCCTGGAGACCGCGGCCTCCCTGGTACCCGGCCGGTCCCGGGGCGTCACCTACGGCGGATGCCTCAGCCTCCTCGCCGCCGACCTCGGCACCCCCGGCGCCCGCACCTCCGCCCGGGGCGGCCTCCTCCTCATCGAGGACGTCACCGAGGACCCGTACCGCGTCGACCGCTTCCTCACCCACCTGCTGCGCTCCGGCGCACTGGACGGCGTGGCCGGAGTGGTCTGCGGCTCCTGGGAGAGCTGCGGACCGTACGACCGGGTCCGCGCGGTGCTCGCCGACCGGCTCGGTTCCCTCGGGGTGCCCGTCGTCGAGGAGCTGGGATTCGGCCACGGCCCCACCACGATCACCGTCCCGCTCGGACTCCCCGCCGTGCTGGATGCCCCCTCGGACGGCGGGCCCGCGACCCTCACGGTGGAGGTGCCCGCGCTGATCTGACGGCGGGGCGGGCCGGGCGGCCGCCGCGTGCCCGGGGCTCCCCGGGCACGCGGCGGCCGCCGGGCGGGGCCGTGGTGCGGAGCCGGGACCCGGCGAGGGCCGTCCGCGACGGCCGGGGCAGAGGTGGCGGCCGGGGCTCAGGAGGCGGCCGGGGCCGAGGAGGCCCTTTCCGCCGTGCGACGGGTCACGGCGAGAGCCGCCACCGGCCCTCGGAGACCACGTCGACCTCGCCGTCCCTGACGCGGACGGCCGTGTCGTCGTCGATGAAGTAGACCGGGAAGTCCGCCCGCGCGGCGACGCGATCGGCCCAGGCGTCGTCCCGCTCGGGGAAGTCCGGCGAGTTCAGGTGGGGCTTCAGGTACCAGTCGAAGAGGCCGAACGGCGGCTCCAGGGCCGTCGCACCGAGTGCGTGGAGGTCCGCCGTGTCCCCCATGACCTCGGCGGAGTGCGCGGTGAGGTTCTGGCTGAAGATCATCGATCCGGCGCTGAGCCCCACGTAGACCCGGCTCTCCAGCGCCTCCAGGAAGCCGTCGGCCAGGCCGTTGCCCGTGATGCTGCGCGCGAGGTGGTACTGATTGCCGCCCCCGGCGTGGATGACGTCGGCGTGGAGCAGCCGGTCGAGCACCGTCCGCCGGGGCAGGCCGTTCAGTTCCAGGACGTCGAACTCACGCCAGCCGAGGCCCTGCACCCGGATCATGTCCGCGAGGAGCCACCTGTGGTCCCCGGGCTCGGCGACCGACGCCGTGGGCACATACACGACGTTCGCCGCTTCGAACGGCTTTCCCAGCATGTCCCGCAGGGCTTCCCGCAGTGTCCCGTTGCGCAGGCCGCCCGCCGTCAAGAGAAGATCCATCGCGCGAGTAAAGCACGACCGGCAGACGTGCGCGCCACCGGCCCGGGCGGGTCGGCGGACTCGCCGGCCGCTGAACTCCACGCCACGACACCGCACTTGCGGTGGCGACGCCGCGCGCCCCGAAGGCCGGGTCGTGGTTCGGCCGGCCTCCCCGCCTCGGGCCGTGCGCGTCGGAGCGGTCCGGGGGGTCCGGGAAGAGCGGTCGGCGACTCCCTCGGGGGGAATCCGCGGCCGGAGCGTTGACACCGGACCACCCCGTGTCACAGCATGAACACGATCTGTCATCATGGGGTCGGTGACCTCGCTGTTTCTCGCGCCGGACACGCCACCGGTCGCGCCGGGGGCAATGCCGGCGGTTCGCGCCGTGCGGGGCCGGGTCTGCGCGAGTCCGGCGCGTTGCGACGCTTCGGTGTTTCTGTTCGGGCGTCGGCCGGTGGTTCCGGTGCCCCGGGTGTGGAGGTCCGCGGTGTCAGCTGTCGTCGCCAGGTTCGGGAAACCGTTCGCAGCCCTCGCCGGAGCGGCACTGACCGCCCCGCTCGTCCTCGCCGCCCCCGCCCGTGCGGCACAGGAGCCGTACACCGTCACCCCGCTGAAGTTCACCGTGCAGGCCGGAGGGCGCGACTGCACCGTCGACGCCGACCTCTACCGCCCGCGCGGAGCCGACGCCGCGCATCCCGTACCGGCGGTGCTGGCGACCAACGGATTCGCGGGCAGCAAGTCGGACGGCTCCACCGACGCCCTCGGCCGGGCCTTCGCCGCCCGCGGCTACGTGGGGCTCGTCTACTCCGGCCTGGGCTTCGGCCGGTCCGGCTGCCTGATCACCCTCGACGCCCCGGAGGCCGACGGCAAGGCCGCCTCCGGGCTGGTCGACTTCCTCGCGGGCACCCGGGCGGCGGACGACGGCACCCGGGCCGACTTCGTCCGACTCGACGGGACGGGCGACCCGCGCGTCGGCATGATCGGGGGATCGTACGGCGGGGCCGTCCAACTGGCCACCGCCGCCGTCGACCACCGGGTCGACGCGCTCGTCCCGCTCATCACCTGGAACGACCTCGGCTACTCGCTCGCGCCCAACAACATCGCGGGCGGCGCAGCCGCCTCCCGCGCCCCCGGGGTTTTCAAATGGCAGTGGACCAACGGCTTCTACCTGCTGGGGGAGGGGCAGCCGCTGTTCGCCCCCAGCCTCGACCCGTCACGCTTCGGCGCCCTCGACTGCCTCCACTTCACCCCACGGGCCTGCGACACCATCAGCTTCCTCAACTCCGGCCGCTACCCGGCCGAGGAGTCCGAGGCCGTGCTCGCCTACACGCGAAGCGTCTCCCCGGCCTCCTACCTCGACCGGGTCGAGGCGCCCACCCTCCTGGTGCAGGGCCAGGCCGACACCCTGTTCAACCTGAACGAGGCCACCGCCACGTACGACGCCCTGCGCGCACGTGGCACCACCGCCAAGATGATCTGGCAGGCCTGGGGGCACAGCGGGGGCGGCGCCACACCCGGTGAACTCGACCTGTCCCAGGGCAACCTGGAGACCAGCTACGTCGGCCGCCGCATCCTCGCCTGGTTCGACCGCTACCTCCACCACCGGGCCGCGGACACCGGGCCCGCCTTCGCGTACTACCGCGACTGGACCAGCGGTTACGGTACCGCCGACGCGCTGCCCGTCCCCTCGTACGTCCTGTACCTGTCCGGCGACGGCAGACTGACCGAGCGTCGCTCGGACGTGGTCCCCGGCAGTCGGAAGTACACCAACTGGCCACTGCCCAGCAGTCATTCGGAGACCTCGCTGTCCGGACTCACCGGGCTGCCCGACATCGACCCGTACGACACCGCCGGCACCCACCTCGACTGGACCTCCGCCCCGCTGGCCGCCGGCCTCGACGTCGTCGGCGCTCCCCGTGCCCGGCTGCGGGTGTCCTCCCCGAAGGCGCAGAGCGTCCAGGACAGCCGGGACGCCGCCGACCGGCTCGTGCTCTTCGTCAAGGTGTACGACCTCGCCCCCGACGGGTCCGCCGAGCTCGTCCACCGGCTGGTCGCCCCGGTGCGCGTACCCGACGTGACCCGGTCCTTCACCGTGCGGCTGCCGGCCATCGTCCACCGGTTCGCCGCCGGCCACCGGCTCCGCCTCGTGATCGCGGGGAGCGACACCGCGTACTACGGCAACAAGGGAGCCAAGCCCGTCACCGTCGCGTCCTCGTCGGGGGACACCGGGGTACTGGAGCTGCCGGTGGTCCCGGCACGCTGAGCCCACTGTCACCCGAACGGACGCACACCACCGGTCGCGGGGCGTCCTTCGGGGGCATCCTGGTCGCCGGAGGGCGGTCGCGTCGGCCCGTGCCCTCGCGGGACAGCCCTGAGGGAAAGGCCGGACCCATGAGCCCCAAGAACGTGTCCAGCGACGGCAGCGCCAAGAACGGGCTTCTCACCCCCGGCCGCGTCGTCGTCGCCGTCATCGCCGTGCTGGCGATCGTCTTCATCTGCGTGAACACCGGGAAGGTGACCATCCGTGTCATCGTCCCCACCGTCACCATGCCACTCTGGCTCGCCCTGCTGGGCGTCTTCCTCGCGGGGCTCGTCTGCGGGGGGTACGTGTTCCGGCGGCGGAACAGGTGACGCCCGGACGGTGGCACAGCCGGTGGAGCCGGTGCGGAGGGACACGGGAGAGCTGCCGGGTGGAAACTTCCGCTTCCGTCCGGCCCGTCCTACCGTGGGACGATGCACGTATCCTGTGATCATGGCGCCGGCGCGCCGCACGCACCGGCTTCCGCCGCGTCCGAAGCCCCCGCGCAGGCCCCGTCCGCCACGCGCCCCGGCACGAACCTTCCGCAAGGGCCGCTGACCTCGCTGCGCCGCTTCACCCCGGAGGATGCCGCCGAGTTCACGGCGCGCGCGAGGGAGAGCCGCTCCTCACAGCACCCCTGGCTCTTCCCGCCCACCGAGGAAGAGGCGTACGTCGCCTACGCGGGGCGGTTGCTGGAGAGCCCCGACAAGGAGGGCTTCCTCGTCTGCGAACGGTCGGCGGGCGGCGCGATCGCCGGCTTTGTCAACATCAACAACATCGTCGGCGGAGCCTTCCGCTGCGGGGCCCTCGGATACGGCGCATTCGCCCACGCCGCGGGGCGGGGACTGATGTCCGAAGCCCTCGGGCTCGTGCTCCGTCACGCCTTCGGTCCCCTGGGACTGCACCGGCTGGAGGCCAATGTGCAGCCCCAGAACGCGAGTTCGATCGCACTGGTACGGCGGGCCGGGTTCCGACTCGAAGGGTTCTCGCCGGACTTCCTCCACATCGACGGGGCTTGGCGCGACCACGAGCGCTGGGCCATCACCTCGGAGATGCTGCCGGACCAGGGCTGAGGGAGCCTTACGGGGTGTCTCCGGTGTCTCCCGGGCCGAAAAGCCCGTACCTCAGCCGGCGTCCGCAAGCGCGAAGGGGCTCCTGCCGAGCCGGTTCAGCAGGTCCGCGACATCGCTGTACACCCCGGCTGCCCCCGACTCCACGAGGTCCTCGCGCGGGATGCCCCCGCTCAGCACTCCGACCGCCGTGACCCCCGCCCGTGCGGCGGCCCTCATGTCCCAGACGGTGTCGCCGACGAACACGGAGGTCTCCGCCGTGCTGCCGGCCAGCTCCATCGCGTGCTCCACCGGATCGGGGGCGGGCTTGCCCTCGGCGGTGTCGTCCGCGGAGGCGGTGGCCCGTACGACGTCGTCGGCGTCCAGCGCACGGCGCAGCGCACCGAGCTCGGCGCCGGTCGCAGAGGTCGCCAGCACGACGTGCCAGCCGCGCCCGGACAGTTCCCGCAGCAGGCGGCCCGCGCCGTCGAAGGCCGACAGCCGGTCGAAGTACGTCGCGTAGAGCGTCGTGTGCGCGGCGCTGATGCTGTCGTCCTCCTCCCTGCGGCGCTGCTCGCCCAGGAGCGCGGCGATCAGATCGCCGCCGCCCAGGCCCACCGCCCGGTGGATGTCGTGCATGGCGACGCGGTGTCCGGCCTGCCGGAAGGCCTCCCACCACGCGGTCACGTGCAGGTGGTTGGTGTCGACGAGGGTTCCGTCGACGTCGAAGATCGCGGCGTGCGTCATCGCTCACTCCTGGGACGAGGTGCTCAGCCGGTGGAAGCGACGAGCGCGGCCGTCGCCTCACGGACGAAGGGGCCGAGGTCGTCCGGTGTACGCGAGGTGACCAGCACCCAGTCTCCGGCGTTGTCGCTGATCACCGGCTCGTCCACCCAGGTGCCGCCGGCGTTCTGGATGTCCGTCCGCACGGAGGCGTAGGAGGTCAGTGTCCGTCCGTCGACCACTCCGGCCTCCACGAGCACCCAGGGCCCGTGGCAGATGGCGGCGACCGGCCGCCCGGTTCCGGTGAAGGACCGGAGGATCGACAGCGCGTCGTCCTGGAGCCGCAGCGAGTCCGCGTTCAGCGTCCCGCCGGGGATGAGCAGCAGGTCGTACGCGGTGGGGTCGGCGTCCGCCAGTGTCAGGTCGGGCCGCACCGTCCTGCCCGGGTCCTTGTCGCCGACCAGCGTGCGGATCTCGTCCGCGGACACGGCCGCCACGTGCACCTCGGCGCCGCTGTCCCGCAGCTGCTCGACAGGTACCACCAGCTCGTCCTGCTCGACGCCGTAGTTGGTGACGATCGCCAGAACCCGGCGGCCCGTGAGCGAGGTGTCAGCCATGTCGTGCCCTTCCGTCTCGTGTGCACGGAACCGCCCGGGGTGTGAACGGCTCCGCCCGTACCCGTACGTCTCTCCAGACTCGCACGGACCACACGTACCCGCGTCGCGGCGGGCGGGGGCATCCGATCCGGGCGAATCCGTCGGCGGGAGCCCCGCTTCGGTCGCGTCAGCCCGCCGTCCCGTCCGCCGCCGTCCCGTCCACCGCCGACGGGGGCGGCGGCAGCAGGCCGACGAGGTCCAGGAGGTCTTCCTCGGCGATCTCCTGACCGAGGAAGACCGTCCGGTACACCGCGTAACCGATCCAGCCGTCCACGACCGCGTCCACCGGCAGTTTCCGGGGCAGCCGTCCCCGCGCCACGCCGTTCCGCAGCAGCAGGGCCGCCGGTTCGGCATGGGCCCGCAGCAGGTCCCGCAGGTCGGCCCGGCCCGCTTCGCCGCGCTCGGTCAGTGCTCCGGTCACCACGCTGGGATCGCCGAGCAGGGTCAGCGTCCGCACCAGGTTCCGCAGCCACTCCAGGGCGTCCTCGCGCGGATCGCCCGTGTCCGGGGCCGGCCCCGGGGCGAGCCGGTCCGCGACCGCCTCGGTGATCACCGCCGCCTTGTTCGGCCACCAGCGGTACACCGTCATCCTCGCCACCCCCGCCCGCGAGGCGATCTTGTCCATCGTCACGCCCCGGTAGCCGACCTCGGCCACCAGCTCCCGCGTGGCCGCCAGGACCGCCTCGTGGGCGTCCGGGTCGCGGTGCGGGCCGCGCCGGGGGCGCGAGGCGGCGGGGCGGTCGTTCATGGGACCTCCGGTGACGGGGCTGAGGGCAGCCAGGAATATCTAGACTGTACGTACTGTCTAATCAAGTGCAACGGTTCAGATCTCAGTGTGGAGGTTCAGTCATGGAAGACCGATTCAGCGGCAAGGTCGTCCTCATCACCGGCGGCGGCTCCGGTCTCGGTCGCGCGGCGGCCGTGCGGGTCGCGTCCGAAGGCGCCCGGCTGGCGCTCGTCGACGTCAGTGAGCAAGGCCTCGCGGACACGGCGGCCGAGGTGGAGAAGGCCGCACCCGGCGCGGAGGTCCTGCGGATCACCGCCGACGTCAGCTCCGAGGCCGATGTGCAGCGGTACGTCTCCGCGACGGTCGAGGCCTACGGACGCGTCGACGGCTTCTTCAACAACGCCGGCATCGAGGGCAAGCAGAACCTCACCCAGGACTTCGGCACCGACGAGTTCGACCGGGTCGTCCAGGTCAACCTCCGCGGGGTCTTCCTCGGCCTGAAGCACGTGCTCCCGGTCATGAAGGACCAGGGCTCCGGCTCCGTCGTGAACACCGCCTCCGTCGGCGGCATCCGGGGCGTGGGCAACCAGTCCGGTTACGCGGCGGCCAAGCACGGGGTCGTCGGTCTCACCCGCAACTCCGGTGTGGAGTACGGGCGGTTCGGCGTGTCCGTCAAGGCGATCGCCCCCGGCGCCATCATGACCCCGATGGTCGAGGCCTCACTCAAGCAGCTCGACGCGGTCGAGTGGGAGAAGGCCGGGGAAGCCTTCGTCAGCGTCAACCCGATGAAGCGCTTCGGCAGGCCGGAGGAGGTCGGCAGCCTGGTGGCCTTCCTGCTCTCCGAGGAGTCCGGCTTCATCAACGCCACGGTCGTCCCGATCGACGGCGGCCAGTCCGAGCAGTACTGACCCACCGCGCGCCCCGACGCCGTACGCCGCCCGCGCCGCTCGCCCGCCTTCGGGGGCGGGCGGCGTCGTGGCGTCGTGGCGTCCGAAAGCGGTCGTCGCGCCGTCACGCGGCGCCGGGCCCCCGCTGCCCCTTGTAGTTGATCTTCATGGCGTCCATGTCGGTCGCCGTGGAGCGCAGCGGCCCGTGACCGTAGCCCCCGGCCGTGAGGGCGGTCTCCGCGCGTTCCTCGGCGAGGGCGGACGCCATCTCCTCGCCGTCCTCGGCGTCGGACACCACCACGTACCGGAAGCTGAAGTGCTTCAGCACGGTGTCGTAGGTGAGCGAGCCCTCCTCGGTGAACTGCATCGAGGTGAGGCCGTGGTCCGCGACCTCGGCGAGCAGCCGGGTCCGTGCCTCGTCCGTCAGCCCGTTCCAGGTGCCCCGGACGATCACTCGGTACGTGTGCTGCGTGCCCATCGTGGTGCCTGCCTTCTCCTGCGCCGCACGCGGCCGGACGCCGCGCGTGTTCGTCCCGCGGCGAAATCCGCTCGCCGCCCAGGTTACGACGGGAAAGATGGGTGTCATGCGGAATATCGTGGTCGTCGACGCCCCCTCCAACCTGGGCCTGAGGCCCCCGTCGCCGGGCACCGTCCCCGGCTGCCACAAACTCGCCGGAGCCCTGCGGGAGCTGGGCATCGTGCGGAGGCTCGGGGCCCTGGAAGGCGGCGTCGTGGTTCCGCCCCGCTACGACCTCGGCACCTGGCGGGAGGGTGACGGCGTGTTCAACGCCACAGCCCTCGCCCGCTACACGCGGACCCTGGCGGACCGCGTCGAACGGCACGTCAGGGCGGGTGACTTCCTTGTCGTGCTCGGCGGAGACTGCTCGATCCAGCTCGGCGCCTCCCTCGCCCTGCGCCGGATCGGCAGGTACGGACTGGCGGCCGTCGACGGGTCCGCGGACTTCCGGCACCCGGGCAACTCGGACCGGATCGGAGCGGCGGGCGGTGAGGAACTGGCCCTCGCCACCGGGCGGGGACAGGACGACCTCACCGACCTCGAAGGGCTGCGCCCCTATCTGAGGGACGAGGACCTCCGCCTGTTCGGGATGCGGGACGGGGACGAGGACCGGGCCGAACTGACCGCCCTGAAGATCCCGCACCTGACGGTCGGGGAGATCCGTGAGTGGGGGCCGGAGGAGGTGGCCCGGGGGGTGGTCGCCTCCCTGGAAACCTCTGTGCTCGACGGGTTCTGGGTGCACCTGGACGCCGACGTGCTCGATCCGAGCGTGATGCCCGCCGTCGACAGCCCCGACGACGGCGGGCTCCTCCCGGACGAACTGACCTCTCTGCTGCGTCCGTTGATCGCTTCGCCCCGGTGCGTGGGGCTCAACGTCACCATCTACGACCCCGATCTCGACCCGACGGGCACGGCGGGGGCGCTCCTCGCGGATCTGGTGGTGGATGCCTTCCCGGGGCAGTCGGGGCGTGGGCGCCCCTGAGGCGAGTCCCGGGTCCTGGAAGGCGAGCGACCGCGGAGTGGGGCGGGCAGCGGAGAGGAGCGGGTCAGACGACGGCGTTGCGGTCCGCGTACTCGAAGACCGAGCCGTCCGGGTGGAGGGCGATCAGGTTGCGGCCGACGGGTGTCGGGACCGGGCCGGCGACGACGTGGGCTCCGGCCCGGGTCAGTGCCTCGCGGGCCTCGTCCACGTCCTTGACCGCGATGGTGGCCGCCACCTTGCGCAGCATCTCCAGCTCCGTCTCGGGCCCGCTCATGAGCAGGAAGCAGCCGATCGCGGCGACCGACACCCCGCCGCGCTCGAAGCGCAGTGCTCGGGTGCCGGTGATGCCCTCGTAGAAGGCCACCGAGGCCTCCAGGTCGTCGACGCAGACGCGTAGCGTGGTTCCCAGGATGTCCATGCGTACGAGGTTAGTTGGGTCTCCCGGACCGTGTGATCGGTTCGCCCCGGTCAGCCTCCCCGATGCGTGGCCGAGGAGGTCCGACCGGGGAGGCGAGGGTGTCCGGGAGGAATGGCCGGTGTCCGGTGGATCACGCCCGGGGCGACCCCGGCCGCCGGACACCACCCCGCCGTCTCATGCCCGGCAGAGCACCTCTCCGTGCGGCACCATGAACCAGCCGTCGCCCTCCTCGCCCCAGGCGCGCCACGCCGCCGCTGCCGCCGCGAGCTCCTCGGGCGTGGCGTGGCCGCCCTCGACCGCGTTCCGCGCGTAGGCGGAGCCGACCGTACGGTCCGCCCACAGCCCGCTCCACCAGCTCCGGCTCTCCGGTGTGGCGTAGCACCACGCGGCGGCGGTCGGCACGATGTCGGTGAAGCCGGCCTGCCGTGCCCAGGAGAGGAGCTTGCGGCCGGCGTCGGGCTCACCGCCGTTGGCGCGGGCCACCTGCCGGTACAGCGTCAACCACGCCTCCATGCCCGGAACTTCCGGATACCAGGTCATCGCCGCGTAGTCGCTGTCCCGGGCGGCGACGATCCCGCCCGGACGGCACACCCGGCGCATCTCGCGCAGTGCCTGTACGGGGTCGCCGACGTGCTGGAGCACCTGATGGGCGTGGACCACGTCGAAGGAGTCGTCCGGGTAGTCCAGCGCGTGGACGTCGGCGACGGCGAACGAGACGTTGTCCAGGCCGCGTTCGCGAGCGGCTCCGGCCGCCGCGTCGAGGATCTCCTGCTGGGTGTCGAGGCCGGTCACCACGCCCGGGGCGACCAGTGCGGCGAGGTCCGCCGTGATCGTCCCCGGTCCGCAGCCGACGTCCAGTACGGACATCCCGGGCTTGAGTTCGCCGAGGAGGTAGGCCGCGGAGTTCTCGGCGGTGCGCCAACGGTGCGAGCGGAGCACCGATTCGTGGTGTCCGTGGGTGTAGACGGCGGTTTCCTTCGGCATGCCGAGGTCCTCTCTCCGGGCGTGGCTGCGTGCGGTACGTCAACCGTACGCCGCCGATCGCATGATGAGATACGCGTCTTGTGATGTGAGACGTCTGGTGATGTGGGACGCGCATCCTGGGGGGAGAGAGGGCCCCGGTGGTCTCACACCGGCATGGGGCAGTAGACCGTCAATGCTTCGGGGAGTTTGTCGACGAGCAACTCCGTTCCTGAGGCGGCCACTTCGCCGTCGTACGCGTAGGGAGTCCCCGGCGGCAGCCCGGCGATCCGGACCCGGCGGCGGCGTTCCGCCGCGTGCACGGGGGAGCGGGTCAGCGGACCGGCCACGGCCGCCGCGATCAGGCGCAGCCCGGGGGTGCGGCCTCCGTGGACCACGCGTACGTCCAGCAGGCCGTCCGCGAGGTTGTGGCGCCTGCCGGGTGCGGGGCCGACCCGCTGGAAGAGGCCGTTGCCCACGAAGAGCAGCCACAACGGGCGCCGCTTCCCCTGGAGTTCCGCCTCCAGGGGGCGTTCCCCGCGCAGCACCTCGAAGGCCGCGAGCATTCCGGCCGGCCAGCCGCCGATGCGCGGTGCCCAGTGCTCCCGCTTCCGTACGAGCTCCGGATACACGCCGAGGCTGAACGCGTTGAGGAAGTAGCCGTCCGCCCCGTCGGGCCCGTGCGGGCCGGGGCGGAAGCGTCCGAGGTCGACCCGGACCGCGTCACCGGCCTTCAGGGCGGCCACCGTGTCGTGCACCGTCTCGATGCCGAGGTCGTACGCGAAGTGGTTGAGGGTGCCGCCGGGGAACACCGCCAGCGGGACCCCGTGGGTCGCCGCGACGGACGCGGCCAGGTTGACGGTGCCGTCGCCGCCGCAGACGCCGAGCGCCCGCCCCCTGCCGACCGCCCCGGCGAACGCGTCCGCCAGGTCGCCGGGCGCGCATTCCACCACCTCGGCCATCGGCAGTGCGTCCCGGACGAGCGAAGCCGTGCCCCTCGCGGTCCCCGATTCCTCGTTGACGACCACCACCAGGCCCTCGCCCGCGGGGAGCGACGGGGCCTGGGCGGGCGGCCGGCCCGGCGCGGGGAGCTGGCCACGGGTCGGTACCACCCCGCGCAGGGCGAAGGCCGCCCCCACGCCGAGTGCCGCACCCGCCACGACGTCGCTCGGATAGTGCACCCCCGTGTAGACCCGGGAAGCCGCGACCGCCAGGGCCACCGGGGCGACGACCGCGCCCCAGCCCCTGGATTCCAAGGCCACCCCGGTGGCGAACGCGGCGGCGGACGCGGCGTGCCCGGACGGGAAGGACGTGGTGATCGGCTGCCGCTTCAGCCGCCGTATCACCGGGACCGTGTCGAGCACCGGTCGCTCCCGGCGCACCGCGCCCTTGCCGACCGTGTTGATGGCGGCCGAGGCGAGGGCGAGCGAGGCCACGCCGCGCAGCGCGGCCCTGCGCGCCCGTGCGCTGCCGCCGAGCGCGGCGATGCCCGCGGCGGCGCCGAACCAGAGCAGGCCGTGGTTGGCGCTGCGGCTCAAACGGGGCAGCAGGGGCTCGGCGCCCGGCCAGTGCCGTTCGGCCACCCCCTGGAACGCGGTCAGGTCGCGCTGCTGGAGCCAGCCCCTGAGGCGGGTGGACGAGGTGAAGGTGGAGGGCAGAGGGCGTGTGGACATGGGTCAGCGGATACCCGGTCCGGCGGCCCTGAACCAGGAGGCGCGCTGCGGGAGCCGGCCGGAGGTGTGCCCAGGGGGCCGGGCGGGGGTGCTCGGTGGCCGGGCGTGACCGCGTCCTCCGGCGGCCGGGCCCGTGCGCGGAGCGGGCCGGGGGTGCGCGCGGGCCGGGCGTCGGAGGGAAGACGGTCCCGCCCGGTGGGAACCGGGCGGGACCGCCTCTGTCGTTCGGTCCGGCCCCTGTGCCCCCGGTGAGGGGCGCGGCCGTGGCGCCGTTCCGTCGGCTCCCGGGTCAGCCCGCGGCGCTCGTGCGACGACGGCGCGCGGCGACCAGCAGGACACCTCCGGCGGCCACCGCCGCGACTCCGCCGCCGAACGCGAGGCTCGTACCGGCGTCCGTACCGGTGGAGGCGAGCGGGCCGTCGCCCTGCGCGGTCATGTTCCCGCCGCCGTCCGAACCGCCGGAGGCGGAAGCGGAGCCGGAAGCGGAGCCGGAGGCGCTGCCGTCGCTCGTGGCGTCGCCGTCGGAGACGGGCTCGACCGTGCCGCCGACGGTGGACGCGGTGCCTGAGCCCGAAGTCCCGCCGGTCTGGGCGGTGCTGCCGGTGGCGCCCCCGCCGTCGGTACCGGTCGTTCCGTCGGTACCGCCGTCGCCCGCCTGTGCGGCGTCCTTCTCGTCCTGCTCGCGGGCCTCGTACTGTCCCGACTCCAGGAACGCCACGCGGTCCTCCGGAGTGCCCTTCAGCGCCGCCTCGCCGGCCTCCTTGACGTGCGGCCCGCCCATCTGGACGATCCGGGCGACCTGCACCTTGTTGTCCGTGTCCCGCGCCACGTGCTGGCCGGTCTCCAGGAACGCGGCTCGGTCCTCGGGCGTGCCCTCCAGCGCGGCCTTGCCCGCCTCCCGCACGTAGGTGCCGCCGGTGCTGATGAGCTGGGCGACGAGGACACGGTTGTCCTCGTCGCGGGCCTCGTACTGGCCGGTCTCCAGGAACGCGACACGGTCCTCGGGCGTACCGTCCAGAGCCTTGCTGCCCTCCCGCTTCACCCCGGGGCCGCCGACGCCCATGATGCGCGCGACGGCGATGCGGTTGTCCTGGTCCCGGGCGGTGTACTGGCCGGTCGTCAGGAACGCGCGCATGGCCACCGCGCCCCCGTCGATCGCCGCGCTGCCCCGCTCGGCCACCACGGAGCCCTTCCCGGACGCGGCGATGAGGCGAAGGATCTCGATCCGGTCGTTCTCCTCCTGGTCCTCACCCTCCGAGGACGACGCTGACGACGACGAGTCCGTGGCCGACGCCGTGGCCCGGTCGTCCGTCCCGGCCGCCCACGCGGGGGACGACAGCAGGAAGGCGGGCGCGACGGCGGCTGCGGCGAGCAGGGTGCCGACTCTGGATATCTTCAAGAAGAGCTCTCACTTCACCCAAGGAATCATCAAGTACGAGAGGTGAGTGTAGTGCGCGCGACTGACAAGAGCCCTCGACAATAAGCCGGTTGGGCACTCCGCGCGGTTCCTGACGCGTGGTCGGGCGAGGGCCGGAGGCGGTCGCGCCGGTAGGGCGGGGCCCGTACGCATGTGTCGCGGGGCAGCCCGGTGCGGGACCGGCCCCGGGCGCCCGCCGCGCGCGGGACCGGCCCCGGGCGCCCGCCGCGCGCGGGCCCGGCCGGGGTGCCCGCCCGGCGGGGGCGCCGGCGTCCTGTCCGGGACGGCCCTCCGGGCGGGCACACCGGCCGGAACCTCCGTATAAAGGCCTGAGAGCGGCACGTGGGGCGGAGGCGGACGAGCGTCGCGGCGGACGAGGAGGGCCATGCACCGGACCGAGTACGGCCCGCACGGTGCGCGGGAGGATCACGGGCCGGTCCGTTACGGCCCGCCCGTCCCCGACCCTGGGCTTCCCGCCCTGCCCGAGCTCGTCGGCGTGCTGGCCGCCGCGGCCGGGGACACCCGGCCGGAACCCCCGGGCGGCGGAACGGTTCTCCGGGAGGCGGCCTGCGCCTACTGGGCCCGGCGCGGACTCGGCGGCGACCCGTCGGACGTCGCCGCCGCCCCGGGCACCCAGGCACTGCTGCTGGGGATCGTCGCCGCGCACGGCGGCGACGTCCTGATGCCCCGGCCCTGCCCGGCGGCCTGGATTCCGCAGGCCCGGCTGCTCGGCCGGCCCGCCTACCACGTGCCGACCCCCGCCGAATGCGGCGGCGTGCCCGACCCCTACGCCCTGCTGGAGACCGTCCGCCGGGTCCGCGCCGAGGGCGGCCGACCCAGGCTGCTGGTGCTCTCGGTGGCCGACGACCCCACCGCCACCGTCGCGCCGCCCGAACTCGTCCGCGAGGCGTGCGAGGCGGCCGTCGCCGAGGGCCTCCACATCATCAGCGACGAGACCTGGCGCGACACCCTGCACCGGCCGCACGACACCGTGCTGCTCAGCCCCGCGGAGATGTGCCCCGACGACGTCACCGTCCTCACCGACCTCGCGGGCGCGCTCGCTCCGGCGGCCTGGCCCGTCGCGGTGGCACGCTTCCCCGCCACCCCCCGGGGTGCCGTGCTCCGCGCCCGTACCCTCGACGTCCTCACCGCGCTGGGCGCCCTCGTCGCGACGCCGGTCGCCCGGGCCGCCGCGAACGCCCTGCGGGAGCCGGAGGCGGTCACCCGCCGCGTCCGGCAGGCCGCACGGCTCCAGGCGCAGATCGCCGCCGCCGCCCACCGTGCCGTACTCGCGACCGGGGCGCTGGCGAGGCCCCCGCAGGCGGGCCGGCACCTCTACGCCGACCTCGGGCCGCTGCGCACCCGGCTGGCCGAGCGCGGGGTGACGGACTCCATGGAGCTGGAGGAGTACCTCACCGGCCGACTGGGCGCCCCGACTCCGGGCGGGCACCGGTTCGGGGACGAGCTGGGGGCGCTGCGGGCACGGCTGGGGACCGGCGGCCTCGTGGGGGCGACGCGGGACCAGCGGGCCGCGTCCCTCACGGCGGCGACGCCGCTGGAATTGCCGCACGTAGCGAACGCGCTGAGCATGTTCGCAGCGGCTTTCGACGAACTCCGGTGACGGGAGATTCCGCGATGACCGAACAGACCGGGCCTGTCCGTGCCGACGCGGACCGGGAGCCCCGAGGAGAACCCGGCGCGCGGACCGGGAGCCCGCCCGCCGGGGAACGTGTCTGGCCGAGGACCTTCGCCGACCGGCTCACCGCGCCCCTGCCGGGAATCAGGGCCATGACCCGGCTGGTCCGCGAGCGCTCCCTGCGCCCGGACGCCGCAGGGCTCAGGGGCGTCCACCTGCTGCCGTTCGATCCGGCGCCGCTGCCCCTGCCCGACCAGGACGCGGTCACCTGGGCCGGCCACGCCAGCTGGCTCGTGCGCATCGGAGGGCTGAACGTCCTCACCGACCCCGTCTGGTCCCGGCGGATCCTCGGCACGCCGGCCCGGATCACCCCGGTGGGTGTGGCGTGGGAGGCCCTCCCGACCGTGGACGCGGTCGTCGTCAGCCACAACCACTTCGACCACCTGGACGCCCCGACGATCCGCAGACTCCCGCGCGAAACGCCGGTGTTCGTGCCCGCAGGACTCGCCCGGTGGTTCAGGCGGCGCAGGTTCACCCGGGTGACCGAACTCGACTGGTGGGAGACGGCCGAACTGCGGGGCGTGCACTTCGCGTTCGTTCCCGCGCACCACTGGTCGCGGCGGACCCTCTTCGACACCTGCCGCTCTCTCTGGGGCGGCTGGGTCCTCACCGACACGACGAACGCCCCGGGGGCGCCGGGGCGGAAGGTCTACTTCGCCGGGGACACCGGGTACGGCCACTGGTTCCGGGAAATCGGCCGCCACCACCCGGGCATCGACCTGGCGCTGCTGCCGATCGGCGCGTACGCGCCCCGATGGTGGCTCGCCGACGTGCACACCGACCCCGAGGAGGCGGTGCGGGCGTACGAGGACCTCGGTGCCCAGGCCATGGCGCCGATGCACTGGGCGACGTTCCTGCTCTCCGCCGAACCCGTGCTGGAGCCTCTGGTGCGGTTGCGGCTGGCCTGGCAGCGCGCGGGCCACCCGCGCGAGCGCCTCTGGGACCTGCCCATCGGCGGCTCGCGCGCGCTCGGTGAACCCGCCTGACCCCGGGGACGGCCGGGTGCGGCCCGCGCGTCAGCCCCAGATGCGCTGCGCGTAGTCGGCGAAGTTCCGGCCGAGGATCTTCTCGATGCGCCCGGAGCCGTAACCGCGCTTCTCCAGCAGCCGGACCAGCTCGCGGAACTGGTCCACACCGCGCAGGTCGACCACGAACGGGTAGGTGTCGGCCCGTTCGCCCGCCGCACCGACGCCCGCTGCCCGGCGTTCGGCCACGTGCGCCGCGAGAGTGGCGGCGTAGGCGTCCAGATCGTCGATGGCGGTGACCGGCCCGTCGGTGCCTATGCCGACCGCGTCCTCGCCGCAGACGTTCACGGCGTGGGCGATGTGCTCCACCACGTCGGCGGCCGTGGCGTGCCCGGTGGGGTTGAGGAAGGGCATGAAGTAGATGCCGACGAAGCCTCCGCGCCCGGCGACCAGCCGCAGTTCCTCGTCCGTCTTGTTGCGCGGGAGGTCGGTGACCGCCCTGCACCCCGTGTGGTTGATGGAGACGGGCCGGGCGGAGATCCTGGCCGCCTCCAGGCAGGTGTTCTCGCCGCTGTGGGAGAGATCCACCATCATGCCGGCCTCGTTGACCGCCTCGACCACCTCGCGGCCGAACGGGGTCAGCCCCCGGTTCTCCGGCGCCATCGATCCGTCGCCCAGACGGTTGGCCTGGTTGTACGTCAACTGGAAGACGCGCACGCCGCGTTCCTGGAAGATGGCGACACGTTCGAGGTCCTCGCCCACGGCCACGCCGTTCTGGAAACCGTAGATCACCCCGATCCGTCCCTCGTCCTTCGCGCGGTACAGGTCGGACGCGGTACGGACGTGGAGCAGGTCACCGGGACGCGCGGCGATCAGCCCGTCCCACACGTCGAGTTCGTGCAGGGTGTGTTCGTACGGAGGCATGTCGCCCATCACGTACCCGAGGGTGATGTTGACGGCGTTCATCCCGGAGGCGCGCGCTTCGGCGATGGCCCGGCCGTCGACGGCCAGCTCGTCGATGGTCTGCAGGAGCTGGCCCGCTCCCTCGGCGGCTTCGGGGGCATTGGGGTTCTGCAGCTCACCGAGGGCGTTGACGATCAGCATGTCGTGGACGGAGGTCGTGTTCATCGGCCGTTCGTGCCTTCCGGGTCCGTGGTCGTACCGGCCGGGCCGGACGCGTCGGACGTGTTCGCCGCCGGGGCGCTCTCCTGGGTGAACTCCGAGCGGTCGAGGCGCAGTCCGCGCTTCACCACCGTGGTGACGGTGCGCAGATTGCGGATGTCCGCCAGTGGATCGTCCTTCAGCACGACGAAGTTGGCGAGCTTGCCCTCGGCGACCGTCCCCATGGAGTCCTCCGCGTCCATGCTGCGGGCCCCGACCAGGGTGGCCGACCGGATGGCCTGCGCTGCGGGCATGCCGCACCGCTCCACCAGGAAGACCAGTTCGTCGTGGACCGAGGGGTAGGGCTGCCCGGGGGCGGTCTCGTAGTCGGTGCCCGCGCTGATCTCGACACCCGCTCCGAACGCCTGCGCCGTCAGGGCCGCCGAGAGCTCCGCGTTGTCCCGGGCCCTGGTCTTCTCCTCGGGCGTGTCCGCGTCGTCGGCGAGCCAGTCCCAGAGCGTGTTCGTCGCGTCGAGCACCGTGCCCCGCTCCCGCATCCGGGCGAACAGCCCGGCCATCTCCGGATCGTCACCGGCAAGGAAGCGGTCCCGGTCCACCGGCGGCTTGTCCTTGTACGTGGTCAGCGCGCGCCCGGCGAACTCGTGCACCAGCAGGTGGACATGGGAGACCGAGTCCACCCCGGCCTCCACCACCTCGGCCGGGGAGGCGGGGAACACCGCCGCGTGCGCCCAGACGCCCAGCCCCTGCCGGTGCGCCTCGGCGGTGATCGCCGAGACCAGCGAGCCCGGCAGGTCCGCGTAGATCTTGACGGCGGTGGCGTACGTACCGGCGGCCCGGGCGACGGCCAGCGGCAGGTCGGTCTCCTCCGTGACGGCCTGCATCCACGGGACGTGGCCGGGCACCGCGCCCTGCGTGACCTGCCAGGTGCGCGGGTCGTCGAAGAACCCGGGACCGGCGGTCAGTGCCGCGTAGTGGATGTCCGGGCCGGGGATCTCCCCGACCAGCGTGGAGCGCGCCAGGTCGGCGACGTGTCGCAGGTCGTCGGCCATGTCGCGGATCGCCGTGACGCCGCCGTAGACCTGGCGGCGCAACGCGGCTTCGGCGACCGGGCGGTTGGGCGGGGTCGCGATGTGCTGGTGCGAGTCGATCAGACCCGGTACCACGAACGCGCCCTGCAGGTCGACGACTTCGGCCTCCGCGAGGAGGGCGACGGGGATCTCGCCGTCCGGCGCGACCGTCCGGATGCGATCACCGTCCACCACGATCGAGGTGGCCGGCCGCGCGGCCCCGCCGGTGCCGTCGATCAGCGTGGCACCCCGGTACAGCACCACCGTCCCCTTCGCCGGGGCGGCGAAGGGGACGGGAGCGCCGACATCCTCGTGAGCCATCGGGTCACACCTCTCCGTCATGTGCCGCACCGGCGGCCTGGGAAATTACATCTGTTGTCATGCTGGTTCCGTCTGTGGAAACATACGCTACCGTCCTTACTCCCGTGATCGGCAAGGGTTCGCCGTGAGAAGTCCCGGGAGGTGTCGACTTGAGGAGAGGGGTGGCCCGGACATGCCCAAGTCCGCCAGTTCGGCCGTCGACAAGGCGCTGGACCTCGTGGAAGCGGTCTCGCGTTCCGAACGTCCGCTCAGGCTGAGCGAGATCGCCGACGAGGTCGGGCTGCACCGGCCGACCGCCTACCGGGTCCTCGCCGACCTGGTCCGCCGAGGCTGGGTGCTGCGCTCCGGCGACCACTACCTGCCGGGCGCCGCCGCCCTCCGGCTCTCGCGCACCGCCGCCGCCAACTCCCTGGTGACGCTGGCCCGTCCGATCCTCGAAGCGCTCGCCGGCCGTACCGGCATGATGGTCAACCTCCAAGTGCTGGAGCACGACCGCTCGCGGGTGCTCGACGCGGTCCGGCCCGCCCGGCTGGAGATGATCAGCCTGCTCACCGACCGGACGCTGCCCGTACACCGGTTCGCCGGGCCGCTGGCTCTGGTCGCCGCGCTGCCGCCCGCCGCTCGCGCCCCCTACCTGCGGCCCGCCGCGGAAGCCGGACACCCGATGCAGGGCCCCGACGGACTCCTCGGCGACCTGGCCACGGTGGAGCGCACCGGATTCGCGGTGGAGCGCGGCCGCAACGAGGCCCTGGTCGCCTCCGTCGGCCGCGCCGTCCTCGCGGGCCCCGGCCGGCCGCTCTGCGCGCTCACCGTGGTCGGACCCGACGCGGAGTTCGACGAGCCGACGCTGGGTGCGCTCTGCGAGGCGCTCAGGGACGCCGCCGCCGCCGTCGCGGAGCTGCTGGGCGTGGGCACGGCGGCGGAACCCGGGGAGCGGACGGACGGGGGGGAGCACGTATGACGGACGAGGTGCTCGTACTGGACGCGGCGCGGACCCGCGCCGGGCTCGACCCGGACCGGTTGGCCCAGGCGCTCACCCGTGCACTCGTCGCGGTGGCGCGCGGGACGGTGTCCGCACCGCCGAGGATCGCCGCCGCGGCCCCCGCCGGCCTGCTCGGCGTGATGCCCGCCCACGTCCCCGGCCTCGGCCTCGCCGCCAAGCTGGTCTCCGTCTTCGCCGACCCCGCCGTCCCCGGGCGCAGCTCCCACCGGGGCGTGGTGGCCCTCTTCGACGAGAAGGACGGCCGGCCGCTGGCGGTGATGGACGCCGAGAGCATCACCGCCGTACGGACCGCCGCCACCGCGACGCTCGCCCTGCGCACGCTGGCCGGCCCGGACCTGAACCGGATCGCCGTGCTCGGCACCGGCGTGCAGGCGACGGCCCAGCTCGACCTGCTGGCCCGCCAGTACCCCGACACCTCCGTCGTGGTCGGCGGCCGGGACCCGGAGCGTGCCCGCTCCCTGGCCGCCCGGCACCCGCGCGCCACGGCCGACACCGTCGAGGGTGCCGTGCGCGGATCAGGCGCCGTGCTCTGCTGCACCGGCGCACGTGCACCGGTGATCCACCGTTCCTGGCTGGCCGAGGGCGCCCATGTCGGTTCGGTCGGCGGCTCCCACGGGCCGGAACTCGACGGGCCGACCGTGGACGAGGGCTCGCTCTTCGTCGAGTGGGCCGGAGCGGTCACCGCCCCGCTGCCCGCCGGGGCTCACGAGCTCCAGGGCCTGGCCCCCGACCGGGCCACCCTCCTCGGCGAGGTCCTGGACGGCAGCCACCCGGGCCGTCGCGGCGCCGCCGAGCTGACGGTATTCAAATCCACCGGGCACGCCGCGCTCGACGTGGCCGCGGCAGCCGTCGCGTACGCCGGGGCGCGGGAGGCGGGGAGGGGGATCAGCCTCACGTTCTGACTGGGGCCGCGCGGGACCGTGACGGGGCGGCCCGGGGCGAGGCCTTCCGGCGGCCGGGTCAGTGCCCGAACCGAGCCCGCAGGCCCCGCCACCCGGCGGGCACCCCGCTGATCAGCAGCGTCAGCGCCACCGCGGCCACCACCCCCTGCCACGGCTCGGGGAAGAGCGAGCCGCCCAGGATGCCGATCAGCTGATACGTGGCCGCCCAGGCCAGGCACGCCGGAACATCGCCCCGGGCGAACCGGTGCAGCGGCATCTCGCCCAGCAGGCACGCCAGCATCACCGGTATCCGGCCCGCCGGGACCAGCCGCGACAGCACCAGCACCATCACCCCGTGCTCGTCCAGCTTCCGCTGCGCCTGCGCCAGCCGCTCCGGGGCGGCCCGGTCGGTGATGACCTTCAGCCACTTCGACCCGTTCTTCGACCTGACCCCGCGCTTGCCGAGCCAGTACAGGCAGAGGTCGCCGAGGAACGCCGCCGTCGCCGCCGTCAGGAAGACGTACAGCAGGGAGAACGGCGAGGACTGGTGGAACGCCACCACGCCCGCCGAACTCACCAGCGCCCCCGTCGGCACCACCGGTACCAGGGAGCCCAGCATCACCAGCGCGAAGAGCGTCGGATACCCGACGGCCTGCTGGGTCCCCTCGGTCGGCAGCCGCACCAGTTCATCCACGATCACCGGCGGACCTCCGGCAGGACCCGTTCGCCGTGCGCCGGCAGATGGACCGCCACGTCGGGAGCCAGCAGCGCCGCCTGCCGTACGAACTCGGAGCCCGGCGAGTGGAACTCGTGCGGACGCACCCCGTCCATCCCGATAGGCCAGAACGTGCCCCAGTGGACCGGTACCGCGGAGCGGGGAGCGAGCCGGGCCAGGGCCTCCGCCGCCCGGGCCGCGTTCAGATGGCCGGGACCCAGATGGGGCCCCCAGCCGCCGACCGGCAGCAGCGCCACATCGACCGGACCCACTTCCTTCGCCATCTCCTCGAACAGACCGGTGTCCCCGGCGAAGTACGTACGCGCCTCGCCCTCCACCACGTAACCGAGTGCCGGAACCCGCTGCGGGCCGACCGGGAGGCGCCTGCCGTCGTGCTCGGCCGGCACCGCGCGTACGGTCACCCCGCCGATCCGTACCGCGTCGCCGGGCGCCACCTCGGTGATCCGCAGTTCCCGCATCCGCCGCACCACCCGCAGACCGGGCACCGCGCGGACCGTACCCTCCGGCACGATCAGCCGGGTGCCGCAGGCGACCCTGGCCAGCGACGGCAGGTGCAGATGGTCGGAGTGGAGGTGGGAGACGAGGACCACGTCGGCCAGCGCCGCCGACGCGGGTGGAACGGCGCCGGAGCGGCGGCGCAGATGCGCGAACCGGCGCACGAAGAGCGGGTCGGTCAGCACCCGCACGCCGGAATCCTCGATCGTGCAGGTGGCATGCCCCCACCAGGTGACCTCCACCGGCGCCCCGCCTCCTCTTCCACTTCCACCCGCCATGACGCTTTCGTACCGGCGTTCCGCGCTCGGCACGCTCCGACGAGCCGGTACGAGCCTATGCCTCCCGCACCGGGCGCCGACCCGGGGTCTGCCCCCTCCCACGGGACGTACACCTGTGCCCGAGGACCGGACCGTGAACCTCCGGGAAGGGCTGTGCGAAGCTGGTGGGCGGGCCCTGAAGGGTGTCCCGGGGCATGCCCCCGACCGACCGGCCCCGACGTACGGAAAGGCGGAGCGGGCGTGGGAGCCGGGCGATGGCGCAGGGCGGGCAGTGCCCTGCTGCGGGTGGCGGCCGTGTGGGCGGTCTCCACCCTGACGATGCTCGCCCTCGCGGGAGCCCTCCCCGACTTCCAGCTCCAGTCCGACGACGGCGACACCATCACCAAGACCGCGTTCACCGCCGCCTGGGGAGCGGGCGCCTTCGGACTGCTCTCCGCCCTCGTCTGGCCCGTCGTGGTCAGAGCCCTGCTGGTGGTCCCCGCGCTGGTCCTCGGCGCGCTGGTCTTCTTCCTCAACGGCTCCCTGCTGCTCGTGGCCCTCTGGCTGATCCCGGACGGGCGCGGCACCGCGAACCCGGAGACCGCCGTGGCCGTCGCCGCCGTGATGTCCGCCGTGGCCTCGGCGGCCTCCACCGCCCTCGCGGTCCGGGACGACGACGCCTACCGGCGGCGGCTCTCCCGCCTCGCCGACCGGCGGCGCAAGCGCGTCCCGGGCGACGCCGGGGACGGCCGGAGCGGTCCGCCGGGCACGGTCTTCATCCAGCTCGACGGCGTCGGCCACGACGTCCTCACGAAGGCCGCCGCCGCCGGACTGATGCCCACCGTGGCCGACTGGCTCGCCGATCCCGAAGGCCACCGGCTCACCCCCTGGCGCACCGACTGGTCCAGCCAGACCGGCGCCAGCCAGCTCGCCCTGCTGCACGGCTCCAACCACGACGTACCGGCCTTCCGGTGGTACGAGAAGGAGACCGGCACCGTCATGGTCTCCAGCCGCCCCGCCAGCGCGCTCGAACTCCAGCGCCGGGCCGTCGCGCGCACCCACGACGCCGGCCTGCTCTCCCTCGACGGGGCCAGCCGGGGCAACCTCTTCAGCGGGGGAGCCGACCAGCTCGCCCTCGTCCTCTCCATGGCCGGGCGGTTCGGCAAGGGCCGCAGGTCGCGCGCGGGGTACTTCGCCTACTTCTCCGACCCGGCCAACGCCGTCCGCACCGCGCTCTCCTTCGTCGCCGAGGTCGGCCGCGAGATGGGCCAGTCCACCCGGTCGCGGCTGCGCAAGGAGCACCCGAGGATCAAGCGCGGAGGGCTCTACCCCTTCATACGGGCCTTCGCGACCGTCGTCGAACGCGACGTCGTGGTCGCCGCCGTCATCGGCGACATGTTCGCCGGACGGACCGCCGTCTACGCCGACCTCGTCGCCTACGACGAGGTCGCCCACCACTCGGGGCCGTACAGCCGCGACGCCGACAAGGTGCTCGCCCGGCTCGACCGCTCCCTCGCCCTCATCACCAAGATCACCGGTCACACCCCGCGCGCGTACCGGATCGTGCTCCTCTCCGACCACGGCCAGAGCGTCGGGGAGACCTTCGCCGGACGGTACGGGCTCACCCTGAAGGACCTCGTACGGGCCGGCTGCGGCCTCCCCGTACCCAGGCGCGCCCAGCGCACCCTCAGCGCGTCCGAGGCCCGCGACGCGGTGCGCATCGCGCTCCACCGGCCCGTGCAGGAGACGGAGGCGGCGCCCGCCGCCGTCGCCGCCTCGGACCCGGTGGTGCTCGCCTCGGGGAACCTCGGACTGATCTCGTTCCCCGGCATCGGAGGCCGTGCCTCCCGCGAGGAACTGGACCGCCGCCACCCCGCTCTGCTCAGGACCCTGGCCAACCACCCCGGGATCGGCTTCCTGCTGGTCCGCAGCGAGGAGCACGGCTCGGTCGTCCTCGGAGCCGGCGGGGCCGAGGTGCCGGTGGCGGACCTGCGGGACGACGAGGGACCGCTCGCCGGCTTCGGTCCCGGTGCGGCGGACGCGGTACGCCGCACCGACACCTTCCCGCACGTCGCCGACGTGATGGTGAACTCGATGTACGACCCCGCGACGGGGCAGGTACACGCCTTCGAGGAGCAGATAGGTTCGCACGGCGGGCTCGGCGGCCCGCAGTCACGGCCGTTCCTGATGTGGCCGCGCGGCATGACCGACCCCCTCGACGCGCTCGCCGCCGAAGCGTCGGCGTCCGGCGCGGCGGAGCGGCCCGAGCCTGGCCCGGTGCCGCACCCCGGCGCGGCGGGGAAACCCGCGCCCGTCCCGGCACCGCACATCGGCCCGGTCGGGGCCGAGGCGGTCCACCGGGTGCTCAGGCGCTGGCTGCGGGAGCCCTCCGGACCGCAGGTGCCGCTGCGCCCCGAAGGACCGCCGGGCGTCACGTACGCCGACCGGCCCGTCCCCGGCGCCCGGGAGGCGGAAGGCCGCCCGGCCGCGGACGCCGTACGGCCGGAAGCCGACGGCCCGACCGTCCTCGGCCCGCGCGGCTGACCGCGGCCCTTACGACATCCCGTCCCTCAGGCCGACTCCCGGCCCACCAGCACCGAGGGGAAGACGACGGACGGCGCGGGTCCCTCGGAGGTACGTATCTGCCGCAGCAGCAGCCGGGCCATCTCGGCCGCCATCTCCTCCACCGGCTGGCGCACCGTCGTCAGCGGCGGATCGCAGGCCAGCGCCGCACTGCTGTCGTCGAACCCCACCACCGCGACGTCGGACGGCACGTCGAGACCGGCCCGCAGCAGGACCGGCAGCGCGCCCAGCGCCATCAGGTCCGACGCGACGAACACCCCGTCCAGGTCCGGGCGGTCGCCCAGCAGCCGCTTCATCGCCGACGCCCCGCCCGCGTGCGTGAAGTCGCCCTCGGCGCTCGGCACGTCCGTGATCCCGTGCGCCGCCAGCGCCTCCAGGAACCCGCTCAGCCGGGCCCGTCCCGCGGGCCGGTCCTGCGGACCCGCCACCGTCACCAGCCGCCTGCGCCCCAGCGCGACGAGACGGTCCGCCGCGAGACCCGCCCCGGCGTGCTGATCGGCCTCCACGTGCGTGAGCGGGGTGGGCTGCGCCGGAGCGCTCGCCAGCACGGCGGGCAGCCGGGTCCCGTGCAGCAGCCCGGGCAACGGGTCGTCGGCGTGCGAGGAGATCAACACCACCCCGTCTACGTGCCCCTGCCGCAGGTACGACAGCAACTGCCCCCGGGAGACCGCGTCGTCCGCCAGCATCAGCACCATCTGGATGCCCGCCGGGCGCAACACGTCCAGCAGACCGGTGACGACCCGCCCGAAGTGCGGGTCGGAGAACATCCGCCCCACGAACGGCTCGGCCACCGTGCGGCGTTCGCGCTCGGAGACCACCAGCGCGATCGAGTCGGTGCGCCGGGTCACCAGCGAACGCGCCGCGCGGTTCGGTACGTACCCCGTGGCGGCGACCGCCTCTTCGACGACCCGGCGCAGCAAGGGATCGACCGTGGTCGCCCCGTTGATCACCCTGGAGACGGTGGCGCGGGAGACACCGGCCACCGCGGCAACGTCCTCCAGGGTCGCGGGACGCGCGGGAGGTGACACATCGGCAGTCATGCAGCATTTATACCGGGAGCGGGTGCGGCCCGGACCGGGTGCGGGCAACGAGGTGATCTTCAGAGGTGATCTCCGGATTCGATCCCCGGGGCGGAGAAGGCCGCCGCCGTCCGCGCGGCTCGTTGTCAGTGGTGGACGGCAGGATGGTGGCCATGACGAACTCAGCCGTCGCGCTCGCCGACGCCACCGCCTACGCCGCCGCCGTCGAGGAGGCCACCCGCGCCGCCGCCGCGTACTACGCCACCGGGGACAGCGCGCTCGACGACGACGCGTACGACCGGCTGGCGCGAGCGATCACCGCCTACGAAACGGCCCATCCCGAGGACGTGCTGGCCGACTCGCCCACCGGCAAGGTCGCGGGCGGCGCGGCGGTCGGGGACGTCCCTCACACCGTCCCGATGCTCTCGCTGGACAACGTCTTCTCCGGCGAGCAGTTCGCGACCTGGACGGCCTCGCTGGAGCGCCGGATCGGCAGACCCGTCGAGGCGTGGAGCGTCGAGCCCAAGCTCGACGGCCTCGCGGTGGCCGCCCGTTACCGCGCGGGACGGCTGGAACGCCTCGTCACCCGCGGCGACGGCACCGCCGGCGAGGATGTCTCGCACGCCATCGGGACCGTCCTCGGACTGCCCGAGGAGCTCGCGGCGCCGGTCACCATCGAGATGCGCGGCGAAATACTCATGACCACCGAGCAGTTCGAACAGGCCAACACCGTCCGCACCGCCCACGGCGCGTCCCCCTTCGTCAACCCGCGCAACGGCGCCGCCGGCACCCTGCGCGCCAAGGACCGGCCCTACCGCGTCGAGATGACCTTCTTCGCCTACGGCGCGCTCCCGCTGCCGGACTCCGGCGACCTCGTCGAGCGACTGCGAGAACTGCCGCACAGCGAGGTCCTCGCGTACGTCGCCGGCCTCGGCGTGCACACGGCGGCGGACACCCCCGTCGCCCCGCGCACCCTCCGGGCGGTGGAGGACGTACTGGCCCGGGTGGAGGAGATCGGCGCGCTCCGGGCCTCCCTGGCCTTCGGCATCGACGGCATCGTCATCAAGGCGGACCACGCCGCCGACCAGCGCGACGCGGGCAACGGCACCCGCGCGCCGCGCTGGGCCATCGCGTACAAACTCCCCGCCGTGGAGAAGGTCACCCGGCTGCTCGCCGTCGAGTGGAACGTCGGCCGCACGGGCATCATCGCCCCGCGCGCCGTGCTGGAACCCGTGGAGATCGACGGTTCGACGGTCGGTTTCGCCACCCTGCACAACCCCGCCGACATCACCCGCCGCGACCTGCGCGTCGGCGACATGGTGATGGTCCACAAGGCGGGCGACATCATCCCGCGCGTGGAGGCGCCCGCCGTCCACCTGCGGACGGGCCAGGAGACGCCGATCGAGTTCCCCGACGTCTGCCCGCAGTGCGGCTCCGCGATCGACACGAGCGAGCAGCGCTGGCGGTGCGTCCGGGGCCGCGACTGCCGGCTGGTCGCTTCCCTCTCGTACGCCGCCGGCCGGGACCAGCTCGATATCGAGGGACTCGGGGCCACCCGGGTCGTCCAGCTCGTCGAAGCGGGACTCGTCTCGGATCTCGCCGACCTCTTCACCCTGGAGCGCGAGCAGTTGCTCGGCCTGGAGCGGATGGGGGAGACGTCCACGGACAACCTCCTCGCGGCCCTCGACGCGGCGCGCACCCGCCCGCTCTCCCGCGTCTTCTGCGCCCTCGGCATACGCGGCACCGGCCGTTCGATGTCCCGCCGCATCGCCCGGTACTTCGCCACGATGGACCGGATCGTCGCGGCCGACGCCGAGACGCTCCAGCGGGTGGACGGCATCGGCACGGAGAAGGCATCGGCCGTCGTCGCCGAACTGGCCGGACTGGCCCCGCTGATCGAGAAGCTGGTGAAGGCGGGCGTCAACATGACCGAGCCGGGCGCCACCCCGCCGCCGGAGCCCGGCACGGAGGAGCCCGCCTCCGACGCCGCCCCCGCCGACGGGAACGGCACCACCGCCGGCGGTGGGCCGGAACTGCCCCTGGCCGGAATGACCGTCGTGGTCACCGGGGCGATGACCGGAGCGCTGGAGAAGCTCTCCCGCAACCAGATGAACGAACTCGTCGAGCGCGCGGGCGGAAAGTCCTCGTCCAGCGTCTCCGGGCGCACCAGCCTGCTGGTCGCCGGGGAGAAGGCGGGCTCCAAACGCACCAAGGCGGAAGGCCTCGGCGTACGCATCGCCACGCCGGAGGAGTTCGCCGTGCTCGTCGCCACCCACCTGGAGGCGGAGGGGGAGGCTGTCTGAGGAAGGCCGGGACGGGGGCGCCGGGCGCGGGCATCCCCGTCCGGCTCGGGCGTCCTCGTCCGGTGCGGCCGGCGCCCCGGTCCGGCCCCGGGCGTCCGTACGGGCTTCCTACGTCCCCGACTCGCTCCACCGGACCTCGCCGTCCGCCACCACCGTCGACGCCCGCAGCCCGAGCGCTTGCGCGATGCCCGCCGACGCGTCGTGCCCCGGACGGATGTGGGCGACCAGTTTGCCCACGCCTTGCGCCCGCAGCCAGGAGGCCATGGCGAGCGCTCCCTCGCGTCCGTAGCCCGCGCCCTGGTGGTCGACGCCGACCACCCAGGCGAGCGACGCCTCGATCGCGTCTCCGGTCGCGTCTCCGGTCGCGGGCCGCCGGTACAGCGTGGCCTGGACCGTGCCGATCAGCAGCCCGTCCGACGTCCTGCGCAGCATCCAGTTCAGCCACCCCTGCGAGCCGTCCGGCGACCGGCCCGCCGACTGGCGCGCGTACCGCGCTTCGAGCTGAGTGAGCGGGGCGGGTGTCCCACCCGTCCAGGTGTGAAGCCGGACATCGTCGAATACGGACACGGCCTCGGGGGCGTGCTCCACGCGGAGCGGTTCCAGGGAGAGCCGTGGCGTCGCCAGAGGAACCGCGGCGAGCCACGGGGGCGGTTGATCAGAGAGTGGTTGACCGGGCATCGGCGCAACGTAGCGCGAATCGGCGCCGCGGGCACAGCGCGTCCGGGCAGCCGCGGCGCAGTGGCAGCGCGTCCGCGGCGCGTCCACGGCGAACCGGGAGCGGGAGCGAGCCGAGCGGCAGCGTGTCGGTGATGGCGCCACGAGCGGGAAGAACGGGACAATCCGACGCCCCAACTGATCGGAGCGCACCGATGCCGACCCTGTTGCGCGAGGCATGGGCCACCCTGGTCCCCGATCCGGCCGGCCGGCACGGTCCTCTGCCGCCCCTGTTGCTCGTCCTGACCGTCGTCACCGGCCTGGTGGACGCGGTCAGCTACCTGGAACTGGGACGGGTCTTCGTCGCCAACATGACCGGCAACGTGGTGTTCACCGGGTTCGCCCTCGCGGGCGCGCCCGGATTCTCGCTCGCCGCCTCCCTGGTAGCTCTGGCGGCCTTCGTGGCGGGAGCCTTCGCCGGAGTGCTGATCGTCCACCGCACCCGGGCGGCCGGACACCGGGGCCGACTGCTCCTGTACGCGCTGCTCGCCGAGACCGTGTGCGTGGTGGCCGCCCTCGTCGTCACCCTGGTCTCCGGAACCCCGTACGTGGGCGGTGTGCGGTTCGCGCTCGTCGTGCTGCTCGCCCTCGGCCTCGGTACCCAGAACGCGGCCTCCAGGGCGCTCGCCGTGCCGGATCTCACCACGACCGTGCTGACGCTCACGATCACCGGCACGGCCGCCGACAGCCGGCCGGCGGGCGGGGCGGGCAGCCTGGCGGGGCGCCGGACACTGTCCGTCGCCGCGATGTTCCTGGGCGCGCTCGGCGGCGCACTGGCCGTCCTGAACGGGCAGCCGAGACTTCCGTTGCTGCTCGCCGCCGTCCTCCTGGTGGTGGTGACGCTCGCGGCGGTGCCGGCGGCGAGGGGAGCCCGGGCTTGGGCCGCCACCGGTGGTGCTTAGGCCGTGTCGGGCGGCCCCTTCGGGGGACGTCCGGCGGATCATGACCGCAGTCGGCGCACGCCCCGGTCCGGTGGCCGCCGCACCGGACGACCACCGGGCCATCGGACGACTACCCCGGCGCCACCCGGGGACCCGTACCGCCCGTGACCCGTACCGCCCGGAAATCCGTACCGTACCGCCCGTGAAGGAGCCACGCATGCCCGCCGAACCGCTGACGCAGGCCGAGATCGAGGAAGGGCTGGGCGAACTGCCCGGCTGGGAGTACGAGGGGGATCGGCTGACGCGCGCTTACCGGCTTCCGTCCCACTTCGCCGCCGCCGCGTTCACCCTGCACATCGCCCGGATCCAGGACGAACTGAACCATCACTCGGATCTGACCCTCGGGTACAACACCGTCTCCCTCGCCGTGCACACTCATGACGCGGGCGGCGCCGTCACGGCCAAGGACCTCGCGCTGGCCGCCCGGGTGACCGCCGCCGCGCCGGCCCACGATGCCGGGTAACAGCGTGCTCCGGACGTAGCGCCGTCCGCCCACCAGGGCTCTTCCCCGGGCGGGCGGACACGCCGACGGCGTCCCACCGCGGCTGTGGTGGGACGCCGTCACGTCGGACACGCGCGTCGGAGACGGCGTGTCCGAGAGGGGTCAGTTGAACTCGGCCGGGTTCGGGCCGAGGCGCTTGCCTTCGTCGAGCGCGGCGAACGCGGCCAGGTCGTCCGCGTCCAGCTCGAAGTCGAACACGTCGATGTTCTCGGCGATCCGCGACGGGGTCACGGACTTCGGGATGACCACGTTGCCGAGCTGGAGGTGCCAGCGCAGAACCACCTGGGCCGGCGTACGGCCGTGCTTCTGGGCCACCGCGACGACGGTCGGGACCTCCAGGAGGCCCCGGCCCGAGCCGAGCGGGGACCACGCCTCGGTGGCGATGGAGTGCTTGGCGTGCGTGGCGCGGGACTCGGCCTGCTGGAGCTGCGGGTGGAGCTCGATCTGGTTGATCACGGGGACCACCGAGGTCTCGGAGATCAGCCGCTCGATGTGCTCCGGCAAGAAGTTCGAGACGCCGATCGCCTTCGCGCGGCCGTCGGCGAGGAGCTTCTCGAAGGCTCGGTACGTGTCGACGTAACGGTCCTTCTCGGGCGTCGGCCAGTGGATCAGGTACAGGTCGACGTACTCCAGGCCCAGCTTGTCCAAGGAGGTGTCGAAGCCCTTCAGCGTGGCGTCGTAGCCCTGGTCGTCGTTCCACAGCTTCGTGGTGACGAAGAGCTCGTCGCGCGCCACACCGGAGGCGGCGATGGCCTTGCCCGTGCCCGACTCGTTCCCGTAGATCGCGGCGGTGTCGATGCTGCGGTATCCGGCTTCGATCGCCGTCGCGACAGCGCGCTCCGCCTCGTCGTCCGGCACCTGCCAGACACCGAAACCGAGCTGCGGCATGTCGACGCCGTTGTTGAGGCTGAGGGAGGGGACCTTGCTCACGAGCGGTCGATCCTTACGTCGATGGCAATGACACCTGCGGAAACGAGCGGGGCGACCGATCCATTCCCGTATCCCCCGGAGGCTGTCCCGACAGCAACGGACAGGGACAGCCTCGTGTCCCTGAAACCGGTTCCCGGGGACCGCCCCGCGCAATCCCCTCCCGTGCTCGCTTCCCACGGGCGGCCCGGTCCGGCGGCGGCCCGGACCGGGCTCAGCCGTAGAGTGCGTCCACCTCGACCGAATACGCGGTCTCGATCGCCTTCCGCCTCAGCTTCAGGGACGGCGTGAGCAGGCCACGCTCCTCGCTGAACCGGTGGGCCAGGATGCGGAACGTACGGATCGACTCCGCCTGCGAGACGGCGGTGTTGGCCGCCACCACCGCGCGCCGTACCTCCATCTCCAGGTCCGGGTCCCGGACGAGTTCGGCCGGTGGCAGAGGGCCCCGTCCCTGCATCGCGAGCCAGTGGTCCACGGCCTCCTGGTCCAGTGTCACCAGCGCCGCGATGTAGGGGCGGTCGTTACCGACCACGATGCACTGGGCGACGAGCGGGTGCGCCCTGACCCGTTCCTCCAGGCCGACGGGGGAGACGCTCTTGCCGCCCGAGGTCACCAGGATCTCCTTCTTCCGCCCGGTGATCGTCAGGTAGCCGTCCTCGTCCAGCGCCCCGAGGTCGCCCGTGGCGAGCCAGCCGTCGTGCAGCACCGCGGCCGTCGCCTCCGGGTTTCCCAGATAGCTCGCGAAGACCTGGTCTCCGTGCACCCACACCTCTCCGTCCTCGGCTATGTGCACGGTGGTACCCGGGATGGGCTGGCCCACGGTTCCGTACCTGACACGGCCGGGAGGGTTGCCGGTCGCCGCGGCGGTGGTCTCGGTGAGGCCGTATCCCTCGTAGATCTCGATGCCCGCGCCCGCGAAGAACAGCCCCAGCCGCCGTTCCATGCCCGATCCGCCGGACATCGCGTGCCGTATCCGGCCGCCCATGGCGTCGCGGAACTTCTTGTAGACGACCTTGTCGAAGAACTGGTGCTGCACGCGCAGACCCGGTGACGGGCCGGGGCCCGTGCCGAAGGTCCGCTGTTCCATCGCCTCCGCGTACCGGACGGCGACTTCCGCGGCTTTGTCGAACGGGCCGATCCGTCCCTCCGCCTCGGCCCGGCGGCGGGCACCGTGGAAGAGCTTCTCGAATATGTAGGGGACGGCGAGGACGAACGTCGGACGGAACGACTCCAGGTCCGGCATGAGGGCGCCGGCCGAGAGCTCGGGCTGATGGGCGAGTGTCACACGGTTGCGCAGGGAGGCGACCTCCACCATGCGCCCGAAGACGTGGGCGAGCGGCAGGAAGAGCAGGGTGGACGGTTCGTCACCAGGTCTGGAACGGAAGACCGGCTCCCAGCGCTGGGCCATGGTGTCGGCCTCGAACATCAGGTTGGCATGGGTGATCAGACAGCCCTTCGGGCGGCCCGTGGTCCCCGAGGTGTACACGACGGTGGCCACGGAGTCGGGTGTCACCGCACGCCTGTGGCGGTGCACCACCTCGTCGTCGATCCGGGCCCCTGCCTCCATCAGCTCGGCGACCGCGTCGCCGTCGAGCTGCCAGAGCCGCTTCAACCGGGGCAGCCGGTCGATCACCGAGCCCACCGTCATGGCGTGGTCCTCGTGCTCCACCATGATCGCGGCGACCTCGGCGTCGTGCAGCATCCACAGGACCTGCTCGGCCGAGGACGTCGGGTAGACCGGCACCGACTGGGCGCCCAGCGTCCACAGGGCGAAGTCGAAGAGCGTCCATTCGTAGCGTGTACGGGACATCAGGGCGACCCGGTCGCCGAAGCGGATGCCGTGCGCCACGAGGCCTCGCGCGAGGGCCAGCACCTCGTCGCGGAAGGTCTCGGCGGTGACGTCCTGCCACTGCCCGTCCGCGTCCTTCCGGCCGAACGACACCCGTTGCGGATCGTCGTGCGCCTGTTCGAAGACGGCGTCGGCAAGGCCCCCGACCGGACGTCGTGCGGCTGCCATGGGTGGGACGGTGAACTCGCGCAATGACCTGCTCCTTACGGCGCTCCGCACAGCGCCGCGACGCTACCCCAACGAGAGGGGGCTTGGGAGGGGAAAGGGCCCGCCCGCCCGGGCGCCGAGCGCCGGGCATGCGTCGAAATCCGGCCAGATGGGCAAGGCTCGGGCGCACTTCTGACCCTGGAGTAAGCAGGTGCCACCCTTTCTGCACAGAATCTGTACAGGTGGGAGGCCCGCGCCTTTCCCGTCGAAGGCCCCCGGCGCACGGCGGGCCGGCCGGCAGGCGGTCATCGGTGGTCATCCGATGCCGGAGCGGCCGGCTCGGCGATCGGTGTCGGCGTCGGTCACTCGTCACGCGACCGGCGCCCGCCCGGCCCGCGACCTTCCGACCCGCCCGACCTCTCCGGCCTGCCCCGGCCGCGACCTTCCGACCCGCCCGACCTGTCCGCCCGACCTCTCCGGCCTGTGGATCGGCAGGTCAGGGGAGGGGCGTGGCGCCTCGGTCCTCACGGTCGGCGGTTTCTCCCGGTCCGCCGAAGCCCCGGTGCAACCGGTCTCCGCCCGCCAGGATCGCGGCGGCCAAGGCATCCGCCGCCTCCGGCGAGCCGCCCCGGCCCTGGCCGTGCAGCAGGACGAAGTCGACGTCGCCGAGGTCCGGCAGTCCGGCCCGGGTCGGTACCTGCACCAGCCCCGGCGGGATGAGTCCCCGGGTGTGCGCCATCACGCCCAGCCCGGCGCGGGCCGCCGCGACGAGCCCGCTCAGGCTGGTACTCGTGCACGCCAGCCGCCAGGACCGGCCGTGTCGTTCCAGCACGTCCAGCGCGCGGGCCCGGGTGATGCCGGGCGGTGGGAAGACGATCAGCGGCAACGGCCGTTCCGGGTCGATCCGCAGATGCGGCGCCCCGATCCAGGTCAGAGCGTCCCGTCCGACCAGCTCTCCGTGGGTGTCCCCGGCCCGGCGTTTGGCCAGCACCAGGTCGAGCCGGCCGGCGGCGAGCGACTGGTGGAGCGAGCCGGACAGTTCCACCGTCAGCTCCAGCTCGACCTCCGGGTGCTCCTTGCGGAACCCCTCCAGGATCTCCGGCAGCCGGGTCAGTACGAAGTCCTCCGAAGCGCCGAAGCGCAGTCGTCCGCGCAGCCGGGTCCCGGCGAAGAAGGCGGAGGCCCGTTCGTGCGCCCGCAGGATCGTGCCGGCGAAGCCGAGCATCGCCTCGCCGTCCTCCGTGAGGTCCACCCGGTGGGTGTCCCGTGTGAACAGCTGTCGGCCCGTGGCCTCCTCCAGTCGCCGGACGTGCTGGCTCACCGTGGACTGCCGGACTCCGAGCCGCCGCGCGGCCCGGGTGAAGCTCAGGGTCTGGGCGACGGCCAGGAAGGTGCGGAGCTGTGCGGGGTCGTACATGGGGAAAGGTTATCGCGATCCGTGATCACAGTGAGTTCGGTATACGGGTTTCCCGATGGGATGGGTCGGTAGCAGAATGGCGACTGTATACACTCGACCGTGAGACGAACGTGGAGCACATGAGCCCCCGCACCTTGAGGCTGCCGTCCTGGCTGCCCGTCGACCCGTACATCCTGGCGCTCATCGGGACCGTCGTGGTCGCCGCGCTGCTCCCGGCGTCGGGCACCGCCGCCGATGTGGCGGGCCGCACCTCCACCGGTGCGGTCGCGTTCCTCTTCTTCCTCTACGGCACGCGCCTCTCCACGGCCGAGGCGATGGACGGCCTGCGCCACTGGCGGCTCCACCTGACCGTGCTGTGTTCCACCTTCGTGGCCTTCCCGCTGCTGGGGCTGGCGAGCAAGGGCCTCGTCCCCTTCGTGCTGAGCCCGCAGCTCCAGTCCGGTTTCCTCTTCCTCTGCCTGGTGCCGTCCACCATCCAGTCGTCGATCGCCTTCACCTCGATCGCACGCGGAAACGTTCCTGCGGCGATCTGCGCGGGCTCCTTCTCCAGCATCGCCGGGATCGTGATCACCCCGCTGCTCGCCGCCCTGCTGCTCGGCGGCTCCGCCGGAGGCTTCTCCACCGACTCCCTGGTGAAGATCGTCCTGCAGCTGCTCGTCCCCTTCCTGGTGGGACAGCTCCTGCGCCGCTGGACCAGCGGCTTCCTCGGACGCCACAAGAAGATCCTGGGCTACGTCGACCGGGGTTCCATTCTGCTCGTCGTCTACACCGCGTTCAGCGAGGGCATGGTCGCCGGCATCTGGCACCAGGTGACCCCGCTGCGGCTCGTCGCGCTGCTGGCCGCCGAGGCTGTCCTGCTGGCCGTCATGCTCCTGATCACCTGGCAGGGAGCGAAGCGGCTCGGCTTCGACCGCGCCGACCGGATCGCCATCCAGTTCGCCGGATCGAAGAAGAGCCTGGCCTCCGGGCTGCCGATGGCCAGCGTCCTGTTCGGCGCGCACGCGAGCCTCGCGGTCCTGCCGCTGATGCTCTTCCACCAGATGCAGCTGATGGTCTGCGCGGTCATCGCGAAGCGCCGCTCCCGTGACCCGGAGGAGCCGGAGGCAGCCTCGGGGCCCGCCTCCGAAGCGGCCGTCGGGGGCGCGGCGGCCACCGCGAGCTGACGGAGAGCGGGAGCGAAGGGCGGGACCCCGGAGCCCCGGAGAACGGGGCCCGCCCCCCGCCCGTCCACGCATTGCCGCGCCCGGTCCGGACGCCGCGCCCGGTCCGAACGGCCCGCCCCGCCCGGTCCGAACGCCCCGCCCGGCCCGGTCCGTGAGGCGGGGCGGGACGGCCTCACTCTCCGGTGACCGGGGCCTCCAGCGCGATCCGGTGCTCACCCGCGTACACGTTCATCGACGGCCCCCGCAGGAAACCGACCAGGGTCAGTCCGCTCTCGGCCGCCAGGTCGACGGCGAGCGACGAGGGTGCCGACACCGCGGCCAGAACCGGAATCCCGGCCATCACCGCCTTCTGCGCGAGCTCGAACGAGGCCCGCCCGGACACCAGCAGGACCGACCGCGACAGCGGCAGCCGGTCGTCCGTCAGGGCCCGCCCGACCAGCTTGTCGACCGCGTTGTGCCGGCCGACGTCCTCCCGGACGTCCACGAGCTCGCCCTCCTCGGAGAAGAGGGCCGCCGCGTGCAGCCCGCCGGTCCGGTCGAAAACCCGCTGCGCCGCGCGCAGTCGGTCGGGCAGGGCCGAGAGCAGCTCGGGCGTCACCCGTACCGGAGGCTCGTCGGCCACCGGATACCGGGTCGTCGTCCGTACCGCGTCGAGACTGGCCTTGCCGCAGAGGCCGCACGAGGACGTCGTGTACACATTGCGTTCGAGGGTGATGTCGGGGACCACGACGCCCGGCGCCAGCTGCACGTCCACCACGTTGTACGTGTTGACGCCGTCCGCCGTCGCCCCCGCGCAGTAGACGATCGACCGGACCTCGGAGCCGGCGCCGATGACGCCCTCGCTGACCAGGAACCCGGCCGCCAGTGCGAAATCGTCGCCCGGAGTGCGCATCGTGATGGCGAGCGGCTTGCCGTTGAGGCGGATCTCCAGCGGCTCCTCGGCGACGAGCGTGTCGGCGCGGCTCGACACCGCTCCTTCCCGGATGCGGAGAGTGCGGCGTCGCTCGGTGACCCGTCCCATGGTTCAGACCCGATTCCTGTACGTACGTGGGGAGGCCTCAGCGGCCCTTGCGGCGGAGGCTCCGCCTTTCCCGGCTCGTCGACCGGCCCCGGTCAGCTTCACGATCTCATGGTCCGCCCCACGCGCCGGGAGCCGCAGGGTCCCCGTTCCCGCAGCCTTAGCTGATGGTCGGTGGATCATGGCTGGTGGCTGGTGGCTGGTGGCTGGTGGCTGGTGGATCGTGGCCGGAGGCCGTCACGCCCGGGTACGGGACGGAACCTGACGGGCCGCCGGGCCTGCGGGAGCGAAACGGCGGAATGCCGCCCGTCCGGAGCACGCCTGTCGCCAAAGGGTTGTCCCGCGATGCGTGGTGGATCGGTGCGCGGCGTCGGATGCGGTGCATCGCAAGGCGGAGGGGCGTCCGCGTAATGGATGGAGCGGGACGTTCCGGCAACGCGGCGAGGTGCCGTAGCTGTCGTCGCGCACCCGCCAGGAATCGCGGGACAGCCCTAAGGCTCCAACCCGCGGTCCGTATTCCTGTCGGATCACGTGCCCCCGTACCGGACAGTAGCGACCAACACTGGATGGTTCCTGCCATACGTAGCGAGGGGAACCCGTACATGACCGGCTCACGTGTCGTGGCGCTCGGCCACTACCAGCCCGCGAAGGTGCTGACCAACGACGATCTTGCCGCCATGGTCGACACCAGCGACGAGTGGATCACCAGCCGCGTCGGCATCAGAACCCGTCATGTGGGGGGCCCGGACGAACCGGTGGACGAGCTGGCCGCGCACGCCGCCGCCAAGGCGCTCGCGACGGCGGGACTCCAGGCCTCCGAGATCGACCTCGTCCTCGTCGCGACCTCCACGGCCATCGACCGCTCGCCCAGCATGTCGGCGCGGGTCGCCGCACGGCTGGGCATGGGCTCCCCCGCGGTGATGGACATCAACGTGGTCTGCTCGGGCTTCACCCACGCACTGGCCACCGCCGACCACGCGATCCGCGCCGGCGCGGCCACCCGCGCGCTGGTCGTCGGCGCCGACAAGATGGGCGACATCGCCGACTGGACCGACCGCAGCACCTGCGTCCTGGTCGGCGACGGGGCGGGGGCCGCCGTGGTCGTGGCGGAGCCGGAGGGCACCGGCACTCCGGGTATCGGTCCGGTGCTGTGGGGCTCGGTGCCGGAGATGGGCAACGCCGTGCGGATCGAGGGAACGCCGCCACGCTTCGCCCAGGAGGGCCAGTCCGTCTACCGCTGGGCCACCACACAGCTGCCGCCCATCGCCCGCAGCGTGTGCGAGAAGGCGGGGATCGCCCCCGAGGACCTGGCAGCGGTCGTGCTGCACCAGGCGAACCTCAGGATCATCGAGCCGGTGGCCCGCAAGATCGGCGCGGTCAACGCGGTCATCGCCCGGGACGTGGTGGACTCCGGGAACACCTCCGCGGCGTCCATTCCCATGGCCCTCTCCAAGCTCGTGGAGCGGGGCGAGATCGAGAGCGGGGCGCCCGTCCTGCTCTTCGGTTTCGGCGGCAACCTCTCCTACGCCGGCCAGGTCATCCGCTGCCCGTGAGAGGCCGCCGCCCCAGGCGCCGCCCGCCGTTCATGAGACAGATATGTTCCCGCGGATCTTGGTCGGTAGACTGTAGACGATAAGCAATTACTCGCCGCCCGGAGGGGGAGCGCGATGTTGTTTGCAGGACTGCCGCAGGGGGCCGTGCCGAAACTGGAACGACCGGGCCCGTTGCGCGAACGCGTGTACGAGGCGCTGCTCGAACTCATCACCATCCGCGCCCTCCGGCCCGGTCAGCACCTGGTGGAGAGCGAACTGGCCGGCCAGCTCGGCGTGTCCCGGCAGCCGGTGCGCGAGGCGCTCCAGCGGCTCAACACCGAGGGATGGGTCGACCTGCGCCCCGCCCAGGGCGCTTTCGTGCACGAGCCGACCGAGGAGGAGGCCGACCAGCTGCTCTCGGTCCGCACCCTGCTGGAGGCCGAGGCCGGGCGGCTGGCCGCCGCCCACGCGGACGCGGACGGTGTGGCGGCGCTGGAGGAGCTCTGCGACCGGGGCGAAGCGGCGGTCGCAGAGGACGACGTCGATCTCGCGGTCGCGCTGAACGCGGAGTTCCACGCCAAGGTCATGGAGCTGGCCAAGAACGTGGTGCTGTCGGCCCTCGCCGCCCAGGTCGGGCGCCGGGTCCGCTGGTACTACACACCGGTGGCCCGACGGCGGGGGAAGCAGTCCTGGACCGAGCACCGTGAGCTGATCGCCGCCATCGCGACCCACGACGAGCAGCGAGCCACGGAGATCATGCGGGCGCACACCGAGCACACCCGCCGGACGTACCACGAGCGCGAGAAGGGCTGACCCGGGGACCCGGTCCACGGTCCGGGGCCGCGTTCCAGGGTCCGGACCCGGTCCGCGGGGGACGGGTGCCGGCCGTTCAGCCGATTCCCTTCCGGTCCGGGATCAGCCCGAACGTCCGCTCGGCGTGCTCCGGTGACGTCCGCTCCACCGCCAGGACCAGGAGCGCGCGGTGCCTGAGCAAGGCCGCCGCGCGCGTGGCCGGTACGGCCGTCAACAGGTCGTCCAGGCCGGCCAGCAGCCGCCTGGTGACCTGCGGTCCCGCCCCGGGAACGCACCGCCTGACCTCCTCGAACGCCAGATCCACCAGGTCGTCCCAGTCCGGCGTCTCCACCACGAGCCGGACCGCGCCCCGGTGGTCGCGGTGGCGCACCGTACCGAGCGGCCGGTCCGCCAGGGCCGCCAGGAACTGCACGGTCCGGTCCAGACACTGCACCGCGGTGGTCGGGTCGTTCACGGCGGCGGACAGGGCGTGCAGCGCGATGTCCGTGAGCTGCCGCAGGCCGAACGACGCATCGCGGCGCAGCGTGCGCTCGACACCCACGGACACGGCGTCACCGGGTACGGACCCGGGGCCGGTTCCGCCGCCGTGCACCGCCAGTACGGGCATGCCGGGCACCAGGAAGTCCCCCATGCGGGGGAGCAGTCGCAGAACCACCCCGCGCCGCCGTGCCACCCGCACGAGCCTCGCCGCGTCCACGTCCCGCAGCACCCCCGCCCGGCCCCCGTACCGCACCCTCCCGGTCTCCGGCGGCAGCGGCGGCGGGCCGCCAGGAGTGCCGGCGGCCCCCTCCCGGTCCTCCTCGCGCGGCTGCCGTTCCAGCGCGCGCAGCGAGTCACGGGCGATCCGGTCGACGACCGGGCCCACCTGGAGCAGCCGCAGCGTGGACGACACGTACGTGATGAAGAGCAGCAGGCTCAGGGCGACCATGGCCAGGGTCAGCAGGCTCTGCAGCACCGGCACGGAGGTCAGACGCGGGACCTCCGTCTCGCTCTCGTACGAGGTCAGGACCAGGAGCGAGAACACGAAGGTCGCCAGGAACACCGTCAGGGTGAGCTTGGTGATCCGGCTCCGCACGAAGATCCGGACGATGCGGGGCGTGAGCTGCCCGCTCGCCATCTGCACGGCCACCAGCGAGATGCTGAAGACGACGCCGATGAAGGTCATCATCGCCGCGCTGACCGTGGTGACGACCGTACGCGCGTCGTTGGCGAAGGAAGCCAGATCGCCCAGTTCCCGGTAGGCCTTGTCGACCCGCAGATGCGTGACGATCGCCGAATCCAGCGTCGAGACCCCCCACCAGAGGAGGAAAGCGCCCAGGAGCCCCGCGGCCGGAGCGAACCAGAAGGTGTCCCGCAGATGCTCGCGCAGGTCCGAGAGGGCGAAAGGGCGCAGGTGGTACCGGACGTTCATGACCGCGAAGGTAGCCCGCGCGACCTTGGGTACGCGTCCGGTGACACACCGTACGCGCGTGCGTCCGAGGGCCCGGAAATCGGCCCCCGTGACACCCGGCACCGCACTGACCACGGGAAACAGGGGTGATCGAGGGTCCAAACCCCTGGTATTGTTCTCTTTGTCGGAGCGGGAAACACCGCGAACGACAGACACCTTGTCCGGGTGGCGGAATGGCAGACGCGCTAGCTTGAGGTGCTAGTGCCCTTTATCGGGCGTGGGGGTTCAAGTCCCCCCTCGGACACCAACGGAAAGACCCCAGATCACCTGGGGTCTTTCGTGTTTTTCGGGTCGTGGCGTGACCCACGGGCGAGCGATTCCCGGCCGGACGAGGGATGACGGGCGGAGAGTCGGGTCCGGTGCCGAGCACGACCGGCGGCGCCCCGGCAAGGTCACGGCGACAGCCGGTCACAGCTCCGGTACGGCTTCCAGATCGAGCGCCACCTCCGGGGCCGTCGTCCCGGAGGACGGTGCGTCGAGCCGCTGCTCGCACCAGATGGTCTTGTTCCGGCGCCCGTGGCGGACGCCCCAGCGCGTGCTGAGGCGCATCACGATGTAGAGCCCGCGACCCCCCTCGTCGCTCGCCCGGGCGTGGCGGAGGTGAGGGCTGGCGCTGTTGGCGTCGGTGACCTCGGACAGCAGCCGTCCACGGTCGTGGACGAGGCGCAGCCGGACCGGGCCGGTGCCGTAGAGGATCGCGTTGGTGACCAGCTCGCTGACGACGAGTTCGGCGGAGTGGGCGGCGTCCTCGAGTTCCCAGGCGGCGAGCTGGCGGTCGACGAGCCTGCGGGCGGTCGCCACCACGGAGGCGTCGGCGGGCAGGGTCCAGTCCGCCACCTGGTCCGGCGGGAAGGCCCGGGTGCGGGCGAGCAGGAGGACCGCGTCGTCGTCGTGGGACGGCGCCATCCGGTAGACGGCGGTGTCGCACAGTTCGGCAAGGGGCTGGGTGGTGGAAGCGAGCACGTCCGCGAGCCGGCACGCGGCTTCGGCGCGGTCATGGCCGCCGACGTCGAGAAGACCGTTGGTGAAGTGGGCGAGCAGGCTGCCCGGGAGAAGCTCGGTCTCGGCTGCGAAGTAGGCGCGTCCGCCGCCCGCTCCCAGCGGTGGACCCTCAGGGACGTCGATCGTGCGGCGTGTACCGTCCGGGTCGATGACCAGCGGTGCCGGATGTCCGGCACGGATCATGGTGCAGCGCCGGGAGACCGGGTCGTAGACGGTGATCGCGCAGGTGGCCACCGCGGCCTCTCCGCTCGATGCGGCGCTGCCCGGGAGTTGGGCGCAGACCTCGTCCAGATGGGTGAGCAGTTCGTCCGGCTCCAGGTCCTGGAGGGCGAGGGTGCGCACGGCGATCCTCAGCTGGCCCATGGTCGCGGCCGCCTCGATGCCGTGGCCGTTGACGTCGCCGACGATCAGGGCGACTCGGGTGCCCGACAGGGGAATGACGTCGAACCAGTCGCCCCCGGCGGTCTCGGGCAGGTACACGTGGGCGGTCTCCACGGCGGTGAGAGCGGGGACCGCGTCCGGCTGGAGCCTGCGGTGCAGGGCCGTCGCGATCGTCCTTTCGCGGTGGTACCTGTACGCGTTGTCCAGGTGCGCGGAGGCGGCGGAGGCCGCCTGGCGCGCCACGTCCAGGTCCGCCTCCTCGAAGGGGTCCGGCCTGTACCGGTAGAGGGTCAGCAGCCCCAGGACGGTCTCCCGGACCACGAGCGGGGCGACGATCATGGAGTGCACGCCCGCCTCGACCAGGGGAGCGAGGCCTTCGGGAGAGGCCCTCAGCCACGCGGCGTCGCGCGAGACGGGGACCAGACGCGCCCGCGCGTCCCCCAAGGCCTGCGAGTACGGGGTGGCGAACGGGAACGGGCGACTCTCGCCGTCCTTCCTGCTCGTGATGGTGTCCGCCGGTGCGAAGGACACACGGCGCAGAGGGGCGTCCCGCGGCGGGACGTCGGCGAGCCCCGCGCCCGGCCCCCCGGCCTCGTCCAGCAGGTCGACGCTCGCGGCGTCGGCGAACGCCGGCACGAGGGCCCCCACGAGTCCGTCGGCGAGGGGCCGTGCCTCCAGCACCGGACCGAGAGCCGCGTGCACGCCGCTGAGGACGGCCAGCCTGTCCGCCGCGGCCTGGTGCTCGGTCACGTCCTCGACCACGCCCACCACACGTCTTGGTTCACCGGCGGGTCCGTCGAGGGGGAAGAGGGAGACCTGCAGGATCTGGTTGTTGTAGGGGGCGGACGGCGCCCGTCCCCGTATCTGGTGCCGCCGCACCGGTTCGCCGGTCCTGAGTACCTCGTCGATCAGGGCGACCGTGGCGTCGGCGTCGAATCCGGGGGCGAAGTCGTGCACCCGGTGCCCGATCACCTCCTCGGCGGGGAGATCCCGTACCCCCAGGCCGGAAGGGTTGTACCGCATGACCGTGTGGTCGCTGTCGAAGACGAACAAGCCCTGTGGCGAGTCGGCGAACAGCGCGTTCAGCACCGTGGTGTCGTCGAGGGAAGCATTCACTTGCCGCAGCCTCCCTCCGTGGCCGTCCCTCTCACCATCCCGCATCGGCCGGAGGCGGCAACCCGGGCCGTCCGTGGTCCGGCGCGGCGGGACCACCGCCTGCCGTCCCGACGCGGAGACAGCCGCTCGGCCCCGGGCGGTCGCGGCACGCCGAGCGCGCTCGCGGGTGGGACCACCAGCGGCCGCCCGCCCGCCTGCCGGGCGGAGGGCCCCGGACCGGTCAGGGCAGTTCGGCCGTCTGCGGTACGCCTCCCACCGGCAGGGCGGACTCCAGGCCTGCTACGGGGCCGGGAACAGGGCCGGGGCCAGGGCCGGGGCCGGCGGTGAGGAGAGGCGTGAGCGGGGCCGACGGCGTCCGCTGCCGCGGGACCGCCGGGCGCAGTGCGCGCGGTCCCGGGACCACCGCGTAGTCGGAGCCCAGGAAGTCCGGGCTCAGCTCGCCGGGATCGTCGCCGAGTGCGAGGCGTACGGCCGCCCACGGCACGTTGAGGCCGCACTCGGAGAGCTGGTGCAGGCCACCGGCGGGGCGGGTGTTGACGTCCATCAGGACGGGCTCGCCCGCGTGCAGGCGGAACTGGATGTTCGTCAGCCAGTGCAGGCCGAAGGACCGGGCGATCAGGCGGGCAGGATCGATCCACGCGGGGTCGAGCGTGAAGCCGCGCCGCCGGCCGTTCTTCGTACGGCCCACCGCCAGCCGGACCGCTCCGTCGGGGCCGGTGAGGCAGTCGACGGAGACCTCCGGCTCGTCCAGACGCGGCATCACGAGCCAGTCGACGGACCGCTCGGTGCGCCGCAGCGCCCTCGTCACCAGCTCCAACGGCACGTACGGGCTCGGGAATCCGGTCAGGTGCAGCATGGAGAACGGCGCCCGGGTGATGATCCGGAAGCCGACGCCGCCCTCGCCGCCGGTCGGCTTGAAGCACGCCTTGCCGCCCTGCGCCTCGATGGCGTCGACCGCGGCCAGAAGTTGTGCCTCGTCGCGCACCCGCCACCACGGTGGCACCGGAACGCCGACCCGCCCCACGGTCTCGTAGGCCAGTGCCTTGTTCGCGAAGAGGCCTATCGCCTCGGCGGGCGGCGCGAGCAACGCCGTCCCGAGGGCCGCGAAGTCCTCGCGGTGCGCGGCCAGAGCCGCCTGGTGGAGGACGGGTACGAACACGTCGGTGCCGCGCCGCGCGCACTGGTCGAGCGCGTACTCGACGTACGCGGCGGGCGACAGGTTCTCCGGCTCCGGAGCGCAGGTGTCGGCGGCCGCGAGTACCGGGGAGTCCGGGTCGGCGTGCGTGGCGTGGATCTCGACAGGACGGCCGTGCGGATTGCGCCGCAGCTGATCCATGAAGAAGACGTTCTCCGCGTACGTGCGGTTGAGCCAGACGCGTACGGGAGAGACCATGCAGGCCGCCTTCCGGGGTCGCGGACACGGCGGGGCGGGGCCGGATCCGGTCGGTGAGAGAGGGAGGGAACGCCGACCACGTGCGACGCGGAGAACCGCAGGTGGGGGAGCGTTGGGGTGATCCTAGGGGGCAGGACGGCCCGCGTTGGCTACGTGCGTGTTACGGATTTCGCGGTCCGATGCCCGGACCCCGGTTCGCGGCAATGTCCGGCCCGGAGTGGTTCTGCCCTTTCGTGGACGGGTGGCGCCAGGATCTGAAGCCCACGGCTTCTGCGCTTCCTGGACGGCTACCACGCCATCGCCGCTCGGTCCGGCTGAGCGCACGGTGTCGGGCGGGCAGCTGCTTCAGTAGGTGGGCGCTCAGGTGGCGTTGATGAAACGCTTTCCGGCCAGTCGCAGGGGTTCGCGTCGGGCGTTTCGACGTCACACCTGTCGAACGGCATCGCCCGGTCGTGTAGTCCACCTGAGCCCCGAACAGTAGATCTTTCCGCGTCTGTGACCTGCTGGCCGTCCAGACACAGGAGGGATGTCGGCAGGCGGTCCTGTGCCCCGTGGGCTCCTCGCTCTGTTCGACGGCATCTGCGGCTACGGCCGGATTGCTTCGTACGCGCTGAGCGCATGGTGGTTATACCCCCATCAGCCCCTAGGGTGAGCCAAGTTGAGTCGAAGCACGTCGGGGGGACGAAGAATGACCACTGGGTTGGCGACCGATCCGACCACCTTGATTCTCGTCGCCGGATATGCCGGGTCAGGGAAGTCCGAAGCGGGCAAACTGCTCGCCGCGGCAACAGGTTGGGCCATGCTCGACAAGGACACGATCAGCCGCCCGATGACCGAACGTCTACTGACCGCGTTGGGCGGCGATCCCGATGACCGGCACAGCTCTTCCTACCTGGAGCAGGTCAGACCTCTCGAGTACGAGTGCCTGATGAAGACCGTGTGGGAGAACCTTGAGTGCGGCACGTCTGTCGTTGCCGTGGCTCCGTTCCTCGCCGAGAGCGTCGACCGGCAGTGGACGTCCAGAGTCGCGCGACGTTGCAGAAGGTCAGGGAATCGCTTCGCGACTGTGTGGGTGGACAGTGACCTCGAATCCATGCGCGACCGATTGATCTCCAGGAACGCTTCCCGCGACACGTGGAAACTGACGCACTGGCCCACCTATACCGGTGGGATCGATCTCGAACTCCGGCCGGTGATCCCTCACCACCTGATCGACAACCGGATCGGGGCGGCGCGTCCGCTGGCTGAACAGGTCGAAGGCGTGGCGCAGTTGCTCTTGGGCAGCTCATGAGGGCCGTCGTTCTGTACGGCCCCCCGGCTGCGGGGAAGGACACCGTCACGGCAGCCCTCTGTTCCGCGGATCCACGCTTCGAGCTGTTGATCAAGCTCAAGCATGGATCCGGTCGCTCGGCCGGATATCGCTTCGTGACTGCGGAGGAACTGGAGTCTCTGCGCAGGGTGGGCCGGATCGTGGTGGAGACCCGTCGCTACGGAAACGTCTACGCGGTTGACCGAAAGTCGTTGGACGAGGCGCGGCAGCGCGGGGCGATCCCGGTCACCCATATTGGCAACCTCGCGGACATGCGGCGGTTGCTGGCCGAAACTCCCTCCGTTTCCTGGTTACGTGTCCTTCTCTGGGTTCCTCGGAGTGAGTGCGAGAAGCGCTCCCTGGAACGTGGTGACCTGGACACGGCGGAGCGACTTGCTGCGTGGGACCAGACTTCGGCGGATGTGCTCGATTCCGACGTGAAGGATCTGTTCGACATGGTGATCCGGACGGACCGTACGGACCCCACGACCGCAGCCAAAGAGATCAGTGGCGAACGCGTCCGTACGCGAGACGCGTTGCGGCGGGACGAGCTGGAGGCTGCTCTGGCGCTTCCTCGGGGGGACGGCGCTTCCTGATGCATGTGCTGCGTGTTGGCCGACCAGGGCCGCTGTCCGTGTACCAGATTCATGATTGCGAGTGGCAGGGGGATGCGGGTGGGGGTCGTCCGTACACTGGAAGATTTGGCGAGGATCGGTCGTCAACGGACTGTGAACGAGCGCAGTGTGCACTTGAGGCACGATGAGGTCGCAACTGATCTCCTGCTCGATACGGTGTCGGCCGACCGGGTCTCCCTGGAGCGCATGAACGTCGACGGGGCGCTGACCGTTCGATCGTGCCACATCGATGAACTCGTCATTGATCACGTGGAGGCGGACGCGCTGCTGGTGGTCAACTCGCGCATCGGCCGCCTGACCGTCCGCAATGCTGCGATGGGATGCGAAGTCACGATCATCGATTCGGCGCTGGACTTCGTGGCTGTGCACTCGTGCGGCACTACACGACTCGAACGTCTGCGGGTTGAGGAGGTGATACAGGTGAACGCGCTGCGCGGCCCTCTGCGTATCGCCAACACGCGTGTGGCTTCGCTGACGATCCGAAGTCAGGCGTCGGGCGGCAGGCTAGGCCGGCCGAGAGTGGTGCTGAAGGGCCTGAAAGCCCGAGAGGACATCACCTTCGACGATCTCTGGCTGTCCGCGATCGACATCGACGATGTCGAGACCTGCGCACTCACCCTGCGGCGAGTTCGTCTGGACGAGCCCTTGTGCGCGAACGAACTACGTTGCAGTGAGACTATGCGCGTCAACGGGCTCGTCATTCCCGCTCAGGACAGCAAGATCTCCAACAGTGCTGTCGGAGGACCGGTGGAGTTACGGAATCTGAGGCTGACCGAGGGGGACCTCGAGAGCGGGGGAGTCGCCCGACTGGCTCTGCACAACACGACGGTCGTGTCCCTTTCCGCGTCCTCCGAGGCATCGTCCGTCATCAGCCTGCACGGCTCTTCGGTCACGGGAACACTCGGCATTCCGTTGGGATGTTCGCGCTACAGCCTGGACGGTTCGTCGAGCGTCGGGGACATGGAGCTAGCCGGCCAGGTCTTCCGCAACGCCACCCAGGCTCTGGGCTTTCTGGAACGCTCCTTCACCGAGGTGACTGCCGCGACGATCGAGTCAGTGCGGTCTGCGCTGGCCAGAAGAAACCGGAATCGCGAGGTCGACGAGCTCTACTACCTCGCGAGGCAACGCGAGGCCGCCACGTTACCTGTGCTGCGGAGAACCCTTGAGCGGGTGATCCTCGGCGGGGTTCTCGGGTGGGGGGTACGCGCACGGAACCCGGCACGGGTCCTCGGGCTGTGTGTGCTGCTGACCGGAGCGGCCTTCCATCTGGCAGGTGTTGGGCGGGAGCCGGGACGAGGCCTCATGGACGCGGTTGTCATGGGCAAGAGCCTGGTATTGGCCCTGGCCCTGTGGCTGAACGTGGGAACCGGTATGCCCTCGGAGCTGAAAACGGCTGAGTGGTCCGCGCTCGCGGTGGCATTCACCGTTGCGGGCATGCTGTTCACCACACTCATCGTGGGCATCGTCATACGCAAGCTTGTGCGCTGACCTCTGCCACTACTGATGTCAGAGTGGCGCTCATGGGCATAGATGAAAAAGCTGTGCACGGCGCAGCGACGAGTCCGCCAACGGTCTATGGACTGCGAGGCCGATCGTTTGTGGTGACCGGAGGCAGCAGGGGGTTGGGCTACGCGACGGCGCGTCTCCTTGCCGCAGAGGGGGCGTCGGTAGCGATCTGCGGCCGGAACCGCGAGAGCCTCACGCGTGCGGCGTCCGGGTTGCGCGAAGAGTTCGGCGTTCGCGTGCTGACGGAATCGGTGGACGTGCTGGCACAGGGTGAGCTGGAGGACTTCACCCGGCGTGCAGGAGAACTCCTCGGCGGGCTCGACGGCTTGGTCGCCAACATTGGTGGCAAGCGTGGCGGTGGCCTTCTCGAGTCGACTCGAGAAGACTGGGCAGCGACCTGGGAACTGAACGGCGGCCATGCCGTGCGCGCCATCCGCGCTGCCCTCGACAGCGTTCGCCCCGGTAGTTCCGTGGTGCTGGTCTCCTCCGTCTCGGGGTGGAAGCCACGTTTTCCGGCGCAGTACGGCGCTGCGAAGGCCTCGGAGATCTACCTCGCGGGCGCACTGTGTCAGGAACTCGCCCCCCGCCGGATTCGGGTCAACACGGTCAGCCCCGGCTCGATCCTCATACCGGGAAAGAGCTGGGACCGGCTGCGGCGTCGGGACCCTGAGGCTTATGAGGCGTACGCCCGGAGGAACCCCAGCGGGCGGCTGCTCGACGCGGAGGAAGTCGCGCAGGTTATTGGATTCCTGCTGTCGCCGGTGTCGGGAGCGATGAACGGAGCTCACGTTCCGGTCGACGGCGGGCAGCCGCAGGCGGGCCTGGGGCCGGAGCGGTGAGAGCAGTGCGCGCCGGTTGATCCATGCTTACGTGCCGGGCCCGGTCTGTAAGCCGGTTTTCCGGCGGCCCGTCCTCCAACCCGCCGCGCCGTCTCGCCCCGCTCCTGCTACGCGACCGGCTTCCGGATCGCGGCGATGTCGAACTGGAGGCGGAGCTTCTCGCTGACCATGGCTCCGCCTTCGGCGAGGCGGGCGTTGTAGGTGAGGCCCCAGTCGGTGCGGTTGATGGTGGTGGTGCCGTCGAAGCCGACCCGTTCGTAGCCGAACGGGTCGGTGACGTGCCCGATGTAGGTGAGGTCCAGGTCTACCGGGTTGGTGGTGCCCCTGATCGTGAGGTCTCCCGTCATACGGAAGAGGTCCTGGGCGACGAGGCTCACGGCGGAGCTGGTGAAGACCATCCGGGGGTGCTTCCGGGCGTCCAGGAACTCCCGCCCGACGAGGTGCGCGTCGCGCTGTTCCACGCCGGTGTCGACGCTGGCGGTGGCGATGGCGATCTCGGCCCGGGAGCGGGAGGGGGTACTGCCGTCGAAGTAGAGGAGGCTCTCGTACTCGGCGAAGGAACCCCGCACCGTCGTCACCATGGCGTGCCGCACGGAGAATCCGATCCTGCTGTGCGCCGGATCGATCATCCATTCTCCGGTGAGTCCCTTCAGCGCGGGAGGGGGAAGCACGGCGGCAGGCGCGACCGTCGTGTCCGTGCCCGGGTCAACTGTGCGTCGGGGCGTTGAGCTGCGGCTGAAGATGTTCATGAAGTACTTAGTTACTGTGAGAAAACGATCAAGGTAAGAGAGCGTCGAGGAATCCGACCATGTGCACGCGAACCTTCACGAAGTGGAGCCCTCGTGGGTACGCGGCGTAGCGCCCGGGTGAGCGGCGCTCCGGCACGACCGTGCTGGGGGTGGGGAGCGATGGGCGGTCGGCGTACGACTGCTCCACGGTTCGTCCGCGACTTCGTCCCCGGGCCGCGGGGCGCCGCGTGGAGCGCGTCGGACTTCCGGCGGGCGGCGTGCGGGAGGCCCGGCGGAGTTCCCGCGGGGGAGCGCCGTCACCCGGTCGTGCTGCCGGGGTGTCCGGAGGAGGGCAGCCGCCAGTCGTACGGGAAGAAGTCCACCGCCCAGGAGGCGTCTGCGGCTGTCAGCGCGGCCACGTTCTCCGGCGTGCGCAACAGGCATCGACTGGACAGCAGTTGACGCCGCTCGGCAGGGGTCAGCAGTGCTTCGCAGGGGTCGGGGTTCGCTCCGCCGTCGTCCAGGTCCCTTCGGCCGTCGGCGTTGACCCTTCTGCCCGTCGGCGTCCGGTGGTCCAGGCGGAAGTCGGTGCGCCACTGGGAGTTGCTGCCCCACCCCTGCGACAGGTCGACGGTGGGCCGGTGGCGGCGCAGGAAGGTCCAGTAGAGCGGGGAGCGGTCGGCGACGCCGCGCTCCGCGTGCCGGGCGCCGGCCCGGACGCGTACGCCGGCACGGCTGAACAGCAGCGGCCCCAGCCACAGTCCCGGCCAGACCGTCCCGGTCACGCGGACGGCTTCCTCCGGATCCTCGGCCTGCTCGACTTCGACGATTTCGTGGAGGAAGGGGTCGAAGGGGCCCGTCGGCCGGAACGGCTTCAGCCCAAGATCGGTGAACAGGCGGAGATACTGCTCCAGGCCGAGCGCCGGCCACCCGTCGAGCGAGCGCGAGCGACGGGCCCACGGTGCCTCGATCCCCGGGTCGGCAGGAGGCTGATGGGCCAGGAGCAGCATGTCGCTGACCCGGCTGAGGGCGTACAGCTCCCAGCTCATCGCGTTGCGGAGATCGGCCGGTCCGTCGAAGTCCTCCCGGCAGAGCGAGTCCGCCGCCGTTGCCAGCCAGGCCGGGTAATCGGCGGCGCCGCGTGCGAGCCACGGCGCCACCACCGCCCCGAAGGCGTTCGGACCCCCGTGTCCCAGCAGTTCCTGGTAAAGATCCCTGGCGTCGACCGATGTCGCTTCCTCGTCCATCCGCGCAGCGTAGCGACGCCGCCGAACCGGGATCGAACGGTTTCCCGCCCTGCGTGAGAGCCGGCGAGGCTGCTGCGGGATGTCCGGCGACCGTCCTTCGAGGGTGAGTCGCGGTTCCGCTCGGGCCCGCGGGGGAACCGCCGGCCGAACGCGCGATGAACCGGCCCTCCATCGGTGGCAACCTTTTGGCCCCGTGCGGCGACTACGAGTCCGGAACCCCCCGTCTTCCCGCTGGGAACCGAGGAACGGAACAGCCCATGGCACCGTACGGACGCACGCCACCGGAACGCCGGTTTCACGGGGTCGCGGTGGCCGGGGCCGGGTCGTCGACGGAACGGGTTCCGGGCTTCCCGCAGCCGTCCGGAGCCATCGCGGGACTTCCCGGTCCCTGAGTCTCACCGAGTGTCGAAGCGCTTCGACACCACTCTGGACAGTTCTCCGGAGTCGGTCTAGGCTCGTTTGGATCTCTGCATGTCAGAGGGGGGTTGGGGGAAACGCGGCTGTTTCGAAGCGCTTCACCACCATCCTCCTTCCCGCTGTTGTTCTGCCGTCCCGTCACCTGTCACTGTCACCCGTAAGGGAGAGCGCATGGTCACCCTGGCCGAGGTCGCCCAGCACGCCGGAGTCTCCGCGAGCACGGTGAGCTACGTCCTCAGCGGGAAGCGGTCCATCTCCGGGCCCACCCGGGAGCGAGTGGAGCTGAGCATCCAACAGCTCGGCTACCACCCCAACGCCGGGGCCCGCGCGCTCGCCAGCAGCCGATCCAACATCATCGCCCTGATGGTGCCGTTGCGTACCGACATGTACGTGCCGGTGATGATGGAGATCGCCATCGCGGTGGCCACCACCGCCCGTACGCACGGCTACGACGTACTGCTCCTCACCGGTGAGGAAGGCCCGGCCGCCGTCCGGCGGATCGCCGGGAGTTCGCTGGCCGACGCGCTGATCCTCATGGACGTGGAACTGCACGACGAGCGCCTCCCCGTGCTCCGGGACACCGAACGGGCCGCCGTGCTCATCGGGTTGCCCGCAGACGTGGCCGGACTGACCTGTGTGGACCTCGACTTCGAGGCGACCGGGGCGCTGTGCCTGGATCATCTGGCCGGACTCGGGCACCGGGAGGTCGCCGTGATCGGCGAGGCACCCGCGGTCTACGAACGGCACACCGGCTTCGCCGAGCGCACCATCGACGGCATCCGGGCCAAGGCGCGGGAGACCGGAGTGACCGTGCTGCACCGGCCCTGCGAGGGCGGTTACGCGGCGATGGCGCAGACTCTGTCCCGGATCTTCGACGAACGGCCGGGCACCACCGGGTTCATCGTCCAGAACGAGTCCGCCGTGGAGCCGCTGCTCAACCTCCTCCAGCAGCAGGGCCGTGCCGTGCCCGAGGACGTCTCGGTGGTCGCGGTCTGCCCCGAACAGGTGGCGGTACAGGCCTCCGTGCGGCTCACCTCCGTCGCCATTCCCGCCCAGGAGATGGGGCGCCGGGCGGTCGAGCTGGTGGCGGCCAAGCTCACCGGCCGAGGCGCGGACGAGGTCGAGCTGATCGCGCCGGAGCTGACGGTACGGGCCAGTACGGGGCCCGCCCCCGCGGTGTGAGCCGTGCGGGCCGGCCCGACCGCCTCGGGCCGGGCCCACCCGCACGGGCGGCCGGCGGTCCGCCGGACCGCTCACCGGCCGGCCGCCTCCCGTCGCGGCACCGTCAGGACCCGGTCGGCCCCCGCGGTGAGCGTGATCCAGGACGCCGCGCCCGGCTCCGCCGCACCCGCCGGGGCACCGGGCGGCGGGCCCGTACGCAACTCGACCCTGACGTCGCGTGCCGGACGGAGCACCGCGGTGACCTCGTCCGGGGTCCAGGTGAGGTCCAGCGCCGCGCCGAACCGGGTGCGGACGCCCCGGAGCGAGCCTCGCGGGTACGCGGCCGGGAGCGCGGGCAGCAGGACCAGCCGGCCCGGCGTGGACTGCACCAGCATCTCCAGCACGACGGCCGGCAACGCGTGGGCGGCGTCCGCGTTGTAGACGTCGCGGGCCGGGTAGTGCGCGCTCATCAGCGAGTCGTGGAAGAAGTCCCCGGCCAGTACCGACGCGAGCGCCGAGGACACCCGAGAGCGGTCCCGCAGCCGCGCCGCGACCAGCGCGTGGTGCAGATGGCCGTGGGCCGAGTCGTTCTCCGAACCCCGCAGCGCCAGCGCGCGGTGAGCGGCGCCGGCCAGCCGAGGGGTGTCGTACGGGTTGATCTCGTCGAGCGGCCACACCGGGTAGAGATGGCTGAGGTGGCGATGGTCGTACGTCTCGCGCAGTCCGGGCCAGGCCCACTCCGCCAGCGCGCCGTCCTCGTTGACCAGGTAGTGCGGGAGCCGTCCGGCGAGACTCCGCCAGTGGCCCGCGTCCGGGTGCCCGGGGGCGAGGTCCGCCGCCGCGGTGAGCGCGTGGCGGGCCGCCGCGATGTCCATCGTGGCGTTGACGGCGCCCCAACTCGCGTTCGCCGGGCGGTTCTCCGGCGAGTACGAGGGGACGATCGCCACACTCCCGTCCGGACCCTCGCGCGTGAGGAAGTCCGTGTAGAAATCGGCGACTTCGACACAGGCCGAGACCAGTGACTCCCAAACCGCGCCGGTGGCCGCCGCGTGATCGAGCAGGGGTTGCAACAGCCAGTCGGCGCCTGCCGTCCACAGGTGCAGCGGATAGGCCCGCTGGAAGTGGCGGGTGTGGCCCGACTCGCCGTCCGAGTGGGAGGGAGCGACGATGCCCCGGGTGCCGAAGAGCGCCCTGGCGTTGTCCCGCCAGTGTTCCAACTGGCCCTCGATCAGGCGAGTATGGGCGTCCAGCACCTCGGGCAGATCCGCCGCGGAGGCCGAGGACACCTGGAGGTTGAGGTTGGCGTTGGTGGTGAAGGCCCCCGACCATGCGGTGTCCCAGTCGCCCGTCCACAAGCCGGTCAGCCGTGGTGGCAGCAGCCCCGACGCGGAGAGCAGGTGGTAACGGCCCGCCGCGAACAACCGCTCCAGCAGCGCGGGGCTGTCCGGGTGGCGCAGCAGTTCACTGCCCGGCAGGCTCCGACGGGCCGGCTCCTCGTCGTGCAGGGAGAACGCGCAACGGGCGAAAGCGCCCCGGTGCAGGGGCATGTGACGGTCAAAAAGCTCGGCGTAGCCGGTGTCCGGCAGGGCTGCCCACTCGGCTTCGAGATCGGGGTCGCCGAGTCCACGGCGCACCCGGGTGAGCAGCAGCACGCTCTGGGCGCCCGTGACACGGATGCCGTCGCCGTCCACCGACACGGTGCCGCCCTCGGCGCGCAGCGTCGTCACGCCGAGACACGACAGTTCGCCGTCCGGGTAGCGCAGGCGCAGCGCGAGGCGGGCGCCGTGCGGTGTCAGCACCGTCGAGCGGCCGACGGCCAGACCCGCCGGAGCGCCGGGCAGGGCCGGGTCGAGCGAGACCTCGACGGCCGGCGCCAATCCGGTGATGCGCTGCGCGATCACGTCGTCGGCCCGCGACACGAACACCTGGCTGCGCCAGTGGCCCGAGGAGGCGGTGGTCTCGCCCGAGGTGAAGTCCACCTCGCGGCGGTAGGGCGACGATTCGGGTCCGGCCGGGGGAGCGGTGTCCCCCGGGCCCTGGGGCGCGAGGCCGTCCGTCCCGGAACGCCGCACCCGGGTCTGGAACGCCGGGTGGAACGGCTGTACCCACACCAGCGGCCGGCCCGCGCCGAAGCGTTCGGCCGCCTGGGTGTCCCCGGCCAGCAACGCGTCCTGGAGCGGGCCGAGTTCCCCGGACAGTTCCGGCGGGCGCAGGTGCTCGCTGCCGTTGGGCCGGACGAGGGTGTGGTGGTTGACGATGACCCGGTCGTCGACCGGGTCGCCGTACACCATCGCACCGTGGTGACCGTTCCCGCTGAGGAAGGCGTCCTCCCAGCGGACGGCGGGCCGCGGCTCCCAGGTGCCCCGGATCATGCCGCGCCGACCGGCTTGAGAGCCGCCACGCCGTAACGCCCCAACTCCACGGTCCCGTCCGTCCTCGCGCCGCTGAGCACGTCGACGTGACTCCCCGGAAGCTCCACGGTCACCTCGCCCCGCCCGTGGTGGAAGAGGAAGAGCAACTCGCCCCGGCGTACCGCCTCCACACCCTCCGGCAGTCCCGCCACCACCGGCCGGACACCCGCCTCGCCGGCCACCCGGCCGAGCAGTTCGCGCAGGGCCGCGGGCTCCGGCAGGGTCGAGACGTACCAGGCGCCGCCCTTGCGGAGCACGGCGGGCAGCCCGTCCAGTTCGCCGCCCCGGTAGGCGGCCACTGTCTCGCCGGTGCCGTCCGCCTCCAGCTCCTCCGACCACAGCAGACCCCGGAAGCCGTCGCAGTCGACGCCCGCCTCCGGCTCGACGGGCCACCATTCGTGGAGCGTGCGGATCGAGAAGAGCGCCCGCAGGCGTGCGTCCATCCCGCCCGGCCGGATGCGGTCGTCCACGTCGGCGACGCCGGTGAAGAACCCGCTGACCAGGGTGCCGCCGCCCGCCACGTACGCGACCAGGTTGTCGACGGCCGCGTCGCTCAGGAGATAGAGCTGCGGCACCACGACCATCCGGTAGCCGCTCAAGTCGGCCTCGGGGCGGGCGAAATCGGTCGCGGTGCCGTTCTCCCAGAGGGCCCGGTGCCAGGCTTGTACGAGCTCCGGGTAGTCCAGGTGCGCGGAGGGGCGGCCCTCCTGCGCACTGCCCCACCAGGCGTCCCAGTCGTGCAGCACCGCGACGTCGGCCAGGGCGTGTGCGCCGCTCACCTCCGGTGCGAGGGTGGCCAGTTCGGCGCCGATGCGGGTGATCTCCCCGAAGGCGCGTCCATCGGGACCCGCGTGCGACACCATCCCGGAGTGGAACTTCTCCGAGCCCTGCCGGGACTGGCGCCACTGGAAGTAGCAGACGGCGTCCGCTCCCCGGGCCACCGACTGGAGGGACCAGAGCCGGTTGAGCCCTCGGGGCTTCGGGTGGTTCACCGGGCGCCAGTTGACCGCGCTCGCGGCCTGCTCCATCAGCATCCACGGTCCCCGGGCCTGCGAGCGCGTCATGTCGGCGAGCATCGCGTTGTACTGCCCCGCTCCCGGGTCCGCCGGGTCCGGGTAGACGTCCACCGAGACGACGTCCTCCTGGCCGGCCCACGCCCAGGCGTCCTGCCCCGACCACAACGGCATGAAGTTGGACGTCACCGGGAGGGCGGGGGAGTAGCGGCGCACGATGTCGCGCTCGGCGGTGTAGCACTCCATCAGGGCGTCGGAGGTGAACCGCTTGAAGTCGAGTACCTGCGTGGGGTTGCGCGTGTACTGGGCCTTGCGGGGCGGCAGGATCTCCGCCCAGGTGTCGTACCGCTGGCTCCAGAAAGCCGTCCCCCAGGCCTCGTTGACCGCTTCGAGGGTGCCGTACCGGTCGGCGAGCCAGCGGCGGAAGTGCGCCGCCGTCTCGTCGCAGTAGCAGTGCGTGCAGTACTCGTTGTTGATGTGCCACATGGTCAGCGCCGGGTGGCCGGCGTACCGGGCCGCCAGGTCCTCTGTGAGAGCCGCGGCGTACCGGCGGTACACCGGTGAACTCGCGCAGAAATGCTGGCGCGAGCCGTACCAGACGACCGAGCCGTCCTCCGCGCGCGGCAGCGTCTCCGGGTGCAGAGCGCCCATCCACGGCGGCGGGGAGGAGGTCGGGGTGGCGAGGACCACCCCGATGCCGTTCTCCTCCATGAGCCCCAGCAGTCGGTCGAGCCAGTCGAACTCCCTGGCACCCGGGCGGGGTTCGATCTTCGCCCAGGAGAAGACGCCGAGTGTCACCGAGTTGACTCCGGCCTCCTTCATCAAGGCCACGTCCTCGGCCCACACCTCCTCGGGCCACTGCTCGGGGTTGTAGTCGCCGCCGAAGAGAAGGCGGCCACGGGTGGCGTCACGCAGGGACGGCATGGTGTTCTCGATCCTCATTCCGGTTCGGCGTACTGGATGCCCCGGCCGTTGGTGCCCAGATACACCCGGCCGTGGACGCGGGGGTCGCCGGTGATCACCTCACCGGTCCACCCCCACTGGTGCTGGTCGTCGTTGATGCGGATCCAGGTGGCGCCCGCGTCGTCGGAGCGCAGCACCGCCACCCCGTCGTGCGTCGCGGAGACCCGACCCGTCTGGAAGAGCGCGGGGAAGCCCGGGCGCCGGGATCGGCCCTTCTGCGAGGAAGGGGCGGCCTTTCCGAAGCCCAGGGCGTGCGACTCCTGGACGCCGGCCACGGCCGTGAACGTGCCTGCGCCGTCCGTCGAACGGTGCAGCCCCCCGGTCTTCGCCGACAGCCAGAGGTCGCCCGTCCGGCCCGGTGCGGCGGCCATCTTGAACTGCGCGTCTCCCCAGGGCAGTCCGGTGGCGCCGACGGTGAAGGAGGCGCCGCCGTCCGTGGAGCGGTGGACGGTACCGGTGTCCGTGTCGTACGCGTAGAAGCGGTCGGGGTCCACCGGGTCGGCGACGGGGGTCGCGCCCTTCGGGAACGTCGACACCTCGCTCCAGCTCGCGCCGCCGTCCGTGGACCGGTGCGCCGGGTACTTCGTGCCGTCCCAGTGGATGAACGTCCAGAGCAGGGTCTTCCCGTCCGCGCTCACCGCGATCGGCCCGGGCGCGGAGGCCGCGATCTCCGGCTGGGACGCGAACGGCTGCCAACTGGCGCCTCCGTCGCGCGAGTACGCCCCGGCGGCATTCGACCCCGAGGGCCAGCCGGTCCGTACGACGTACGAGGGGAGGCCGGCGGCGAGGGCCAGGCCGGTCGCGGTGCCGAACACCGGCGTGGACGCCATCCCGCGCGAGGGGGAGGCGGTCAGCGACTCGTGGTACATCACCCCGATGTCTCCCAGCCCGCTGAGCAGCCGGGCGCCCCGGGCGGTGGGCGGTGCGACCAGGTGCCGTACCGACGACTCCTCCAGGCCCCGGATCTCCGGCGCCCAGTGCACCAGGTCCCGGGTGCCGAAGACCGTGGCGCCGGTCCCGTAGACGATGTGGCGCGAGTCGAACGGGTCGACCGCGACGGCCTGGATCCACCAGCCGAACTTGGCCTCCCCGCCCCAGCGCAGATAGGGCGTCTCCGACACGTCCAGCACCGCCGTGTCCTTGAGGGAGATCCAGGTGCGTCCGTGGTCGGTGGAGCGGAAGAGCGTGTCGACCTGCGCCCAGCGGTTGTTGGTGGAGACGACGACCGTGCCGGGACGCCGGGCGTCCACCGCGATCCCGCCGTAGCCGAACGCGTCCGCCCCGCCGGGGACGACCGGTGTCACGTCCGACCAGGCGCCCGTCACCGTGTCCAGACGGTGCACCGCTCCGTCGCTCTGGTTGTTCGGCCCCGGACCGTTCGCCCAGCTCACGTACAGGGCACGGGAGCCGGCGTCGTACGCCGCGCGGACGGGCACCCGGGTCGCCCCGTCGGCCACCGGCGCGCCGGGGACGGGCTCCCACCCGCCGGACGGGGTCGAGCGGTACAGCGAGGCGGCGCCGTCGCCCCAGCCCGCGTACACCGTCCGCCCGGCCGCCACCAGCAGGGTGACCCCCTGGCCGGACGCGGACGGCACGGCCGGGAAGGAGGTGTCCGGGGCCCAGGTGGCGCCCCGGTCCGTGGAGCGCAGCAGACCGTCGTGGCGGGTGCCGAGCCAGAGGGTCCCGCTGTCGCGCGGGTCGACCAGCAGCCGTTCACCGGTGCCCCGCCCGTCCTCGTTGGCGCCGAGCCGCACCGTGAGGTCCGTACGGCTCCAGGTCGCGCCCCGGTCCTCGGAGCGCAGCACCGCCCCCGGGGACGCCCAGGACTGGGCGTACGTGCCGAGCGCGAGGTACACCCGGTCCGGGTGGGCAGGGTCCACGGCCATCGCCTCGACGCCGAGGAGGTTCCAGTCGTCCCAGCCCGTGAAGTCGGTGAGGGCCGTCCAGTGGGCCTTCGCCGCGTCCCACCGGTAGGCGCCGCCGATGTCGGTGCGGGCGTAGGCCAGTCCGCGCGCCGACGGGTGGAACAGCAGACCGGTGACGAACCCGGTGCCGCCGATGGCGGCGGTACGCCAGCGGTACGCCTCGGTCCTCGGCCGGCCGGAGGGCCGTTCCGCCGCCGAGGCCGTACCGGCGGCGGGCAGGACGCACGCGGCGGCGGCGACCGCCGCGGCCCCGGCCAGGACCGAACGGCGGCCGGGCGGAGCCGGCACGGCGGGAGAGGGAGCGCGGTCGGAACGGAACGCGGGCATGGCGGAGTCCTTCCGGAGCGGGGAGGGGCGGGGTGAGGCGGGGGATCGGGGCCGTGCGGGGGACGCTCCGTGCCGCGCGCGGGAGGTCCCGGCGCGCGGCACGTGGGGCAGGGGGAACGCGGTGGGCTCAGCCCTTCACGGCCCCGGTGAGCATCCCCTTCTGGAAGTGCTTCTGGACGAACGGCGACAGCACCGCCACCGGGATCAGCGCGAGGACCATGACGGCCATCTGGACCGCGAGGCTGTTGATCTGCCCGCTGCTCACCGCCGCTCCCATCGCGCCCGGCGGCACCTGGTGCTGGAGCACGAGTTGACGGAGGATCATCTGGAGCGGGTACTTGTCGCTGTCCTGGATGTAGAGCATGGCGTTGAACCACTGGCTCCAGTAACCCACCGCGTAGAACAGCGAGATGACCGCGACCACCGCGCGGGAGAGCGGCATGACGATCTGGAGCAGGATGCGCCACTCACCGGCGCCGTCGATCCGTGCCGCGTCGATGAGTTCGGGGGCGGTGTCCATGAAGAAGCCGCGGAGCACCAGGATGTTGAAGACGGAGATCGCGCTCGGCAGGATCATCGACCAGTAGCTGTTGCTCAGACCGATCCCGGTCACCAGCAGATACGTGGGGATGAGTCCCGCGCCGAAGAACATCGTCGCCATGAGCGTCATCAGCAGCGGCCGGTGGGCGATCGAGTCGCGTCGGCTGAGGCCGTAGGCGCACAGGATCGAGATCACCATGCTGAACACCGTGCCGACGACGGTCAGTCCGATGCTGACCATCGCCGCCCGGGTGACGGCGCCGCCGCTCAGCAGTTCCTTGTACGCGACGAAGGTGATGCTCTTCGGCCAGACGACCAGCCCGCCCGCGTCGTTGATGGCCTTGGTGTCGGAGAGACTGGTGACGACCACCACCCAGATGGGGATGAGGATCACCGCGCAGATCGCGACGAGGCCGAAACCCTTGAAGGCGAGACCGGCCTTCGTCGGCTCGTCCTCCCAGGCGGGGCGCGATTCGGTGCCGAGGAGGCGCTGGAGCGGGGTGCGGGCCGGCGCGGTGTCCACGGGCCACCCGCCCGGAGTCTTTTCGAGGTCCAGGAGAGTCGTCATTTCTTGGAGTACACCCCCTGCTCGCCCAGCATGTGGGCGACCTTGTTCGCGCCCAGCACCATGGCGACGCTGAACAGTCCCTTGAAGATCCCGGCCGCGGCGGCGTAGCCGAAGTCACCGGTTTTGATGCCCGTCCACCAGATGTAGGTGTCGAGGATCTCGGACGCGCCGGCGCCCACCTGGTCGCGCTGGAGCAGGATCTGCTCGAAGTCCAGGTTGAGCGCGCTGCCGACCCGCAGGACCAGCAGCAGGGCGATCACCGGGCGCAGCGCGGGCAGAGTGACGTGCCACATGCGGCGCCAGCGTCCCGCGCCGTCCACCGCGGCGGCCTCGTAGAGGTCGGTGTTGACGGCCGCGAGCGCGGCGAGGAAGACGATGACGCCCCAGCCCGCGTCCTTCCAGACCGCCTGAGCGGTGACCAGGAACTTGAAGAACCCGGGGTTGGTCATCAGGTCGAAGCCTTCGTGGCCGTGTTCGCGCAGCCACTGCGCGACGAGGCCGGCTCCGCCGAACATCTGCTGGAAGACGGTGACGACGAGCACCCAGGAGAAGAAGTGCGGCAGGTACACGATCGCCTGCACCCACGCACGCACCCGGGAGCTCATCACGCTGTTCAGCAGCAGCGCGATGGCGATCGGGATCGGGAAGAAGAGGATCAGCTGGGTCAGGAAGATGACCAGCGTGTTGATCAGGACTTCCCAGAAGCGGTAGTCGTCGAAGATCCGGGTGAAGTTGTCGAAGCCGACGAAGGGGCTGCCGGTGATGCCCAGGTCGTAGACGTCGTAGTTCTGGAACGCGACGATGTTCCCGAGCAGCGGTATGTAGTTGAAGATCAGCAGCAGCGCGATGGCGGGGAGCGTCATCAGGATCAGCGTGCGGTCCCGCCGCAGCCGGTGCCGCCAGGTGATGCCGCCGGGCAGCAGGCCGGAGGCCGGACTGCCGCCGCCCTTGGCCGTCTTGCCGAAGCGGCCGCCGCGCGCGCGGGCAACCGTACCTCCGCCGGCGGCGCGTGGCCTGTCCGTACCGTCCTTGACTCCGTCGTCCGACGTTCCGCCGTCGGACGTCACGTCCGACGATCCGGCATCCGCTGTTCCGCCGTCCCGCGCGGTGGTCAGACCGTCCTCGCCGGACGGGACGTCGGTCCCGTCCGGCGTGCGGCCCGTGCCGGCCGCCTCCGTGGCCCGTGGCTTCACCGTGAGCTCCCCATGTCGTGCTGCTCCGCCCCGGCCGCCGGGCGTCATCGCGCCCGGCGGCCACTTTCGTCTGTGCGTGGGTCCTGCCGTCTGCCGCGTGCGGTCAGCTGCCGGAGCCGTTCTTGTCGAGGATGTCCTGGTACCAGGTGCGGAGCTCGTCGCCACCGCTCTGCTTCCACGTGGAGACCGCCGCCTCCAGGTCGCTGACCTTCTTGCGACCGCGCCGGATGTCCTTCTGCAGGTCGTCGAAGGGCGTGTACAGGGAGGCGTAGCGCTGGGGCTCGACGATCTGCATGCCGAAGAAGAGCGGCTTCTTGATGTTCGGCGCCTGGCGGGCCATCCACCCCGCGTAGTCCTGGACCAGCTTCGGCTCGTCGGGGAAGGCGATGGTGTGCGGCGGGGAGGCGAGGAAGAGGAAGGTGGAGGGCTGTGCCTCCTGGATGCCCTGGTCGGTGAAGGTCGGGACGCCGTCCTTCACGTTGTAGTGGGTCCCCTGGACGCCGTAGTTGGTGAGCATGAACTCCTCGGTGCCGTAGGGGGCTGCCGCGAAGTCGGCGATGGCGAGGAACTCCTCGATCTTCGCCTTGGGGAGCTTCTTGCTGAGGAAGGTGTAGATGCCGGCCGGGTCGTCCTGCCAGAGGACGGGCTTGCCGCCGTCGGCCGAGAAGAAGTCGAGCGCCTGCATGTCGAACTTCGGGTTGGCGGCCTTCTGTTCGGTCACCATGCCCTTCCAGCCGCCGGTGCCGTCGTTGTACATGACGATGTGGCCGCTGGTGAAGCGGATCTTGGAGTCCGCGTCCTTGTTGGCCTCGGCGTCCGGGTGGACGTAGCCGAGGTCGTGGAGCTTGCGGGCGAAGGCCAGGGCCTCGCGGTACTCCTTGGTCTCGATCTTGTGGACGAGCTTGCCGTCCTGGAGCTGCCAGTAGTGCGGGGCGTCCGGCAGCACGCCGTAGAGCTTCTGGATGCAGGTCCACAGGTCGTCGAAGGCCCAGACCTTGCTCTTCGGGGCGGTGTACTCCTTGCCGAAGGCGAGCAGGTCGTCGGCGCTGGCCGGGACCGCGCCGGAACCGACGATGTCCTTGCGGTAGAAGATCGCGTTGCCGATGACCGGCGACGGCATGGGCAGCCCGCGCAGCTTGCCGCCGAAGACCGAGTACTGCCAGGCGCCGGTGGGGATGTTGGCGAGGTTCGGGTACTTCTTCACCCCGTCGCCGGCCAGGTAGGGGCTGAGGTCGGCGAACTTCGCGGTGATGGCGTTGCGGATCTGGCCCTGCATGTTCCAGCCCGGGATGGTCACCGCGTCCGGGATGTCGTCGCCGGCGAGTACGGCACCGATCTTGTCCTGGTACGTGTTGCCGTCCTGCGGGTCGAAGTTCAGCGTCGCGCCGACCGCCTTGTTGACCGCGGTGTAGTAAGGGTTGTCCTTCTTCGGGACGGTGCCCCACAGCGGGGTCATCACCCGGAAGGAAGATCCCTTGCCAGGAACGGACTTGACCGACTTCGCCAGCGGGTCGGGCAGCTTGGCGAACCCGGGGCTCGATCCGTTGACGCTGGCCACGTCGGGCTGCACCAGGTTGGAGGGCACGTAGCTCGGCACGACCTTGCTGAGCGCCTTGCCGCTCGTCGTGCCCTCCCGGCTCCCCGAATCGGAGCCGGAACCGCCGCACGCGGCCAGCAGCGGTACGCCGCCCGCCACGGCCACCGCAGCGAAGGCGCTCGAAGCCAGGAAGCTCCGGCGGTTCGGCGTTACGGCGCGGAGGCCCGGAGCACCGCTCTCGGACCGGTTCGTGGCGGGGGAGGAATTCGGCGTCATTGCGTCAACCCTTCATGGCGCACCAGGACGACACACGGCGGGCGACCGCCGTTCGGTTCCTGAGTCTGAGGTGGGCGTAACTGGACGGAACCGCCCGGATCGGGCGGTACGACCGGGCGGTGACGGCTTGAAGTCACCACCGGCGGCGAGACCGGGAGTGGACCACGGAGGACCAAGCCGTCCGAGGCACTTTCCGGAGACACCGGCTGAGCACCCTCGAAGTGCTGTCGAAGCGCTTCGATGTTGCAGCGAGGTTAAGTGAAGGGGGCCAGCCGCACAAGAGTTCGCCCGCACATTCCTCGGAGCTGTTTCCGTAACGTTTCCCGCGTTCCTGGGCGGCTCCTGTGAGCTGGGCAGGCCGAGTAGACCCGCCGTGCTCTTGACACTTGGCCGGTCGTACGCGGAGCATCGAAGCGCTTCGAAAGATCACCAGCTGATGTTCCGAAGGACCCGTGGCAGCCCATGGCTCCGCCAGACCTCCCACCTTTCCAAGGGGACCCGCACGTGACGGACCTTCCGCTTCCCTTCCGCGACCCGCAGTTGCCCTTCGAGGCCCGCGTCGACGACCTGCTCCAGAGGCTCACGGCCGACGAACGGATCGCGATGCTGCACCAGTTCGCCCCGCCGGTGGAGCGACTGGGGCTGGCGGCCTTCCGTACCGGCCAGGAGGCGCTGCACGGTGTCGCCTGGATGGGCGGGGCGACCGTGTTCCCCCAGGCCGTCGGTCTCGGCGCCACCTGGAACGACGACCTGGTGCGCCGGGTCGGTGAAGCCGTGGGCGACGAGGTGCGGGCCAAGCGCCGGAGCGACGACCGGGTCGGCCTCAACGTCTGGGCCCCGACAGTGAATCTCCTGCGCCACCCCCTGTGGGGGCGCGGCGAGGAGGGCTACTCCGAAGACCCCGCGCTCACCTCCGCCATCGCCGTCGCCTACACCCGCGGCCTGCGCGGCGAGCACCCCCGCTACTGGCGCACCGCCCCGGTCCTCAAGCACTGGCTCGCCCACAACAACGAGACCGACCGCGACACCGCCTCCTCCTCCGTGCGCCCCCGTGTCCTGCACGAGTACGACCTGCGCGCCTTCCGCGACGCGGTCCGCGCCGGAGCGGTCGCCGGGGTGATGCCTGCCTACAACCTCGTCAACGGCCGCCCCAACCACGTCTCCCCGCTGCTCGCCCAGCAGTTGAGGCAGTGGACCGACCAGCCGCTCGTCGTCTGCTCCGACGCCGGCGCACCCTCCAACCTGGTCGACTCCGAGCACTACTACGACACCCACGAAGAGGCCACCGCCGCCTCCCTCAAGGCGGGCGTCGACAGCTTCACCGACCACGGCACGGACTCCTCCGTGATGACCGGCCGCATCCGCGACGCGCTCGCCAAGGGACTCCTCGACCCCGAGGACATCGACCGGGCGGTGCGCAGGCTGCTCCATCTGCGCTTCGCGCTCGGCGAGTTCGACCCGGAGCTCGACCCCTACGCGGACACCGACGCCTTCGACACCCCCGCCCACCGCGAACTCGCCCTGGAGGCAGCCGAACAGGCCGGGGTGCTGCTCAAGAACGACGGCCTGCTGCCGCTCGCGCCGCGCGCTGGACACAAGATCGCGGTCGTCGGCCTGCTCGCCGACGCCTGCAAGCTCGACTGGTACAGCGGTACTCTGCTGCACCGCTCGACCCCGCTCGACGGAGTGCGCGCCCGCTACGGCGCGGACGACGTGCTGTACGCCGAGGGCGTCGACCGGGTCCTGCTGACCTGTGACGAAGGCCAGCTCCTCGTCCCGGCCGCCGGGGCGGGGACCGGCGGCGCGCGCGGCGAGGAAGGCGCGCTCGACCCGGCGCTCCTCACCGGCCGCACCGACCTCCCGCCGCTCGTCGCCGCCCCCGAGGGCACCGCCCTCGCCCTGGTCGACTGGGGCGACGGCGTCCTCACCCTGCGCACCGGCGAGGGGCTCTACCTCTCCGTCGCCGAGGACGGCTTCGTGCGCGCCTCCGCCGAGGAGCCGGGCGGCTGGATCGTCCAGGAGACGTTCCGCCTGGAAGCGGTCGAGGGACACGACGGAGGACACCGCCTTCTGCACATCGGTACGGGTGGGTACGTGTCTGTCGCCGCCGACGGCGCAAAGGTTGCCGAGAACGGCGAAAAGATTCCGGCGGACCGCGCCACCGTCCTCGCCGTCGAGACCGTCGAGCGCGGCGCGGACGAGGTCGCACGGGTCGCGGCCCAGGCCGACACCGTCATCGTCGTCGCCGGCAACGACCCCCACATCAACGGCCGCGAGACCGAGGACCGCACCACCCTCGCCCTCCCCGCCCAGCAGGAGGACCTCTGGCGCGCAGCGCACGCCGCCAACCCGCGCACCGTGCTGGTCCTGACCTCCGCCTACCCGTACGCCGTACCGGAGGCCGACGCCACGCTCCCCGCCCTGGTGTGGACCGCCCACGGCGGCCAGGCCGCCGGCACCGCGCTCGCCCGCCTCCTCGCCGGAGACGTCTCCCCGGCCGGCCGGCTCCCGCAGACCTGGTACGCGTCCGACGCCGACCTGCCGGACCTGTTCGACTACGACGTCGTCGGATCCCGCCAGACGTACCTGTACTTCGACGGCGCCCCGCTCTACCCGTTCGGCCACGGCCTCTCCTACGCCTCCTTCGCGTACGAGGACCTCACCGTCGCCCGCGAGGACGACCTGCTCCGCGTCGGCCTGACCGTCACCCACGGCGGCGGGGCCGCCTCCGACGAGGTCGCCCAGCTCTACGTCCGCCGCACCGGACCCGACGCCGCCCGGCTGCCGCTGCGCAAACTGGTCGGCCACCGCAGGCTGCACCTCGCCCCCGGCGGCTCGGAGCGCGTCGAATTCCTGGTGTCCGTCTCCGAACTGGGTCACTGGGACGTGGCGCACGGCCGCTGGACCGTGGAGCCCGGCGGGTACGAGCTGCTGGCCGGGGCGTCCAGCGCGGACATCCGGCTCACCACCTCGGTGGAGCTCGGCGGAGAGCCCTCCGGGCCCCGCCCCGTCCTCGCCGCGGGCATCGAGGCGGCCGACTACGACGAGCAGCACGGCACCGAGATCGTCGACCGCGCGAAGACCGACGGCGACGCGGTCACCACCACCGGAGCCGAAGCGGACGGCGGCCGACTGGTCTTCGAGGGGTGCGACTTCGGGCCGGGCGTGCGCAGTGTCACCGTCCACGCCGCGGGCGAGGGCACGGTCGAGATCGAGACGGACGGCGCCGCAGCCGCCGTCGACGTCCCCGCCACCGGCGGCCCGTACGACTACCGGTCGGTGACCGCGGCCTTCGGCGCGGACGGGGTGGCGGAACTCCGGGTCACCCTGCGCGGGTCCCTGCGCCTCGCCCGCCTCACCTTCGCCCCCTCGGGAGCGTCCGAGTGACCCGGTACCCCGCCGCAGCAGCGCAGCCTCCGCTCACCACCGCCCCCGGAAGAGAGTCCTCATGAAGTTCACCGACGGATTCTGGCTCATGCGGGAGGGGGTCAGTGCCTCCTACGCCACCGAGATCCGCGATCTGCGGGTGGACACCGACCGGATCACCGCCCACGCGGCGGTCATGCGGGTCACCGGGCGCGGCGACACACTCAACACCCCGCTGATCACGGTCGAATGCTTCACGCCCGCCGAGGGGATCATCGGCGTCCGCGCCACCCACCACGCCGGCAAGGTCAACCACGGCCCGGACTTCGAGCTGTCGGTGGACCCGACGCCGCACGCCTCGGTGCGCACCACGCGGGAGGGTTCGGTCTCCGAACTCACCAGCGGTCCACTGACCTTGAGGATCGACAAGGAAGGGCCCTGGGGCCTCGCCTTCCTCGACGCGGACGGCCGCCGGCTCACCGGCGCGGACCGCAAAGGCACCGCCTTCGCCACCACCCCCGACGGCGCCCACCACATGATCGCCCAACTCGCCCTGGCGGTGGGGGAGAACATCTACGGTCTCGGCGAGCGCTTCACCCCCTTCGTGAAGAACGGTCAGGTCGTCGACGTCTGGCAGGCGGACGGCGGCACCAGCAGCGAACTGGCGTACAAGAACATCCCGTTCTACCTCTCCTCGCGCGGCTACGGCGTCTTCGTCAACCACCCCGGCAAGGTCTCCTTCGAGATCGGCTCCGAATCCGTGGGCCAGGTGCAGTTCAGCGTCGAGGACCAGACACTGGAGTACTACGTCGTCGCCGGCCCGACGCCCAAGGACGTCCTGGCCCGCTACACCGGCCTCACCGGCCGCCCGGCGCTCCCCCCGGCCTGGTCCTTCGGGCTGTGGCTCACCACCTCCTTCTGCACCTCCTACGACGAGGAGACGGTGACCTCCTTCGTGGAGGGCATGGCCGAACGCGACATCCCGCTCTCCGTCTTCCACTTCGACTGCTTCTGGATGCGCGAGTACCAGTGGTCCGACTTCCTCTGGGACCCGGACGTCTTCCCCGACCCCGAGGGGATGCTGGCCCGCCTCAAGGAGCGCGGGCTGCGCATCAGCATGTGGATCAACCCCTACATCGCCCAGAAGTCGGCGCTCTTCGCCGAAGGGGCGGAGAGGGGCTACCTCGTCCGCAGGCCCAACGGCGACATCTGGCAGTGGGACCTCTGGCAACCGGGCATGGCCCTGGTCGACTTCACCAACCCGGCCGCCACCGCCTGGTTCCAGAGCAAGCTGAAGGTCCTCCTCGACCAGGGGGTCGACTGCTTCAAGACCGACTTCGGCGAGCGCATCCCCACCGAGGTCGTCTGGCACGACGGCTCCGACCCCGAGCGAATGCACAACTACTACGCGCAGATCTACAACCGCGCGGTCTTCGAACTCCTGGAGAAGGAGCGCGGCAGTGGCGAGGCGGTGCTCTTCGCCCGCTCGGCGACCGCCGGCGGCCAGCAGTTCCCCGTCCACTGGGGCGGCGACTGCTTCGCCTCCTTCAACGCGATGGCCGAATCCCTGCGCGGTGGACTGTCGTTGAGCCTCTCCGGCTTCGGATTCTGGAGCCACGACATCGGCGGCTTCGAAGGCACCCCCGACCCGGCCGTCTTCAAGCGCTGGCTCGCCTTCGGCCTCCTCTCCTCGCACAGCCGCCTGCACGGCAACGTCTCCTACCGTGTGCCGTGGGAGTTCGGCGAGGAAGCCGTCGAGGTGACACGGCAGTTCACCCTCCTCAAGCACCGGCTGATGCCCTACCTCTACGGGGCCGCCGCCGAGGCCCACCGCACCGGCGTCCCGGTGATGCGCCCGATGCTGATGGAGTTCCCGGACGACCCGGCGACCCGCACCCTGGACCGGCAGTACATGCTCGGCCCGGACTTGCTCGTCGCCCCGGTCTTCTCGGCCGAGGGCGAGGTGGAGTACTACGTCCCCGAGGGCACCTGGACCCACCTGCTCACCGGCGAGACGGTCACCGGCCCGGTCTGGCGCCAGGAAACGCACGGCTTCGACAGCCTCCCGCTGTACGTCCGCCCCGGCGCGGTGCTCCCCTGGGGCAGCGACGACCAGCGCCCGGACGGCGACTGGCTCGCCGACCTCACCCTGCGGGCCTTCGGTCCCGCCGCGCAGTCCGGGACGACCACTACTTTGGTCACCGTCCCCGGCCTGACCGGCGAACCCGCCGCGACCTTCCACGTCACCCGCGACGAGGACGGCGTACGGGCCACGGCGGAGGGCAGCGGCCGGCCCTTCCGCGTCACGGTCGAGGCGACGGGCGCGACGGCGGAGGGGGAAGCCACGGTCACGGTGCCGCACACCGGCTGACGTGGGTGGGCCGGCCCGGCCGAGCGCCGGCACGCCCTGTGCGGGTGGGCCGGCCCCGGCCGAGCGCCGGCCCACGCCGCTCCTCCCGGCCCCCGCCCCGGTCCCCGGCTCACGACCAGCGTTCGCGTTCGCTGTCCGGCTCGGCGCTCCCCGAGCTTCGGCCCCTGTCCACAGACCGTCCGGCGGCCCGCTGGGCGGAAGCCCGAGGCCGGGCGCGCGGGGACGGCCGCCTCCGCGCCCGCCGCCTCAGGATTCGGCCGGCTCAGTGCTGGTGGACCGCGTCGGTGCCGGGGCCGCCGACGAGGGTGTCCGTGCCCGCACCGCCCCGGAGGATGTCGTCGCCCCGGTTGCCCCGGAGGGTGTCGTCGCCCGCCTGTCCGTAGAGCGTGTCGTCGCCGGCGTCGCCGAACATCTCGTCGTCGCCGCCTTTGCCACGGATGACGTCGTTGCCCGCACCGCCGTGCAGGACGTTCTCCTTGGAGGTGCCGGTGAGGATGTCGTCGCCGGCACTCCCGAAGCACTCGTAGGAACAGCCGCTGAGAGTGTCGTCACCGGCGCCGCCCCAGGAACCGATGCCGAATATGCCCCCGCCGCCGTTCAGGTGGTCGTCGCCCCCCTCGCCGAACAGGACGGCGCGCGGGCCCGAGGTCAGAGTGTCGGCCCCCGCTCCACCGTGGATCGACGCGTACGCACGGCTGTCCGCGTCGATCGTCGCGGTGTCGGCGCCGTCACCGAGGTCCACGTCGTAGATGTCCGAGTCGTCGCTTCCCAGCGGGACTTCGACCGCGCACCGCACGACCGTGTGGTCCGCCTCGGAGGGATGGACACACTCGTCCCACGTGGCGGCCTCGGTGTCGATCGAGATGTCGAATCGGTCCTGGAAGGTGATCACGTGGTACGAATCGAACTCTGCCCGGTCCACGATCTCCGACGACACCGTCAGCGCGTTGCGCTGCCCGGGAGCGGCCTCGTACCAGAGTTCGCCGTCCTGGTGGACGAGGGAGGCTGCCGAGGGGGCCGGGTCCGCACTCGCCGCCGGGGCGGTGAGCACGGCGGCTCCCAGGGCGAGGGCCAGGACGGTGGCGGCTCTCTTGTTCACGCGCATGACGAAACACCCATCATCAGGGGTCGGTTGAGTCGTTCATGCAGTTGGACAGTCCCCGTGCCGGGGGAGTTGTGGCGATCAGTGTCCCGGTCCTGTCCCTGGAGGGTGAACAACAGGGATTGCCCCGCGGCGGCCCGGCCGGCCACGTGCGCGCGGGTGCCGGGCCGGAGCATGGCGGCGGAAGCTGGGAGCACGGGCGCCGGGAGACCGTTCTGACGCGGTACGGCGACTGCCCGTCACAGCCCCACGAGCAGCTGGACGCAGACGATCTTCACCAGGATGCTCAGCGCGAACAGCGTCGAATAGCCGCTGTTGACCCGGCTGTCGCTCACCCGGCTGTTGGTGTACGCGAGGATCGCCGGGTTGCCCACGTACCCGGAGAGCAGCCCCATGGTCCGCTCCCGGCTCTGGCCGAGCGCCTTCGCGACCAGCACCATCAGCGCGTAGCTGACGACCGCGCCGACCACCAGGACCGCCAGCAGCTTCAGGCCGAACATCGAGAACGCGTTCTCCCGGAAGGAGTAGCCCGAGCTGAGGCCCACGATGGCCAGGAAGAGCAGCAGGCCGATCTGGCGCAGGGTGAGGTTGGCCCGGGTCGGCAGCGTCCAGACCAGGGGGCCGGTGCGCCTCCGCCAGCCGAGGACCATGCCCATCACCAGGGGGCCCGCGCCGGTGCCGAGGGCCAGGGTGGTGTCGCCGAGGGTCAGGGACGGGATGCCGATGAGGAAGCCGAGCGCGAGGCCGAGGCCGAGACTCACCGCACTGACCTCACTCACTTTGGCCTCCGTGTCGCCGAGGAACCGGCTGACCTCGGTGGAGCGTTCGCGGGGCATCACCACGCGGAGCCGGTCGTCCAGCTGGAGGACGAGACCGTCGTGGGCGAGCATGTCGAAGTCGCCGCGCCGCACCCGGCTGACGGCCGCTCCGTAGGTGTCGGCCAGACGGAGTTCGGCGACGGTGTGGCCCGCCAGGGCCGGGTTGGTGAGCAGGACACGGCGGTAGTCGACGGTCGACCGGTCGTCGAGCAGATGCGCCTCGGCGATCTCGCCGAGGCGGGCGGTGGCCGCCACCACGTCCTCCTCGCCGCCCACCACCTCGACCAGGTCGCCCGGGTGCAGCCGGTCCAGCCGGAGGGCGACCCGGGGCGCGGCGCCCACCGCCCGGTACTCGCTGGCGAGGACGCGGTGCTCGGCGACGCCCGGCACGTCCGCCCACGCGATCTCGCGGGTGACGTGCACCGTCCGGGTGACGAGGGTGGCGGGCAGCCCCGAGCCGGGGTCACGGCGGGCGGTCCACCGGCGGCGGGCGGCGATGGCCGCGATGAACAGGATGGTGATCACCACGGCGAACGGATATCCGATCGCGTACCCGACGGCGGGCTGCGCCGGATCCTCGGACGCCGCCTGGGCGGCGGCGAGGCCCGGGGTGGTGGTCCCGATGCCCGCGAACCCGCCGGCGAGGAACGGGCCGCTGATGCCGAGGGCGCCGTGGCCGAGCGCGCCCACCACGACCGCGGTGACCACGAGCGCCACGATCGCCCCGGCCATCACCGCGAGTTGGCCCCGGAGTTCACGGAAGAACGCGGGGCCCGACTCCAGCCCCACGGTGTAGACGTACAGGGCCAGTCCCAGGGCCGACACCCCGGCGGGCAGGGCGTCGGCGATGTCCTCGTCCAGGGCGCCCACGAGGAGGCCGACGAAGAGCACGCCCGCCGCGCCGAGCCTGACCGGGCCGAAGCGCACCATGCCCAGCAGGGCGCCGACCGTGATCACCGAGAACACGGTCACCCAGGGGTTGTCCGCGAAGAACTGCCACACGCGCGCTGCCTCCTGGTGTCCGACCGGCGTGAGGGCCTTTCGTCCGGGTCATGCCGGGCTCGCGGGGTCGGGTGCGGCACCCGACCCCGCTCCCTGACCCGGCCCGATCCGAACGAAAGGCCCAGCCCTTTCTGGGGCAGCTTCCGGCAGGCCCGTACGGACCGCCACTCGGCGGCCCGCGGTCCGGACACGACCGCGCCGCCGCCCCGGAGGGGGACGGTGGCGCGGCGGGCAAGGGGGAGAAGCCCGTCAGACGCCCGGAGGCAGGTGCGACGGGCGGCCACGGCCGCGCGTCACGGTGTAGCCGAAGACGCCGGCCAGTGCGGCGAGCACCGCTCCGCCCGCGCTCCACAGCCAGCGCTGCGTCCACCAGCCCGAGGACCAGCCGTCCTCCGGCTCACTGCCCGCCACCACGACCGGTTCGTCCGTCGCGCCGTCCGTGGGGGAGGCCGACGCGGCGGAGCCGGCGGCGGCGCGCACGGCCGAGGAGCCGGGCACCAGCGGCTCGGAGAGGGCGCCGTCCACGTCGTGCGCGCTGCCCGCGTCGATCGAGGTGGCCTCCACGCGGGCCCCGATGGGCTGGCCGAGGTCGGTGTCGGGCAGGTCCAGCACGGTGAGGCGCACGTAGTAGCTGCCCGGCAGCGGGTCGTTGGCCCACGGCTCGGACCAGGCGCGCACCGGGCGCAGCACGCAGTCGAGCTCGACCGTCGCCGCGTCGGCCGCCGCCTTGCGGGTCTGGTGGCCGTACATGCACGCCTGACGGCGGCGCAGGCCGTCGTAGACGTCGATCTGCCAGGTGGACGCCCCGTGCCGGAGCGACGCCTCGGGGAGGGTCACGGTGGCCCGTACGGTCGGCCGCTGTCCGGCGTCGGCCGGGAAGACCCAGTAGAGGTAGTCGCCGGTCGAGGCCTGTGCGGTGCCCGCCTGGTCCTGCTGGAGGGCGGTCGCGGTACGGAAGGTGGTGCCGGCCTCGGTGGGACCGGCGTCCGAGCCGTCCTCGCCGGGGCTCGCGGAGGCCGACGGGTCGTCGGCCAGGGCCGGGACGGCCGAGGAGAACAGGGCGAGACCGGCGACCAGGGCGCCCGCGCTCGCGCGCAGCACCCGGTGGGTGCGGGTGGTCCGGGTGCGGAGGTTCGTACGCATCAGTTGGTCCTCCAGACGGCGACGCGCCAGCGCGAGATCCAGCCGAACAGCAGCCCCGCCAGCAGGCCGGCGAGCAGCATCAGGCCGAGGAACCACCAGCCGCGGCCGAGGCCGAAGGCCGCGGCGTCCGCCGCGTCGTCGGGGGAGTCCACCACGTCGATGGTCAGCTCGACCGGCATACCGGGGCCGGTCTTCGCGGTAGTGGGAGAGGAGAAGGAGTCGCTGAGCTGGAGGCAGACGGCCTCGGCGGTCTCGGCGTCGGCGTCGTCGTCCGCCTCGGCCTTGGGGTACCGCAGCCCGGTGGAGATGGCGTCGGTGCGGCCGGTGCCCGACTCCGAGCCGCGGACGATCTCCCGCCCGTGCGTGGTGACCGCGCGCAACAGGACGCCGTAGTCCGGATTGACGGCCCGGTCGGCCGAGACGCTGACGGAGGCCCGCAGTTCCTGGCCGGGCAGGACGTTCACCCGGTACCAGCGGTGCTCGCCGAGCTTCGCGCGGTCGGTGTACAGCCCGGCGGTGAGCTCGGGGGCCTTGGCACAGCTCGCGGCGCCCTCGGTGGCCACCGGGGTGACGACGGGTTCGGCGGCCCGGTCCACCAGCTGGGTGACCCGGTGGGACAGGTCCTCCTTGTGCTGGACGGCCGTGTACGTACCACCGGTGGCCTCGGCGATGCAGGTGAGCTGCTGCCGGATCTTCGCGTTGGGCACCAGGCCCAGGGTGTCGATCACGAGGTGCACCCCGCGGGCGGCGATGTCGCGCGCCACCTCGCACGGGTCCAGCGGGCCGCAGGTGTCCTCGCCGTCGGTGATCAGGACGATCCGCCGGGTGGACTCACCGCCGTCCAGGTCGTCGGCCGCGCCGAGCAGGGCCGGGCCGATCGGGGTCCAGCCGGTGGGCGAGAGGGTCGCGACGGCCGTCTTCGCCTCGGTGCGGTCCAGCGGGCCGACCGGGTACAGCTGCTTGGTGTCCTTGCAGCCGACCTGCCGGTCGTCGCCCGGGTAGTTCGCGCCGAGCGTGCGTATGCCGAGCTGGACCTCCTCGGGCACGGAGTCCAGCACCTCGTTGAACGCCTGCTTGGCCGCGCTCATGCGCGACTCGCCGTCGATGTCACGGGTGCGCATGGACCCGCTGACGTCGAGGACCAGTTCGACCTTGGGCGAGGAGGCGGTGGGGGGTTCGTCGGCGGCGGCCGGCACGGCGGTGCCGATTCCGGCGGCCAGGGTGGCGAGCAGCAGGCCCACCCCGGTCGTCAGCCGTTTGGTTGTGATCATCGCCGGATCCTATTGAACATCGGTTCGCATCCCCAAACCCGCTGCGCGGAAGCGGGTTCGGGGATGCCCGAGGTGATCCGGCGGTACTCCCGGAGGTGTCGTCAGCCGCCGAGAAGGGATCCCGAGGCCCGGTCGAGTACCGAACCGATCCGCTCCCAGGCCGCCGTGTCCCGCTCGACCGCGTCGAGTTGACGGTCCGTACCCGCGGTGCCGTTTCTGTTCCACTCGGTGGCCAGGGCGACCGGGTCCCCGCCGCCCGCCGCCGAGGCCGCCAGCGCGGCGGCGCCGAGCGCGACCAACTCGCCGTTGGCGGGCAGTACCAGGGGGCGGCCGGAGAGCCGCCGGACGGTCTCGATCCAGGTGGTGCCCCGGGCGCCGCCGCCGATCAGGCGCAGCGGGCGGGCGGCGACCTCCGGGTCCACCGGGTCGAGCCCGCAGGCGCGGAGCAGTTCGTCCATGGCGTGCAGCACGGTGAACGCCGCGCCTTCGTAGGCGGCGCCCAGCAGTTGCTGCGGGGTGGTGTCGTGCCGCAGGCCGGTGAGCAGCCCGGCGGCGTGCGGCAGGTCGGGGGTGCGCTCGCCGTCGAGGTACGGGAGGAGTACCGCCTCGCCGCCGGGTGACGTGTCGTCACGGTGGAGCCCGAGCAGGGCTGCCACCTTGTCCACGGCGAGGGTGCAGTTCAGCGTGCAGGCGAGCGGGAGATACGTACCGTCCGCCGCGGCGAAACCGGCGAGCGCCGGAGAGGCGGGCCGGGTGCGCGAGGCCGCGAAGACGGTGCCGGAGGTGCCGAGGCTGAGCACCGGGTGGTCGAGGAGTCCGGCCGCGCCGAGGCCGAGACCGACGGCGGCGGCCATGTTGTCGCCGGTGCCGGCCGCGACGGCGATGCCGGCGGGCAGGCCGAGCGCCTCGGCCGCCTCGGCGGTCAGCGAACCGGCGCGGGTGCCGCCGGTGGGGGCGACCTCGGGCAGCAGCGCGGCGTCCAGGCCGAGCAGGGCGAGCAGTTCGGGGTCGTAGGCGCCGGTGGCGGTGGAGTACCAGCAGGTGCCGGAGGCGTCGCCCGGGTCGGTCACCGCGACGCCGGTGAGGCGCTCGGTGAGGAAGTCGTGCGGGAGCCGGACGCCCGCGGCGGCGTCCGCGCTCGCCGGGTCGTTCTCGCGCAGCCACTGCCACTTGGAGGCGGTCATGGAGGCGACCGGCACCGACCCGGTGCGGGCCGTCCACGCTTCGGGGCCGCCGAGCGCGGCGGTGAGGGCGGTGGCCTGGGGGGCGGAGCGGGTGTCGTTCCAGAGCAGCGCGGGGCGCAGCGGCCGGCCGCCGCGGTCCAGCACCACGAGACCGTGCTGCTGCCCGGCGACCGCGAGGCCCGTGACGGCCGAGGCGGGCAGCCCGGCCTCCTTCATTCCGGCGGCCACCGCGTCGCGCAGCGCCTGCCACCACACCTCGGGGTCGCTCTCGCGGGCTCCGCCCTCGCCCAGGACCACGTGCGGGGCGCGGCCCACGGCGAGGAGCTCGCCGGTGACGGCATCGGTGACAGCTGCCTTGGTGGACTGGGTGGAACTGTCCACACCGATGACGACCGTGCGCGGCGGCATGGCTACCTCTTCTCGTGCTGCGGGATTTGCTCGTTCGGCTAACAAATTACGGGATCGGACGGGGTGCGAACAGGGCTGCGAAGACTTTTTGGTTCCCGAGGGTTTCGCATCCGGGCCGATGGGTGCCATATTAGTAATGGCACTGAACAAATTGGTCGGTCGGCAGAGCAGCCGTCCGGGCCCGTCGATCAAGAGGCAGACATGTCGGACCGCTTCACTCCCACTTCCGCTGACAAGTTCACCTTCGGTCTCTGGACCGTGGGCTGGCGGGGCAACGACCCCTTCGGTGAGCCGACCCGCCCGGCGCTGGACCCGGTCGAGTCCGTCGAGCGGCTCGCGGAGCTCGGCGCGCACGGTGTGACCTTCCACGACGACGACCTGATCCCCTTCGGGTCCTCCGACAGCGAGCGCGCCGCGGTGATCGGCCGGTTCAAGGACGCGCTGGAGCGCACCGGCCTGAAGGTCCCGATGGCCACCACCAACCTGTTCACGCACCCCGTGTTCAAGGACGGCGGCTTCACCTCCAACGACCGCGACGTCCGCCGCTACGCGCTGCGCAAGGTCATCCGCAACATCGACCTCGCCGCCGAGCTCGGCGCCGAGACCTACGTCGCCTGGGGCGGCCGCGAGGGCGCCGAGTCCGGCGGCGCCAAGGACGTCCGCGACGCCCTCGACCGCATGAAGGAGGCCTTCGACCTCCTCGGCGAGTACGTCACCGACCAGGGCTACGACATCCGCTTCGCGATCGAGCCCAAGCCCAACGAGCCCCGCGGCGACATCCTCCTGCCGACCGTCGGCCACGCCCTCGCCTTCATCGAGCGCCTGGAACGCCCCGAGCTCTACGGCGTGAACCCCGAGGTCGGCCACGAGCAGATGGCCGGACTCAACTTCCCCCACGGCATCGCCCAGGCCCTGTGGGCCGGCAAGCTCTACCACATCGACCTCAACGGCCAGTCCGGCATCAAGTACGACCAGGACTTCCGCTTCGGCGCCGGCGACCTGCGCCAGGCCTTCTGGCTCGTCGACCTCCTGGAGAACTCCGACTACACCGGACCCCGCCACTTCGACTTCAAGCCGGTGCGCACCGACGGCTTCGACGGTGTCTGGGAATCCGCGAAGAACTGCATGCGCAACTACCTCATCCTCAAGGAGCGCGCGGCCGCCTTCCGTGACGACCCCGCCGTCCAGGAGGCCCTCACCGCCTCCCGCCTCGACGAGCTCGCCACCCCGACCGCCGCCGACGGGCTCAAGGGCCTCCTCGCCGACACCTCCGCCTACGAGGACTTCGACGTCGACGCCGCCGCCCAGCGCTCCATGGCCTTCGAAGCCCTCGACCAGCTCGCCCTGGACCACCTCCTCGGCGTCCGCTGACCCCAGGGGTACAGCGACATCCGCGACTCGCGACACGCGATGCGTCAACCGGCAGGGGCCGGGCCGTCCGGCGGGACGGCCCGGCCCCTGCCGGTTCGTGTGCGCGAGCGGCTGCCGGGCGGCGCCGGGGTTGTTCAGCCCCGGGACGCCGCGACGCCGAAGCCGTCCATGTAGTCCCGGACACGGACGATCAGGCCGTCCCGCACGTGCAGGATCAGGAGCCCGGGGACGGTGAAGGTGAGGTCCCGGGCGGGCAGCGAACCCACCACCACGTGCTCGGCGACGATCACCCCCGGGTCGCCGGTCTCGTGCACGGTGACGTCGCGGAGCTCCGTGACCTCGGCCGGACTCGCGCCCCAGGCCGCCCGGTAACCGGCACGGACCTCCTCGCGCCCCTCGAACCGCGCGGGGAAGCCGGGGCTGGTGAACGGGAACTCGTGCACCGCGTCGACCGCGTAGAGATCCGCCAGATCGTCGGCCGACATCGACAGCATCGCCCGGTGGTAGCGCTCCAGCACCGCGCGAGGGGTGGACGTCACAGGAATCCGGGGGGTCGGCTCGGTCACGGCGATCACTCCGTTTCGGGCGGCCGCGAAGGCGGGCCCACAGGCAGGTGGGGAGGCGGCCGCTGAGGCGAACACGCCGCCACGGAGGGCCGGTTGGCACTCCGGTGCGGGCATGTCGCCCGGGCCGGTACGTCTTCTTATCACCGCTCCCGGCCGGCGTACGCAACGGGGTCGGCCAGTACGTCCTGCATCACCAGGGCCGCCGCGCCCCGGGCGGCGTCTCCGGCCACCGACGACGCCCGGAGCCTGCCGCTGCCCGGCGACCAGAGACCGGAGACCACCCGGCCGGTCAGCTCCTCGTCGGCGGGACCCGAGAGCCACGGCATCAGGCCGCGGTAGATCCCGCCCAGCACCACGGCGTCCGGGTCGATCAGGTTCACCGCGCCCGACAGGACGCGGCCCAGCATCCGGCCCGCCTCACCGACCGCCGCTTCGGCGCGCGCGTCACCGGAGCGCACCCTGCGCTCCAGCTCGACCACCGCCGCACCGCCCCCGGCCCCCTCTATGCCCGCCGCCCGCAGCAGCGCGGCCTGACCGGCGTACTGCTCCAGACAGCCGCGCGAACCGCACCGGCACTCCGGGCCGGCCGGGTCCACCACCACATGGCCGATCTCCCCGGCGAAGCCGTGCGCGCCGCGCAGCAGCTCGCCACCGATCACCAGGGCGCCACCGACACCGATCTCGCCCGTCAGATAGAGAAAACTGCGGACGTCTTCGAGACCGCCGAACCACAACTCGGCCAGCGCCGCCAGGTTCGCCTCGTTCTCCGAGCTGACGGGCAGCGGGCCGAGACACGGGTTCAGTACGGCGAGCGCGTCGGCGAACAGACGTTCCGCCGGGACACGGTTCCAGCCGAGGTTGGGGGCCTGACGCACCGCACCGCCGGAGACCAGCCCCGGCAGGGCGAGCGCCGCGCCCACCGGGTGGAGTTCCTGCTCGCGGGCCGAGTCCAGGGTCCGCGCGGCGATCCGGGCGGCGCGGACCAGGACCTCCTCGGGCGGTTCTCCCCGGTTGTCCAGGTGCTCGGTCTGCCGTACCCGCCCGGTCCCCGCCAGGTCGACGACGCACACCGAGACGTAGTCGATGTTGACCTCCACGCCGATGCCCGCGGGCCCGGTGCGGGCGACTTTGAGCGCGGTGCCGGGACGCCCCGCCTGACCACTGAAGGTCTTGCCGGACTCGGTGAGGAAACCGGTCTCCAGCAGCTGCTCGACCAGCGAGGAAACCGCCGCGCGCGTGAGTCCCACGCGGGCTGCCACACCGGCCCGGGTCGCCTCGCCGGTCTCGTCCTCGTCGCGGACGGCACGGAGCACGAGGCTCAGGTTGTGCCGTCGGACGGTGTCCTTGTCGGCCTTGGGGCCCAGCTGCGTGAGGTGATTCTTCATATCGCCACCGAGCCTATGTGACGGCAGGTGCGCCCGGACCGGGAGAGGGGAGGAATCGCGCATTCCGACCGGCTCCTCACTCCCGGCTCCCGGCTTTCGGCTACCTGCTCTCCGCTCCCGGCTCCCGGCTCCCGGCTCCCGGCTCCCTGCCCTCTGCTCTCCGCTCCCTGCTCTCCGCTCCCGGCTTCCGGCTGTCGGTCAGGGCTTGGCGCCCCGCTCGCGGAGCATGTCCGCCATGAGGGCGATCTCCGACCGTTGGCCGCGCACCATGCCCGCGGCCAGGTTCGTGATCGCTTCGGTGGTGGCCGAGCCGGCCGCCGCCTGCGCCATCTGCGCCCCGGCGGTGTGGTGAGCCGTCATGAGCCGCAGATAGAGGACCTCGGCCTCCTCGCCCTTCGCCGCGCGCAGCGCGTCCAGCTGCGTGTCGGTGGCCATACCGGGCATCAGCGCGCCGTCGTGCGGGGTGACCGCGTGCCCCATCCACCGCATGGGCGGGACGGCCGAACTCTTGGGCAGCCCCCACGTCTCCAGCCAGCCCAGCATCATGCCGCGCTGGTTGGCCTGCGTGTTGATGATGTCGTACGCGAGGCGGCGTACGTCCTCGTCGTCCGTACGGTCCCTCACGATGAACGACATCTCGACGGCCTGCTGGTGATGTACGGACATGTCCCGGGCGAAACCGGCGTCCACCGAACCGTCCGCGGGCGCCGACCGCCCGGCCGGGGAAGCGGAGGAGGAGGCGGAGGTCGGCCGTACGACCATCAGCGCCACCAGCCCCAGGGCCAGCAGCAGCACGGCGACACCCGCCGCCGCCAGCCGTCGTGACCCGACCGTGCGGCCGGCGCTCGTCACTTCGCGATCCCGCCGGTGCAGGCGGCACCCGGCTCCGGCGTCTGCGCGCCCTGTACGTACTTCGTGAAGAACTGCGCGACCCGCGGGTCCGAGGCGCTCGTCACGGTGACCTGCTTGCCCCAGGCGCTCAGGATCAGCGGGTCCGCCTGGTCCTCCAGCGGGCTCATCAGGGAGTACGGGGTGGCCTCGACCCGCTCGGTGAGCGCCTTCACGTCGGCCGCCGCGGCCTTGCTGTTGTAGGTGACCCAGACGGCGCCGTGCTCCATGGAGTGGACGGCGTTCTCCTTCGGTATCGCCTCGGTGTAGACGTCGGCGTCGCAGTTCATCCAGACCGGGTCGTGGTCACCGCCGACCGGAGGGTTCATCGGGTAGGAGACCGGCGTCTCGACATGGTTCTGGGTGAGTTTGTCCCAGCTGCGCTCGCCCGTGATGGCGTCGGTCTTCACCTTCGCCTCGGCCTTGTCCTTGTCGTCCGCCTTCGTCATCAGGTAGCCGCCGCCGACGACCAGGGCGGCGACGACCACGACGGCGGCCGAGATGGTGAAGATCCTGACGCGGCGCTCGCGGCCGCGTTCCTTGCGCCGCGCTTCCTCCAGCTTGGCGCGACGCGCGGAGGAGGGGGAGTCCTGGTTCTTGGTGGAAGTCATGGGATCGTCCTCGGAATTCGGCATCGACGGGAAAGTGCGCAGAGGCTGGTGCCCCTGGTGGGCTTCATCAGCCTTCTGGTGTGCCGGGTGCGACGTCCCCCCGAACGGGGACTCTCGTCCGGCTCGCGGTGGCAGAGAGCCGGACCGTCTCCACGCCCGCCCGATCCGAGGGGGGGGGATCGGTCCGCGATTACACGGTCCGCGACCACACGGTCCGCGACAGCACGGAGCCGGCCCGGCGGAACCGCGACAGCGCGCCCTTCGCTCCACGGGCCCACCGCGGCAGGGCACTTGACCGGCGGGACGGTGGTGGACGGAGTGCGCGAGTGGCTCCCCCTTTCGCGGACGCGGCGTTTGTCCGTACGTGCTCCCGCGCCCTCGGCTTGGTCATCGCCGCCACTGAATAGGTGTGTGAAGTTTCAAGAATGTGCCTGAAGCCCTGTCGCGGGATAGTGTGCCTCGGTGACCACGACCTCGAACATACCTGCGGGTTGGTTCCCTGATCCGCACGGAGCCGCGGAGCTGCTCCGCTACTGGGACGGTTCCCAGTGGACCGAGCACACCCACCCCGCCGCGGGCGCCCAGCCCACGGCCCCGGCCGGCGCTCCGCAAGCCGCCGCCGTGCAGGCCCCGGCCCCTCAGGCGGCCGTGCCCCAGCAGCAGAAGGCACCCGCCCAGCCCGGCCAGATCAGTGCCGGAACGCTCTTCGATCAGCAGGTCCTGGTGGTGAACCAGAAGGCCAAGCTGATCGAGGTGACGAACGAGTACCGCGTCTTCGACGAGCAGGGCGCGACGCTCGGCTCGGTCGTGCAGGTCGGGCAGGGCGCGTTCCGCAAGCTGGTGCGCCTCCTCACCAGCTGGGACCAGTACCTGACGCACCGCCTGGAGATCCGGGACGCCTACGGTCAGCCCCAGTTGCTGCTGACCCGCCCCGCCAAGTTCATCAAGTCGCGGGTGATCGTCCAGCGTCCCGACGGGCAGACGGTCGGCGAGATCGTCCAGCAGAACGCGTTCGGCAAGATCAACTTCGCGATCATGGTGGACGGCCAGAAGATCGGTGCCATCAAGGCCGAGAACTGGCGCGCCTGGAACTTCGCCATCGTCGACCAGAACGACGCCGAGATCGCCCGGATCACCAAGACCTGGGAAGGGCTCGCCAAGACGCTCTTCACCACGGCGGACAACTACGTCCTCAAGATCCACTACCAGCTGCCCGAGCCGATGCTGAGCCTCGTCGTCGCGACGGCTCTCACGGTGGACACCGCCCTCAAGCAGGACTCGCGCGGACTCGGCTGAGTCACGCCCCCCGCCGACGCCGGTGCTCCGTACGCGCGACGCGTACGGAGCACCGGCGTTCTGTCGCCGGAGGGGTTTTTGGCAGAAGCGGACCGGGCTCCCGGCGGACCCGGCCGGGTCCGCTCAGCCCTCCGCTTCATCCGCCATCTCGGCGAGCACCCTTCCGGCGACCCGGTACGCCGCGTTCGCCGCGGGCACCCCGCAGTACACCCCGGTCTGGAGCAGCGCGGCACCGATCTCCTCGGGGGTGAGCCCGCCTCGCACCGCCGCGCGGACGTGCAGGGCCAGTTCGTCGAGGTGGCCGTGGGCCACGAGGGCGGTGAGCGTGATCAGGCTGCGTTCCCGGCGGGGGAGCGTGGGGTCGGTCCAGATCTCGCCCCAGGCGTAGCGGGTGATGAAGTCCTGGAACCGTGCGGTGAACGGCGTGGTGGTCGCCCGCGCCCGGTCCACGTGCGCATCGCCGAGCACCTCCCGCCGTACCGCGAGCCCGCGCGACGCGGACCCTCCGGCGTCCGGGCCCTCTGTCGCGAAGTGCGCCCGCAGGGCCCGTACCAGCGGCTCCGGGCGTTCGGCGGGCGCCAGGTGGGAGGCGCCCGGCAGCTCCAGCAGGGTCGCGCCGGGGACGGCGTCCGCGATCTCCCGCGCGTGCGCCGGCGGCGTCGCGGGGTCCTCGCGGCCCGCCACGACCAGGGTGGGCGCGCCGATCGAGGGGAGCAGCGGGCGTACGTCGTACGAGGCGAGGGCGTCGCAGCACGCCGCGTACGCCCCCGGATCGGCGGCACGCAGATCGTCCAGCAGAGCCGGCACGGTGAACCCCGGGGTGAACCAGCGCGCCTCGGCGCCCTCGGCCACCGGCCCAGTGCCCGACGCGCGTACCCGGGCGGCCCGGTCCCGCCAGTGCTCCGGCTCGCCGAAGCGCGCCGACGAACAGACGACCGCCAGGCGGTCGATCCGCCCGGGGTGATGGACCGCCAGCCAGAGGCCGACCGCGCCACCCAGGGAGGCGCCCGCGTACGAGAAACGGGGCAGCGCGAGCGCGTCGGCGAGGGAGAGGACCAGACGGCCGAGATCGGCGACGGTCGCCCCGGGGCCGATCAGGGCGGCCGGGGAGCCGCCGTGCCCCGGCAGGTCCCAACGGACCAGCCGGTGCGCGGCCGAGAGACCGGGGACGACGGCGTCCCAGAGCGCCGTGGACGTACCGAGGGACGGGCCGAGCAGCAACGGCGGCGCGCCGGCCGCCCCGTCCTCGCGGAAGTGCGGTACGGAGAGAGGGCGTTCGGTCATCGGCGCTCCAGGGCACGGTCGGTGAGCGGGCCGGCCGAGCCGGTGCACCGCGTGGGATCGCCGAGGACGGCGAGATCGATCCCGGAGAACGCGGCTTCCTTCGCGAGGACTTCGGTGAGCGGCAGCCGCCGCTCGCGGGCCGTGGTGGTGGCCCGGGCCATCAGTTCGCCGGCCGCGGCGCGGCCGATCCGGTCCGCCGCCACCGAGGCCAGCCGCTCGGAGGCGATCAGTCCATCGGTCAGGCCCAGATGTTCACGCATGACGCCCGCGAACACGCGCAGGCCGTCGACGAGTTCGACGGTGTCCCTGGCCGATCCGCCGACCAGCCGGAGCAGATCGCGCAGCGGCTCCCACTCCGCGTGCCAGGCGCCGGCGGGGCGTTCGTCCTCGGCGGCGAGCGAGCCGTACAGCGTGGCTGCCAGCGCCGGGGCGCGGCGGCCGGCCGAGGCGATCAGCGTGGCGCGGACCGGGTTCGCCTTGTGCGGCATCGCGGAGGACCCGCCGCCCGTGCCCTCGGCCACCTCGCCGATCTCGGTACGCGCCAGGTTCAGCACGTCCGCGGCCGTCTTGCCGAGCGCGCCCGCGGTGAACGCCAGGGCGCCGGCGAGGTCGGCGACCGGGGTGCGGAGCGTGTGCCAGGGCAACGTGGGTTCGGCGAGGCCGAGTTCGGCCGCGTACGCAGCCACGACCGCCAACGCGGCGACCGGGTCGTCCGCGTCGGCGCCCTGGGGGCCGAGGGCGGCCAAGGTGCCTGCCGCACCACCGAGTTGGGCCGGCAGGGACGCCCGTACCGAGGCCGTCCGGTCCCGGGCGTCGAGCAGCAGCGCACGCCATCCGGCGGCCTTGAGGCCGAACGTCGTCGGTACCGCGTGCTGGGTGAGGGTGCGGCCCGGCATCGGGGTGTCGCGGTGTCCGGCGGCGAGGGCGCCCAGCAGCGTGGCGGTGCGCCCGAGGTCGGCCAGGACGAGGGCCAGGGTGCGCGAGGCCACCAGCATCGCCGCCGTGTCCATGATGTCCTGGCTGGTCGCGCCCCGGTGGACGTGGTCGCGCAGTTCCGGGGCCACCCGCGCGCGCAGACCGGCCACCAGCGGGATCACCGGGTTGCCGCCGGAGCGGGCCCGCAGCGCGAGATCCCGCAGGTCGAAGGCGGCGGGATCGGCGGCCCGGGTCACCGCGTGCCCCGCCTCGACGGGAGCGAGCCCGCAGGAGACCTGGGCCCGGGTGAGGGCCGCCTCGGCGTCGAGCAGTGCCCGCAGGAAGGCCGCGTCGCCGGTGGCGGCCTCGGCCGGGGAGCCCGCCCGCCCGGGAGCGAGCAGGCCGGTGTCGTCGCCGTACACCGGCTGGACTCCGGAACGGACCGTGCGGTTCTCGTGCATCAGGAGAACTCCAGGAAGACCGTCTCGTCCTTGCCCTGAAGGCGGATGTCGAAGCGGTACGTACGGTGGCCCGCGGGTGTCGCGACCAGCGTGGCGCGGCGCTGCTCGTCCAGCGACTCCAGCAGCGGATCACCCTCGGGTGCCGCTCCCCGCCCGTCCGGCAGATAGACGCGGGTGTACAGGTGGTGGACGAGGCCGCGCGCGAAGACCGCGACGCTGAGATACGGGACGCCGCCCGGCGGCAGCGTCCGCAGGGACCACTGGCCGTCCGCGTCCGTGCAGACCCGCCCGAAACCGGTGAAGTCCACCCTGTTGCGGCCCGCGTTGCGCCCCGTCACGGGATCGCGGCGCATCGAACCGGGCAGCCCGGTGCGCGAGCCGTCCGGGGCCGGCTGCCAGATCTCGACGACGGCGTCGGGCACGGGGTCCCCGGCGCCGTCGAGCACCAGACCGCGCACCGTGATGGTGTCGGGGTGCCCGGCCGGGGCCATGTCACCGCCGTCGGGCAGCGGCAGTGCGAATCCGTAGAACGGGCCGATGGTCTGGGACGGCGTCGGTGCGGGGTTCATCGGTCGCGGCCTTCCTCGATCCAGGTGGCGGACGGGCCGTCCAGCACGATGTCCCAGCGGTAGCCCAGGGACCACTCGGGCACGGACAGCTCGTGGTCGTAGGCCGAGACGAGCCGCGCGCGTGCGGCGGCGTCCGTGACGGACCGCAGCACCGGGTCGTGGGCGAAGAGCGGATCGCCGGGGAAGTACATCTGGGTGACCAGCCGCTGCGTGAAGGCCGTGCCGAAGAGGGAGAAGTGGATGTGTGCCGGGCGCCACGCGTTGGTGTGGTTGCGCCACGGGTACGCCCCCGGCTTGATCGTGGTGAAGGTGTAGGCGCCCTCGTCGTCGGTCAGGCAGCGGCCGAAGCCGGTGAAGGAGGGGTCGAGCGGTGCCGGATGGTCGTCGAGTCGGTGGGCGTACCGCCCCGATGCGTTGGCCTGCCAGACCTCGATCAGCTGACCGCGGACAGGACGCCCGTCCCGGTCCAGCAACCGCCCGCTGACGGTGATCCGTTCGCCCAGCGGCTCACCGTGGTGCTGTCGCGTCAGATCGCTGTCCAGCGCGGTGACGTCGCTCACACCGAAGGCGGGCCCGGACAGTTCGACGGCCTCCGGATCGCGGACGGGTACCGGCGGCCGGTGCGGGTGGCGCAGACGACTGCTCCGGTACGGCGGGTAGTCGCGCGGCGGGTGGTGCCCGACGTGTCCCGCGGCCTCGGCCAGATCCATCGCCCGGTCGATCGCGGACTGGTCCGAGCCGTCGGGCAGGGGTGTGGAAACCATGGTGACTCCGGGGTCGGCTCGCATGTGCTGCTCGCGTTCGCTGCTTGGATTCACTGCGCTGATTCACCGCTCTGATTCGCGGCGCTGATTATTTAGTCAGTGCACGGAGTAGTTCCTGACGACTGTGGAGCTAAGCAGGAGAGTTGGGGAGGGTCAATACCCTCAGTACACTGTTCTTTCCTTGGCGGGCCGATACGGTTGTCGCCGACGAACCTGGGAGGGCGGGCTGTGTCCGCGGTCGATCTGAGCACCCATCCGGGCCATCTGGCCCGGCGCTTCCAGCAGGCACACCACCTGCTCTGGACCACGATGGTCTCCGAGGAGATCACCTCACCGCAGTTCGCCCTCCTCAACACGCTGATGGCCCAGCCCGGGCTCGACCAGCGGACGGCCGGGGAGCGGATCGGTCTGGACCGCTCGACCATCGCCGACCTGGTCACCCGGCTGCTGCGCCGGGGCCTGCTGGACAAGGTCCGCGATCCGCAGGACGGCAGACGGTCCGTGCTGCGCCTCACCGGGGCGGGCGCGCGCACCCACCGCAAGGTGGCGCTTCGGGCCGCCCGGATGAACCAGGTCTTCCTCGGCCCGCTCTCCGCCGACGAGCAGGGCGTATTCCTCGATCTGCTCCGCAGGGTCTCGGACGCGGCCGAGACCCTGCGCACCCCGACGGACCCGCCCCCGGCCCCGATGTACGGAACGGCTTCCGGCACCGCGAGCGGCTGACCGGGCGCCGGTCGGCAACGGCGGGGCGGCCTGGCCGCCTCGCCCGGCCGCCACCGGTCTTCACCGGAGGCACCGATTCCGGCCGGGGAAGGAGGGTGCGGCATGCGGGACCGTCCGCCACGGGCTGCCCGGGACACACCGGGGGCCGCGCCCCGGTCCGGTGCGCAGGGGGCGGGGCCCGGAGGAGCGCCTCCGTGATCGCCGGGCCGGAGCGGGCCGCGCTCCTGCGCAGGTCCGTCCGTGTCACCGTGGCGGCGAGCGCCGGCTTCCACCCCGTGCTGTACGCCGCCGGACTCCCGGTCACCGCCTCGTACGCGCTCTTCGCGCTCTTCGCCATGGGTCTGCTCTCCCGTCGATCTGGAGGTGTGCGGACCACGAGCCTGGGCCACCAGCTCGCGCGGATCGAGGCCGCACTCGACCCGCCGGAGCCGAACCGGCCGGACCCGCCGAAGCCGGAGCCGCCGGAGCCGAACCGGCCGGAACCGCCGAAGCCGAAGCCGGACCGACCGGAACCCCCGGAAGCGGAACCGCCGGAACCACCAGCACGCGAGGCGCCCCGACCGGACCCCGCCGGACGATATCTTTTACAGGTGTAATACCTGTTAAGGTAAATGGGTGAGTGAGACGACGACCCTTCCCCGGCGCCCATCCGTCCGCAGGCTTCCCCTGAAGGCGGCCCTCCGCCTCAACCACCCCTCGGACACCTGGTTCAAGCCGGCGCTGAGCGTGGTGGTCGCGTCCCTCGTACCGAATCTGCTGCTCTTCGCCGTCGACCGGCTGGACCTCGTGATGTACACGATGGCCGGGTCGCTCTGCGCCCTGTACGGGCACGCCCTCCCGTACGCCCGCCGCGCCGGGACCGTCGCGCGCGTGGTGGCCGGCATGATCGCCGGGCTGGCCGTGTCCCTGATCGCGGGTTCGCTCACCGACTCCACCACGATCCTCATCGCCGTCGGCGCCCTGCTCGCCGCCACCCAGAAGGCACTCTGCGACGCGTCCCGCATCGGGCCGCCCGGACACGTGATCTTCACCTTCGTCACCTCCGCGGCCCTCTTCGCGCCCCAGCACCTCGGCCAGGTACCGGGCCACCTCGCGCTCACCCTCGCCGCCGGCGCCTTCTCCTGGTGCGTCACCGTGGGGCCCGCCCTGCTGCGCCGCGAAGGACCCGAGCGCCGCGCCACCGCACGGGCCCTGGACGCGGCCGCCGCCTGCGTCGCCGACCCCGGACCGCGTACGCGCGGCGCCGCCGCCGCGGCGGTGCACGGAGCCTGGCAGACCCTGCTCGCCTCCGGCCGCGCCACGCCCGCCCGCCGGGCGCTCGAACGCCTCGTCGTGCACGCCGAAGCCGCGCTCGCCGAAAGCTCCCCGGCCGGCCACCGCGCCGCCGCCGACCCCGCGCGGCTGCGCGAGTGGGCCGCGCTGACCCGGGCCCGCGGACCCGTCCCGACGCCGCCGGCCGCCCCCGGCACCACCGCCGAGCTCTACGGCATCGACGCCGAACGCGCCGGCCGCCGGGCCCGTACGCACAGGGGCGAGCTGTTGCGCCGCCTCGGCCCCGGCTCCCACGTGCTGCCCATCGCCGTCCGCACCCTCATCGGCTGCGCCCTCGCCGGATACGTCTGCGAGGCGCTCGGCGTCGGCCGCCCCTACTGGGCCATCGTCACCGCCGCCTCCCTCTACCAGGCCAACGTCACCCTCTCCTGGAACCGGGCCCTGCAGCGCACGCTGGGCAACCTGCTCGGCGTGCTCGTCTTCGCCGCGGTCCTCCCGCTCACCCGGGTGAGCCCGCTGCTGCTGATCCTCTGCGTCCTCTGCTTCAACTTCGCCGCCGAGGCCCTCATCACCCGCAACTACTGGCTCGGCTCGGTCGCGGTCACCCCGATGGCGCTCCTGGTCATCGAGTTCGGCGGGACCCACCCCGCCGGAGAGCTCATCGGCGACCGGGTCATCGACACCGTGGTCGGAGCGGCGGTCGGGTTCCTCGCCTCCGTGCTGATCACCAACCGCCGGGCCACCGGCCGGGTCGAACGCGCCCTGGAGGCCACCGAGCGGGCCCGCGCCCACGCCGTACGCGTCCTCGCCGACGCGACCGCGGACCCCGCCGCCCTCGACGCGTCCCGCCGCGGGCTCACCGCCTCCCTGGTCGAGCTGCGCGAAGCCGGCGACACCGCCGCGGGGGAGTGGTGGCAGCGCGCCCTGCCGGAGGAGGACCTCGTGGCGGCCGAGCGGGCCGGACACCGTACGCTCGCCGCGACGGCACAACGGCAAGGGCTCATCTCCCTCGCCCCGGAGAACGGAGCGGTGTGAGCGACGACATCGTGGCCTCGGTGGTCCGGCAGTGGCAGGCGGTGAGCCCCGGTCTCGACACCGGGCCCATGGAGCTGATCGGCCGGATCAACCGCTGCGCGGCTCTCCTCCAGCAGGCCGAGGACGCCCCGCTGCGCGCCGCCGGACTCAACCGCGCGGAGTTCGACCTGCTCGGCGCGGTGCGCCGGACCGGCCGTGAACTCACCCCCGGCGAACTCGCCCGGGAGACGTTCTCCTCCGGGGCCGCCGTGACCAAGCGGCTTCGCGCCCTCCAGGAACGCGGCCTCGTCGAGCGCCGGGGCGACGACCGGGACCGCAGGGTCGCCCTCGTCCGTCTCAGCGAGGAGGGGCGCGCCCTCGTCGACCGGCTGCTGCCCCAGCAACTCGCCTACGAACGCACGGTCCTGGCCGGCCTGGACGAGCCCGCCCGCGACCGCCTCAGCGCCCAGCTCAGCGAGTTGCTGGTGCAGCTGGAAGGGCGTATCGGCGGCGCCGGGCGCTGACGTGCCCGGCGCTCGACCCGCCGTCGCCGCCGCCGTCGCCGCTGCGGTCAGCCGGCGTCCGGCCGCCCCGGCACCGCCGCCGACTGCCGCAACCGCAGCGCGTGTTCGCCCAGCTCGGCCTCGCCGCCCCGGTCCGCGGGCACCGAGGCCACCAGGGCCAGCCGGTCGCGCGGGCCCGAACCGGAGAGCGGCACCGCGACGGCGTTCATGCCCCGCGCCGACTCCCCGCCGTCGAGCGCGTACCCCCGGGCGCGGATCCGGTCCAGCTGCGCCAGCAGCGCGGTGCGGGAGGCCGTCGTACGTGCGGTGACCGGTTCCAGTTCCTCGTCGGGATAGAGGGCGTCGAGCTGCCCGGCCGTCATCAGGGCGAGGAGCATCTTGCCGCCCGCCGTCGCGTGCGCCGGGTGGGTCAGTCCCGTCCCCGGCCGCACCCGCACGGGGTGCGCGGACTCCCGCCCGTCCGTGACGATGATCCGGTCCCCGATCAGCGCGACCGCCTGCACGGTCTCCCCGGTGCGCCGGACGGCGTCGTCCAGCACGAGGGCCACCCGTTCCCGGACGGCGGCACCGAACCACGCCGGGCTGCCCAGCCTCATCAGTTCCGGCCCCGCCGAGTAACCCCGCCCCGAGGCGTCACGCCCGGCGAACCCGCGGCCCTCCAGCGTGGTGAGCACCCGGTGCGCGGTGGAACGCCCCACCTCCAGCAGCCCGGCGGCCTGGCTGACGGTGAGCGTCTCATGGGTCAGGAACAGCCGCATCAGCCGTAGACCGGTGTCCAGCGACTCGATGGTGTAGCCCGGTGTCGATGCCATGCGGTGCCCGCTCTCATCCGGTACTCGCCGAGGACGTGCGGAGACGCGGACGGTCCTCGCCGCCCGTCGAGCGGGGCGACTTTGCCCGCCACTCTTCCGCAGGGCGCGAATCCGCCCCTTTCGATCCTCTTCGACTGTGTGTGCGTACGTACTGCCCTGCGGGACGGACGGGTGAGGCCCTCCCGGCGGCGAGCTTAGGGCTACTCGTCCCGTGGGTGCCGCAGCCCGCACCGGGTTGTCCCGCGAAAGAGTCCGGTCGCCCGGGATGATTACGGTCGGTTCTCGTGAAGCCCCGTACGTCTTCGTACCACTGTGCGGTACGAGAGCCCGGAAACCTGCCTGTACGGCGCCCGTCGTCACTATCCGCGCACGTCCGGAAGCGTTGAGTACGAAAACTGGCGAGTGTATTACCCGCGAAGGGTGCGCGCAGGGCGTTGGGCGAATGTGCCGACCCCCTGTTCTGATCTGGCTAAGCTCACGCGCAGTGAAGCCGAGTTGGCACCAATTCGCGCACATGTTCATGAGTGTCAGCACCTGTGGGCAAACATCCCGGAATCAACCGCCAGAGGGTTTTTAGATGGTCCGTGTTGAATCACCACCGACCGACCGACGGATCCCCGTCGTCCGCGTACTCCTCCTGCCCGTCGCACTGGTCGTCGGAGCCTGCGCGCTGGGCATCACGCTGGTAGCGGACGCCGCGCGGATACCACTCGCCGTGAGCGGCGCGCTCGGCGCCGTCGTGGTCGGTGCGCTCGCCGTCGCACTGAACCGCCGACGGCGCGAGACACGCGTCCTGAGCGCGCGGTACGAACAGCGCATCGCCCAGCTGGAACTGCGCATCGCCGCACACGACGAAGAGACCGTGCGGCTCACCAAGGAACTGATGCCCTCCGCCATCAGGATGCTGCGCGCGAGCAACTCGCCCGAAGAAGTCATGCGGGAGGTGGTGGACGGGGACGAGTCCTACCGCAACCTCCCCAAGGCGCTGCGGCGGCTCGTCTACACCGTGCTGCAGATCATCGACGACGAGGAGGCCCGGCGTGACTCCGCGCAGCGCGCCTTCGTCAGCGTCGCCCGGCGCGTGCAGGCCATCGTCCACCGTCAGGCGAGCGAACTGCGGGAGATGGAGGACCACTACGGGCGCAACCCCGAGGTCTTCGACGACCTGCTCCGCATCGACCACGGCACCGCGCTGATCGGCCGTCTCGCCGACTCCATCGCCGTGCTCGGCGGTGCGCGCCCCAGCCGTCAGTGGCCCAAGCCCGTACCGCTGTTCAGCGTGCTGCGGGGTGCCATGTCCCGCATCCTGGAGTACCAGCGCGTCGATCTGCACTCGATCGCCAAGGTCGCCATCGTCGGCACCTCGGTCGAGCCGCTCATCCACGCTTGCGCCGAACTCCTCGACAACGCCACGCGCTACTCGCCGCCGCAGACCCGCGTGCACGTCACCGCGGTCGAGGTGCAGACGGGAATCGCGATCGAGATCGAGGACGGCGGCGTCAGCCTCAGCGAGGAGGCCCGCTCCCGGGCGGAGAACATGCTCGCCCAGGCCCAGGCCGGCATCAACATGAACGACCTCGGGGAGTCCCCGCGCCTCGGCATGGCCGTCGTCGGCCGGCTGTCGCGCATGTACCAACTCCAGGTATCGCTGCGCCAGTCCGCGTACGGCGGCGTCCGGGCCGTACTCATCGTGCCCCGGGACATGATCACCACCGGGCCCGCACCCGGCATCGCCCACGGCATCGGCGCCACCTCGCGGCCCACCAGCTCGCTGGACATGTCGCAGCTCCAGCACGTGGTGCCCCCCGCCGGAAAGCGGAAGGCCAGGGTCGAGGCCACCGGCCCGGTGCCCTCGGCAGTCGCCTCACCGGCTGCGTCCGCGCGCCCGGCCGCGCCCGCCGCGGCCCTGGAGGACGAAGTCCCCGTGGTGACCGAGTGGACCGAGAACGGCCTGCCCCAACGCCGCAGCAGGGGCCGCGCCCCGCTCGGCTCGCACAACCTCCCGCAGCAGACCCCGGCGCCGGCGACGGAAGGCGTTCCGGGGGCCCTCGACGGTGCCGCCCCGCAGACCGGTGGCCGCGCGGCCGGCGAGGAAAAGCCCCCCGGCCTCTGGCTGGAGGCGTTCACCAAGGCCGTCAACGGCGTGCCGCACGACCCCAAGAACGGCGAAGACTCTGACGACGCGTGGGACAAGGGAGACCTCAAGTGATCCAGCAGCGGGGAAACATGGACTGGATGCTCAAGGAGCTGGCCGACGACGTTCCGAGCATCCACCAGATCGTGGTGCTCTCCTCGGACGGACTGCGGATCGCCATGCACGGCGGAGACCCGGACGTGGGCGACCGGCTGGCCGCGGCCTGCGCCGGCCTGCAGAGTCTGGCCGCCGCCGTCGCCTCCGAAATCCCCTACAGCGACGGCCTGATGAAGCTCGTGGTCATCGAGGTGACCGGCGGATTCTTCTACCTGATGGCGGCCGGCACGGGCGCCTACCTCGCGGTACTCGCCGGTGAGACGGTCGACGCCGGGCTCGTCGGCGCGCGCATGCGCGACATGGTCGTCCGGATCGGGGCGCATCTGACCAGCCCGCCGCGCCACGACGGGCAGGCCGGATGAACGCTCCCCGACGGGAACGCCGCAATGCCGACCCGGCGCTCAACGATCCCGAGCGCCTGTACGTCATCACCGGCGATCTTGACGGCAGCGAGCGGGCAGCCCTCGACCTGGTCACCATGGTCGTCGCCCAGGCGGAACCCTCACCGACGTTCCAGCCGGAGCAGGCCGCGATCCTGCGGCTCTGCCAGGCACCTCTGTCGGTCGCCGAGATCTCCGCGTATCTCGGCCTCCCGTTCAGCGTCGTCACCTCCCTCCTGACCGAATTACTCGCGACCGAACTGATCGAATCGCGGGCACCCATCGTCCGCGCCACTCTCCCCGACAGGTCCCTTCTCGAAGCGGTGATGCATGGACTTCAGAAGCTCTGACACGATCACCGGCCCCCGTACCGAGGACGTCCTGCCCACCACGGCCACCGCCGCGGTGAAGGTGGTGATCGTCGGCGGGTTCGGGGTCGGCAAGACGACCATGGTCGGTTCGGTCAGCGAGATCCGGCCTCTGACGACCGAAGAGACCATGACGCAGGCAGGCGTCGGCGTCGACGACAACGCCGGGGTGGAGAGCAAGACCGCCACCACCGTCGCCATGGACTTCGGCCGGATCAGCCTCAGCGAGGAACTGATCCTCTACCTGTTCGGCACGCCGGGCCAGGAACGCTTCTGGTTCCTGTGGAACGGCCTCTTCGAGGGCGCCCTCGGTGCCGTCGTGCTGATCGACACCCGCCGCCTCGAAACCAGCTTCGACGTCATCGGACGCCTGGAAGAGCGCGGGGTGCCGTTCGTCGTCGCCGTCAACACCTTCCCCGACGCCCCGCACCATCCGGTCGAGTCGCTGCGGCGGGCGCTCGACCTGCCCGACGAAGTCCCCATGATCGACTGCGACGCGCGGCTGAGGACGTCGAGCCGGGACGTGCTGATGACGCTCATGCGCTACCTGCACAGCCTGGCCGTACCTCTCGCATGACGTCCGGGTGGCCTGCCGGACCGTCCGGCAGGCCACCCGGACACGAGCCGCGCGGCGCCGGGGGTGTCCGGTGGAGCAGGCCGGTCCCGGCGCGGCTCCGGCGCCACGCGTCGTTCCGGCGCGAGGTGCCGGACCGGGCACCCGTCCCCGGCCGCGGTCCGCCGGGACCCCCTGAGAGCTGTCCCCGAAGCCCCCTCTCCGCCCGCGCGGCACGCCCGCGCGACCCTGTGAAGCCTCATCCCTGGAGCCACTGTGACAACCCCCTTCTCCCACGAACCCGGAGCACCGGCGGGAGCCGCCCCGCCGCCAGGGTGCCCCGCCCACGGACTCGGCCCCGGCGGGCTGCGCCGCTACTACGGCCCCGAGGTGGAGAACGACATCGTCGGGCTGAACGAGAAGCTGCGCGCCGAACACGGCAGCGTCGCCCCGGTGCTGCTCCACGGTGACGTACCCGCCTGGCTCGTCCTCGGCCACAGCGAGAACCTCCACGTCACCCGGACCCCCTCGCAGTTCTCCCGCGACTCCCGGCGCTGGCGCGCCCTGCAGGACGGCACCGTGGGCCCCGAGCACCCCCTCGCGCCGATCTTCACCTACCAGCCCGTGTGCGTCTTCGCGGACGGCGCGACCCATGAACGCCAGCGCGGCGCGATCACGGACAGCATGGGCCGGATCGACACGCGCGGCGTGCGGCGCCACATCAACCGGTTCAGCAACCGCCTCGTCAACGACTTCTGCCTCAAGGGCACCGCCGACATCGTCAGCCAGTTCGCCGAACACCTGCCGATGATGGTCATGTGCGCGATCTTCGGCATGCCCGAGGAGTACGACGACCGGCTGGTGCAGGCCGCCCGCGACATGACGCGCGGCACCGAGACCGCCGTCACCAGCAACGCGTACGTCGTCGGCGTGCTCACCCGCCTCGTGGAGCGCCGCCGCACCTCCCCGGAGTCCGACTTCGCCAGCTGGCTGGTCGAGCACCCCGCCGCGATGAGCGACATCGAGGTCATCGAACACCTCCGGCTGACGCTCATCGCGGCGTACGAGTCCACCGCCAACCTGATCGCCAACGTGATCCGGATGGTGCTGACCGACCCCCGCTTCCGGGCGCGGCTCAGCGGCGGCCACATGACCGTCCCCGAGGCGGTGGAGCAGACGCTCTGGGACGAGCCCCCGTTCTCCGCCGTCTTCGGCCGCTGGGCGGTCGGCGACACCGAGCTCGGCGGGAAGCACATCAAGGCCGGCGACGCCATGCTCATCAGCATCGCGGGAGCCAACAGCGACCCCGCCGTCCGGCCCGACCTCAGCGCCGGCATGGAGGGCAACCGCGCCCACCTCGCCTTCAGCGGCGGCCCCCACGAGTGCCCGGGGCAGGACATCGGCCGCGCCATCGCGGACGTCGGGGTCGACGCGCTACTCATGCGGCTGCCCGACCTCGAACTCGCCGTGGAGGAGAGCGGGCTGCGCTGGATGGGCAACATCATGTCGCGCCATCTGACCGAACTCCCCGTCCAGTTCGCGCCCAGTCCGCAACAGGAGATCGACGACGAACCCATGACGGCGATGGCCGCCCGCTCCGGCCCCCGCAGCGACTGGGAGATCTCGTCCTCGCCGCGCACGTCCGGCCGGCCGGCCGGCGGCAAGGAGACCGCCGCGCCCCAGGCCGACGGCGACCCGGCCCCGGTGATCCCGGACCAGCGCACCCGGAGCACCACGGGCCGGCTGTGGCAGGCCGTCTCCAGCTGGTGGAAGGGGTACTGACCAGTACTGACCGACGGACACGGGACGCCCGGACCACCCGGGAACGTGCCGGGCCGGGCACGGCCTCCGGCACGCCCGGCGGGCCGGAGCCCCGGCCCGCCGCCCCTCGCGTCCCGGCGGGCCGGAGCCGGACCCGTACCATCGAGCAGCGTGAAGCTGACAATTCTTGGCGGTGGCGGATTCCGGGTCCCCCTGGTGTACGGGGCACTGCTCGGCGATCACGCCGAGGGCCGCGTCTCCCGGGTCACCCTCTACGACACGGACCACGACCGCCTCACGGCCGTCGCCCGGGTGCTGGACGAACAGGCCCGGGGAGTACCGGACGCACCCGTCGTCCTGGCCACGACCGACCTCGACGAGGCCCTGAAGGGCGCGGACTTCGTCTTCTCGGCGATCCGGGTCGGCGGGCTCGCCGGTCGTGCCGCCGACGAACGGGTGGCCCTGGACGCCGGGGTACTGGGGCAGGAGACGGTAGGGGCGGGCGGCATCGCGTACGGGCTGCGCACCGTTCCGGTCGCGGTCGACCTCGCCCGCCGCATCGCCCGGCTCGCCCCGGACGCCTGGGTCATCAACTTCACCAACCCCGCCGGCATGGTGACCGAGGCGATGTCCCGGCACCTGGGGAACCGGGTCGTCGGCATCTGCGACACCCCCGTGGGGCTGGGCCGCCGGATCGCCCGGGTCCTCGGCGCCGACCCGGACCGCGCCTGGATCGACTACGCGGGCCTCAACCACCTGGGCTGGGTCCAGGGCCTGTACGTGAACGGGCGCGACGAGCTTCCCCGGCTGCTCGCCGACGACACGTTGCTCGGCTCCTTCGAGGAGGGGAAGCTCTTCGGCACCGACCTGATCCGCTCGCTCGGCGCCGTCCCCAACGAGTACCTGCACTACTACTACTTCAACCGCGAGGCGGTCCGCGCCTACCAGCAGGCCGAGCTGACCCGGGGCGCCTTCCTCCGCGAGCAGCAGCAGGGTTTCTACGCGCGCATGCGTGAACCCGGCACACCCGCCCTCGCCACCTGGGACCGCACCCGCGCCGAGCGCGAGGCCACCTACATGTCGGAGAACCGCGAGGTCGCGGGGGCCGGGGACCGTGCCGCGAGCGATCTGGAGTCAGGCGGCTACGAACAGGTCGCCCTCGCCCTCATGCGCGCCGTCGCCCGCAACGAGCGCACCTCACTGATCCTCAACGTCCGCAACGGCAACACCCTTTCGGTGCTCGACGCGGACGCCGTGGTCGAAGTGCCCTGCCTCGTCGACGCGAACGGCGCCCACCCGGTGGCCGTGAGCCCGCTTCCGTACCACGCGGCCGGACTCGTCACCTCCGTGAAGGCCGTCGAACGCGCCGTGCTCGACGCGGCCGAAAGCGGATCACGCTCCGCCGCCGTCCGGGCGTTCGCGCTGCACCCGCTCGTGGACTCCGTCCACGTGGCCCGCGAGCTGGTCGACGCGTACACCCTCGTCCACCCCCAGCTGGCCTACCTCGAACGGCCCTGACCTCCCACCGTGACGGTCCGGCCCGCGACCCGGGCCGGACCGCCGACGGCCGGGGCCCGACGGACTCCCCCGAGCACCGTCAGGTCCGCGAGCGCCTCGGACGCCGTCACCGGGTCCAAGGCGCCGAACATGTGGTGGTACGTCCCGCGGGGCCAGTGGTCCCCCGGGCGGTCGCCGAGCCAGACCGCTTCCAGCCGCTGCTCGGGGAATGCCTCCGGGGAACCGGCCACGATGCCCTCGTAGAAGCCGACGACGAGGTACAGCTCCTCGCCGAGGCGTTTGGAGATCCAGCCCTCGACCCCGGCGTCCTGCGGCGCACCACGTTCCCAGCCGCGCCGCTCCAGGCCCAGCACCGCGACCGTGGGCACGGTGACGCCCTCGAAACGCGCCAGCCGATTGCTCGTCCGCTCCTCGTCCGTCAGGGAGAAGACCTCGCGCTCCAGTTGGGGGAACGGCTGGGACAGCTCCTGGCGGGCGAAGACCTCGGACCAGACCTTCAGCCCGTCGCCGAGACGGAGCGGGTGGGCCAGCCGGACGGAACCACGAGAGGGCAGCGCGAACGCCTGGTCGCGCACGTCGGCCAACGTCCTCTCCCCGGTGACCCGGAAGGCGGTCGTCGTACCCCGGGACTCGCTCAGCCACACCAGCCGCCGCACCAGGTGCCCCACCAACGGATGGGCGACGAACAGGTCCTGGAACTCCCGTGCCGACCAGGACCGGCCCGAGACCATGGCCGCCTCCAGGCGTCGCACCTGTCCGGAGGCGACGGTCCGCACATCCTTCTTCAGCGCCAGGAACCGCTTGCGCCCCTCCGTGGCCAGATCCCCGTCGTCCCGGGCCACCGGGGCCGGCAGATCCTTGCGCCGTTTCCCCGCCCCGTCCAGGACGTACGGACCGAGGCGTTCGTCGAAGCCGACGGTGAACCGGCGCGGGCCGTAGTCCACGACCGTCGAGCCGTCCGCGTCCAGCCCGAAGTCCGGCACCAGCCGGTCCGACAGCTGTTCGGCGGTGAGCCCCAGCACCGCGGCCACCTCGGCGATCTTCTCCTGGGCGCGCGTCTTCAACGCCTTGAACTTCACCCGCCGGCCGATGTCGTGCAGCTGCAGCAGTGCCACCTCGCTGCCGATCGCCGCCAGCACGTCCAGTCCTTCGACCGCCCGGTGGTGCGCGCCCTCGCCGGGCCAGGCGCGGACGACCGGTGTGAGACGCCGGACGGTCTCGTCGTTCCCCACCTCGCCCAGGACGTACAGCGCCCAGGACTCCCTGGTCGGCAGTCGCGCGTCGAGCCACTGCTCGAAGACGGCCCAGGCGAACCCGGCGAGCGAGTCCGGTGCGGTGGCCGCGCGCAGCGCGGCGACACCCGGGTAGACCTCGCCCGGCCGTGAGAGCGCGAACATCGTCAGGGCGTTGCGCACCACCTCGGCGGGCAGCGCCTCACCGGTACGCGTCAGCAGTTGCGGCAGGAGCCCCGGCTCCGCCCAGTTCGGCAGTACCGGCAGCTTCTCCGGCAGCGCGCGCTCCAACGGGTCGCTGATCAGCAGCGCCTCCACCGACCGCACCGCGTCGGCGCAGTAGCGGTCCGCGGCCTCGCGGACCGTCCGCTCGCCGTGCACCGCCGCGATCTGGAGCAGCGCCCGTTCGGCCGCACGCCGAGGGGCACCCGGCTTGCCGACCGCGTCCGGTACCAGGAACACCGCTGCCGCGGCGCCGTGGCGCGCGAACCACGTCCGGGCCGTCGCGGCGGTGGACTTCAGCCGGGCCGCCCAGTCGGCCATGTGCCGGGCGACGGCCGCGTCCACGAACGGCAGGAACAGCGCCGCCATGGTGCTCGGCTGGCGGGGGACGGTGCGCAGCAGGAGCGGCAGCGCGTCGATCCCGAAGCGCGCGACGATCGGCCGCAGGGTGTCCGCCCCGTCCCAGAGGTCCGTCGGCCCCCAGGTGGCCAGGGCCGGTGCGACGCGCTCCACGGGTGCGTGCAGGAAGATCCAAGCGGGCCGCAGCCCGGTGCTGTTCAGCCCTTCGAGCTGGGAGGAGAACACCTTCTCGTAATCGCCGTCGTGCTGGGGGCGGGTGTACCAGGTGGAACAGCGCGCCCACTCCTCCCGCTCGCCCGGGAGCCAGCGCAGCTCCGGCGCGGGCAGAGCGTCCTCGCCGGTGTTCACCGGGACGGCGGCACCGGCGCGCGGGCGGGACCACGGGGGCCGTGTGAGCCCGGTGGGCAGGGACGCCAGGGACGCCTCGGGGAAGCGGGACACCGGGTTCAGCAGCGGGCCCACCACCTCCGCCAGATCCTCCGGCAGCGTCGGCAGCAGGGCGGACACCAGCGGGCGGTGGGTGTTGATGTGGGCGTGCAGCAGCTGCCGCGAGGCACGCGACCTCGTGGGCGTGTTGTACCGGACGTCGGCGGAGAGCAGCCGCAGGGCCCGTACCGGATAGCGGCGCATCGCGTCGAGCAGTGCCGCGCGGACCTGCTTCAGCTCCTTGTGGTGGAGCAGGACGTTGAAGGCCTCGTCGGTGGGGAGTTCGGTGAGCGCCGCGGAGACCGCCTTGACGCCCTCGGAGTAATGCTGGCCGTGATCGAGGTACTTCCGGAGCAGCGGTGCGACGGCCGTCCCGAGGCCATCGGCGAGCGTCGCGATCACGGCGAGGGTGTGGTCCGGACGGTACGACAGCCGGGCCAGCTGGTCGGCCGACGTCAGCGAGCAGAGCACCATGCGCTGCAGGACGTAGTGGTCCTCGGCGAGCACGGCCGGCTCCGACAGGAGGGCGTCGACCCACTCCGTCTCGCTCGGGGCCAGGAAGGCGGCGGCGATCCGGTGGTGGCAGTCCCCGCGGGCGGCCTCCAGCGCCGCCACGGTGGCGCGGTAGGTGGGCTCGTCCGCCGCGGCGATGTGGGCGCGGGCCCGGGCGGCCACGTTCAGCGAGCCGTGGTGCCAGTGCAGGGAGGAGGAGAGGGAGACCCGCTTCAGCGCACCCTTCACCCGCCGTCCCAGGGCGTGGTAACTGTGCGCCTTGATGGTCTGGAGCTCCTGGGCCGCGCGTGCGGCGAAGGGCAGCCCGCACTCCGCCACCCAGGTGTCCACCCAGCTCGAAGGAGCCGTCTCCCCCAAGGAGACGACGGCCGCCAGCGCGGCGGCCCCGGCGGGTGAGGGACTGCCGGCGAGATGGGCCCGGGTCGCCTCGACGAGGTCGGGGTCCGAGCCGGGCTCGGTGAGTATCAGCTCGATCCAGGCCGCCTCACCGGCGATCCGTTCCCCGACCTGCGCCAAGGTCTCCTCGGTGGGCCTGCTCAGGGGTCGGGCGCAGCCGCCCCGCCGGGGGTAAAGCACCCGGCGCCAGCTCAGCGGGAGTTCGAAGGTGTCTTCGTCCGGCAGCACCGGCGCTCCCCGCACACCGGACCGGACGGCGGCCACGGGCACCGCGTGGGGGTGCGCGGTGGCGGTGGAGAGGGGGGCGGTCGGGGCGGACGCGGACGCCGCCACCTCCTCGTACCCCTTGCGCACCTTCTCCGCTATGGTCCTGCGGACCTTCGCGTGCGCAGCCTCCTCGGAGGCGTACTCCTGCGTCCGGGTGCGTCCTTCGGACCCGCAGCGGCCGTACCGCACGGTGACCGCGACGCCGACCGCCCCGGTCTCCCAGAACTTCGACGCAGTGCCTTCCACCAGCTCCCAGCGCCGCATCCGCGCCGCCCCCTCAACCTCAGTACGGCCCGCCGCTCGGCGGGTCTCCCGATCGCTGCATTCATTCTGGAACCGACCACTGACAGTGCCGTGCGACGGCGGGCCGGGCCCCGGAGTGCGGGTCCCGGCCGACCGGGTCGAGGGGGTCCCTCAGGGAGTGGAGACCGCCCGTCGGCCGCCGAGGGCTCCCCAGCTCGGCGTCACCCCGGCCACCTGGCACACCATCAGGAACAGCGGGATCGGAGGCGTGTAGGGGGTGCGGCTGTCCGGCCCGTGGATGAGCCGGGGCCGGGGAACCGGTACGAGGCCCCCGGTGGCGTAGGCGACCGGCTCGGGCCAGTCCAGGTCCTGGTCGGACCCTGAAGGAACGATCCACCACCACACCTCGGCGGCCTCGAACACGCACCCGGTACGGGGCAGATGGGACAGGAGGTGGAATCCGTGCCGGGCGGGGACGCCCACCGCGTCGTACCCCAGGTTCGTGCTCAGCTCCGGAGGCAGCGGCAGCCGCGCCCGCGCGGGACCCGCGTGGCCCCCGTCCTTCGCGGTCCGGGGAGCGTGGTGGTCCCCGCGCAGCCGGGACAGCGCGCCCCTCAACACGTCTGCTCCGCGCCGAACCGCTCAAGGGCTCCGACACCTTCACCGGCCGGTCCGCGCGCTCCGGCGGCCGAGGCCGGCGGAGCGGAGCGACGACCGTACGCCGCGGCCCCGCAACGGGGCCCCGCGGGCCGGGGGATGGGCGCACTGCCAGGTGCCACGACCGAATCCTCACAGTGGTTGCCACGTCACGCCCGGACCTCGACGCAAGGGAGAGGGCGGGCGTGACCGAACGAATTGGTTCAGTCACCAACTCTCCCCCTGTCGCGGACACTTGGCAAGGGGCACTCTGAAACTTGCAGAGTGACCGTGTATTTGTCGCCACCCGCATGGCACACTGCTGACAGAAGAGACCATCGGAGGTCCGAAGTGAGCGAGCCCCGGTCAGCCCCGACCGTGGGGCAGGTCGTCCTCGGCAGGCGCCTGCAGGACCTGCGGGAGCGTGCCGGACTGACCCGCGACCAAGCGGCCAAGGTGCTCCGCGTCGCGTCCGCCACGGTCCGGCGGATGGAGACGGCCGAGGTCGCCCTCAAAATTCCCTACGTGCAGGCCCTGTTGCGTGCGTACGGGATCGGTGAGGAAGAGAACGACGCGTTCGTCGAGCTCGCCGAGGAGGCCAACAAGCCCGGCTGGTGGCAGCGTTACCACGACGTGCTGCCCGACTGGTTCAGCATGTACGTCAGCCTGGAGGGTGCGGCGAGCCTGCTGCGCATGTACGAACCGCACTTCGTGCCCGGACTCCTCCAGACCGAGGACTACGCCCGCTCCGTGATGCTGAGCGGCGCGATCGGCCAGTCCCGTCCCGAGGACATCGAGCGGCACGTCGCCCTGCGGATGGAGCGGCAGAGCCTGCTCGCGAAGGCGGACGCCCCGAGGCTGTGGGTGGTCATGGACGAGACAGTGCTGCGGCGTCCGGTCGGCACTCCCGAGGCCATGCGCGCACAGATCGACAAGCTCCTCGAAGCCTCCGAACAGACGCACATCACCCTCCAGATCGCGGAGTTCGCGACCGGCCACCACCCCGCGACCTACGGCCCGTTCGTGCTCTTCCGCTTCGGCGTGCCCGAACTCCCGGACATGGTCTTCAGCGAGTACCTGACCGGCGCCGTCTACTTCGACACGCGCCCGGAGGTGGCTTCCTACCTCGAGGCCATGGACCGCATGGCGGCCCAGGCCGCGACTGCACGACGCACGAAGGACATCCTCCGGGATTTCCGCAAGGAGCTGTGATGAGCGACATTTACAACGGCATGCCGGCCGCGGCCCTCGGCCTCGAAGGCTGGGCCAAGCCCTGGAGCGGGGGCAACGGAGGCAACTGCGTCGAGACCCTGAAGCTGGCGGACGGCAGGGTCGCCGTCCGCCAGTCCGCGGACCCCGACGGCCCGGCGCTCATCTACTCCACCGGCGAGATGGCCGCCTTCATCCAGGGCGCCAAGACCGGCCAGGCAGACTTCCTGCTGACCTGACCTGACCTGACCTGACCTGACCTTGGCCTGACCTGAGCTCGGCCTCCAACGGGTCCGTACCAGGTCCCGGGCTCCCGCCAGTGCCCGCCGTGGCCCGCGCGGGCTCGGCCCGGCCCCGGTCCAGCGCCGCGGGGCGCCGTGCCCACGCTGGTGCTCGGGCCGCCGGCGGCAGCTCGACCAGGGTCTTCACCGGCCCGTCCACGCACAGCACCGCGTCCGTGAGTTCGAAGAGTGCGTCCGCGCGGGCGCGACGGCACGCGTAGAACTCGTGTCGGCAGGCGCGGCAGTGCGAGGTCGGGCGGAAGCCGCTTCCCCGCCGCTGGGACGGACACCGGTTCCACGAGGGCGCGGCGGTCGCATCCGGAGGAGCGAGGCGTCTCAGCCGATCGGCTGGTCGGCGGTGGCGAACTCTGCGGTGACGTGGCCCAGTTCGTCGGCGGCTTCGCGGTGGCGGGGATTGTTCAGCCCGACGAGGGCGCGGTGGGCCGTGGTCAACGTCGCGCGGGCCTCGTCGTGGCGGTCGAGGTGGCGCAGGGTGATGCCGAGGTCGAGGCGGACGGGTTCGCTCCAGGCCGGCATCCGGCCTGCCTCCCAGTGGGCCAGGGCGGCACGCAGAGGGGATTCGGCCTGGCCCCATAGTCCCAGGGCCATGAGGTCGCTGCCGAGGTGATGACGGGTCTGCGCCACATAGGAAGCGATCAGGTCGTGCGGCGTCCCCGGCACCCCGGCGAGGCAGAGAGCCTCGCTGCGCCGGTGGATGACCAGGGCCTCGTCCGCACGGTCGGCGTAGCGCAGGTGCTGGCCCAGGGTAATGAGAATGGTGAGTTCGGCGAGGCGGACCTGCGGGTCCGTGTGGTCCCTGAGGTGGGCGGCTGCCTCGCGCAGCCGGTCGATGGACTCGTCGGTCCGTCCGAGCCGGCGGAGTGCTCCTGCTTCGTATCCCAGGGCCCATCCCGCCTGGAGCTGGTCTGCGGCCTCGTAGGCCGCGGGCAGGGCTGCTCGTGCGGCGGCCAGGGCGGCGGGGTAGTCGTGGAGGCAGAAGTTGTAGGCCCAGGCGAGGTAGTTGAGGTGGACGGCCTCGTCGCGCCTGCTGCCGAGCGCGCGGGCGGAGTCGACGGCCCGCTGGAACACCTCCGCCCACAGCTCCCAGTGCGCGGTCACGTCGGAGAACCAGTGCATCGCTTCGGCGGCGTCGACGACCTGCTGGTGCCGGCCTGCCGCCTGGGCGTGGCCCAGAGCGGCGAGCCACTGGGGCCGCTCGGCTTCCAGCCAGATCCGGGCCTGCTCGCGGTCGATGGGCGCGGTGGCCGGGTCGGGGTCGCCTTCGGGCGCGTCCTGGTGGCGGTCGGCGTCGAAGCGCAGTGCGGCGGTGGTGGCCCGGCGCAGGATCCACTGGGCGGCCCGGTCCTGGGCAGCGGTGATCTGGACGGGATCGTCATCCTCGACCAGTTGTTCGGCGGCGAACAGGCGCAGGAGGTCGTGGAAGCGGTAGCGGTCGGCGGTGGAGTGCGGCTGGAGCAGTCCGGCGTCGGTCAGCCGTTCGAGGCAGCGCGCGGCCTGGCGTGCGGGTATGCCCGCCAGCAGGGCTGCGGTGGTGGGGCTGAAGTCGGGGCCGCAGGCAAGTGAGGCGCGGCGGAAGACGGTGCGGGCGGCCGGGCTGAGCTGACGGTAGGACAACGTGAAGGCGGACCGTATCTGCAGGGAGCCTGCCCGCAGGGTGTCCAGGCGGTCCCCGTGAGCGGTGAGCTGGGTCACGAGTTTGGCCAGGGTCTCGCCGGGCCGGGAGGCCAGGCGCTGGGCGGCGATGCGCACGGCCAAGGGCAAGTAACCACAGAGTTCCGCGAGGTCGCGGGCAGCCTGTGTCTCCCGCTCGACCCGCTCCGAGCCGATGACACGGGTGAGGAGTTCGACCGCCTCCTCCCGGCGCAGCAGCGCGAGCTCGCTACGGTGGACGGCTTCCAGGCCGGCCAGCGAGCGGCGGCTGGTGACCAGGGTCAGACAGGCGCCGTGACCGGGCAGCAGGGGGCGGACCTGGTCCTCGTCGGCGGCGTTGTCCAGAAGCAGCAGCACCCGGCGCTCGCGCAGCACCGAGCGCAGCAGCCCGCCGCGCTCGTCGGTGGCGGCCGGGACATCGGTGTCGGCCACACCGAGAGCGTGCAGGAGCCGGGCGAGCACCTCGCGCGGCGGTGTGGGCTTCGGGTCCATGCCGCGCAGGTCGACGGCGTACTGCCCGTCCGGGAAACCCGGCGCCAGAGCATGGGCGGCGTGCACGGCGAAGGCGGTCTTGCCCAGCCCGGGCTGCCCGCAGATCACGGCGACCGGCGGTCGGGCGGGATCGAGGTGCCCGGCCAGGACCCGCAGCCCGGCCAGGGCGGGGCCGCGGGCGGTGAAGTCACCGAGATCACGCGGCAACGCCAGCCCGTGTCCGGCCGGCGACCCCGCGCCCGGCCCCGTCCCGGCCGACGCATGGGGCCCCGCCCCGCCGACGGCCCGCGGACGGCCCGACCGGGCGGCGTCCTCCAGCTCATGGCCCACCATGCCGTCCACTCCCAGGGCCGCGGCCAGTGCCTCCACCGTGCTCTGCCGCGGCCCCCGCGTCCGCCCGCGCTCCATGTCCGACAGCGCCCGCACGCTGATCCCCGCCCGCTGCGCCAGCCGCTCCTGGCTGATGCCCGCTCTTGTGCGCAGTGCGTGCAGCAGCTCGCCGAAATTCTTGTCGCCCACAGCTGTGGTCCCCCTGGTCTGCGTGGCCCGGCCGGAACGGCGTACCTCCTGGCAGTACTCACCGGCAGAAGTATGCGGGCCGCTCCATCCGCCGGTCGAACTTCCTGGTCCCCCCGGCCCGCACTGGATTGGATGAGGTGTGTCGGGCGCGGTCCTGAGCGCTTCCCGTACAGAGGGAAGACGCCGGGGCCCCGATCAGCACGCGCGGAAGCGCGCCTCGCGTCGCGCGGGGCGCCATGCCGGCCGCCCGACCGCGGGCGCCTGCTTCGCCGGCGCATCCAACCTCTTGCCGCGCGTCCGTTCACTTGTGCGGACGACTTTCTAGCCAAGGCCCCTTTACATGCACATATCGCGATTTCCAGATGCTTCCGGTCGACCTCCGGGTCGTCGCTCCAGCACGACCGTCCGCCGGTGGGACCTGTGGGCATTGGCGGCGAGCTCCTTGATGGCCCTGGGTGTGGGGATTGCTTCCGCTTCGAACACGTCGCAGCACCGGTGGGGACTCGCCGCTGCTGTCGCCTATGCCTGTGCCGCGCTGGTGTCGCTGGGTTCCCGTGTCCAGTGGTCCCGTGCGGTGGCCCTGATCGGCGTCGTCGGCGCGCTGGCGGTTCCGCTGGTGTGGCTGACTGCCGTGGGCCTGCAGCAGATGGAGGTCGGCGTCGTCGAACGGTCCGCCCGGCACTTCCTGGATACCGGCACCCCTTACCTCTCGCATCCTGTCGCGGTGCCCGACTTCAACCCCTACCTGCCCGGCATGGCCCTCTTCGGGCTCCCTCACGCGCTCTTCGGCGCGGGAGTGTTCTCGAGCGCCCGTCTGTGGAATCTGGCCGGGTTCGTCACCGCGCTGGCCGCTGCCGTGGCCGTCCTGGTCAAGGGTCGGCCGCATGCGCGAAGCACGGCGGTGACCGGGGCGGCATGGATCGCGGCCTGCCCCGTGGTGGCGCTGCCGCTGGCCATAGGCGGGGTCGATCCCGTGGTCGTGGCCTTCGTACTTCTGGCCCTGGCGTACGCGCACCGGGGCCGTTCCGTGGGTGCCGGTCTGGCACTGGGAGCGGCAGCCATTCTGAAGTGGACCGCGTGGCCGGCCATACCCGTCATCGTCGTCCTCCTGGCCGCGACCAAGGGATCACGCGCGGCCAGGACCGCGGCTGCGGTGGCGGTCGCAGTGGCGGCGTTGGCCGTCGTGCCGCCGCTCCTGGCCGATCCGCATGCCTTCCTCGACAACGCGGTGCTCTATCCCTTCGGACTGAGCGACACCGCCTCGACCGCCGCCAGCCCGCTCCTGGGCGCCCTCCTGTCCGCCGTACTGCCCCACGGCAAGACCATCGCCGTGGCTCTCATAGGCGTCGGCGCCATTGCCACAGCCGTGTCGCTCATCGTTCGGCCGCCGACGACCACGGCGGCTGCCGCCCACCGGCTCGCGCTCGGCCTCACCATCGCCATCCTGCTGTCTCCGGCAACCCGCATCGGCTACGCCGTCTACCCCCTCACCCTTCTGATCTGGGCCCGCTGCACCAGCCCGGCCGGGCCACGGCCCGCCCCGGAACCGACGCCGGACCAGGGCACCAGCAGTCGAGTTCTGCACTCGGTCGCAGAGCCGCTCTGAAACCGGTCGAAGCCGCCCGCACGCCCGCCGCAGTACGACCGTGACGGAGCCGGCCCCTGTCGCAAGGCGCAGATCCGGGGCCGGTACCCACGGGCCGAGCAGAGGCCCGAAGCGTGCCGCGCCGACGGCCCTCAGTGAACTGAATCCGCCGAACGCAGCGACCGGCACGCCGACTCCAGCAACGCGGCGCTGTCATCGCGGTCCAGGGCCACCGCCCGCAGCCGCTCGAACAACGACCGGTAGCGCAGGGTCTCCTCCTCCGAATCCAGGAACACGTCACCGGCGGGGGTGTCCGCCCAGACCAACTCCGCGTCCCGGGCGTCGGGGAAGTCCAGGTGGACGAAGCTTCCGGCCATTCCGGCGTGGGCCCCCGCGCCGAACGGGATCACCCGCACCCCCACCCCGGGTTCCCGCCCGATCCGCACGAGGTGCTCGGCCTGCTCGCGCATCACCTCGGGCCCGCCGACCGCGCGCCGTACGGCGGCCTCGTCCAGGACCGCGCGGATCCTCGGCCCGTTCGCCCTCGTGAGCAGGCTCCGCCGCTCCATCCGTACCCGGACGCGCTCGTCGACCTCCGCCCGCCCGGCGTCGGGCAGCATGCCCCGGATCACCGCCCGGGCGTACCGCTCGGTCTGGAGCAGCTCCGGCACGCACATCGATTCGTAGGCGCGCACCGTACGCGCCTCGGCCTCGAACCCGAGATACGCGAGGTAGCCCTCCGAGAACCCGGCGAACCCCGTGGCCCCGCCGGCCCTCGCCGCCCCGGACGGCTCCGCGCCGTACGGCCGCAGCCGGCTCCGGTCGTCGGCGAGCCGCTGAGCAGCCATCAGGTCCGCGCGTTGCGCCTCGCCGGCCCCGTACACCTCCATCAACGCCGTCAGGGTCCGCTGCTGCGGGCGGGCGCGCGCTTTCTCGATCCGGTACAGCGTCACCACGTTGACGCCGGTACGTACGGCGACCTGCTCGCGTGTCAGCTCCGCTTCGGCGCGCAGCCGCCGAAGGAGGGCGGCGAGCCGCCGCAGCCTGACGGTCGGGGGTGGGGTCCGTTGCCTGTCCGACACGGTGTGCGCCTTCCTGTCCGGGGGTAACGAGAGTCTGGCCGGTGACGGGGTCGCATCCCAAACCGGCAGGACGCGGGCACGGACCACGGACGGGCGGAACGCAGCCGAGGAGAACGCAATCTTTGCGTTCCGGTCTGTGAGCAGTGCATGCTGGGCTGCGGCATCACGCACCGTGCGTGATCCACCACAGGAGGAGAGGCGCGGGCATGGCCGAGGACGCACGGGCAGCAGGACGGGCCGGATGACGATTCCACCGCAGTGCGTCGACTGCGGCGGCCCGGTCCTCGGCGAGACGGTCGTCGTGGTGTACGGCGACAACGCGACCGGCGCCCGCGCGCACGGGTACGCGCATCCGGCGGGATCACCCGACTGCGCGCGTGCCGCCTCCACCGGGGCGGGCAGGCGGCGCCGGCCGGCGGCCGGAGAAGCGGAGCCCCCGCAGCGGTGGTGAGGCCCGCACGGGCGGGAGCACCAGGCCTGCGCGGCCGGGTCATCGCTCGTCGAACAGGGGGCGGCAGAGCCCGTTCAGGTGCGGCCGGTCATCCTGGCCGCTGATGACGGGCGCATGCCGCGACCGGCGACAATGGGCGCATGTCACGACGCACCGCCCGCCGGAAACCGCCCGTTCCCTCCGCCCCGCGCATCACCCCGGACGCCCCCTGTCCCTGCGGCCTGTCGGCTCCGTACGGTGCCTGCTGCGGCCGATACCACGCGGGTACGGCCGCCGCGCCCACCTGCGAGGCCCTGATGCGGTCCCGGTACGCGGCCTTCGTCGTCCGGGACGCCGCCTACCTGCTGCGCACCTGGCATCCGGCGACCCGGCCGCCGGCCGTCGAGTTCGATCCCGGCACGCACTGGGAGCGGCTGGAGATCCTGGACACCGCCGAGGGCAGTGCCTTCCACCCGAGAGGCACCGTCACCTTCCGCGCCCATTGGACCGAGGGCGGACGGCCCGGCGGCATGCATGAGCGGAGCACCTTCGTCCGCCACGAGGGCGCCTGGGTCTACGAGGACGGGGAGTTCCCCGACGAGTGACCGGACGAGTGACCCCGGCGGACGACCAGGGCGAGCGGCGGGACGGGTGCCCCCGGCATGTGCCCCCCCCGGAGTGGCCACGGCGAGTGGCCCGGCGGGCCCTTCCCGGAGCCCGGTGCCCGGCCGCGCCTCAGACCGCCGTACCCACCGGGGTGGGCGCGTGGTTCCGGGGGGCCGGGGCGAGTTCGGCCGCCAGGTCCTCCGCGAGGAGCTGTTTGGCGATGACGTCGACCGCCGCCCTCAACTGCCGGTCGTCGGGCCGGGCGCCGTCCTCCGCCAGCCGTTCGTTGAGCCACCTGGCCCAGGCGGAGGTGATCGTGGCCGCCTCCCGGCGGCCCGCCGCGGTGTGCTGGAAGAGGCGTCCGTCGCCGGTCAGGTAGCCCTCGTCGATCATCCGGTCGAAGACCGGGACCAGGACCTCCGGGGGCAGCCGGTGGCGGGTCGCGATCAGCCCGAGACCGGCGTGCCCGACCATCCGCGTGAACAGGTCGACCTGCATGACGGCCCAGGCGCCCGCCATGTCCAGGCGGGTATCGGACGCGTCGACGATCCGCCGTGCCGTGTCCGGGCGGGCGCCGTGGAGGATCTTGGCCACCGAGAACTCCAGGACCCGGTCCGGGTTCCCGCTCATGGGCTGGGCGAATCCCTCGCCCATGTCGGTCGAACCGGCCCGCGCCGAGTCCCGCAGCTTGACCTCCTTCAGGAACAGCGCCACCACGAACCCGATCAGCGCCACCGGCACCGTCCAGAGGAAGACGGTGTGGATGGTGTCCGCGTAGGCCTGTGCGAGAGGCGCGGACTGCGCGTCGGGCAGGGCGTGCAGGCTCAGCGGGTTCTGCGAGGCCGCGTTCAGCGTCGCCGGATCACCGCCCGCCCTCGCCGCCTCGGCCACCCCCTGCTGGAGGTTCGGCCCCAACGAGTTGGCGTAGATCGTGCCGAAGACCGCCGTGCCGAAGGAGCTGCCGAGGGTACGGAAGAAGGTCACGCCCGAGGTGGCCGTACCCAGGTCCGCGTAGTCCACGGTGTTCTGCACGGCGATCGTCAGGACCTGCATCGACAGCCCGATGCCGAGGCCGAGCACGAACATGTAGACCGACTCCAGGAACACCCCGGTGTCCGGGCCCATCAGCGACATCAGGAAGAGCCCGGCGGCCATCACCAGCGACCCCACGATGGGGAAGATCCGGTACCGGCCGGTCCTGCTGACGGTGTTGCCACTGAAGATCGAGGCGATCAGCAGACCGATGACCATCGGGAGCGTCCGGACGCCGGAGATCGTCGCCGAGTTCGCGTCCACGTACTGGAGGTACGTGGGCAGGAAGGTCATGGCGCCGAGCATCGCGAAGCCGACGATGAAGCTCAGGATCGCGCAGACCGTGAAGACCGGGTTGTGGAAGAGCCGCATCGGCAGCATCGGTTCCTTGGCCCGGCTCTCCACCCGCACGAACAGGGCGAGCGCGACGAGTCCGCCGACGAAGAGGCCGATGATGACGGGGGAGCCCCAGGCGTACTCGTTGCCGCCCCAGCTCGTGCCGAGGATCAGCGCGCTCGCGCCGACCGCCACCAGGGCGATGCCCAGGTAGTCGATGACCGGGCGGCCCGCTGCCCGTACGGACGGAATGTTCCGGGCCGCCGCGATGACCACCACGATCGCGATCGGCACGTTGACGTAGAACGCCCAGCGCCAGGTCAGATGGTCGGTGAACACCCCGCCGAGCAGTGGGCCGACGACGGTCGACACCCCGAACACGGCCCCGATCGCACCCTGGTACTTGCCGCGTTCGCGCAGCGGGATCACGTCCGCGATCAGCGCCATCGAGGTCACCATGAGGCCGCCCGCGCCGATGCCCTGGAGACCGCGCCAGATGATCAGCAGCAGCATGTTGGAGGCCAGGCCGCAGAGGAACGAGCCGGTGATGAAGACGATCGCCGAGACCTGGAACACGAGCTTGCGCCCGAACAGGTCACCGAACTTGCCGACCAGCACCGTGGCGACGGTCTCGGCGAGCAGATAGGCGGTGACCACCCAGGACATGTGGGCCGCCCCGCCGAGGTCCGAGACGATCGTGGGCAGCGCCGTACCCACGATCGTCTGGTCCAGCGCCGCGAGGAGGATCCCGAGCACGATCGTCGCGAAGACGATGTTGCGGCGGCGAGGGTCGAGGACGGGCGGCGCGGCGGCGCTCGGCGCCACCGGAGCGGTCTCGCTGCTGGCTGTGGTCACCTTCGCACCCTCACACCGGCCCCGTACGCCCGCATGCCGGACGGAGCCGGACGAGTCAGGTCCACGGCTGTCCCACAATTCCTGGCTGGTGCGCGACGACGGCTGGGCCGTCGCCGCGTTGTCGGCGTGTCCGCGTACGTCCAGTACGCGGACACGCCTCCGCCTCGCGACGCACCGCGTCCGACGCCGCACACCGGTCCGCCGGGACTTACGGGACTTACGGGACAGCCTTGAGCACGGTCGCCACCGACTCGGCCATCCGGCTGACGAATGCTTCCCGTACCTCCTCGGACACCCGGTCGAGCGAGAGGAAGGGGTTGAGGTCCTCCAGCTCGACCAGGAGGAGCCCGCCCTCCGCCGTCCGGCAGGCGTCCACGCGCTGGATGCCGTGGCTGAGGGTGTTCCACTCCACGAACGTACGGGCGAACTCCAGGTCCGCCCCGCTCGCCTCCCACGGCTCCAATACCCAGCGCCGCTCCGGGTCGGGGGCGTACAGCGCGTACTGGAAGTCGTGGTCCACGAAGTAGAAGGACACCTCGTGGAGGAAATCGATACGGGGCTGCACCAGCAAGGTGCCGTCGTCGGCCGGGTCGAGTTCGGGCCGGGACACGAAGCGCAACCCCTCCGAGTCGGCGCCCAGCTTCGGCTTCACCGCGTACGCCTCCGCCTCCGGCAGCCGCCCCAGATCGGCGGCCCGGTCCACGGTCGGGATCACCGGCAGCCCGGCCCGGTCCATGTCCACGAGGTACTGCTTGCCCGCCATGTCACCGCTGCCGTCCAGCGCGTTGTACACCGGTATCCCCAGCTCCGGCGCCCGCCGCCGGAACGCCTCGTACGCCTCCGGGTAGTGCAGCACGGGCCCGCTGTTGCGTACCACCACACCGTCGAAGCGGTCCAGCAGCGCCGCCGCGTCCCGCGGGTGGCAGAGCGCGAGGTCGAAGCGGGCGCGGAGACGCGAGGTGAGGAAGATGTCCTCGTCGCAGTAGCGCCTGCCGCGCGCCTCGTACGCCAGATCGGTGACGAAGAGGACGGACGGGCGGCGGGCGCCGGAGGAGGTGGTGGTCATCGGGTCTTCCCCAAGGGTGCCGGGAGCGGGTGGTCGGTCAATAGCCTGGACGCCGATGACCGTCCGTTCACGACCGAGGAGCATCCATGAACGCTGCCCCGCGCGAGCCGCACGCATCGCCCGCGTCGCCACTGCCGGACATTCTCTCGCCCGCCTTCGCCGCCGACCCCTACGGGGCCTACCGGATCATGCGCGAGCAGGCCCCGCTGATCCGGCACGAGGCGACCGACAGCTATCTCGTCTCCCGTTACGAGGACGTCGAGCGGGTCTTCCGGGACAAGGCGCAGGAGTTCACCACCAAGAACTACGACTGGCAACTCGAACCCGTCCACGGCCGGACCATCCTCCAGCTCAGTGGCCGGGACCACGCCGTCCGCCGGGCCCTGGTGGCCCCCGCCTTCCGGGGCTCGGACCTCCAGGAGAAGTTCCTGCCGGTCATCGAGCGCAACGCCCGCGAACTGATCGACGCCTTCCGGCACACCGGCGAGGCCGACCTCGTCACCGACTTCGCCACCCGCTTCCCGGTCCTGGTCATCGCCGACATGCTCGGCCTCGACCGGGCGGACCACGACCGCTTCCACGGCTGGTACACCTCCGTCATCGCCTTCCTCGGCAACCTCGCCGGCGACCCGGAGGTCGCCGCGGCGGGCGAGCGGACCCGGCAGGAGTTCGCCGAGTACATGATCCCGGTCATCCAGCAGCGGCGGGAGAAGCCCGGCGACGACCTGCTCTCCGCGCTCTGCGCGGCGGAGGTCGACGGGGTGCGCATGAGCGACGAGGACATCAAGGCGTTCTGCAGCCTGCTGCTCGCGGCCGGCGGCGAGACCACCGACAAGGCCATCGCCTCGGTCTTCGCCAACCTTCTCGCCCACCCCGACCAGCTCGCCGCCGTCCGCGAGGACCGCTCGCTGATCGACCGGGCCTTCGCCGAGACGCTGCGCCACACCCCGCCCGTCCACATGATCATGCGCCAGACGGCGGGGGAGGTGGAACTCAGCGGCGGCACGGTACCGGCGGGGGCGACGGTCACCTGCCTCATCGGCTCCGCGGGCCGCGACGACACCCGCTACCGCGACCCGGACCGCTTCGATCTCTTCCGCACCGACCTCACCAGCACCACCGCCTTCTCGGCCGCCGCCGACCACCTGGCCTTCGCGCTCGGCCGGCACTTCTGCGTCGGCGCGCTGCTCGCCAAGGCGGAGGTCGAGACGGGCGTCGGCCAACTCCTGGACGCGATGCCGGACCTGCGCCTGGCGGACGGCTTCGCCCCGGTGGAGCGGGGCGTCTTCACGCGGGGGCCGGAGTCCCTGCCGGTGCGGTTCACTCCGGCCGGCTGAGTGCCGGCCCGTGCGGCGGGTTCCGGTGGCGGGGCCGTACCACCGAAAGCCCGGTCGGTCAGCGGATGCGGCGGACGACAACCTGAGGCCGGGACAGCGAAGGCCGAAGCGCGCGCACGACCGCTCCGGCCTCCCGCGCCCTCCTCTCCGCCTGCCTCTGCGCTTAGACGTCGTTTCTTATGGCGAAGGCGGGAGCGACTGCGGGCGCCTATGTGGCGTTCCATCCGGCTGTGTTGGAGTAGGACTCGTAGCTGTAGCGGGTGCTGCGGTCCCATTCGCCACCGGTGAGGTGCTTGTATGCGTTGTCGGGTACGTAGAGCAGGGCTTCGGCCCAGACGAGGTCGCTGACGTACGGTATGAACCGCTCTGGGTCTCGAAGTACGCGCTCGAATTCCTCACGGCCGGCCGCGACGACCGCAGCCCGGGTGTAGAGGAACTGATCGCTCGACAGGCCATCGCCGTATTCCCTGCGGTCCAGCCTGTACAGGGCCCAGGAGAGCTGCTCGGCGAAGCCGACCATGTCAGATACAGGGCCGTTCGTCAGGCGGGCGGTCAGGGCAGCGGCAAGCTCATCGCCCTCGGGGTCGCGGACGGAGGGGCTACACGCTTCGATGAGCTGCCAGAAGGCGTTCTCGTTCATGTCGAAGAGCATGGCGGAGGGGTGTGACACATCGGGGTGTCAGGCGCTCGCCCTGGCTAAGGGCTGTCCCGCAATTCCTGGCGGGTGCGCGACGACAGCTACGGCACCTCGCCGCGTTGTCGGAACGTCCACATACATCCAGTATGCGGACGCCCCTCCGCCTTGCGATGCACCGCATCTGACGCCGCGCACTGATCCACCACGAATTGCGGGACAGCCCTTAGTCGGCGGTAGCCGATGAGGGCTGCTGCTATGCCAACGAAGGCAAGGAAGTGCTCGGCCTTGCGCTCGTAGCGGCGGTGGAGCCTTCGGCAGCCGGCCAGCCAGGACACGGTTCGCTCTACCACCCACCGGTGCCGGCCTAGCCGCTGTGAGGACTCAATTCCCTTGCGCGCGATGCGAGGGAGGATCCCACGCTTGCGTAGCCATCGCCTCAGGTGGTCGTAGCCGTAGCCCTTGTCGGCGTGCAGTTTCGCCGGCCTTCGACGCCGGGGCCCGTAGCGGGAGCGGATGGGCGGGATACCGCGCACGAGCGGCTCCAGGCCCTGGCTGTCGTGCATGTTCGCCCCGGAGATCCCTAGGGACAGCGGCAGTCCGTTCCGGTCACAGATCAGGTGAATCTTCGATCCGAGTTTGCCGCGGTCGGTCGGATTCGGTCCCGTCAAAGGCCCCCTTTTGCCGCCCGCAGACTGACCGAGTCGATCGCACACCTCGACCAGTCCAGCTCCCCCCGCGCCCCGAGCTCGTCGAGGATCACACGGTGGAGCCGGGCCCAGACACGCTCCCGGCTCCACTGGGCGAACCGGCGGTAGACCGTGGGCCAGGCCGGACCGAACACCGGCGGCAGCTGGCGCCAGGTGCAACCTGATGTCCCCACAAAGATGATCGCGGCCAGGACCTCACGGTCCCCAGCCCGGCGCCGGCCACCGCCCTGCGGACGTATCACCTCAGTCGGTGGCACCACCCGCCGGAATAGCACCCACAACTCGTCCGGCACCAGCCGCTCAACCAGATCCATCATGCACGGATCAACGAACGATCACGCCATAAGAAACGACGTCTTACTTCTCGCCGAACGGGGCCGGTCCGCTTCCCCGGATCTCCACAGTTCCGGAACCGGCCCTGCCGGACGTGGCGACGAACTCCCCTTCGCGACCATCGGGCAACCGCAGGGTGGCCGCCCCGTCGTCGAACCAGTCGACGGACGGGTCGGCTTTGAGGGAACCGCCCCATGACCGGATGCCGCGGTCGACGTGTAGGGCAAGGTCTGCGGTCACGGGCACCTCGTCGCAGCCGATGAGCGCGGCGGCCGGTCCTTGATAGGTAGTCATGAGGTGGCGTGTGCCCGCAGAATCCGACCTTGAGCGGCGGAGAAGCCCGGAGGCGTGACATTGCGGTGTCCTCGAATGATCGTGCGTGCACCCGTTCGCACCCGCACGTCGATCCCGCACAGCGGCCGGGGCCCCGCCGGTGCGGTTCATCCCGGCCGGCCGAGCTCCGGCCCCGCAGGGTGGGCTCCGGTGGCGGGGCCGTGCCACCGAAAGCCCGGTCGGTCAGCGGATGTGGCGGCCGGTGATCGCACGCGCGATGACCAGGCGCTGGATCTCGCTGGTGCCCTCGAAGATGGTGTAGATCTTCGCGTCCCGGTACATCCGCTCCACCGGGTGTTCCCTGCTGTACCCCGCGCCGCCCAGGATCTGTACGGCCTTCTCCGTGGCGGCGACCGCGAGTTCGCCCGCGCGCAGTTTCGACATGGAGCCCTGGCCGGCGTCGAAGGTGCGGTCGTTGCGGGCCATCCACGCGGCCTGCCAGATCAGCAGGCGTACCGCCTCGATCTCGGTCCGGACGTCGGCCAGCGCGAACGCGATCGACTGGTTCTCCACGATCGGGCGGCCGAACGCCTCGCGCTGTCCGGCGTACTCCAGGGCGTACTCGTAGGCGGCGCGGGCGATGCCGAGGGCTTGGGCGCCGACGGTGGGGCGGCTGACCTCGAAAGTCGCCATCGCCGCCTGGCTCTTGGGCGCCTGTCCCTTCGCCGTACCGCCCTCGCGGGCGCGGGCGAGGCGGGCGTCCAGCTTCTCCTTGCCGCCGAGCAGGCAGTGGCCGGGTACGCGTACGTCGTCCAGGAACAGGTCCGCGGTGTGCGAGGCGCGCAGACCCAGCTTCTTGATGGTGCGGCCGGCCTCCAGGCCCCGGGTGCCCGGCGGCACGATGAAGGCGGCCTGGCCCCGGGCGCCGAGTTCCGGCTCGACCGAGGCGACGACGACGTGGATCTCCGCGATACCCCCGTTGGTGATCCACGCCTTCTGGCCGGAGAGCACCCACTCGTCCTTGGCCCCGTCGTACCGCGCCCGGGTGCGCATCGCCGAGACGTCGGAGCCGGCCTGCGGTTCGGAGACGCAGAAGGCGGCCACCTTGGGGTCGTCCTGGTCGCCGTAGCACTGCGGGACCCACTCGGCGAGCTGGTCGGGCGTCCCGGAGGCGAAGATCCCGGCGACCGCGAGCGAGGTGCCGAAGAGCGCCATGCCGATGCCCGCGTCGCCCCAGAACAGCTCCTCGTTGGCGATCTGGAGGGAGAGACCGGTCGGGTCGCCGTACATCTCGGCGAGCGACTCGAATCCGTACAGTCCGATCCGGGCGGCCTCCCGGATGACGGGCCAGGGGGTCTCCTCCCGGGCGTCCCACTCGGCCGCCGCCGGACGGACCACCTCGGCGGCGAAGCCGTGCACCCAGTCGCGCAGATCCCGCTGTTCCTCGGTCAGGGCGAGGGAGAAGAAGCTCACCGGATCACGCCTTCGGGATGTCGAAGTAGCGGGTGAGACCGGCGGCGAGACCGACGTCTCCGGCGATCTTCAGCTTGCGCATCATGAACATGGTGATCGGATTGCCGTTGCCGGAGACCAGCTTGAGGAAGTCGGCGTCGCCCAGCACCAGCGTGGTGCGTGGCTCGGCAGCCGAACGGCCCCGGGTGACGGAGCAGTTGCCGTCGGCGATGGCCGTCTCGTAGACCTCTTCGGTCTCGTCGGGCCCCCCGGTGACCTTCCAGCGGATCAGGGCCGTCACCCCTCCGGCCGCGTCCGGCCGGAACTGTGCCCGCATCCGGTCGAAGACCGCCCCGAGTATCCGCTCGCGGAGTGCGCCTCGCATGACCTCGTCGAGCTGCTTGACGGACAGGCCCTTGACGATCCGGGCGAACTCCTCGGGCGAGACGGCCGAGAAGTCGAGCCGGGACAGCTCCTCGGTCAGCTCGCCGCTGCTGTGGTCGGCCACGCCAAATCCTTACTCCGGAGTAAACTTACTTTTGAGTAAGGTACGGCCGCCGACGCGTGGTTCGCAAGCGGTCGGCGGGGTGCGGGGTGTACGGAAGCGAGCGGCCGGACCGGGCGTCAGCGCCAGGGTCCCGGACGTACCGTCAGTCCCGGATGGTGGGCGGCCAGCACCTTGTTGGCGCGCGCGAGGTCGGAGAGCGCCTGTTCCCGGTCGGCCTGATCCTCGACACCGAGCGACGGGCCGCGGAACCTGCGGACCTCGCGCGCCGCGCAGTCGGCGTCGAACTCGGCCTGCAGCACGTGCGTCGGAACGCAGGCGCCGATCAGAGCCGCGACCCGGTCGGGGATCGGTACGGGAACGAGGAGATGTGAGGCGGGCATGGGGGTTCCCTCTCGGTTGGTCGGCCAGGAGGCGCTGCGGTCGTGGTCGCCCCGAAGGCGTCCAGCGTCTCCCTGTCTACGGCACACGGGTCCGGGTTTCTCATTGGATACGTCTTGTTGCCGCAACCGTTTGGGACTGACCGGCTATTTCCCCTTACTCGGGGGTAAGTTGACTCGCCGCGCGCTGTGTGGTGGTAGTCACCGTCGTGCGGGGCCGTCCCCGCCACGGGAGCGGAGCCGGAGCGCCCTCAGGACGGCCTCGGTGGAGAAACGGCTCTCGGGGTCGACCAGTTGCTCGCCGAACAGGGACTCAAGGCTCCGCATGCGGTAACGGACCGTCTGCGGGTGGACGTCGAGCAGCTCGCCCATGTGGGCCGCGGTACCCCGGGTGTCGAGCCAGATCCGCAGGGTCTCGATCAGCCGCTCCCGGCGGGTGACGCTGAGGCCGGAGACCGGGGCGAGTTCGCGCTTGGAGAGCTGGTCCAGCAGGGCCGTGTCGGAGAGCAGCCACAGGGTGATGAGGTGGTCCTCGGCCAAGACGAGCGGGGCGTCGTCGATCACGCCGGTATCGACCAGTTCGAGGAGCCTGCGGGCCCAGCGGATCGAGTCCGGGGCGTGGGACGGCGGGACGGTGAGGCCGACCGCCGCGTGCGCGCCCAGCAGGGCGTGGTCGAGCATCCGTCTTCGCGCGTCGTCGATCGGGCCCGGTATGAGCATGTTCGGCTGAGGGTCCGTCAGATCGGCGAGCACGTCGCGGTCCAGCGCGAGCCGCCCCAGGTCGGGGGAGGGGCGCAGGGCGACCAGGGTCACCTCCTCCGGCATGGTCCAGCCGGTCTGCTCGCAGAGTTCGGCGATCGCGCTGCGGGGGGCCGGCCGCCCGGTGAGGATCAGGTGCAGGAGGCGGCGGCGCAGGGTCTCGGCGTGGTCGTCGGTGGCCGCCCGGACTTCCAAGTACCCCTCGCGGGAGAGGGATTCGAGCTCGTCCACGTAGGTGAACAGGGCGTCCGCGAAGGTCAGCATCATGGTGGGGGAGAGGTTGTAACGCCGTCCCACCTTCTTCGCACGCCGTAAGGCGATACGGGCACCGAGGCGGTAGGCGCCCTGGAGCTGGTCGAGGCCCCGGCCCTCGTACGCCTCGAACCGGCCGAAACGGCGGCACATCTCGTCCCGCAACGGGGTGGGCGCGGACGGCCGTGCCACCTGTTCGACGAAGACGGAGATGCTCTGTTCCAGGCCGACCCGGATGCCCTCGCCGTGCGGGCTGTCGAAGAGCCGCGCGTACTCCGGGTAGGCGCGGGTGACCTCCAGGCCTATCTCGCGGATGAGGCTCGGAAGTTCGGGGCGGACGATCGCTGCAAACTCCTGGGGCAGTGGTCCCAGAGGTTCCCCGAGGTCCGAGGGCTGCGAGACTGCCGGCATGTTGCTTTACCCCTAGCTCTCCCGTGCCCCGACGGCGGCGAGCAGGGGGAGAGCGCTCCCACATGCCGCCAGGTGCGTACCCATTGGAATCTTGAACATAGAGCACGTCCGAGCGCGTGGACACCGGTGCGACGACGGGAAGTACGCGGAGTGACTATGCCGGTGGCGACTTTGAGCCACTGACGACCCGGAATCCGTCAGTCCTCTTCCCGGAAGGGCTCGGACTCGGCTCCGCGCGGGAATGTCGCTGCCGCCCGCGCGATAGCGCACACGAGCCACAATTTCGCGGTGCTTTACCGGAACGGGAGAGATCCGAAGGTGCGATGCGCATTCCTCGGCGGTCCGTACTAATTCCGCCCGAGGAGCGATGTCGGGCCGATCAATCATCAATCATCGCTCAGGGGTGCGCCGGTGCCGAGGCCTCATCAGGCCGGGCCCTCTCCTGTCCGGTATCCCGCTCTGACATGGGAAGTTGTGAGCAATGGGAGCGTGGGCCGGCCCGGTGGGGGCTGGTGACACGGTCTCGCGGACCGCGCGTTTGCTCACTTCTCGACAAGAACCGGACGACGCGCGGCCGGCGCTTGCTCGCCGACCAATAAAAGACCGGCCGAAAAACACTCTTCCGGAATTTCTTCAGCAAGGCTGTTGCGGAGGAACGTTACCCGCCCGTAGCGTCATCGACGAACGCAAGCGGTCGAGCGGTCCGTCAGGGCGGGCCGCCACTTCACACCACCCTTGTCCCCCCGGATTACCGCCTCTTTCCGGAGACGAGTATGTCCGGATCGGGATACTCTCCCCCGAAGGGAATCCATCGTGAACACCCTTGCACGTAGAGCCGCCGTCGTCCTCGCCGCCGGTGGCGCCGCCCTCGGCATGACCGTCTCGTCCGCTTCGGCCGGTGTCCAGGCGCCGTGGACGGTCACCCCGCCCGGCGCCTACACCGCCACCGCCTCCGGCCCGACGCTGAGCGTCCCGCTCGCCTCCCTCTACTGCACGTCCAGCACCGCGACCGGCAACCTGGCGTCGAGCACCACCAACACGGTCGGCACCATCAACACGGTCACCTTCACCGGGTGCAACCTGGCGGGGCTGAGCTTCACCGTGACGATGAACACCACGCCGTGGAACATCAACGCGCTGTCCAAGAGCGGCAGCATCGTGACCGGCAACGTCAGCAACGTCTCGGCGAAGATCTCCGGCGTCGGGTGCACCGCGACCTTCGCGGGTACGGTCAACGGCACCTACAACAACACCAGTTGGGTGCTGGGCCTGAACGGCACGGGCACGCTCAAGGCCACGGCCGCGAACTGCCTCGGCCTCATCAACGTCAACGACGTGGCCGCCTTCAACGCCAACTACCTGGTGAGCACCCACCCGGTGATCTCCTAGTACTCCCACGGCACATGAGCCTCCGGGCCGACGGTGAGCAGCGACCCTGCCACCGTCGGCCCGGATCGTGCGTTCTGCGGCCGTCCGGCGGACGCGGTGCGTGAAGGAACGGGCAGTACATGAATATCCCAGCGGAAGACAGGGCCAGGATGAGCGAGAAGACATCGGCGACCGCCTCGCGCAGATCCGTACGTCTGGCATCCGTCGCGGCCGTAGCCACCCTCGCCGGACTGCTGAGCGGTCCGGGGTCGGCGGCCGACGACGTGGACGCCAGTGCCGTGGTGACGTACGACTGCGATCTGCCGTCGGGCACGGTCCAGGTGCCGTTGGAGGTAAGGGGGACATTTCCGGCCACCGGCGAGGTGGATGTGCCGATGTCACCCGTGGACGTGAGCATGACGGCCGACTTCGAGGCTGCCGATCTCGCCCCGTTGTTGCCGGAGGGAGCCAGCGAGGTCGTCAGCACCGCGACGCTCGACGTGGACGTCGTGCAGAACGACCAGACGGCCCAGGCGCAGTGGGCCCAGTTCGTCGCGCCCGCCACGCCGCTGGCCGGCGACGAGAACGGGAAGGTCCGGCTCGCGCACACGGGCGAGGTCCCCTCGGTCACCGTCAGCGCGGCCGGGGACGTCACCCTGACGGCAGGACAGTTGACCCTCGGGCTGAGCGCCCCGGCCGTCGAGGGCGAGGAGGCGCCGGCCGATCCGGTGACCCTGACCTGTGACCGGTCCGAAGGGGAAGCGGGCCTGCTGGCGACGGTTCTGGTGCCGGACGCGGGCACGCCGGAGACGCCGGATCCGGGTGGGGAGACCGACCCGGGGGAGGGCGGCGGGGAGGACCCGGGCGACCCAGAGGGGGAGCCGCCGTTGCCCCCCGTCGACACGTCCTGCCCCGATGTCGTGCCCCAGGGAGAGATGGACATCAGCGACGCCCCGGTCATCCCCCCGGGTGCACCGCCCTTTCAGCTGAATCTGCCCGGCCAGAGGGTCTGTGGATACGCGGTGGGGCTCGCCACCATCAAGAAACTGAACGGATCCACGATCATCAACGACCCTTCCGAGAAGCCCGCGTTGCTCTCCGCCCTTGCCAACCAGCGGGTCACGGTTCGCACTCCGCAGATGGAAGGCGGCGGTTACAACATGTTCAACTCGCTCGCCACCCTCGACCTGCCGGACGCCGAGTCGACGTTCCTCGCGTTCGGTTTCCAGCCCGTCTCTGCCGAGGTCTCGTTCGAGACCGGACCTCTCACCGTCTCGACCGGTAACGTGATGGAGGTCTTCGGGTATCCCGTGAACTTCGCGGTGGTCTCCTTCAAGCAGTCCATGCGGCTGCACGATGTGACGGTGAACGGTGTACCGCTCGACGTGGGTCCCGACTGCCGGACCGTGCGCCCTTACAAGGTAGTGCTCCGCGGGGACTTCACCGGCGGGAACCCCTATCTGAACGTACTGGAGGGCGGACCGCTCAACGGGACGTTGGACATACCCGCTTTCTCCGGGTGCGGTAGCGGCGGTCAGGACCTGGACGCGTTGTTCACCGCGTCGATATCCGGACCGGGAAACTCCATCGCGCTGAATCAGGCCAACATGTGCGTCCCGGACGCGGACCCGTCGGTCTGGAACTGTCCGCCGAGGCTTCCCGCGTTGCCCGGCGCCCCTACCCCCGCTGTCGACTGACCCGGTCGAGGAGATCCATGGAGATGAGAAGAAGCAGGAGAAGCACAGGCATGCTCGTGGCCGCGCTGTCCGCGGCGATGGCGTTGACGGCGACTTCCGCGTCGGCGACGGCTTCCGCCTCCTACGTGGTGACTCCGGGAGGCGCTTTCTCGGGACACGGCGCACCCGCGACCTGGGCCTGGCCCGCGATGTCGTTCTACTGCTCCGCGACCGACGTGGCCGGATCCTTCGTACCGGCGCCCGTCGGAAGCGTGGTCGGAACGGTGAGCTCCGTGGCGTTCAGCGGCTGCACGCTCGCCGGCATCGCCTACAGCATCACCCTGACGTCGGGCGCCCGGCCGCTCACCGCGACCGGGGCGGTGGCGGGCCGGCCCACCTGGGTCGGCGTCTCGGTGAGCGGGCTGGCCTTCCGTATGACGGGGACCGGCTGCACGGCGAATTTGGGGGGCAGCCTGACCGGCCACTACGAGAACGGCACCGGATACCTGGTCGTCGACGGCTCCACCATGACGGTGAGCGCCGCCAACTGCCTGGGCCTGCTCCAGGCGGGCGATCCGACCGACCTCGACGCCGACTACGCCGTCACCCCGCACCAGACCATCCAGGTCTCGTAGCGGAAGGCAGCGTACGGCAGTGGGGCCACCCTCGAACCGAGGGTGGCCCCACTGTCGTACGGCCGTGCGGGGAGAGTCAGGGCCGTCGGGATCGGGCTGAGCCCAGCCCGATCCCGACGGAAGGCTCTACTTCACGGCCGAGTGCCAGTACCGGGCGAGGTCCTTGCCGGCGTTCGGGGCGGCGGCGCCCGGGTCGTTGATGGTGACGACGTTGGTCTGCGCGTTGTTCAGCGTCACGCTGTTGGTGCCTGAGGCGGCGGGCAGGCCCGTCTTGAGGTTGACCGCCCAGTTGAGCAGTCCGAGACCGCAGCCGTTGGCGCCGGGAGCGGCGAAGGTGGTGTCCGACTGCGTGGCGCCCGCGAGGCTGATGCGGCCGAGCACGCCCTCGGGGTTGTCGGAGCCGTCCCCGTTGAACTGGAAGGAGCCGACCGTGGGCAGGGTCGAGTTCTTCGGGCGCAGCAGGATCGGGGCGGACGAGCTGCCGATGTAGCAGTTGTCGCCCAGCAGCGGGTTCGTCAGGTGGATGCGGACCGGCAGGGTGATGATCGGCGTGGTGGTGCCGAGGCCGGCCAGGAGCTTGAAGTCCGAAGGGTTGTTGACGGACTCGATGGTGGCCGTCACCCGGTTGAGGTTGACGTCGGCGAGGCTGTTGCAGATGCCGGTGATCACGAAGATGTCGCTCGGGCACATCAGCCCGAGGAGACCTCCGGGGATGTCCGCCGGTGCCGCGACCAGCGCGCCGCCTGCCGGAGAGACCGCCGTCGAGGTGTTGTTGGGGTGGGTCACCACGCCGAGCTGGAGGTCGCTCGCGCCGAACGGGACCACGGTGTTGCCGAGCTTGATGGAGCCGCTCGCGGAATGCGAGGAGACGCAGACCGCGGTGTCGGTGGCGCCGTCGGCGGCCAGCATGGCCGCCGAGTCCACCGGGCACCGGGTGAAGGACGCCCAGTTGCCGTTGAGGGTCGTGGCGGCCGTGGCGGATCCCATGGACGCGAAGGCGCCGAGGGCGGTGAGGCCGGCCAGCAGTCCCATGCGCGTCCGGTTCGAAGTGGCTCTCATGTCATCCCCTTTGACGGCAGCCGCCGTACGGGCGGCGGCATGCGCGGAGTTGCTCGGAAAGCGCCCGGTGAATCGGGCGCCGAGAACGGGCGGTGCGTCCGCCGAGGGAAGCGGCTCCGGCGGCGACGAGAATCGCTACGGTGAAATGAGCGCTGAATCGATGGGATCTGCTCCCGAGTGGCTCCGCTCTTATCACCGAGCCGTGACGTTACTGGCGGGTCACACCGGTGCACAATGGCGGCGTTTGACATTCATCGAAGGCGGCCTTGTTCTCGTGCCTGGGTGAGTGCCTATCCGGCCATTCTTGTCAGATGGTGAGCGGAGAGCTCGTCCCGCGAAATGCGGAGCCCAGGTTTCCGTTTGTGCGGGTCGCCTGGCCGGCGCATACCGTACGGGGCGGGCGTGACGTGCGGGGATGTGGCCGGAGGGCGGGCCGGGCGACGGGAAAATTGTCACCCGGGAACAGTTCCGACGGCCGGACTGCTCACTTCTCGCGCAGAAATACGGGGCCGTAGGTTTGGCCGGGAAAACTTGGACGACGCGTATTGCCTGCCAGGTTACCCGCCCGTAGCCTCGCCCCGTGAGCACCCGGCAAAGTGTGCGGGTCTCCGCCGTCACGTGCGGGATCGGAACCCGGAGCGGCCCGCCGCACCGGTCGTCCCTCCCGGGAGCCCGCCGTCCCGCCACCCCCCTGCGGCCCGGACTCTCGCCCCTCGGGGGCACCTCGACCCCGGCTTCACGGGGCGGGCGTCCCCCGCCTGCGCCGTCCGTGGTGAGTACGCAGCAAGGAACAAGATTGCCACCGGGTTTTGTCACTCGATGACAAGTGTGCCGATCTTTGGCCTCTTGACTGTTCGAGGGCTTGTCCTGGTGGCGTCCGTGAACTTAACGTGCGCCCGTCGGCGCATTTCTGTCACTTCGTGAGTGCATGCAGGAGGTGGGATGGGAATCGAAGTCGTCGTCGAAGGCCTTACCAAGTCTTTCGGCAGACAGAACATCTGGCAGGATGTGTCACTCACGCTTCCCGCCGGTGAGGTCAGCGTCATGCTCGGGCCGTCCGGCACCGGGAAGACCGTGTTCCTGAAATCCATCATCGGGCTCCTCAAGCCCGAACGGGGACGCGTCCTCATCAACGGTGTCGACATGGTGAACAGCCCCGAGCGGGACATCTACGAGACCCGGAAACTCTTCGGGCTCATGTTCCAGGACGGCGCCCTTTTCGGCTCGATGTCCCTCTTCGACAACATCGCCTTCCCGCTGCGCGAGCACACGCGCAAGTCGGAGTCCGAGATCCGTCGCATCGTCATGGAGCGCATCGACATCGTCGGACTCCTCGGGGCGGAGGGGAAGCTGCCCGGGGAGATCTCGGGCGGCATGCGCAAGCGGGCCGGCCTCGCGCGCGCCCTGGTCCTGGACCCGCAGATCATCCTCTGCGACGAGCCGGACTCCGGCCTCGACCCGGTGCGCACCGCCTACCTCTCGCAGCTCCTGATCGACCTCAACGCGCAGATCGACGCGACGATGCTGATCGTCACCCACAACCTCGACATCGCGGCCACCGTCCCCGACAACATGGGGATGCTCTTCTCCCGCAACCTCGTCACCTTCGGTCCGCGCGAGGTGCTGCTCACCAGCGATCTGCCGGTGGTCTCGCAGTTCCTCTCGGGCCGCCGCGAGGGTCCCATCGGCATGTCCGAGGAGAAGGACGCCGCCCTGCTCGCCGCCGAGGCCTCCGACGGCTACGGCCCGGGCGGCCACGCCGGCCAGGGGCCCCGCGGCGTCGTCCCGCAGCTGGAACCCTCGCCCGGGATGCCCGTACGGCAGGGCGCTCTGCGCCGCCGTGAGCGGGTCGCCGCGATGATGCACCAGCTGCCGGTCGCCGCCCAGCACGCCATCCTGCGCAGCGAGACCACGGCCACCGGCGGTGCCCGCCCGTGACCGCCGAGACACCGGTGCGGCCGGCCGAGCCGCCGCAGAAGCCGCCACCCGCACCTTCCCCGCAGCCCGTACAGAGGCAGCCCTCGCGGCTGCTCGCACCGTTGCGGGAGACCGGGAAGCTCTTCGCCCTCGGGATCGCCGTGACCCGGGCCGTCTTCCGACGCCCCTTCCAAGCGCGGGAGTTCATCGAGCAGTTCTGGTTCATCGCCAGCGTCACCATCCTGCCCGCCGCGCTCGTCTCCATCCCGTTCGGCGCGGTCATCGCCCTCCAGGTCGGCTCGCTCACCGAGCAGTTGGGCGCCCAGTCCTTCACCGGCGGCGCCAGCGTCCTCGCCGTCATCCAGCAGGCCAGCCCGCTCATCGTCGCGCTGCTCATCGCGGGCGCAGGCGGCTCCGCGATCTGCGCCGACCTCGGCTCCCGCAAGATCCGCGAGGAGCTCGACGCGATGGAGGTCATGGGCGTCTCGCCCGTACAGCGCCTCGTCGTCCCGCGGGTGCTCGCCACCATGTTCGTCGCCCTGCTGCTCAACGGCCTGGTCTCGGTCGTCGGCACCCTCGGCGGCTACTTCTTCAACGTGATCATGCAGGACGGCACCCCCGGCGCCTACCTCGCCAGCTTCTCCGCGCTCGCCCAGCTCCCCGACCTGTGGATCAGCGAGTTCAAGGCCCTCATCTTCGGCTTCCTCGCGGGCATCGTCGCCGCCTACCGCGGTCTCAACCCGCGCGGTGGCCCCAAAGGCGTCGGCGACGCGGTGAACCAGTCCGTCGTCATCACCTTCATGCTGCTGTTCTTCGTGAACATGGTCCTCACGGCGGTCTACCTCCAGATCGTCCCCGCGAAGGGGGGCTGACCGATGTCCATGCTCAGCTGGCTCGACCGCTCCGGCGACCAACTCAACTTCTACGTAAGGGCACTGATCTGGATACCGCGCACCCTGCGCCGGTACACCAAGGAGGTGCAGCGCCTCCTCGCCGAGGTCGCCTTCGGCAGCGGCGGACTCGGGGTCATCGGCGGCACCATCGGCGTGATGATCGCGATGACGCTCTTCACCGGGACCGTCGTCGGCCTCCAGGGGTACGCCGCCCTCAACCAGATCGGCACCTCCGCCTTCACCGGCTTCATCTCCGCCTACTTCAACACCCGTGAGATCGCGCCCCTGGTGGCCGGACTCGCGCTCTCCGCGACCGTCGGAGCCGGCTTCACCGCCCAGCTCGGCGCGATGCGGATCAACGAGGAGGTCGACGCGCTGGAGGCGATGGGCGTCCGCTCGATGCCCTACCTCGTCACCACCCGGATCATCGCGGGCGTCGTCGCCATCATCCCGCTCTACGCGATCGGGCTGCTCTCCTCGTACGTCGCCTCCCGGTACATCACCGTCCTCTTCAACGGCCAGTCCGAGGGCACCTACGACCACTACTTCAACCTCTTCCTCTCCCCGGACGACGTACTGCTCTCCGTCCTCAAGGTGCTGATCTTCAGCGTGCTGGTGATCCTCGCCCACTGCTACTACGGCTTCCGCGCCGAGGGTGGCCCCGCCGGGGTCGGCATCGCGGTGGGCCGCTCGGTGCGCAACGCGATCGTGCTGATCAGCGTCACCGACTTCTTCCTCTCGCTCGCCATCTGGGGCGCCACGACGACCGTGAAGGTGGCCGGCTGATGAACGCGCAGACGGTACGCCGCAGAGCCGCCGGGGTCACCTTCCTGCTGGTCCCCGCCGTGCTGGTGTGGGTCTCGGTCTCGGTGTACCAGAAGGACTTCCAGGACGACGCCACCGTGACCGTACGCACCGGCTCGGTCGGCAACGAGATGCACGACAACGCCGACGTGAAGCTGCGCGGCGTCGTCGTCGGCCAGGTCCGCTCCATCACGGCGGACGGCGACGGGGCGCGGCTCACCCTCGCCATCGACCCGGACAAGCTCCGCCAGGTCCCCGCCGACGTCACCGCCCAGATGCTGCCGACCACCCTCTTCGGGGAGCGGTTCGTCGCCCTCGTACCGCCGCAGGTGCCCTCGGGCGAGGCGCTGCGCGCCGGAGCGGTCATCCCGCAGGACCGCTCCAGCAACGCCATCGAGCTGGAGCAGGTACTCGACAACGTCCTGCCGCTGCTCACCGCGGTGAAGCCGGAGAAGCTCTCCGCCACCCTCACCGCCGTCTCCCAGGCGCTCGAAGGACGCGGCGAGAAGCTCGGCGACACCCTCGTCACCCTGGACGCCCACCTCAAGAAGCTCAATCCCCAACTCCCCACGCTCAACCGGGACATCCAGGAACTGGTGAAGGTCAGCTCGGTCTACGCGGACGCGGCGCCGGACATCGTCGACGCGCTCACCGACTTCACCACCACCAGCGGCACCATCGCCGACCAGCAGGCCGAACTGGCCGGCCTGTACGGGACGGCGACCGGCGCTGCCCAGGACGTCACGGCCTTCCTGCGGAAGAACAAGGACAACCTCATCCGGCTCTCCGCCTCCGGCCGCCCCACCCTGGAAGTCCTCGCCAAGTACGCCGACGAGTACCCCTGCACCCTGCGCACCATGGCCGGCATGGTGCCCGCCATGGACAAGGCGCTCGGCAAGGGCACCGACCAGCCGGGCCTGCACGTCACCCTCAAGACCGTCCCGTCGAAGGGCAAGTACGTCGCGGGCCGGGACACCCCGAGCTACACGGCCACCGGCGGCCCGCACTGCTACACCGTGCCCTACCTGGGCGCCACCGCACCCACCGCCGAGTCCCGGGTGGCCGCCGACGACAGCGAACCGGCCGCCACCGGCGACGTCACCGCCGAAGGCACCACGGACGCGGCAGCCGGCGAACGCACCCTCGGCATCGCCAACTCTCCCGAAGAGAGCGCGCTCGTCAACGAACTCGTCGCTCCCACACTGAAAGTCCAGCCGCAGGACCTGCCCGACTGGAGCAGCGTGCTCATCGGTCCGGCCTTCCGCGGTGCGGAGGTGAAGCTCAAGTGAAGCGCCGCTCCCTCGCGGGACCCCTCACGAAATCGATCGTCTTCGTCCTGGTGACGACCCTGGCGACCACCGTGCTCGCCCTGTCCATCGCCAACACCGGTGTCGGGGACACCACCTCGTACAAGGCCCGGTTCACCGACGCCACCGGGCTCGTCGTCGGCGACAGCGTCCGCATCGCCGGGGTCAAGGTCGGGCAGGTCGAGTCCATCGGCCTCGCCGACCGCCGGGTCGCCGAAGTCCGCTTCGCCGTACGCAAGGGTCGTACGCTCCCCGCCTCGGTCACCGCGTCCATCAAGTACCTCAACATGGTGGGCCAGCGTTACATCGACCTCGACCAGGGCGCGGGGCCCGTCGGCCAGAACTTCACGGCCGGAGAGACCATCCCGCTCGCCCGCACCACCCCCGCGCTCGACCTGACCCAGCTCTTCAACGGCTTCCAGCCGCTCTTCGAGGGCCTCTCGCCGCCCGACGTCAACGAGCTGGCCGGCTCCATCGTCCAGGTGCTCCAGGGCGAGGGCGGCACGGTCGACAGCATCCTCGAACACGTCGGCTCGCTCACCACGACCGTCGCCGCCAAGGACAAGGTCATCGGCGAGGTGATCAAGAACCTCAACGAGGTGCTGAAGACGGTCAACGACCGCGAGGCCGGGTTCACCGAACTGGTCGACACCCTCCAGCAGTTGGTCACCGGATTCGCCGGGGACCGCAAACCGCTCGGCGAGGCCGTCACCGCGATGGGCGCCCTCACCACCGTCACCGCCGACCTCTTCGAGGACGGCCGTAAGCCCCTCAAGGACAGCATCAAGCAGGTCGGCCGGCTCTCCGACCAACTCGCCGACGCCACACCGGAGATCGAGAACTTCCTCGCCAAGACCCCCGCCAAGATGGAGGCGATCACCCGCCTCACCTCCTACGGGTCGTGGATGAACCTCTACCTCTGCGAGGCCAAGGTCTCCGGGGTCACCACCAGTGACGGCAGCACCCCGCCCACCGGCATCGCGATCACCGAACCGAGGTGCCAGGCGTGAACATCACCCCCATCAGGGAGCGCAACCCCGTCGCCGTCTCGGTCGCCGGCATCGCCGTCCTCGGTCTCGTCGGGTTCGCCGCGTTCCACGCCGACGCCCTGCCCCTCATCGGGGGCGGTACGACCTACACCGCCGACTTCTCCGAGTCGGCCGGGCTCGCCGACGGCGACGAGGTCCGCATCGCCGGAGTGAAGGTCGGCGAGGTCACCGGGGTCGCGCTCGACGGCGCCAAGGTCAAGGTCTCCTTCCGGGTGAAGGACGCCTGGATCGGGAACTCCAGCACCGTCGGCATCGCCATCAAGACCCTCCTCGGCGACAAGTACCTCGCCGTGGACCCGCTCGGGACCACCGCCCAGGACCCGTCCCGGCGCATCGGGGCCGACCGCACCACCTCCCCGTACGACGTCACCCAGGCGTTCAACGGACTCGGCGAGACCATCGACGAGATCGACACCGACCAGCTCGCCGCGAGCTTCGACGCGATCTCCGACACCTTCAAGGACTCCCCGGCCCATGTCCGCAGCGCGGCGGACGGCCTGTCCGCCCTCTCCCGTACGGTCTCCGAGCGCGACGCCGAACTCGCCACCCTGCTGGGCGCGAGCAAACAGCTCACCAAGACGCTCTCCAGCAAGGAGAGCTCCTTCGAGACGCTGCTGAAGGACGGCAACCTCCTGCTGGGCGAGATCCAGGCCCGCCGGGACTCCATCCACCAGCTGCTCACCGGTACCAAGGACCTCGGCATCCAGCTCACCGGCGTGGTGAAGGACAACGACAAGCAGCTGAAGCCCACCCTGGACGCGCTCGGCAGGGTCACCGCCGTTCTGGTGAAGAACGAGGACAGCCTGGACAAGGTGCTCTCGATGGCAGGCTCCTACAACCGGCTCGTCGGCAACACCCTCGGCAACGGTCGCTGGTTCGACAACTACGTCTGCGGTGTCGTGCCCAAGAACTACCTGCCGGCCGACGCGACCCCCGCGGCCGGATGCATGCCGCCCAAACAGGAAGGGGGCAGCTGAAGATGAGACTCACGCGCGTCATCGGCATCGGCGCGGGACTCGCCGTCGTGGCCGTCGCGGCCACCTCCGGAGTGATGGCCCTCGACCAGGAGGGCACCACCACGGTCACCGCGTACTTCGACCGGGCCACCGGCGTCTACCCGGGCTCCGACCTGCGCATCCTCGGTGTCAAGGTGGGCAGCGTCACCTCCGTCGAACCGCAGGGCCAGGAGGTACGGGTCACCCTGCGCGTCGACAAGGACATCAAGGTCCCCGAGGGGGCGCACGCCGTACTCGTCGCCCCCAGCCTCGTCGCCGACCGGTACATCCAGCTCGCACCCGCCTACACCGGCGGCACCACCCTCGCCGACGGTGCGGTACTCCCCGCCGACGGCAACGCCGCACCCGTGGAGGTCGACCAGCTCTACGCCTCCATCACCGAACTCTCCACCGCGCTCGGCCCGGACGGTGCCAACGCCGACGGGGCGCTGGCCCGCCTCCTGGACACCGGGGCCCAGAACCTCGACGGCAACGGCAAGGCTATCGGCGACTCCATCGAGGAGTTCGGCAAGGCGACGAAGACTCTCGACAAGAGCAGTACCGACCTCTTCGACACCCTGTCCTACCTCCAGTCCTTCACCACCATGCTCAAGGACAACGACGGAGAAGTCCGCTCCGCCGAGCAGCAGTTGGACTCCGTCACCGGCTTCCTCGCCGAGGACAAGGAGAACCTGAGCGCCGCGCTGTCCGAACTCGCCACCGCCCTCGGCCAGGTGAAGACCTTCATCGAGGACAACCGCGAGTCGCTCAAGGCCAATGTCGACGCCCTGGTCCCACTCACCCAGATCCTCGTCGACCAACGGGCCTCGCTCGCCGAGTCCTTGGACACGCTCCCGCTCACGGCCGGCAACCTCGTCAACGCGTACGACCCGGTCAACCGGACCCTGGACGGACGGGCCAACCTCAACGAGCTGAGCATGGGCGGCTACTTCCCCGACCAGCCCGCGGCGACCAGCGGCACGGCGACCGGCAGCACGGCGACCGGCAGCAGTGGCGCGAGCGCCCTGAGCGGACTCGCCGCGGTCGACGCCGACCGCCAGGCCGAACTGCCCGTCCTCCCGCTGCCCGCCGTCGGCACCGTCTACGGCACGCCCGAGAAGGCGGCCACCGGGACCGGAAAGTCCGGGGCCGACGGCTCCGGGACCGACGGCTCCGGGACCGAGAAGAAGGAGGCCGGCCGATGAGCAGGGCCGCGCACGGCCCCAGAGGCCGGGTGATCGCCGGGGCCGCCTCGGTGGCCGCCCTCGGCGTCGCCCTGGTGCTGGTCGTCACCCAGGTCGACGCACCCTCGTTCAGCGGGATCGAGCAGCTACCGCTGCCCGGCGGCGCCGACCTCGGCGACCACCCGTACGAGATCACCGCCGAATTCGCCGACGTACTCAGTCTCGCCCCCCAGTCCTCCGTCAAGGTCAACGACGTCGCGGTGGGCCGGGTGACCGACATCGCGCTCGGCAAGGACGGCTGGACCGCGAAGGTCACCATGCGGATCAACGGGAGCGTCTCTCTCCCCGCCAACGCCTTCGCCCGCCTCGAACAGTCCAGCCTCCTCGGCGAGAAGTTCGTCCAGCTCGCCCCGCCCACCGAGGGCAAGGCCGAAGGCGCCCTCGCGGACGGCGACCGCATCCCGCTCGTCCGCACCAACCGCAACCCGGAGGTCGAAGAGGTCCTCGGCGCCCTCTCGCTGCTCCTCAACGGCGGCGGAGTGGCCCAGCTCAAGACCATCACCACCGAGCTGAACAAGGCGCTCACCGGACAGCAGCCGGAGATCCGGTCGATGCTCCAGCGGGTCGACACCCTCGTCACCGACCTGGACGACCACAAGGAGGACATCACCCAGGCCCTCGACGGCGTCAACCGGCTCGCCGCCACCCTCGCCACCCGCAAACAGGACGTCGGCACCGTGCTCACCGGACTCAGCCCCGGCCTCAAGGTCCTGGAGGACCAGCGCGGCCAGCTGCTGACCATGCTGCGCTCGCTCGACACCCTGTCCACCGTCGCCGTCGACACGATCAACAAGAGCAAGGCCGACATGATCGCCGACCTCAAGGCCCTCGCGCCCACCCTCCAGGCGCTCGCCGACTCCGGCGACGCGCTGCCCGACTCCCTCCAGGTGCTCGCCACCTACCCGTTCACGGACGAGGTGCTGCGCGGTGTCAAGGGCGACTACCTCAACGTCTACCTGGACATGACGGCCACCCCCGGCACCCGGATCATCCCGCCGTACGACCCCGACGCGACGACCACCCCGACCGAGCCGACGGCACAGACGGCGTCCCTCGCCTCGCTCCCCCTGCCGCTTCCCTCGGTGACCGCTTCGAGCACCGGGAGCGAGCGATGATCACCACGGCCGTCCGCCTCAAGAACATCGCCTTCCTCGTGATCTCGGTACTGGTCCTCGGCTTCCTCGGCGTCCGCTACGCCGACCTCGGCCACTTCGTCGGGCTGCGCGACTACTACACCGTCAAGGTGCAACTGCCGCAGACCGGAGGGTTGTTCACCCACTCCAACGTCACCTACCGGGGCGTCTCCGTGGGCCGGGTAGGCCCCATCGAGCTGACCGACGACGGAGTCGAGGCCGAACTGCGCATCGACAACGACTCCCCGCCCATACCCGACAGTCTCACCGCCGTGGTCGCCAACCTGTCGGCGGTCGGCGAAGAGTACGTCGACCTGCGCCCCACCCGCGCCACCGGCCCGTTCCTCGGCAACGGATCGGTGATCGACCAGGCCGACACCACCATCCCCGCGCCTCCCACCGACGTACTCGTCAGCGTCAACGACCTGGCGTCCTCGGTGGACCTGGAATCGCTGCGCACCGTCGTCGACGAGTTCGGCACGGCGCTGGCCGGCCGGGGCGACGACCTCCAGGTACTGCTGGACACCGGCAGCGAGTTCGTGGACGCCGCCGACAAGGCGCTCCCCGCCAACATCAAGCTGATGCAGGACGGCGAGACGGTGCTGCGCACCCAGGCCGAACAGGGCGAGGCGCTCAAGGGCTTCGCCGACGGGGCGAAGGACCTGGCCGCCGAGCTGAAGGGCTCCGACAGCGACCTGCGGCGGCTGATCGCCGCCACCCCGGGCGCCGCGACCCAGCTCAGCGCGCTCATGCGCGACCTGGACCCGGGCTTCGGCGTCGTCGTCGCCAACCTGCTCACCACCTCCGAGGTCGCCGTCACCCGGCAGCGCGGCATCGAGGAACTCCTGGTGAAACTGCCCGCCGTGGCCGCCGCCGGAGCGAGCGTGGTGGACGAGGACGGTGCACGTTTCGGGATGGCCGTCACCTTCTTCGAACCGCTGCCCTGCACCGCCGGATACGGCGGCACCGTCTACCGCAACGGCCTGGACACCACCCGGGGCCCCGCGGTCAACACCGGGGCGCGCTGCACCTCGTCCCCCGGCACCGGCATCGAGGTCCGCGGCTCCGCCAACGCCCCGAAGGGCGGCGCGGTCCCCGCGCCGGTGAAGCCGGTGACGACGCTGAGCGGCTCCACGGCGGACACGATCCTCCCCGGCGCCCTGTCCGCCACCTCTTCCGGCGGGTCCGCCACCACCATGGCCGGGCTGCTCGGACTGGGAGGAGGCGAGTGAGCGCGCGGGCGAAGAACCTCACCGGCTGGGCCGTCCTCCTCGCCGCCGTGCTCGTCTGCGCGCTGGGCGGCTGGTCCTACGCGGCGGCCCGGGGCGACGACTCCCTCGCGTACGCCAAGAGCCGGGACGCCGCACTCGCCGCCGGCCGGAGCCAGCTGGCCCGGCTGAACAGCATGGACGGCACCGACGCGGCACGGATCGAGGCAGGGCTCGACGGCTGGCTACGGGTCACCTCGGGGCCGCTCCACGACCAGTTGAAGAGCACCCGCGCCAAGGACGCGAGCGCCTTCGAGTCGGCCCGAACCAGTGCCAAGGGCACGGTCACGGACGCGGCGCTCACCGCCCTCGACGAACGCGGCGGGACGGCGGAGCTGATCGCCACCGTGGACGTGAAGGTCACCCCGCGCACCGGAGCGGCCGGAACCGAACGCAAGCGGTTCGAGGCCGCCCTGGAGCGCACGGGCGACGGCTGGAAGGTCAAGGCACTCACCGCGATCCCGGTCGGAGCGGCCACATGAGCGCGACCCGGGCAGGCACGACGACACCGCGCGACGACGGTCAGTACGACGGCGGTCGGCACGACAGCGGAGAGGCGGCGGCGGTGAGCGTGACCGGCCGGCACGTGGACGATCGGGAGGGACTTGCCGCGGAGGCGCCCACCCCGCCGTCCGAGGACACGGCGTCCGAGGACACGGCCGCCGAGGACACCCCGTCCGAGGACGCACCGCCCGGGGCGACCGGGCGTTTCGCCCGGTGGCGCCGCGTCCTGGCCGGCGCGCTGGCCGTCCTGCTGATCGCCGCCGGGGCCGGTCTCTTCGTACGCGGCCAACAGATCCGGGACACCCCCGCCACCGCGAACCGGGCGCTCACCGACACGGCCGGGACCGACCGGGTCACCGCCGACGTCAGCAGCGCCCTCACCACGGTCTTCTCGTACGCGCCCGGCACCACCGCCGCGACGAAGACCGCCGCCCAGCGCCTGCTGGCGGGAGCGGCACTCAAGCAGTACGCGGCGCTCTTCGGGCAGGTCGAGAGGCAGGCGGCCGACCAGAAGCTGACGCTCACCACCCACGTCGTGCGAGTCGGTGTCGTCCGGCTCACCGGCGACAGCGCCCACCTGCTGGTCTTCATGGACCAGGTGTACGAGCGCGAGGGCAAGGCCGCCACCTCGGCCCCCGCCCAGCTCTCCGTCACCGCCCACCAGCAGGACGACGTCTGGCAGATCGTCGACATCACCTCCAGGTGACGAGGCACAGCGACACGGTGCCGGCCCGTACGGGGGCCGGCAGGGGAGAGGCAGCGATGGCACGGGCAGGCAGAACGACACCTCCGCGGGCGAATCCGCTGGTGATGGCGGCGAGTGCGCTGGCACTCGTGGCGGCGGTCGCGGCGGGATGGGGCGGGTGGTCCTGGTACACGGCGGCGCACGACGACTCGGCCTCGTACGCACAGGCCCGCGACGACGCCCTCGCGGCGGGCGAGCAGGCCGTGCAGAACATGAACACGCTCGACCACGCCCGGCTCCAGGAGGGACTGGACAGCTGGGAGGACTCCACGACGGGCGATCTCCATCAGCAACTCGTCGAAGGACGCGACGCGTTCGTGCAGCAGATCGACGCGGCGAAGACGACGAGCACCGCCCAGGTGCTGTCCGGCGCCGTCACGGAACTGGACGAACGGGCCGGCAAGGCGAGCCTGATGGTGGCCCTGCGCGTCACCGTCAAGGCACCCGAGGGCGATCCGGCGGTGAAGGAGAGCCGGATGCTTGGCCAGCTCACCCGGACCTCCCAGGGGTGGAAGCTCAGCGCCCTCGGCCAGGCGCCCGTCGGCAACACGGCCGGCTGACCCGCCGCTCCCGCCACCCCGCCCCACCCCGAGAGGAACCCCGGACATGTCGACGACCCGTCACCTCGTCAACCGGCAGCGCAGGCTGGCCACCGTCGCCGCCGACCGCACCACGGCGGCGCACGAGACCTCCCCGACCGCCGACGAAGCGGACGTTGCCGCTCCTGCCGGCGCGGGCGGTGGCGATCAACGGGACGACGATCCCGCCGACGACCCGGAGCCGTCCGAAGCCGCGGAGCGGTCGGAGGCCCCGGAAGCCGCGGACGAGCAGGCAACGCCCCCGGGGCGCCGGATTCCCCGTCCCCGTATCAGCCTCCCCGCCCTGCTGTGCGTACTCACCGTGCTCCTCGGCGTCTTCGCCGCCTGGGCGTTCACCTCCGCCGCCACCCTGCGGGACGACCCGAGCCGCCGGAACACGGCGCTCACCGACATCGCCCGCACCAGCGAGGTCAAGGGGCAGATCACCGAGGCGGTCGGCGCCGTCTTCAGTTACGACTACGCCTCCACCGAGAAGTCCGACCGCGCCGCGAAGACCTACCTGACGGGCAAGGCGGTGGAGCAGCACCAGGACATGCTCGCCGAGGTACGGGAACAGGCGCCGAAGCAGAAGCTCGTCCTCACCACGACCGTCACCGAGAGCGCGGTCGAACAGCTCGACGGCGATCGGGCGAGACTCCTCGTCTTCGCCGACCAGAGCAACACCCGTACCGGCGCCAAGGAGGAGACGACCTACGCGGCGGCCATGTTCGCCGTGGACGCGGTCCGCAAGGACGGCCGCTGGCTGATCGCGACCATCGACACCTTCACCCAGTGACCCGGGGAGAGACGGACAGATGAGGTTCAACGGCTCCATGCGGCGCGGAATCACCGGCACGGCCACGGCCGTCGCCGCGATGGCCGCGCTCACGGCTTCGCAGGCACCGGGTTTCGCGGGCACCGCGCACCAGGACGAGGCGACGAAGGTGGCCACCGACGAGGTGGTCTGGTCGCAGGTGCCCAACGACGACTCGTACCACACCGAACTGCCGCCCCTGAAGTCGCCGGCCCCGCTGACCCTGCCGACCGCGCAGAAGCCGGGCGCGGACCAGCGGGCCCCCGCCGTCGTCGAGGCATGGGCCCAGGCAGGCATCCCGTCGACCGTGCTCGCCGCGTACCGCAAGGCGGAGAGCACGGTGGGCCGGACCGACGGCGCCTGCCGGCTGCCGTGGCAACTCCTCGCCGCGATCGGCAAGGTGGAGTCCGGGCACGCCGCCGGAGGCCGGGTGGACAAGGCCGGTACGACGCTCTCGCCGATCCTGGGGCCCGTCCTGAACGGCGCCGGGTTCGCGAACATCCGGGACACCGACAACGGCGCGTACGACGGCGACAGCACCTACGACCGGGCCGTGGGCCCGATGCAGTTCATCCCGTCCACCTGGGCCCACTGGGCCCAGGACGGCAACGGCGACGGCCGCCGCAACCCCAGCAACGTCTACGACGCGGCGCTCGCCGCCGGCCGCTACCTGTGCGCGGGGGCCCGCAACCTCTCGGTCTCCGCCGACCTCGACCGGGCGATCCTGAGCTACAACCACTCGGACACCTACCTGCGCACGGTGCTGTCCTGGCTGGCGTACTACGACAACGGCGTGCACCCCGTGCCGGACGGCCAAGGCCCCCTGCCCACCAGCCCCGGAGCGGGCGGCCCGAGCGAACCGTCCGCCCCGGTCGGGGGCCCCGGCAGCATCATCATCGGCCCCCAGCCCTCCGGCACCCCCCGCCCGCCCACCTCGCCCACCCCCGCCCCGTCCGGAACCCCGGACCCGAGCACGACCCCCGATCCCGGCACGACTCCGGACCCGGGCACCACCCCCGACCCGAGCACCACACCCGACCCGGGTACGACTCCGGACCCGGGCACCACACCCGATCCGGGTACGACTCCCGACCCGGGCACCACCCCCGACCCGGACCCGACCGACACCGGCACGCCCGACCCGACGGACCCGGCCACGACGGAACCCACGGACCCGGCCACGACGGAACCCACGGACCCGGCCACCACCGACCCGGAGCCCACGTGCACGGTCCCGGCCACCGACCCGGAGGCCACCGACGCCCCGTGCACCGACCCGGCCGCAGGCACGGCGGAGTAGCGGCCCCGCTTCATCGAGGTACCTACGCCCTTGGCCCTGGGGGGGCGTCCCCGCGCGCGGAGAGCACGGTCGAGCCGCATGGGACCATCCCCGCGCGCGGGGAGCACGGTCGAGCCGCATGGGACCATCCCCGCGCGCGGGGAGCACATGAAGTGGCGTCGCGTTTCCTCGTCGGCCGGCAGGAACGTCTCCAGGTGCAGCCCTTCCAGGGCGGCGTCGGTCGCCGTGCCGAGAGTGGCCGAGGTGCCGAAGAACCGGAGCGGGGTCCCTTCCACGTCGATGGCGAGCGTGACCACCGGTCCCGTGGACGGGGTGGCGGCGCCGGTTCCGTCGAGGAACCCGGCGATCTCCGTGGCGAGCGCCTGGTGGCATCGGTCGTGGGTGCGCTCGGCAAGATCCAGGACGTCCGCGGATTCCTGGACAAGGTGCCGGCATGACGACGGCGTCCCGCGGATTACGTGATCGGCTACCAGGAGATCCTGCCGCTCCGCACCGAACACGCGACCTGGAAGGTCGCGTCGGTCCAGGGGGTGCCGGACGACTACCGTGCCGCCGACAAGGTCCGAGAGCTCTTTCCGCCCGGCAACGACCAGGCGCCTGTGGGGAGTCAGAGGTCGGTCGACGAACGCGGGATCGCGTCGAGCTCGGGCCCGCGCGCACGCTCACGCGGTCCCCGACAGCACCTCGGAGAGGTCGTACCGCACCACTTCCTCCAACTGTCCGTAGGTGCAGCCGGAAGGGGTGCGGTCCGGGCGCCAGCGGCGGAACTGCGTGGTGTGCCGGAACCGGTCGCCCTCCATGTGGTCGTAACTCACCTCGCAGACCCGCTCCGGACGCAGCGGCACCCACGACATGTCCTTCTTCCCCGACCAGCGGCTCGGCGCCCCGGGCAGCCGGGCTCCTTCGTGCGCCTCGGCGTTCGCCCAGGCGCCCCAGGGGTGTTCGGCGGCGCTGGTCCGCAACGGCGCCAGTTCCTCGGCCAGTTCGGCCCTGCGTTTCATCGGGAAGGAGGCGCAGACGCCGACGTGCTGGAGTGCGCCCGCGTCGTCGTACAGCCCCAGCAGGAGCGAACCCACGACCGGGCCGCTCTTGTGCTCCCGGTAGCCGGCCACCACGCAATCGGCGGTCCGCTCGTGCTTGATCTTGAACATGGCGCGGGTGTCCGGCCGGTAGGACAGGTCGAGCGGTTTGGCGACGATACCGTCCAGACCCGCGCCCTCGTACCGGTCGAACCACCGCCGCGCGACCTCCCGGTCCGTGGTGGCAGGGGCGAGGTGGACCGGTGGCACCGCGCCGGCGAGCGCCGCCTCCAGTACCGTGCGCCGGTCGGCCTGCGGGGTGTCCAGCAACGACAGGTCGTCCAGGGCCAGTACGTCGAAGGCGACCAGCGACGCGGGGGTCCGCTCGGCGAGCGTCCGCACCCGGGACTCGGCCGGGTGGATGCGCTCGCTGAGCCGGTCGAAGTCGAGGCGCCCGCCGTGCGCGAGGACGATCTCCCCGTCGATCACGCAGCGCGGCGGCAGCGACTCCAGGACCGCCGGGACCAGCTCCGGGAAGTAGCGGGTCAGCGGCTTGCCGGTACGGCTGCCGATCACCACCTCGTCGCCGTCGCGGTGCACGATCGCCCGGAAGCCGTCCCACTTCGCCTCGTACTGCATGCCGGGCGGGATCGCCCGGACGGACTTGGCGAGCATCGGTTTCACGGGAGGCATCACCGGCAGGTCCATGGTCCGATTCTGCGCGGAACTCCACCGCCCGTCATTCGATGTGCGGCATTTGCGTACCCCGCCTACGGTGGCCGACATGGGAGCTGCGGTGGAACTCGACGTGGACGGACGGCCGGTGCGGCTGTCCAACCCCGACAAGGTGTACTTCCCGGAGAAGGGCTACACCAAGAGGGACGTGGCGGAGTACTTCCTCGCGGTGGGCGACGGCATCACCCGCGCGCTGCGCGACCGGCCCACCACCCTCCAGCGCTTCGTGGACGGGGTGGAAGGCGAGTTCTTCTACCAGAAGCGGGCGCCGAAGAACGTGCCCGACTGGATTCCGACCACTCGCATCTCCTTCCCCAGCGGCCGGCACGCCGACGAGATCTGCCCCGCCGGACTCGCCGCGGTCCTCTGGGCGGCCAACCTCGGCACCCTGACCTTCCACCCCTGGCCGGTACGGAACACCGACACCGACCACCCCGACGAGCTGCGCATCGACCTCGACCCGCAGCCCGGCACCGACTACGCCGACGCCGTGGAAGCAGCCCACGAACTCCGCGTCGTCCTGGAGGAGCACGGGCTGCGCGGCTGGCCCAAGACCTCCGGCGGTCGTGGCATCCACGTCTTCGTGCCGCTGGTCCCCGAGTGGACCTTCACCGAGGTCCGCCGGTCCGCCATCGCGGTGGGGCGGGAACTGGAGAGACGGATGCCGGACCGGGTCACCACCGCCTGGTGGAAGGAGGAACGCGGCGAGCGGATCTTCGTCGACTACAACCAGACCGCCCGCGACCGGACCATCGCCTCCGCCTACTCCGTACGCCCCTTCCCGCACGCGCCCGTCTCCGCCCCACTGCGCTGGGAGGAGATCGACGACGCCGAGCCCCGGGACTTCGACATCAGGACCATGCCCCAGCGGTACGCGAAGGTGGGCGACGTCCACGCCGACATGGACCAGCACGCATTCCGCCTCGACCTGCTGCTGGAACTCGCCGCGCGCGACGAGCGGGAACACGGCCACGGCGACCTGCCCTATCCGCCGGAGTACCCCAAGATGCCCGGCGAGCCCAAGCGCGTGCAGCCCAGCCGCGCCCGGCACGACGACGAACCGGAGACCGACGCGTGAGCGGAGAACGCACACCGCCGGAGGGCGCCGACGACGGCGGGCGAGCCACTCCCGACGGCGGCGGGGGACCCACCCCCGACGGCGCAGGGGGAGCCGCCGTCGACGACGGCGGGGGAGCCACCCCCGCGCCCGGCCGCCGCGCCCCGCACGGCGCCCACGGCCGGCCCTCCACCCCGCGCGACAAGTGGCACGCCTTCAAGGAATCGCCGTACTTCCCGGCGACCGTGCTGCTGTTCATCCTCGCCGCCGCGGCGGGCCTCTTCGCCGGCTCGTACACCTACGCCATGGCCAACCCCACCCCGCACCGGATTCCGGCCGCCGTGATCGGGCAGCCGGCTCCGCCGCGGGGTACCGAGTTCGTGGCGGGGATGGAGAAGGCCCTGGACGCCTCCCTGGTCCTGCACGAGTACGACACGATGGCCGAGGCCGACGAAGCGCTCCAGGAACAACGCGTCTTCACCATCCTGCGCGCCGACGACGACCGCGTGCACCTCGACGTCGCGGGGGCCTCCGGCGCCTCGGTGGCCCAGCTCCTCGCCGAGGCGGGCGAGAAGGTGGGCAAGGCGGTCGGGGTTCCGGTCACCGTCCGCGACGTCAAGCCCCTCCAGCCGGGCGACCCGCGAGGACTCGCGCTCTTCTACATCTCGCTCGCCGCCGTCATCCTCGGCTTCGTCGGAGCCATCCAGCTCAGCGTCCACGCCCGCAGCCTGAACCCGCTGGAACGCATCCTCTTCACCGTCGCCCACGCGCTGCTCGGAGGGTTCGCCATCGCCGCCGTGGTGGACTGGGGGCTCGGGGCACTGGACCTGCCCTTCCTCCAGTCCTGGCTGATCCTGGCCTACACGATGTTCACCTGCGCCATGGTCTTCACCATGTTCAACACCCTCATCGGGCGCTGGGCGATGCTCCCGACCTGGGGCGTCATGGTGCTGCTCGGCAACCCGTCGTCCGGCGGCGCCGTCTCCTGGCCGCTGCTGCCGTCACTGCTCGGGCACATCGGCCGCTGGCTGCCTCCCGGCGCCTCCGTCAACGCCCAGCACACCGCCGTCTACTACCACGGGCACCAGTTCCTCTTCCCCTATCTGGTGCTCGGCGTCTGGGCCCTGGTCTCCTGCGCCGTGTTCTGGACCTGGCGCCACCGCCACCCCGGCGGTCGGCCGAAGGAGCCCGAGCACGCGGCGGCACCCGGCTGAACGCCCGGTCGCGGAGCTCAGTCAGAGACGGCCCCCGCCGCGAAGCGAGACTGCTCCTCCTCCACGATGAGCCGGGCCAGCGCCCCGTCCGACACGTCCACGGCCTCGGGCACGGCCTCGGCCAGGTCGCTGCGCCGGGCGTACGCGTCGAACGCCCGGTCCTTGCGGGCCAGCAGCGCCATCATCCGCTGGTCGACACTGTCCGCCGTGAGCAGCCGGTGCACCTGGACGGCGCGTATCTGACCCATCCGGTACGCCCGGGCCACCGCCTGGTGCTCCAGGGTGGGCTTGATCTGCGGCTCGCAGAGGATGACCACGGACGCGGCCTGCATGTTCAGCCCGGTGCCGCCCGCCTGGATCTGGCTCAGCAGCACCGCATGGCCGCGTGCCGCCCCGAAGGCGTCCACCAGCTCCTGACGGCGGGCCGCCGCGACATCTCCGGCCAACGGCCCGAACACCCCGTCGCCGAGGGCCTCGCGTACGGTCGCCAGTACTTCGCGGAAGTACGAGAACACCACCACCTTGTGCCCGTTCCCCGCGGCCTCGGCGACCAGCTCCCGCAGCCGCGCCAGCTTCGCCGAGGCCTCCGGCACCGCGTACGCCGCCCGGCGCATCCGCATGAAGTGGCCCGCGTCCACCGCCGCGCGGTAGGCGCCGAGGTCCGCCTCACTGAACTCCACCCACTCGTCCGCCCGCACCAGGGCGGGCAGTTCGGTCAGCACGTCCTCCTGGTTGCGCCGGAGGTAGGCGGGCGCGACGGCGCGGCGGAAGGCGAGCGAACCGGCGGCGCCGTGCGTGGTGTCGACCGAGGGCGCGAGCTCGGGGCGGAGCAGCCGGATCAGACTGCGGAACTCCGCCACCCGGTTCTCCATCGGCGTGCCCGTGAGGAAGAGGACGTGTCCGGCCCGGTCCGCCCACCCGGCGACCGCCCGCGACCTGCGGGTGGCGGGGTTCTTCACGTAGTGCGCCTCGTCGACGACGAGCATGGCCGGCCGCACCGCCGTCCCCGCGTCCGGCAGGGCGTGGAGCGCGTCGAACGTGGTGAGCGCGACCCCGCCCGAGTGCCGCCACTCCGCGAACGCCTCCTCCCGGTCGGGGCCGTGGACGGGCAGCACGCTCAGCGTGGAGCGGGCGCGGATCTCCCGGGTCCAGTTGATGAGCACGCTCGCCGGGCACACCACGAGGAAGTGGCGCTCGCCGCCCGCCGCCAGGTGCGCGAGCGCCGCGATGGCCTGGACCGTCTTGCCCAGACCCATCTCGTCCCCGAGCACCACCCGCTTCTGGGTGAGCGCGAACCGGGCCCCGAACGACTGGTAGCCGCGCAGCGACACCCGCAGTCGTGTGCCGTCCAGCCGCAGGCCGCGTACCCCGTCCGCGATCGTGGCCGGCAGGAACCCCTCGGCGGCGTCCCGGTCCGGGCCCGTTCCCGACAACTCGGCCAGCAGGCCGTAGTACTCCGCCGGCCGCAGCTCGAAGTCGACCCAGGCCGCCACCTCCGGCTCCGGGGCCCGTAGCAGATCGACACACACCTGGCCGAAAAGGAGTGGGAGGTGTTGTTCCTCGGCCTCGGCCAGCACCGTGCGTACGCTCTCCACCGCCGACGCGACCCGGCCGCGCGCTTCCCTGCCGAGGAAGAGGGGGCGCAGCCGCCCTCTGGCCGGCGCTGCCGCGGCCAGGGCCTCCTCCAGCCGCCCGATCAGGCGCAGTGCCGCCTCGCGGGCCCGCCGCGCGTCGGGGCCGGCCTCGACCAGCCGGTGCAGGGCCACCACCAGTGCGGTGGTCGCGGGGTCCGGCGCGTCCGCGTCGAGGCGGACCGCGACCGTGTCGCGGACCGCGTGCGCGAGCCGCTCGGCCGCGGCCATCGCCTGGTCGGCGGTCTGCGCACCCACCCCGGGCAGCCGTCGGAGTTCGTACCTGCTCGCCGCGTGCACCGCGCCGACCGTGCGCAGCCCCGCCTGTTCGAAGGCGGTGATGCGCAGCCGTCCCTCCGTCACGTCGCGGAGCCGCGCGACCGGGATCGCGTCCAGCTCCCGGCCGGCCAGGGAACCGATGAGGGGATCGAGCACGGAGCGTACGGACTCCAGGGCCCGGTCGTGGTCGGCGGGCACCGCGCGGGCCGCCGCCAGCAGCACGTCCGCGTCCGCGAGCAGAGGCCGGATCGCCCTCCTGCCGCCCGCCCCGGTGCCCGTCGCGTCGTCCTGTGACATGTACGTCCCTCTGTCCCACCGCCCCGCCCGTCGCACCGGACCCCTGGGTCGCGACGGGGCCCCATGGTCCCACGGCCGGGTGACGGGAGGACGGCACCGCCCCGTCCGGACCGTGCCCCGGCGTTCCACGTCGAGCCCGCCGTCCGCCGGACTGCGACGCCCGGCCACCGGTGGCAGACTCGAAAAGCCAGCAATTCCCCTGCGCGAGAGCACGTCCACGACCTGTACCGACGAGACAAGCGGGGCGTCAACGGGCCCTGCTGGAGGAGCGCAGCGCCATGCTCGACCCGACCTTCGTCCCCGGCGCCCCCAACTGGATCGACCTGGGCACCCCCGACCTCGACGGGGCGACCGCCTTCTACCGCGGCCTCTTCGGATGGGACCTGGTCCCCGGCGGTCCCGAGACCGGCGGTTACGGGATGTACACGCTGGACGGCCGCACCGTCGCGGGGGCGATGACCGTCACCGACGAGCAGGCCGAGCCGACGTGGTCGGTGTACTTCCAGTCGCCCGACGTGGACGCGACCGCCCGCGCGGTCGAGGCGGGCGGCGGAAACGTACCCTTCGCGCCCATGGACGTGCTGGAGCACGGCCGGATGGGCGGCTTCACCGACCCGGCGGGCGCCTACTTCGGCAGCTGGCAGCCCAAGCAGAACCCCGGACTCGGCGCGACCCAGGTGCCGGGCACGCTCATCTGGTCCGAGCTCTACACCCCGGACGTGGCGGCGGCGAAGACGTTCTACGGAAGCGTCTTCGGGTGGGACAGCGAGGCCACCGACTTCCCCGGCGGCACCTACACGATGGTCCGGCCCGCCGGTACGAAGGGCGACGAGGCGTTCTTCGGCGGACTGGTCGGCCTGGACGAGGTGCCGAGCGAGGCCCGGTCGGGACCGCACTGGCTGCCGTACTTCCACGTCGACGACGTCGACGCGGTACTGGGCGACGCCGTCCGCCTCGGCGGGACCGTCACCCTGGGGCCGATGGACGTGGAGAAGGTCGGTGTGATGGCCAACGTCGACGACCCGTACGGGGCCTCCTTCGCCGTCATCAAGCCCGCCCCGATGGACTGAACGCCCACGTTCCGCTCCGACGGCGGGCATGGCCAGAAGTGGACGTTCAACGGATGTTTATTGACGGACGGCATGCTGGGCGCATGCTGACGAACACCACCACCGAGGACGCACTCGCCTGGCAGGACACGGCCCTGTGCGCCCAGACCGGTCCCGAGTTCTTCTTTCCCGCGCCCGGCAGCTCGACCCGCGACGCGAAGCGGCTCTGCTTCGCCTGCGAGGGGCGGGTCGCGTGTCTGGAATACGCCCTCGCCAACGACGAGCGCTTCGGCGTCTGGGGAGGACTCTCGGAGAACGAGCGCGACCGGCTGCGCCGCTCCGGCCGCGAAAGCGCCTGACCGGGGCCGACGGGAAGCCGCGGAGCCACGGCAGCGGCGGGACTCGCGGGAGCACTCTCGTGCGGGATCAGATCCTCAGGCAGCCGGGAGGCGGAAGGTCTTCCCGTACACCCGCCACTCCAGAGGGGTGGTCAGCTCGAAGTTGCCCTCGTCGAGGAACCTCATCTGCATGCCGTCGATCCGGGAGGTGTCGCGCCCGGTGCGCTTCGCCAGGATCGCCTTCTTGCTCGCGTCCAGGAAGATGTCGAGGTACTCCTCCTCGTCACCGCCCTCGGCCACCGTGTCGGCGTCCGACAGAGCCGCTTCCCTGATGCCGTAGAAACCCGTCGCGCTGGTGTCGGGTCCGTGCAGCACCATCGCGTCGTAGTAGATGTACTGCCCGAGCGGTCCCAGCCCGTCGAGCTTCGCCTGCCGGACGGCCGGCTCGAAGTAGAGGCGGTCGCGGGTCTCCTCCTGTGCCGCGCGGAACGCCTGGTCCTCGGAGGCCAGCTTCCAGGCGTCGGTGAACCCGGGGTCCAGTCCCTCGTGCGACCCGGAGCCGTTCACCTTGCGCAGTGCCGGCAGGAAGGACGCCAGCGGGTTGTCCGGGTGCCCGGCGGTGTAGCGCTCCACGAGGTCGAGCATGTCGCTGGTGCCCGAGCAGAAACCGACGATCCCGGCGGTGTAGCCCAGGCCGTCCCCGGTGTCCTCGATCGCGCCGTACCGGCTTCGCCAGTCGAGCGTGGCGCTGTTCGCACTGGAGACCAGCTCCGACGCGATCTCCTTCATCGCCGGATCGGCGAGCCCCGGAGGCTGCTCCGCGATCTCCGCGTCCTCCTCGGCGCGCAGGTCCGCAGCCGACTGCTTCTCGTTGCTCGCCGACGGCTGCCCGGTGTCGGAGGGAAGTTCGTCGCCGGAACCCCCGAAGACCAGGGAGAGGACGATGATGACCGGGACGCCGATGACGGCGAGACGTATCGCAGGTTTCACGCCGCACAGTGTAGGCGGCTCACAGGAAACCCACTGGTCACCCCTGACCCGGGGCGACCGGGGCGCATGTGTGGGGTCATCCTCCCGGAGCGTCCGCCCCCGCCCTCCCGACCACCCTCTGATCACGTTCGGTAAAACCGTGGCCCGATCCTCGTCGGTGCACGGCAGAATCCCCCCATGACCGACAACCGGCCGCTGGTACTGGCCTGCGCCCTGCTCGACAGCCTCGACCCGCTTCCGTACCCCGCCCGCATGCGGGAACTGGCGGACCGTGTGCGGCGGCTGGTGGATGCGGGTGACCTGCGGCCGGTGCTGGAGGAACTGGAGGACGGTGACCCGTACGAACGCGGCGTCGCGGTCCTCGCGGCGGCGATGGGCGGCGACCGGGAGTGGGTGGCCCGGCGCATCGACGACGAGGACCCCTTCGTCCGGGGCCAGGCGCTGCGGGTGGCGGACGGGCTGGGCGTGCCCGACGCGGTGTTCGAGGAAGCGATGGCCGACGCCCCGGCCGCCGTACGGCTCCAGCTGATCCGGGCGGTCGTCGCGGGGCGCCGGACCGGGCTGGCCGACCGGCTGGTCGTCTCCCTGCGCCGTACCTGGGGCGACGCGGAGGCGGCCCGGATACTGCCCGGCTGCTCACCCGAGGTCGTGGCGGCGCTCCTGCCGGAACTCTTCCACGCCCTCGCCCGCTGGTCCTCGCTCGGGCGGCGCCACCCCGGCCCCCTCCTCGACCACGCGGAGCGCGAACTCGCCGCGCTCCCCGAGGACCTGCGCGCACCCTGGTGGCAGCGGCACGGACACGACCGAGCGGTCGCTGCAGCGGCCGGCCGGCTGCCGTACCGCGTCCTCGACCTGCTGGAGAAATACCCGCTCGCCCGCCTCCCCGTCGCCCTCCACAGCAGCCTCGGCCCGCTCGTCACCGCCGACCCGGGACGCTTCACCGGCCTGTTTCTCGGCCCGGGGCGCACCGAGTTCCCCCGCCACGGCGTCCTCAGCACCACCCTGCTGAAACGGCTGGCCCGGACCGCGCCGGAAGGGCGGCTGGTCGCACTCGGCAGGGTCCTCGGCGAGGACTCCGCCACCCTCGCGCGGCTGCTGCGCGCCCTGCCCCCCGGCCGGCGGGAGTCGTTCCACGCGTCCGTCACCGACCCGGACGGCACCGGGGCCGCCGGTATCCCCGTCGATTCCGCCGTGCTCGACGCACTTCCCCGCCGACGGGTCGCCGCGACGGCCCGGCGCATGGCCTCCTGGGCCCGCGAACACGGCGAACCCTGGGACACGGTTCTGCTCGCCGAGTCCTACCTGCCCGCCGAAGAGGTGCGCGAACGCCTGCTCACCGCCGTCCGCAGGCCGGCCGCCGACGACCGCGCGACGGCCTGGCGCCTGCTGGTCCGCAACGCGGGACGCTCCGGCGAACCCGCCACCGTGCATGCGGTACTCGACGACATGGGGCGGCTGCGCAACGAACAGGAACCCGTGCGCACCGCCGCGCTGCGCGCCCTGCTCGACACCCCGCCCGCCCTCTTCACCGCCGCGTCCGAGCCGCTCCTCGACCGGATCGCCACCGACGCCGTCGAGGCCCGCGACTCCTCCTCCGCCACCCGCTCCGCGCTCGGCTCCCTCGCCGTGGCCGTCCTGCGCGAACACGCCGCCACCGGGAGCCGGACCCTGGTCAGCTGGTCCCTGCGCACCCTCGTCCGGCTCTCCGGCTCCACCGGCGGCGCCGACCTCGGACGACTCGACCGCAGCCTGCGCAAGGGCCAGGAACACCAGGTGTTCGAAGCGCTGCGCACCTGGCTGGAGGCGGGCGCCGAGAAGTCCGACTACGGCCTCGTGCTCGCACTCGCCCGGGCGGCCGGACGCCGCGCCGAGGGCATGGCCGAACTCCAGGACTTCCTCCGCCAGGCCGTCCTCTACGGTGACGCCCCCACCGCGCGCGCGGCGATCACTCTGTACCTGGCACGACCCGGGCCCCGCGACACGCGCGTCGAAGAGATTCTGGACCGGGACCGCTCCGCCGTCGTGATCCCGGCCGTGTGGCGGGCCGTCGCCGCACGGCGCACCGATCTGCTGGACGGCGTGCTCGGCGGACCGGTGCCGTCCGGCAGATTCGCCACCCGCGAGGCCGACCGCACGGTACCGGTCGGACGCGAGACCGTGCGCTGGGTGCCCCGCCAGCAGAAGGCCGCCCTGCGCGGACTGGAGAGGACGGCCGACGACGCCTTGCTGCCCCAGTGGACCCGGGTCGCGGCCGTCGCGCGGCTGGCCGCCGTACCGGGAGCGGGTACCGCCGCCCTGCGCGTGAGGGCCGCCTCCCCGGACGTGGTCCTGGCCGAAGCGGCTCTCGCCGCCCTCGCCCGGACCGACCGCCCCGCCGACGCGCTGGACGAGCTGCTCGCCCACGCCGGCGGAGACCGGGCACGGGTCGCCGCCTTCGCGGCGAGCGAGGTGACGCGGTACGTCCGCCCGTCCCGGCTGACCGGAGTGCTGGCCGCGCGGACCGCGCCCGGTACCGGAAAGGTCACCAGCCGCAAGGAGATGGTGCGGCTCGCCGCCGCCCGGCTGCCCCTGGAGCGTGCCGCCGAGGCGGTCGCCGGTGCCTACGCCGAACCCGGCCAGCACCCCGACGTACGGGCCGCCTGCGTCGCCTTCGCGCCCCGACTGCTCGGCTCGGAACGGATCTGGGAGGTGCTGGCAGACGCCGCGGGCAGCGACACGGCGGTGCTGCGCGGGGCCGTACTGCGCACCGCCCCCTCCGGGTTGCCGGAACGGCACCGGGCCAGGTTCGCCCGGCTGGTCCAGGAGGTGAGCACCGCCGCGGATCCCGAGCAGAGCGCCGCCGCCCACCGGGCGCTGGCCCAGTGGCTGCCCTGGGCTCCCGGGGCGAGCGAGGTGTTGCTCGCCGCAGTGACCGACCTCGACCGCCGGGGTGGCTGGACGGCCGCGGCCGACGCCCTCACCGCCGTGGCGGCGGCGAGCCCCGAGGCGGCCGACGCCCTCAACCGTACGTTCACCATGCTGGCCACCGACGACACGGCCGACGACGCGGGCGCCGACCGTGACCGGCCGGGCCGCCAGCGCCTCGTCCACATGGTGCGGGCGCTGTCCGGGAAGCACGCACCGCCGACCGAGGCGGAGCGCGCCCTGCTCGTCGGTGCGGCGGACCGCCTCGCAGGACACCGCGACACCGTCCCGCAGGCCGCCGCCCTGCTGGTCCGGGCGATCGACGCGTACACCGACGCGGACCGGCTGCACGCGGGCCTCGTCCGGCTCGCCGCCCTGCACGACGGGCGGCCGGCACTCGCCGCCAGGACCGCCCGCACCCTCCTCGGCCGTCTCGTATACGCGCGCCGGTACGGAGGCGGGGACCCGGAGGTCCTCCTCACGGTGGCGGGCCGGCTCAGCGCGAGGGGCGGCGACTCCGCGCAGGGGCTGTTCGCCGTCGCGCTCACGGTGGCAGGCGGCCGGCGCACCGAGTGGACCGCCCCCTGGCGCACCCAGCTGCGGATACTGCGCCAGCACGCGGCGGCGGACGTCCGGGACGCCGCGTACGAGGAGTGGACCGCGCCGGAGTGAGGCCCGGCGCGGGAGGGGCGTACCGGCGGACGGTACGCGGGCCTCAGCGCCCGCGCGCCGCCATGCGGACCTTGCGGGCCGCGAGCTTCTCGTCGAACTTCGAGGCCTCGCTGTCCAGGCCGCCCATGTACAGGCCGAGCTCCTCCTGCGCCTGGAGACCCTCCGGGCCGAGCCCGTCGATGTCCAGGACCTTGAGGTAGCGCAGCACGGGCTGGATCACGTCGTCGTGGTGGATGCGCATGTTGTAGATCTCGCCGATCGCCATCTGTGCGGCTGCCCGCTCGAAGCCGGGCATGCCGTGTCCGGGCATCCGGAAGTTGACGACCACGTCCCGGACGGCCTGCATGGTGAGGTCCGGGGCGAGCTCGAAGGCGGCGCCCAGGAGGTTCCGGTAGAACACCATGTGCAGGTTCTCGTCGGTGGCGATGCGCGCGAGCATCCGGTCGCATACCGGGTCGCCCGACTGGTGGCCCGTGTTGCGGTGCGAGACGCGGGTGGCCAGTTCCTGGAAGGCGACGTACGCGACGGAGTGCAGCATCGAGTGCCGGTTGTCGGACTCGAACCCCTCCGCCATGTGCGCCATCCGGAACTGCTCCAGCTTGTCCGGGTCCACCGCGCGCGAGGTCAGGAGGTAGTCACGCATCACGATGCCGTGGCGGCCCTCCTCGGCCGTCCAGCGGTGCACCCAGGTGCCCCAGGCGCCGTCGCGGCCGAAGAGCGAGGCGATCTCGTGGTGGTAGCTGGGGAGGTTGTCCTCGGTCAGCAGGTTCACCACGAGGGCGATCTTGCCGATGTCCGTGACCTTCGACTGGTCCGGGGCCCACGCCTCGCCGTCGTCGAAGACGCCCGGGAAGTTCCGGCCGTCGGAGAACGGCACGTACTCGTGGGGCATCCAGTCCTTGGCGACCTTGAGATGGCGGTTGAGCTCCTTCTCCACCACCTCTTCCAGCGCGTACAGCAGCTGGGCGTCGGTCCACGCCTTCGAACTGCCGAGGTGGGGAGAGGTGATCGTCACGGGGGCTCCTGGGGACGGGAGATTTACCTACGGCTTCGTAGGTTACGTGTCCGTAGGTTAAGGCCCGGTAAGCCCCCCGCCAAGCCTGGCCGGTGTCAAAGCCGCACTCCGGGGCCTTCCGGACGGGTTCCGGGCCGGCCACGCGGGGGCCTGGACGGCTCCGGGCGGGCCGGGGCGGGCCGGTCCGTGCCCCCGCTCACCGGCTGTCGTCCAAGAGCTCGGCCAGGGCCCGGTCGAGGTCCAGATACCGGTACTCGTCGCCCGTCGGTACCAACTCCTGTACGCGCCCCAGGAACCGGCGCACCTCCGAGGTGCGGACGTGCACCATCGCGACCCCCTCCGCCGCATGGAACTCGAGCACGGTCCGCTCCTCGCCGAAAGGCCGCACCCGTACGTCCCCGACCCCGGCGGGCTCGTCCACGCCCCGGGCCAGCAGGTCCCGGGAGAACTCCCACGAGACCTCGGTCCCCTCCAGGGTGGCCCGGGCGGGAAACGCGATCCGGACGGCGTACGGATTCTCGCGGTCGTACCGCAGCGTGGCGGCCAGCGTCGCCATCCGCGGAACGGCCGCGACCATGCGGGCCTGTACGGGCTGCTCGATAAGGCTGGACAAGACCTGCTCCCTCGCACGGCTGGACGAACGGACTCCGGCACTGGAGTAGACGACGGAACGCCGCGATCCGTGCACCGACCCGGGGCGTGAGGTGTGTCACCGCCGATTCCCCGGGTGCTGATCAACTGCCCGGGAAGCGCCTGCCCATCCCGGGCCGGGGGACCCGGTTGGCCAGGCACGACGGCGCCGGGGCGCTCCGGACGCGACCGGCCGCCCGGTCTCCCCGCCACGGGGACAGGACCCGCGAACGTCCCATCGGCGGAGAGTCGTGACATCGCGGTACGCCTCGGGCGGAAAGCCCCGCAGGACGCCGGCCGTCCCGCCGTCCGAGGTGCCGCGAACCGTGCCCGTCGCGCCGGGACCCCGTTCCGGTGCGCCCGGAGCCGCGGCGGCCCCCACCTGTCGCCGGTCGCGCCTGCCGCATGCCGCGGCAACCGAACGGTCTTCGGAAGCCGCGAACGATCAGCACACGTCGAGCAATCCGTGTCTCCGCACGACCTCCAGCGACAGGCTGCGGTAGCCGACCGTCCCGAAGAGCACGGTCAAAGTCCGGTCCTCCTCGCTCATCACCGACCCCTCCCCCCAGTGCGGGTGCCGGACCCGGGTGCCGGGGTGGAAGGGGTGGTCACCCCCGGCAGCCGGCTCTTCGGGCGGGGCGGGTATCCGCCCTCCGGTACCGGCCAGGACCGCCGGACCGGGTGCCACGCCTTCCCGGGACAGCTCGGCCGCTTCGCACACGTCGCAGGAGCCGCACCCCTCGGACTCGCCCTGGACCTGTCCGAAGTAGCCGAGGAGGAAGCGGCGCCGGCAGCCGGTGGTCTCCGCGTAGCCACGCATCATGTCCACCCGGGAGCGTTCGAGCTGCTGGTGGGCGTCGCCCAGTTCGACCGCCTGCTGCGCGGCGTGGGCCGGGTCCATGCCCGGGGCCGGTTCCACGTCGCCCCGCCGGGTGGTGTGTACCGCGTCGACCTGTTCCAGGAGGTTGACGACCGCCGTCAGCCGGCTCGCCGTCAGGTGCGTTTCGGCCCGCAGGTCACCGGGGTGCACGGGGCCCTCGTGCTCCGCCAGCGTGCGCGCCACCTGGGTGACGGTGTCCGGATCGGGGCGGCCCGCCGAGAAGAAGCGCTGCAGGCCGAGGTCCTGCGGCCGGTACGCGAGGATCGCCCGGGACTGCTCGCCGTCGCGTCCGGCCCTGCCTATCTCCTGGTAGTAGGCGTCCAGGGACCCGGGGACCGACGCGTGGAGCACGAAGCGCACGTCCGGCTTGTCGATACCCATCCCGAACGCGGACGTCGCCACCACCACGTCCAGCGAACCCGCCAGGAAGCGGTCGTGCACGTCGCCGCGCTCCTGCGCGGGGAGTCCCGCGTGGTACGCCGCCACGTCCAGCCCCAGCAGGCTCAGCTCGTTCGCGTACTCCTCGGCCTCGCGCCGCGTCGCCGCGTACACCAGCCCCGGTTTGGGTTCCGCCGCGGCGCGCTCGACCACGGCCCGCGCCTTGACGGCCGCGTCCCGGAACGGAATGACCTCCAGATGGATGTTCGGGCGGTCGAAGCCGGTGACGACCTCCCGCACGTCCCGCATCCCCAAGTGCGCGACGATGTCGGCCCGCACGGGGGCGGCGGCGCTGGCCGTCAGAGCGAGCACCGGAGGCCGCCCGATCCGCCGGAGCACCTGGCCGAGCCTCAGGTACTCGGGCCGGAAGTCGTGGCCCCAGGAGGACACGCACTGCGCCTCGTCCACGACGAACAGCGCCGGCTTCGCGGCCGCGAGCTGCTCGACCACCTCGTCCTTGGCCAGCTGCTCCGGGGCGAGGAAGAGGAAGTCGACGTCCCCCGCGCTGATCCTGTCCCAGACCGCGGCGTTCTCGTCCCCGGACTGCGTCGAGTTCACCGCCGCCGCGTCCGTCCCCGTGCGGCGCAGCAGCCCCTGGACCTGGTCGCGCTGGAGCGCGACCAGCGGCGACACCACGACGGTCGGGCCCGGAAGCAGCACCCCCGGAACCTGGTAGACGGCCGACTTCCCGGCGCCCGTGGGCATCACCACCAGGGTGTCGCGCCGCTCCATCACCGCTTCCATCGCCATCAGCTGCTCCGGTCGCAACCGCTCCCAGCCGAACACGTCCCGCGCGACGTCCTGAAGACGACACGAATCAGCGGCCACCATGACACTCCTCGACGTCGAGCCGGGCAGAACCCGCGAGCCGGGGTTCTCCGTGGCCTCCTCGTACCCCGCCCGACGCGCGGCAGGCAGTGTGAGGCCGCCCCGACGAGTCGGCCGTCGGCCGGCGCCGATCCGCCACCCGGGACAGCCCTTAGACTCGGCGGCCATGACGACGTTCGCCGTGCCCGCCGACGCCACCGAGGCGCGTGCCCTCCAGGACCGCCTGCGCGACCGGGTGGTGGCCGAGGACTCCGGACCGGTGCCCGGAACCGGCCACGCCACCGGGGTGGACGTCGCCTACGACGACGAGCGGGACCTGGTCGTGGCGGCGGCCGTGGTGCTGGACGCCGCCACCCTCGACGTGGTCGCCGAGGCCACCGCCGTGGGCCGCGTCACCTTCCCGTACGTCCCCGGGCTGCTGGCCTTCCGGGAGATTCCCACGGTGCTGGCCGCACTGGAGTCGCTGAGCGCCGACCCCGGCCTCGTCGTCTGCGACGGATACGGGCTGGCGCACCCTCGCCGGTTCGGACTCGCCAGCCATCTCGGGGTGTTGACCGGACTGCCCGTCATCGGCGTCGCCAAGAACCCGTTCACCTTCGCCCACGAACAGCCCGGTCCGAAACGCGGCGACTCCTCACCCCTGCTGGACGGTACGGAGGAGGTCGGCCGGGCCCTGCGCACCCGGAGCGGTGTCAAAGCGGTCTTCGTCTCCGTGGGGCACCGCACCACACTGGACACCGCCTGCGCCCACACCCTGGCGCTGACCCGGGAGTTCCGGCAGCCCGAGACCACCCGCAGGGCCGACGCGCTCTGCCGCCGCGCGTTGCGGGAAGCGGCCGGCTGACGGGGAAGCCCTCCGCTTCCGGCTCCCTTCCTCCCGGGGCCCGTCCGCTTTTCGGGTCGGACCGCCTTTCCGGCCCGTCCGCTTTTCCGGCCCGTCCGCTTTTCCGGCCCGTCCGCTTTTCCGGCCCGTCAGCGCCGGGCCGCGACCCGGAAGTCCAAGCCCGAGGCCCTCAGCCGCTCCAGCAGGGCATCTCCCATGGCCACCGCCGTGGTCACCTGGCCCGCGGTCTCCGGCAGGTCGTCCAGGGCGAGGCAGAGGGCGGCCTCGCCGAGCATCCGCGCCGTCTCGTCGTACCCCGGGTCACCGCCCGAGACCTCGGTGAAGACCCGACGGCCGCCGCCCTCGCCGACGAACCGGACGGTGAACCGGCTCCGCTTCCGGCGCTCCTCACCGGGTCCCTCTCCCGGACGGTAACGAGACGTCAGCCACGCGCGAACGGGCGGGAGTTGGGATGCCACGACCAGGCCCATCAGGCCCGTCGTGCCGCCCAGCGCGACCGGTAGACGCTTCACGGAGGCGAAGTGCCGGTAGCGGAAGTCGGGGCCGTAGCACTCCAGTGTCCGCGCCGAACGGCCCACGATCTGCGGGTCCACGGTCGGCAGCGGCAGGGCCCAGGTCCCGGTCTCCCCGCTGAAGTGCGGCGCCCCGAGCGGGGTTCGCACGCGACGGCCGGTGAGCCGGGGCTCGCGTGCCCGGCGCTCACGGGCGGCTGCCAGCATCTGCGGTCCCCGGCCCATCGCGTGCACCGCCGAGGCGAACGTCCCCCCGGAGAACCCGGCGTGGGTACGGACGAAGGCGTCGACCGTGAGCGGTACGCCCGCCGGCAGCTGCCGGACGGTGAAGTAGGCGCCGAGGTCGTGGGGTACGGAGTCGAACCCGCAGGCGTGCACCAGGCGCGCCCCGGACTCCCGGGCGGTCGCGTCGTGGCCGAGCCAGGTCCGGTCGATGAACTCGGCCTCGCCGGTGAGGTCGGCGTAGTCCGTACCCGCCCGCGCGCAGGCCGCGACGAGCTCGTTTCCGTGGATGAGGAACGGGCCGACCGTGGTGGCCACCACCTTCGCGGACAGGGCGAGTCCACGGAGTGCTGAGGGGTCCCCGGCATCGGCGACGAGAACCGCCGGTTCCGGACCCGTCCCGGCGAGTTCCCCGCGCAGCCGTTCCAGCCTCTCCCGGCTCCGCCCGGCCAGCGCCCAGCGCAGGCCTTCGGGGGCGTGCGCCGCGAGATACGCGGCGGTCAGGGTGCCGACGAATCCGGTGGCGCCGTACAGGACGACGTCGTAGGGGCGTTCCGATCCGTGATGCCTTTTCATACGTGCCTCCGACGGGGCCGGCTCCAAGTGGGTGGCCGCCGAGAGTAGACCCGCGACCCGGGCCCGTGAACCACTCCGGTCGCGCGGGCACCGCCGGGTGACGCGTGGCATTCGGCGCGGAACGGCGCGTGACGGTGCACCATGGGAAGCGCAGAAACTAAGCGGTCGCTCTGCCGAAAGGCTTGTGCGGAGCGACGGTCGTTCTTAGCATCGTCGATGTTACATCGGTTGTGTCACACCGCTGGGGGCTTGATGGCTGCGACGGGGAACGGCCCTCTCTCGGGAGTGCGGGTGGTCGAACTGGCGGGCATCGGCCCCGGCCCGTTCGCCGCGATGACGCTGGCCGACCTCGGCGCGGACGTGGTCCGGGTCGACCGGCCCGGTGGCGCGGTGCTCGGCATCGACCCGGCCCGCGACCTGACCAACCGCAACAAGCGCTCCGTCCTGCTCGACCTCAAGACGGAAGCGGGCGCCTCGGCCGTCCTCGCTCTCGTCGAACGCGCCGACATCCTGATCGAGGGGTACCGCCCCGGGGTCGCCGAACGGCTCGGGGTGGGCCCCGACGCCTGCCTCGGCCGCAACCCCCGGCTCGTCTACGGGCGGATGACCGGCTGGGGCCAGGACGGCCCGCTCGCCCAGCGCGCCGGGCACGACGTCGCCTACCTCGCGCCCACCGGCACCCTCTCCATGATCGGCCGTCCCGGCGAGCCCCCGGCCGTCCCGGCCAACCTGCTCGGCGACTACGCGGGCGGCTCGCTCTACCTCGTCGTCGGCGTGCTGGCCGCCCTCCAGCACGCCCGTACCCCCGGCGGGAGCGGGCAGGTCGTGGACGCGGCGATCGTCGACGGCGCCGCCCACCTCGCCACGATGATCCACGGCATGCTGGCGGCCGGCGCCTGGCAGGACCGGCGCGGCTCCAACCTCCTCGACGGAGGCTGCCCCTTCTACGGCACGTACGCGACCTCGGACGGCGAGGCGATGGCGGTCGGGCCGCTGGAACAGCGGTTCTACGACGAGTTCGTGGCGCTCCTCGGTATCGCCGACGCGGTACCGGACCGCGCGGACCTCGCCCGGTGGGAGGAACTGCGCACCGCGGTGGCGGCCCGGTTCCGTACCCGTACCCGGGCCGAGTGGACCGAGGTGTTCGAGGGCACCGACGCCTGCGTCGCCCCGGTCCTCTCCCTGCGCGAGGCCCCGGGGCACCCGCATCTCGCCGCCCGCGCCACCTTCGTGGAGCACGCCGGGATCACCCAGCCCGCCCCTGCCCCGCGCTTCTCCGCCACCCCCACCGCCGTACGGAGCGCCCCCGCCCTGCCCGGCACCGGCACCGAGTCGGTGGCGGCCGACTGGGACGTACCTGAACTGCTCGGCGAGCCGCCGAAGGAGGCGTCGTGACGCAGGACGCCCCGCGCACCACGGCCACCGGCACCGTGCCGGACCGGCCGGTCCGCACCGATCCGAAGCCACCCCAGGAGGCCCGGTGAAACGGCAGATCTTCGCCGCCGAGCACGACGCGTTCCGTGAGACCGTCCGCACCTTCCTCGCCAAGGAGGTCCTGCCGCACTACGAACAGTGGGAGCGGGACGGCATCGTCTCGCGCGAGGCATGGCGCGCGGCGGGGCGGCAGGGGCTGCTCGGCCTCGCGGTCCCCGAGGAGTTCGGCGGGGGCGGCAACGACGACTTCCGCTACAGCGCCGTACTGGCCGAGGAGTTCACCCGGGCGGGCGTCAGCGGGCTCGCCCTCGGCCTGCACAACGACATAGTCGGGCCCTACCTGACCGGGCTCTCCACCCCGGAGCAGAAGCGGCGCTGGCTGCCGGGCTTCTGCTCGGGCGAGATCATCACCGCGATCGCCATGACCGAACCGGGGGCCGGCTCCGACCTTCAGGGCATCCGCACGACCGCCGAGGACCGGGGCGACCACTGGCTGCTCAACGGGTCCAAGACCTTCATCTCCAACGGCATCCTGGCCGACCTGGTGGTCGTCGTCGCCCGCACGTCGCCGGAGGGCGGCGCCAAGGGGCTCTCGCTGCTGGTGGTCGAACGCGGCGCGGCGGGCTTCGAGCGAGGCCGCAACCTGGAGAAGATCGGCCAGAAGTCCCAGGACACCGCCGAGCTCTTCTTCCACGACGTCCGCGTCCCCAAGGAAAACCTCCTCGGTGAACGCGACGGCGGATTCCTCCACTTGATGACCAACCTGGCCCAGGAGCGCATGGGCATCGCGGTCGCCGGGATCGCCGCCGCCGAACACCTGCTGGAGATCACCACCCGGTACGTCAAGGAGCGCGAGGCGTTCGGCCGGCCGCTCGCGAAGCTCCAGCACGTCCGCTTCGAGATCGCCGAGATGGCCACCGAGTGCGCCGTCACCCGCACCTTCCTCGACCGGTGCGTCGTCGAGCACGCGGAGGGGACGCTCGACGCGGTGCACGCCTCGATGGCCAAGTGGTGGGCGACCGAACTCCAGAAGCGGGTGGCCGACCGCTGTCTCCAACTGCACGGCGGATACGGCTACATGGCGGAGTTCCCGGTGGCCAGGGCCTTCACCGACGGACGCATCCAGACGATCTACGGCGGCACGACCGAGATCATGAAGGAGATCATCGGCCGCTCCCTGCTGTCCTGAGCCCGTTCCCCGCCGTCCTGATCCCCGGACGTCCGCACGCACCCGGACATATCGAAATCCCGCCCCCCGAAAGGCTGTTGTCTTGAGTACCGAAGCGTTCGTCTACGACGCGATCCGCACCCCGCGCGGTCGCGGCAAGGCCAACGGTGCCCTGCACGGCACCAAGCCGATCGACCTGGTCGTCGGCCTCATCCACGAGATCCGCGCCCGCTTCCCCGGACTCGACCCGGCGGCCATCGACGACATCGTCCTCGGCGTCGTCAGCCCGCTCGGCGACCAGGGCTCCGACATCGCCCGCATCGCGGCCATCGCGGCGGGACTCCCGGACTCCGTCGCCGGGGTCCAGGAGAACCGCTTCTGTGCTTCCGGCCTCGAAGCCGTCAACCTCGCGGCCGCGAAGGTCCGTTCGGGCTGGGAGGACCTCGTCCTCGCCGGCGGCGTCGAGTCCATGTCCCGCGTACCCATGGGCTCCGACGGCGGCGCCTGGGCGATGGACCCGATGACCAGCTTCGAGACCGGCTTCGCCCCGCAGGGCATCGGCGCCGACCTCATCGCCACCGTCGAGGGCTTCTCCCGCCGTGACGTCGACGAGTACGCCGCCCTCTCCCAGGAACGCGCCGCCGAGGCGTGGAAGGAAGGCCGCTTCGGCCGTTCCGTGGTCCCCGTCAAGGACCGCAACGGACTCGTCGTCCTCGACCACGACGAGCACCTGCGCCCCGGCACCACCGCCGACTCGCTCGCCGCCCTCAAGCCCTCCTTCGCCACCATCGGCGAACTGGGCGGCTTCGACGCGGTGGCCCTGCAGAAGTACCACTGGGTCGAGAAGATCGACCACGTCCACCACGCGGGAAACTCCTCCGGGATCGTGGACGGCGCCGCGCTCGTGGCGGTCGGCTCGAAGGAGGTCGGGGAGCGCTACGGCCTCACCCCGCGCGCCCGGATCGTCTCCGCCGCCGTCTCCGGCTCCGAGCCCACCATCATGCTCACCGGACCCGCCCCCGCCTCCCGCAAGGCGCTCGCCAAGGCCGGACTGACCATCGACGACATCGACCTCGTCGAGATCAACGAAGCGTTCGCCGGAGTGGTGCTGCGCTTCGTCCGGGACATGGGCATCGGCCTGGACAAGGTCAACGTCAACGGCGGAGCCATCGCGCTCGGTCACCCGCTCGGCGCCACCGGCGCGATGATCCTCGGCACCATCGTCGACGAACTGGAACGGCGCGACCTGCGGTACGGACTCGTCACCCTCTGCGTGGGCGGCGGCATGGGCGTCGCCACCGTCGTCGAACGCGTCTGACCGGCCCCGTCCCCCGCCACGCCCGCCTGCCTACGGAGAAGACACCCCATGACCGAGAGCACGACCATCCGCTGGGAAGAGGACGGGACCGGCGTCGTCACCCTCGTCCTCGACGACCCCGACCAGTCCGCCAACACGATGAACCAGGCCTTCACCCGGTCCGTCGCGGCCGTCGCCGACCGCGCCGAGGCCGAGAAGGAGAACATCCGCGGCATCATCGTCACCTCCGCGAAGAAGACCTTCTTCGCCGGGGGAGACCTCAAGGAGATGATCAAGGCCCGGCCCGAGGACGCCCAAGCCGTCTTCGACACCGGGATGGGCATCAAGCGGGCCCTGCGCCGCATCGAGACCCTCGGCATCCCGGTGGTCGCCGCCATCAACGGCACGGCGCTCGGCGGCGGTTACGAGATCGCGCTCGCCTGCCACCACCGGATCGCCCTGGACGCCCCGGGCTCCCGCATCGGTCTCCCCGAGGTCACCCTCGGCCTGCTCCCGGCGGGCGGCGGTGTGACCCGTACCGTACGCCTGATGGGCATCGCCGACGCGCTGCTCAAGGTGCTGCTCCAGGGCACCCGGTACACCCCGGCCCGCGCCCTGGAGAACGGCCTCGTCCACGAAGTGGCCGCCACCCGCGAGGAGATGCTGGAGAAGGCCCGCGCCTTCATCGACGCGCACCCCGAGTCCCAGCAGCCCTGGGACGTGAAGGGGTACCGGATTCCCGGCGGCACTCCGTCCAACCCCAGGTTCGCCGCCAACCTCCCGGCCTTCCCCGCCAACCTCAAGAAGCAGATCGCCGGGGCCCCGATGCCCGCGCCCCGCAACATCCTGGCGGCGGCCGTCGAGGGCTCGCAGGTCGACTTCGAGACCGCGCAGACCATCGAGGCCCGGTACTTCACCGAGCTGGTCACCGGGCAGGTCGCCAAGAACATGATCCAGGCGTTCTTCTTCGACCTCCAGGCCGTCAACTCCGGCGCCAGCCGACCCGAAGGCGTCCCGGGCCGCACGGTCCGCAAGGTCGCCGTGCTCGGCGCCGGCATGATGGGCGCCGGCATCGCCTACTCCTGCGCCCGGGCCGGAATCGAGGTCGTCCTCAAGGACGTCACCACCGAGGCCGCCGCGAAGGGCAAGGCCCACAGCGAGAAGCTGCTGGCCAAGGCGCTCTCCCGAGGACGCACGACCGAGGCCGCCCGCGACGAACTGCTCGCCCGGATCACCCCGACCGGCGACCCCGCCGACCTCGCCGGATGCGACGCCGTCATCGAGGCCGTCTTCGAGGACACCGCCCTCAAGCACAAGGTCTTCCAGGAGATCCAGGACATCGTCGCCCCCGACGCGCTGCTCTGCTCCAACACCTCCACGCTGCCCATCACCGTCCTCGCCGAAGGCGTCACCCGCACCGCCGACTTCGTCGGGCTGCACTTCTTCTCGCCGGTCGACAAGATGCCGCTGGTCGAGATCATCAAGGGCGCGGCCACCGGCGACGAGGCGCTGGCCCGCGCCTTCGACCTGGTCCGCCAGATCAAGAAGACCCCGATCGTGGTCAACGACTCGCGCGGCTTCTTCACCTCGCGCGTCATCGGCCACTTCATCAACGAGGGCGTCGCGATGGTCGGCGAGGGCATCGAGCCCGCCTCCGTCGAACAGGCCGCCGCCCAGGCCGGCTACCCGGCGAAGGTCCTCTCCCTGATGGACGAGCTGACCCTCACCCTGCCCCGCAGGATCCGCAACGAGACCCGGCGCGCGATCGAGGAGTCCGGCGGAACCTGGGCCCCGCACCCTTCCGACGCGGTGGTGGACCGGATGGTCGAGGAGTTCGAACGGCCTGGACGCAGCGGGGGCGCCGGGTTCTACGAGTACGACGAGTCCGGCCGGCGCGGCGCGCTCTGGCCGGGGCTGCGCGAGCACTTCGGCAAGGCCGGCCACACGATCCCGTTCGAGGACATGAAGGAGCGGATGCTCTTCTCCGAGGCCCTGGACAGCGTCCGCTGCCTGGAGGAGAACGTCCTCGTCTCGGTCGCCGACGCCAACATCGGCTCCATCATGGGCATCGGCTTCCCCCCGTGGACCGGCGGCGTCCTCGGTTACGTCAACGGGTACGAGGGCGGCCTGCCCGGTTTCGTGGCCCGCGCCCGCGAACTCGCCGAACGGTACGGAGACCGCTTCCTGCCGCCCGCCCGGCTGGTGGAGATGGCGGAGCGGGGCGAGACCTTCCACGACTGAGCCGAATCCCGGGAGGTGGTCCGCCCCGCGGCCGGCCACCTCCCGGGCGTACGGTCACGACGCCTGGAAGGCGGCGCGCAGTTCGGCCGTCAGCGACCGCTGGAACGCGGTCACCAGGGCCTGCAACACCAGCGGCTGCATGTGGGCCGAGAGCGACTTCATCGCCGACACGTGCTCCGGGTCCGCCTCCCGCTCCCGGTACGGACTCCACACCTCGTCCCGGAAGAGCCGGGTCAACTCCGCCGCGGCCGACCGGGTGTGCTCCAGCATGACGGTATGCGCCCTGAGGATCGTCTCGTGCGCGATCGGTACGTCCAGCAGCTCCACCCCGAGCATGAGCAGCCCCGGATCGACCCGGTGGACGCCCTCGGGCGACGGGGCGCCCCCCTCCGGCCCGTCCCGCAGCACCCCCATCGCCGCCAGCCGGTCGAGATCCTCCGCGGTGAGCGGCCGGCCCGCCCGCCGCTCCAGTTCCGGGCCGGTCATCTCCTCGACCCCGTCCGGAGCCCAGGACGCCACCAGCGCCCGGTGGATCGCCAGATCGTGGGCGCTGAGATCCTCCGGCAGCTGCTCCAGATACCGTTCGATCGCGGCCAGCGTCATTCCCTGGCGCTGGAGTTCCTCGATCAGCGCCAGCCGCGACAGATGACCGTGCCCGTAGTGTCCCACCCGGCGCGGGCCGATGACCGGAGGCGGCAACAGCCCCCGGGTGCTGTAGAAACGCACCGTGCGCACGGTCACCCCCGCCCGGGCCGCCAGCTCGTCGACGGTGAGGGTCGGCTCCTCGGGCGCGGTCGCCATGTCTGCTCCTCGGTGCCCGGAGACGTCCGGATCGTTCCTGACCGACCCGGTGCGGCGATCAGGTGCAACAGTATTGCTGTCTCACCACTGTGGTGAAACCCTCGCAGGGGCCGTTGTCGGTGGGTGCCCGTACGGTGGGCGCATGTCGGGGATCACTTATCTGAAGGGCGACGCCACCGCCCCGCAGGCCAAGGGCGTCAAGCTGATCGTGCACGTCTGCAACGACCTCGGCGGCTGGGGCAAGGGTTTCGTACTGGCCCTCTCGCACCGCTGGCCGGAGCCCGAGGCGGCCTACCGCCGGTGGCACCGCGGCCGCGCGGGTAACGACTTCGCGCTCGGTGCCGTCCAGTTCGTCCACGTCGACCCTTACGTGTGGGTGGCCAACCTGGTGGGCCAACGCGGAATGCGCAGGGGGAGCGGCGGCGTACCCGTACGGTACGAGGCGATCGACACCGGCCTGGAGACAGTGGCCGTGCGCGCCGCCGAGCTGGGCGCGTCCGTCCACATGCCGAGGATCGGCTGCGGACTCGCCGGCGGTACGTGGTCGCGGGTGGAACCGCTCATAGAACGGCGGCTGGTGAGCCGCGAGCTCTCCGTCACGGTGTACGACCTCGGGTGAGCCCCAGCGGTCCGTGGGCGCCGGGGGGATCGGACCGTGATGCCGGCGCGCCTGGGCGCCGACCCCGTCCGTCGCGAGGCGTTCCCCGGTGGGAGACAGAGCGGCGAGGCATGTCTCTTCGTAGCACCGACGGTTAAGCTGGCGCGGGGGCAGCGACACGGGGAGAGCTCATGACGGTACCGGCGGCCGGCGAAGAGGCGCTGATGACGAGGGCGCTCGAAGAGACGCCACCCTCGGACGAGTTGAGCGAGCAGATCCTCGACGCGGCCCGTGAACAGTTCATGACCTTCGGGCTGCGCCGCTCGACCGTCGACGACGTGGCCAGGCGGGCCAAGGTGTCCCGGGTCACGGTCTACCGGCGCATCGGCAACAAGGATGCCCTGGTCGCCGCGTGTCTGCTGCGCGAGTACCGCCGCTTCGTCGGCGAGGTGGACGAGGCGGTGTCCGAACTGCCCTCGGTGGAGGACCGGTTGGTCACCGGGTTCGTGGCGGTGCTCCGGCACGTGCGCGAACATCCCCTCATCGGCGGTCTGCTGAGGCTGGAACCGGAGGTCATGCTGCCCTTCCTCACGGTGGACAGCGGTCCCGCGTTCCTCGCCATGCGTGACTTCCTGACCGACCGCCTCCAGCACGCCCAGCGGATGGAGGGCCGGCCGGCGACGGACTCGGCGCCGGTCGCGGAGGTGATGGTGCGCATCACCGTCTCCTTCCTCCTCAACCCGCTGAGCTGCTTCGAACTCGACGACGACGAGCAGGTGGCGGCCTTCGCCCGCCGCTGCCTCGTCCCGCTCCTCACGGCCGGGTGAGCCCTTCGGACCGGCTCGCGCCGGGCCGGGGCGCGGGGCGAGCGCCGGGTGCCGAACCCGGCGAGACCTCCGGCATCTCGTCCGGCAGCGGCTCGACCGGCCGGTTCTGCGCCCAGTGCGGCCCCAGATCGTCGAGCCGGTAGCCGAACGGGTAGCTGCGCGGCCGGGGCCGGGAGGGCAGCCATCCGGGCCTGGCGGGCAGTAGCCGTACCCCGTGTGAACGGGCCCGCACCGCGCGTACCGCCAAGGCCCGGAACCAGCGGGGCTGCGGGGTGAACCCCAGGGCCCGCAGCAGCGGTTCGTCCAGGAGCGCCAGGGCGAAGCGGGCGACCAGCGGGCGCAGCGGGGACGGGTACCAGCTCGTCATCGTCCGTAAGGTGGCGGTCGCGACCCGGCGGTTCGCCGGGGCCGGGGCGAACATCTCGGTCTCGTACGCGTCGAGCAGCGCTTCGAACTCCGCATAGGTGGCGGGGACCGATGCGATGCCCATCATCCGGCCCATGTTCCGGCCGACCTCGGCCAGGGCCTGCACCTCCTGCCGGCACAGGGGGCGCCAGCCGAACCGGTCGATCCAGCGCTTCGGTCCGACGACGGTGGTGGCCAGGACGTAGAGGTAGTCCTCGTTGGGGATGCGGTAACGGCCGTGGATGCGGTTGAGATGGCGGGCGGCGGCCCGCCCGCGCTCCGAGTCGAAGCCGTCGGCCGCCATCTCGTAGCCGATCAGCACCGTGTCGTCGTAGCGCCTCTGCCCGTTCCGCTCGAACTCCTGGGTGCGGTCGAGCGTCACGGAGATGCGGGGGACGCCGAAGTCGCGGAGGAACGCGACGCTCACGCCCTGCCGGTAGTCCCAGGGGAACTCGTACTGGGACATCAGCCTGAGGATCTCGGCGCAGTCCCGCACCGGGTCCATCCGGCGAATCGCCCTCAGGCGGCTGTAACGGCCCATGATGTGCACCCTCCTGCGGATATGTGCGGTTCATCGTGCCGACCCCGCTCCCCTGGCATGCGCGTCCAACGCCGCTGAGAAGAGCGGCAGTTGACGTGGAAGGGGTTCCCGGAGTCAATGTTACAAATACTATTGACTTGTTTCATCGAGGCGTCAACGGGCCGAGTCGAATCGGCGGCAGGGGCCCACCGCCGCCGCGTCGGCGCACCGCTCGCATACTGGAAGCAGTACACGTACGGGCACCCTGTGAGCAGGCGCGGCGTCCGCCCGTCCGTCGCACGTCCGCCCGTCCGCCGATCGCCGGGAGTATCCGAATGAGCAGCCAGGGAAACGGGCCGCCGGACCCCGTACCGCCTCCGCCCGGAGGGGTGCTGTGGAGCCTCGCCGGTGACGTCCGGGGGCTGCTGATGCTGCCCGCCGCCCTCACCCTCCAGGTCGCCCACCCCGCCGTCGGCGCGGGCGTCGACGAGCACTCCGTCTTCCGCACCGACCCGTGGGGGCGCGGCGAACGGTCCCTGCGCTCGCTCCAGCTCTGGGTGTACGGAGGCGAGGAAGGCGTGGCGGAGGGGCGCCGGCTGCGCGCCCTGCACCGCACCATCCAGGGCACCGACTCCCGAGGGCGCCGCTACCACGCACTCACCCCGGCGAACTACGCGTGGGTGCACGCCACCGGCTTCCCGGTCTACCAGCACGCCTCCCGCTACCTCGTGCGCCCGCTCACCGAAGCCCAGGAGCGCGCGCTGTACCGGGAATGGCTCCAGGTCGGCCGGGTCCTCGGCATCCACGACCGGGACATGCCGCAGACGATCGAGGAGTTCTGGCCCTACTACCGCAAGGTGCTCGCCGAGGAACTGGAGTGCAACGCGGTCGTCGGGGAACTGGTCGCCACCGACCGGCCCGTACCTCCGCCCGACCGGGGGTCCCTGCTCCTGCGGCTGGTCGCGCGAGCGCTGTGGCCGGTGATCCTGCCTCCACTCGCCCGGTTCCGCTCCTTCCTCACGGTCGGCCTGATGCCGCCCGACGCACGTGCCGCGATCGGGCTGGAGTGGACCCCGGCCCAGGAGCGGCGGTTGCGGCGCTTCGGCGCGGTCGTCCGTCGCGTGGTGCCCGCCCTCCCCGAGCGGCTGCGGTATCTGCCCATGGCCCGAGAGGCGCGTCGCGCCGCCCGTACGGGGGCCGGGAACGGGTAGCGAGAGGCGGACCGGCAGGTGAATACCGGGAGAGGGGGACGGTCACCGCTCGTGGGTCCCGCAAGTCTCACTCCACGTGTGGTACTGCCTACAGGGAGTGATTCCGCGCTTCCGAAAGGTGCCCCTACGTGCCGCAGGACGACCAGAGACCGGAGAATCTGCCCGTCACGGCGGATCTTCCCCAAGATTCGCGGCTCGGGCGGAAGCCCACCACCGACCGGGTGGTCTTCGGAGTCACCGCCGTGCTCACGCTCGCCTTCGTGCTCTGGGGCTCGCTCGCCACCGACTCGCTGGAGAGTGTCTCCACCGATCTGCTCGAAGGCCTCATCCACAACGGCGGATGGGCCTTCATGCTCGCCGCGTCCGGCTTCGTGGTCTTCGCGCTGTGGCTGGCGATCAGCCGCTACGGGAGGATCTCGCTGGGGCAGGAGGGGGAGGAACCGGAGTTCCGGACCGTCTCCTGGGTCGCGATGATGTTCAGCGCCGGCATGGGCATCGGCCTGATGTTCTACGGGGTGAGCGAACCCCTGGCCCACTTCACGGACCCGCCCCCCGGAACCCGCCCCGCCGACGAGGCCGAGGCGATGCAGACGGCGATGGCCACCACCCTCTTCCACTGGACTCTGCACCCCTGGGCGATCTACGCCGTCGTCGGGCTCGCCATCGCGTACAGCACCTACCGCAGGCGCCGTCGGCAGACGATCAGCGCCGTCTTCGAGCCGCTCATCGGGGAGCGCTTCTCCCGCGGAGGCTTCGGCCGGTTCATCGACATCCTCGCGATCTTCGCGACGCTCTTCGGCTCCGCCGCCTCCCTCGGCCTGGGCGCGCTCCAGATCGGCAGCGGCTTCCACGAGCTGAACTGGCGGGAGAAGACGGGCACCGGCCTGCTGGTCGCCATCATCGCCGTGCTGACCGTGGCGTTCGTCGCCTCGGCCGTCTCCGGGGTGGAGAAGGGCATCCAGTGGCTGTCCAACATCAACATGGTGCTCGCCCTGATCCTCGCCGTCTTCGTGTTCGTCGCGGGCCCCACGATCATCGTGCTCGACCTGCTGCCCACCTCCATCGCCGAGTACTTCCGCGAACTGCCCCAGCTCGCAGGACGCACCGAGGCGACCGGTGAGGGCGAGGTCGCCGACTGGCTGAGCTCCTGGACGGTCTTCTACTGGGCGTGGTGGATCTCCTGGACGCCCTTCGTCGGCATGTTCATCGCCCGCATCAGCCGGGGCCGGACCATCCGGCAGTTCATCGGCGGAGTCATCCTCGTGCCGAGCACCGTCAGCCTCGTCTGGTTCGCGATCTTCGGCGGGTCCGCCATCCGGCTCAAGGCCGCCGGCAGGCTCGGCGGCGCCGACACCCCGGAGGCGCAGCTCTTCGGCGTGCTCAAGGAGTTCCCGGTCGCCACCCTGATGAGCGTGCTGGTGATGATCCTGGTCGGGATCTTCTTCGTCTCCGGCGCCGACGCCGCCTCCATCGTGATGGGCACCCTCTCGCAGAAGGGCGTGCTGGAGCCGCACAAGTGGGTGGTCGTCTTCTGGGGCGTCGTCACCGGTGCGGTGGCCGCCGTCATGCTGCTCATCGGCGACGGCGAAGGCGACGCGCTGGCCGGACTGCAGAACCTCACCATCCTCGTCGCCGCGCCCTTCACGATCGTGATGGTCGGCATGTGCGTCTCCCTCATGCGGGACCTGCGCCAGGACCCGCTCATCGTCCGTCACGAATTCGGCGTCGAGGCGGTGGAGAGCGCGGTCATCCAGGGGCACGCCAAGTACGACGGCGACTTCGAGATCCGGATCGGCCCCGGGAGCGAGGTCACCGAGGACCACCGCCATGTGCACGAGGACCCGGGACCCGCGTCCCCGCCGACAGGAGACTGAACGAGGAGCGGTGACGGTACGGACAGGCGGTACGGGTACCACGTGCGCGGCGGGCCGGTACGGACAGGGCGGTACCGGTCCACCCGTGCACGGCGGCGCCGACCCGGGTGGCCGGGCCCGCGCCGCGTAGGGCTCAGCCCACCAGCCGGGCCGCCTCCCGTGCGCAGCCCCAGGCGACGGTGACCCCGGCGCCCCCGTGCCCGTAGTTGTGGACCACCCGGCCGCCGCCCGGCAGGGCCTCCGCCTCGATCCGTACCCCCGCGTCCCGCGCCGGGCGGAGCCCCACCCGGTGTCCGAGGACCCGGGCCCCCGCGATCTCGGGCCGTATCCGCGCGCACCGCGCCACGATGCCCGCCGCGACGCGCGGGTCCGGCTCCGTGGACCAGTCGTCGTCCTGCGCCGTCCCGCCCAGGACCAGCCCGTACGGCTGCGGGAACACGTACGTCGTCCAGCCCGTCGCCGGATCGGGAGCGGCACACCACTCGGTGATCCCCGGGTTCTCCACCAGGACGAGCTGGCCCCGCACCGGACGCATCCCCTCGTCCGGCGCCAGCGCCGCCGCCCCCAGCCCGGCACAGTCGACCACCACCTCCGCCTCGGCGGCGGCCTCCCCGAAACCGCTCACCGTACGCCGCTCGACGCTGCCACCGGCCGCCAGGAGTCGCCGCTCCAGCCAGGCCAAGTGGTCGGGCATGCTGATCAGCGGAAGCGTCACCCGCAGCCCCTCCGCGACCTCCACCGCGCCCCGCAGCCGCGCCGCCCAAGGGCCCAGCCCGGCCAGCCGCTCGCCCAGATGGAGCCCGGCCACCATCCGTACCCCGGTCTCCTCCGGGTCGGCCGCCAGCTCCTCGTGGACGGCGAGCGTCTCCAGGGCCCAGTCGCCCACCGACCGGGCCGGCTCGATCCGGTACGGCCACCACAGGGCACCCGCCACCGCCGATGTCGTGTCCCCGGCCGCGTCCCGCGACCAGACCCGCACCCGGTGACCCCGTTCGGCGAGCACCACCGCCGTGGTCAGCCCGCTGACCCCACCGCCCACCACGATCACGTCCGGCATACCGCCACCCCCGTCGCTCCGCCCCCGTACCCGCACGCTGTCACCCCGGAAGCTAACCGACGGCCCGGCCTCCAGGACAGAGCGCGGTGGATCATGGCCGGGGCACGGTCCCGATCCGCCCCCCCGGCCCGCGAAACCGTGGTCAGTGGCCGCCCTCCGGGGGCTCGCAGTCGGTGCCGTCGGGGTAGCCGCCGAAGGCGTCCGCCGTGACGGAGTCGCGGTCCATCATTCCCTCCACGCACCAGGGCGAGGCGTCGAGGACGATGAGGAAGCCGACTCCGGTCGGGCCGTTCTGGTACGCGCTCCCGGCGCGGTAGCCGAGCCCGTCGAGCACCTTCCGCACGTGCTGCGGAGCGAAGTCCCCGCGTTTGCGCAGCGGTTCGAGTGCGCTCTCGACCCGCCCGGTGACCACGAGCCCGTCGCAGCGGCTCTGGCCGTGGAGCGTGAGGGGAACCCTGAACCCGTGGTTCTCGGCGTAGTGGTCGGTCGGAGCGGCGGTCGTGGCGGGGGAGGAGGCAGAGTCCGCCGACGCCGTCGGAGCGGGGTCCTCGCCGGGACAGCGGAAATCCGTCGGGGCACTCGGAGCCGACGCGCTCCGGCCCGCTCCCGCCGCGTCCCCGGCCCGCTCCGTACCGCAACCCGTCGCCAGTACGACCGTGGCCACCAGCGGCAGCACCCAGTACCGGTGCCCTCTCGATGTCGTCATCGGCCGATCCTCCCCCGAGCCCACTCCGCACGCACGAGTCCCGGTACCCGGGCGGCACAACGACCCGGTCACGTTTTGGCGGCGGGGCCCGAGAAGCTCCGGCGGTCCGGGCCGGTCGACCGGCGGGCCACCCGGAACGCTTAGGATCGACACCCTGATGACTGCCACTCTCGTCGCCAAGGACCTCGCCGCCGGCCACGGCGACCGCACGCTCTTCGCCGGGCTCGACCTCGTCGTCGCCCCCGGGGACGTGATCGGTCTCGTCGGAGTCAACGGGGCCGGTAAATCCTCCCTGCTCCGGCTGCTCGCGGGGCTCGACCGGCCCGAGGAGGGGGAGCTGCGGCTCTCGCCCCCCACCGCCACCGTCGGCCACCTCCCCCAGGAACCCGAGCGGCGCCCCGGCGAGACGGTGCGGGAGTTCCTCGCCCGCCGCACCGGCGTCGCCGACGCCCAGGCCACCATGGACGCCGCGACCCAGGCCCTGGTCGACGGTGCGCCCGGCGCCGACGACGCGTACTCCGAGTCGCTGGAACGCTGGCTCGACCTCGGCGGCGCCGACCTGGACGAGCGGGCCGAGGAGGTGGCCGCCGACCTCGGACTCACCGTCGGCCTCGACCTGCCGATGACCGCGCTCTCCGGCGGGCAGGCCGCCCGCGCCGGGCTCGCCTCCCTGCTGCTCTCCCGGTACGACGTCTTCCTCCTGGACGAGCCCACCAACGACCTCGACCTCGGCGGTCTGGAGCGCCTGGAACGCTTCGTCTCCGGTCTGCGCGCCGGGACCGTCGTCATCAGCCACGACCGCGAGTTCCTCACCCGCACGGTCACCAAGGTCCTCGAACTCGACCTCGCCCAGCAGCAGATCAACCTCTACGGCGGCGGCTACGCCTCCTACCTGGAGGAGCGGGAGCGGTCCCGCAACCACGCCCGCGAGGAGTTCGACGAGTACGCCGACAAGAAGTCGGCCCTCGAAGGCCGTGCCCAGATGCAGCGGGGCTGGATGGACAAGGGTGTGAAGAACGCCCGGCGCAAGGCCACCGACTCCGACAAACTGGGCCGCAAGTTCCGCAGCGAGGCGAGCGAGAAGCAGGCCGCGAAGGCCCGGCAGACGCAGCGCATGATCGAACGCCTGGACGTCGTCGAGGAGCCGCGCAAGGAGTGGGAGCTCCGCATGGAGATCGCCACCGCGCCGCGCTCCGGCTCGGTCGTCGCCACCCTGCGCGAAGCCCGCGTGGTCCGGGGCGATTTCGCCTTCGGGCCCGTCTCGCTCCAGGTCGACTGGGCGGACCGTGTCGCCATCACCGGAGCCAACGGAGCGGGCAAATCCACTCTGCTGGCCGCGCTGCTGGGGCGGCTTCCGGTCGACTCCGGTTCCGCCGTGCTCGGTTCTGGAGTCGTGGTCGGTGAAGTCGACCAGGCGCGCAAGCTGTTCCTCGGCGACGAGACCCTGCTGGCGGCATTCTGCGCGGCCGTCCCGGACACCGAGCCGGCCGAAGTGCGCACCCTGCTGGCCAAGTTCGGGCTGCGCGCCGACCACGTGATGCGCCCGGCGACCACACTGTCGCCCGGCGAGCGGACCCGCGCGGCACTCGCCCTGCTCCAGGGCAAGGGCGTCAACCTGCTGGTGCTGGACGAGCCCACCAACCACCTGGACCTGCCCGCCATCGAGCAGTTGGAGTCCGCGCTCGACTCGTACAACGGCACGCTTCTGCTGGTCACCCACGACCGGCGGATGCTGGAGGCGGTCCGCACGACCCGGCGCGTCGAGGTCGCGGACGGGCGGATCACGGAGCTCTGAGGGCCCCCGCGCGTGGGCGGGGCGGATCGCGGAGCTCCGACGGCGGGCGGACAGCACGCGGACGGGCCGGCCCCTCGGGGCCGGCCCGTCCCACGTCGTCCGTCAGCGCTTCCTGCCGCCCTGGCCCGGGTCCGTGAGGCCGGCGCGCCGCAACGCGTCCGCCATCGCGCTGTTGGCGGGCGCGGGCGCCGCCGAGGGCCGGGCACCGCCCGTACCGCCGCCACGCCGGTCACCGCCCTGACGGCGCCCGCCGGCGTCCGGCTGGCGCTGGCGAGGAGGCCGGCCCCCCTGGCCCGGCGCCGCGTCCCGCTCGCGCCTGCCGCCGCCCTGGCCGCCTGCCGCCGCCTCGTCGTCCAGCCGCAGCGTCAGCGAGATCCGCTTGCGCGGGACGTCGACGTCCATCACCTTGACCTTCACGATGTCCCCGGGCTTCACGACGTCGCGCGGGTCCTTCACGAAGGTCCTCGACATCGCCGACACGTGTACCAGTCCGTCCTGGTGGACGCCGATGTCGACGAACGCGCCGAACGCGGCGACGTTGGTGACCACGCCCTCCAGGACCATCCCGGACTCCAGGTCGCCGAGCTTCTCGACGCCCTCCTTGAAGGTGGCGGTCTTGAAGGCCGGACGCGGGTCACGGCCCGGCTTCTCCAGCTCCTTCAGGATGTCGGTCACCGTCGGCAGACCGAAGGTCTCGTCCACGAACGCGTCGGCCCGCAGCGACCGCAGCACGTCGGTGTTGCCGATGAGGGACGCGACCTCGGTGCCCGCCGTCTTCACCATCCGGCGTACCACCGGGTACGCCTCCGGGTGCACGCTCGACCCGTCCAGCGGGTCGTCCCCGTCCCGGATGCGGAGGAAGCCCGCGCACTGCTCGTACGCCTTCGGGCCGAGCCGGGCCACGTCCTTGAGCCCCTTGCGGGAGCGGAAGGGGCCGTGCGCGTCCCGGTGCGCGACGATGTTCTCGGCGAGTCCGGAGCTGATCCCGGAAACCCGTGAAAGCAGTGGTGTGGAAGCGGTGTTGACGTCCACGCCGACCCCGTTCACACAGTCCTCGACGACCGCGTCCAGGGAGCGGGAGAGCTTCACCTCGGACAGGTCGTGCTGGTACTGGCCGACGCCGATCGACTTCGGATCGATCTTCACCAGCTCGGCCAGCGGGTCCTGGAGCCGCCGGGCGATCGACACCGCGCCGCGCAACGACACGTCCATGTCCGGAAGTTCCTGCGAGGCGAAGGCCGACGCCGAGTACACCGAGGCGCCCGCCTCCGAAACCATCACCTTCGTGAGCTTCAACTCGGGGTGCTTGTCGCAGAGTTCACCGGCCAGCTTGTCCGTCTCGCGGGACGCCGTGCCGTTGCCGATCGCGATCAGGTCCACGGAGTGCGTGCGGCAGAGCCGCTCCAGCTTCGTCAGCGACTCCTCCCACCGGTTCGCCGGGACGTGCGGGTGGATGACGTCGGTCGCCACCACCTTGCCCGTCGCGTCGACGACCGCCACCTTCACGCCCGTACGGAAACCGGGGTCGAGCCCCAGGGTGGCCCGGGTGCCCGCCGGGGCGGCCAGCAGCAGATCGCGGAGGTTGGAGGCGAAGACGCGAACCGCCTCGTCCTCCGCCGCGGTGCGCAGCCGCAGCCGCAGGTCGATGCCGAGGTGCACCAGGATGCGGGTCCGCCAGGCCCAGCGGACCGTGTCGCCGAGCCACTTGTCGCCGGGCCGTCCCCGGTCCGCGATGCCGAAGCGGCGCGCGACCATGTTCTCGTACCCGGACGGGCCGGGCTCCTGGGAGGGCTCCTCCGGCTCCAGCACCAGATCGAGCACGTCCTCCTTCTCGCCCCGGAGCATGGCGAGAATCCGGTGCGAGGGCAGTGCGGTGAAGGGCTCGGTGAAGTCGAAGTAGTCGGCGAACTTCGATCCGTCCTCCTCCTTGCCCGCACGCACCTTCGCCGCGAGCCGGCCGCGCGTCCACATCCGCTCGCGCAGCTCGCCGGTCAGGTCTGCGTCCTCGGAGAAGCGCTCGGCGAGGATCGACCGGGCGCCCTCCAGCGCCGCGGCTCCGTCCGCCACCCCCTTCTCCGCGACCACGAACCCCGCCGCAGCGGCGAGCGGGTCGACGGACGGGTCACCGAGCAGCCCGTCGGCCAGCGGTTCCAGACCTGCCTCGCGGGCGATCTGCGCCTTCGTCCGCCGCTTCGGCTTGAACGGCAGGTAGATGTCCTCCAGGCGCGACTTGGTGTCCGCCGCCCGGATACGGGCCTCCAGGGCCTCGTCGAGCTTGCCCTGCTCGGCCACGGATTCGAGGATCGCGGAGCGGCGGCCCTCCAGTTCCCGCAGATAGCGCAGCCGCTCCTCCAGCGTGCGCAGCTGCGCGTCGTCGAGCATCTCCGTCGCTTCCTTGCGGTAGCGCGCGATGAACGGGACGGTCGACCCGCCGTCGAGCAAGGCGACGGCTGCCGTCACCTGTCGCTCACGTACGCCGAGTTCCTCGGCGATCCTGCCTTCGATGGACGTCGTCACGGTGTTCCCGGCTCGCCTTCTCGTAACTACTGTGCTGCTGGCTCTGCTGACGGCCCGCCCCGCCGTGCGGAGCGGGCTCCGTACCGGGGGCGGGCGTCATTCGGGGTGGTCCCCTTCGCCTGCATTGTGCCGGGTGGCCGGGGGCCGTGTCGCGCGACCTCCGCGAAGACGGGCGGGAACCCGGCCCGGGGATCGTCAGCGGCTCAGCCCTTGCCGATCAGATCCTCGGGGAACGCCCCCGCCGAGGCGGCGGTGAACAGGAGGCCGCGCCCCAGCTCGGTCAGCCGGGCCACCCCGTCCGCGCCCAGGTGCTCGTACGGCGCCTCGTCCAGCCGGTCCGTCGTCTCCTCCAGCTCCGCCCGCAGGGCGGTGCCCGCCTCCGTCAGGGAGCCCTCGGCGTCCAGCAGCCCCCGCGTCCGCAGCCTCTCGGTGGCCGCGTCCCAGTCCTCGCGGCGCCAACCCCGGGTGCCGAGGGTCCAGCGCGGGGACATGCCCTTGCCGGTCGCGGTGTGGCTGACCAGCGCTTCGAGCGGGTCGAGACCCGCGGTGAGCAGTGCGGCGAGGTGCCCGTCGCCGCGGTGCTCGCGCAGCAGCGTGGCCGCGTGCCAGAACGCGAGGTGCGGTTCGGCGGGGACCGGCAGATCGGCGTGGGCGGCGTACAGCGGTCGGGCGTGGCGGCTGCACGCCTCGGTCGCCCGCAGCGCCAGCCCGGCGGCCTCCGCCATCTCGGGCGAGCCGATGATCTCCTCGCCGAGGAGGCGGCGGAGCGTGGTGTCGGCCGCACGGAGCCTGGCGGCGAGAACCGCGTCGGGGGAGGCGACCGACCAGACGGCCGGCAGATGACGGGCCACCAGCTCGTGGTTGAAGTTGTAGAAGGTCGACGTCACCGCACCGGCCCCGACCGCCCCGAGCGCGGCCCCCCGGGCGGCGAAGTACGCGGCCCGCGGGTCGTCGATCCCCAGCGCCCCGAACTCGGCGGTGAGGTCGGGGGAGAAGAAGAGCGTGGAGTGCAGCGGGTTGATGGCGTTGTGGCAGCGGCGGCCGGCGCGGGGCGGCAGAGTACTCATGGTCCGCACATTACCGACTGGTCAGTATGGAGGGAACCCCGTCCGCGTCCCCGTCGGGGAAGGGGTGGCGGCGGGACGTCAGGTGGTCCAGGTGAAGCGCGGCGTCCGCCGCTCCAGGAAGGCGCCGACGCCCTCCGCCGTGTCCTCACTCGTCCGGGCCTGCGCCGCCCAGTACGCGTCCCGGTCGGTGCGGCCGGCGGCGAAGTCCTTGGCCGCCGCCTGGGTCAGCTGGGACCGGGACGCCAGAACGCGGCAGAACTCCGCGACCCGGCCGGCCAGCTCCGCCGGCGGCAGTACCTCGTCGACGAGTCCCGTGCGCAGGGCACGCTCGGTGCCGATCAGCTCTCCGGAGAAGAGGAGGTACTTCGCGGTCGCCGGACCCACCAGCCCGACGAGCCGCCGGGTCGAGGAGGACGAGTAGACGATCCCCAGCTTGGCCGGGGTGATGCCGAACCGCGCTCCCTCCTCGGCGAACCGGAGGTCGCAGGCCGCCGCCAGCTGGCTGCCGCCTCCCACGCAGAAGCCGCGTACGGCCGCCAGGGTGGGCCGGGGGAACGCGGCCAGCGCCTCCTCGGCGGCCACCGTGAGCTCCGAGGTCAGCTTCCCGGGCTCCTGGAGGGAGGAGATGTCCGCCCCCGCGCAGAAGGTGTCGCCCGCGCCCGTGAGCACCAGCACCCGTACCGAGACGTCGGCCGCCAGTCGTTCCAGCAGGACGGGCAACTCCCGCCACATCGGGGCCGTCATGGCGTTCCGTTTCGCGGGATTGCTGATCACGACGGTCGCCACCCCGTCCGCGACGGTGTGCTCCAGCTGTGGCTCGGTGCGGTCCATGCGCCGGATGCTATCCGTACCGTTCGCTCCTATGATCCGACCAGGGGTGCCCGCGCACGTACGCACCGCGAGGAGCTGTCGATGGCCGATTCCCGGGGCCGGAATAGAAAGCTCAACCGCAGCTTCGGCACGCTGGTCGTGCTCGGCGTCCTGCTCGTCGCCGCCGGTGTCGTGGGTCTCGTCCACACCGGCGTGGCCACGCTCACCACGATGCTGCTCTTCGGCTGGCTCCTGCTCTTCGGTGGCTTGGTCGGTCTGGCGCACGCGGTGCAGTCCCGGGGCAGCAGGTTCTTCTGGCTCGCCCTCGTCGTCGCGGCCCTGAACATCGCGGCCGGCGTGGTCGTGATCCACGACCCGCGGGGCAGCGCCGAGGCGCTCACCATGTTCGCCGCCCTGCTCTTCCTCACCGGAGGGCTGTTCCGGCTCGTCGGTTCGGTCGTGGTGCGTGGACCACAGTTCGGCTGGACGCTCCTGCAGGGCGCCTTCGGCCTGCTGCTGGGCCTGCTGGTGCTCTTCGACTGGCCGCACAGCAGCCGGTACGTCCTCGGGCTCTTCTTCTCGCTCTCGCTGCTCTTCGACGGCCTGGGCCTGATCGCGATCGGCGTGGGAGGCCGCCAGGTCGTCGGGCTGGTCACCGAGCAGATGGCGGCGGACGGAGACGAGGGCGGGAGTAGGCCGAATATTGCCCCAGAAGGTGGCGAGAAGTAGTCCACATGCGACGCCGTATTACGAAGCCGGTCAATACGAGTCGATAGGTGCCCACTTCTTGTCAGTGGCCGGACCGGAGCTCCGAGGTTCCCGACACTCGTCAGTCAACGGACAGTGGTCAGAGATACGCGAACCGAGAGCGGGTGCCGGATCATGGAGAGCCGCGGGAGTGTTCCGGCCCGTCCCGTGCCGTACGAGGGGGTGTGGCGCTTCACCGCCCCCGCCGTCGACGTCTCGGTTCCGCAAGCCCGGCACGCGGTACGCGACCTTATCGGCAGGCAGGGCGTACCCGTGGAGGACGACATCCTCCAGGGGCTGCTGCTGATCGTCTCGGAGCTGGCGACCAACGCGGTCAAGCACGCGGCCCTCCTCTCGCCCGAACTGGCGGTGGAGGTGGCCATCGGCGCCGACTGGATCAGGGTCTCGGTCGAGGACAACCACCCCTACCGTCCCACCGCGCTGGAGACCGACCACGCCCAGACGGGCGGCAGGGGGCTGCTTCTGGTGAAGGAGATCACCGCCGAGGCGGGCGGCACCTGCGACGTGGAGCACACCGCCACCGGCGGGAAGATCATCTGGGCGGTACTCCCGCTGAGAACGCCCCTTTGACCCGTCCCGCTCCTGTCGGCGGGGCCGCGGGCACCCTCCCGGGAACCGCCCGCCGCCCCATCCGTCCCGGGCGCGCCTTCACCAGCCGGCGGCGGGCCCCGTCAGCTCACGGATCGCCGGCCGGGCCGCGTCCAGAACCGTCATGAACCACGCGGAGAACGGTCCCGCGGCGTGCCGCTCGGCCAGTTCCGCGGCGGTCACGAAGACCGTCTCGCCGACCTCCTCCGGGTCGGGCGCCGGGGTGTCCTGGGCGAGGCCCACGTACAGGTGGTTGAACTCCTGCTCCACCAGGCCGGACGCGGGGTCCGGGTGGTTGTAGCGCACGGTCCCGGCCGCCGCCATCAGGGACGGCGAGATGCCCAGCTCCTCGTACGTGCGCCGGGCGGCGGCGGCGAAGGGAGCCTCGCCCGGGTAGGGGTGGCCGCAGCAGGTGTTGGACCACACGCCGGGGGAGTGGTACTTGCCGAGTGCGCGGCGCTGGAGCAGCAGACGTCCCTGCTCGTCGAAGAGGAAGACCGAGAAGGCGCGGTGCAGCCGGCCGGGCGCCTGATGGGCGGCGAGCTTCTCCGCGGTGCCGATGGTGGTGCCGCTCTCGTCGACCAGTTCGAGCATGATCGCTTCTGCGGAGCCGTTCGACGAGCTGTGCGTCGCGGTGGCTGGTGTGGTCGGCATACCCATCCTTCGCTTTGGTTCCCGGCCTTGTGCGCCCGGACCCCTGGAGTCCGGTCAAGTCTGCCCCACAAATGCCGCTTGTCCGTACTTCGGGTCCGGGCATGTCAGCCTCGGCACGAGCCGGGGGGACGCCCGTGGGCTCCCCGTCCTCACCTGCAGAGCCGCGCCTCGTGGGCGGCGTGTCCGCTCGGTTCCAGCTGGAAGGTGCAGTGCTCCACGTCGAAGTGGCCGCCGACGCAGCCCTGAAGATCGTGGAGGAGCTTCTCGTGTCCGATGGAGTCCAGCATCTCCTGGTGGACGACGACGTGGGCCGAGAGCACCGGCATGCCGGAGGTGATCGTCCAGGCGTGCAGGTCGTGGACGTCCAGCACTCCGGGCAGGGCGGTGATGTGGGCGCGCACCTCGGCCATGTCCACTCCCTTCGGCGCGGACTCCAGCAGCACGTTGACGGTCTCGCGCAGCAGCTTCACCGTACGGGGGACGATCATCAGACCGATCACCAGGGACGCGATCGGGTCGGCCGCCTGCCAGCCGGTGGCCAGGATGACGCCCGCCGCGACGAGGACGGTGACCGAGCCGAGGGTGTCCGCGAGCACCTCCAGATAGGCGCCCCGGACGTTGAGGCTGTCCTTCTGTCCGCCCATCAGCAGGGTGAGCGAGACCAGATTCGCGATCAGGCCCACGGAGGCGAAGGCGATGGCCAGGCCGCCGCGGGTGTCCGCCGGGGTGATGAAGCGGTCCACCGCCTCGAAGACCAGGAAACCGCCGACGCCGAGCAGCAGGAGGCAGTTGGCCAGTGCGGCCAGGATCTCGGCACGGGCGAACCCGAAGGTGCGGTTCGGACCGGCCGGCCGGTTGGCGAAGTGGATGGCGAGCAGGGCCATGCCCAGTCCCAGCCCGTCCGTGGCCATGTGGGCGGCGTCCGCGATCAGGGCGAGCGAATCGGCGAGCACGCCGCCGACGATCTCCATGACCATCACGCCGAGGGTGATGCCCAGGGCGATCCTGAGCCGCCCCAGGTAGGCGGCCGAAGCCGTCGCGGGTGTGCCGTGCGTGTGACCGTGGTCGTGGCCGGCCCCCATGCGCATGCCTCCAGACGGTGGTAAGGCTCGGGCCGTCGCCGCCCGACGAAGCCCAGTGAACTACGGGCGGGGGGTATCGGGCAACACGGTGTTGAACACCGTTGTCGTCTGCTCTGACCTGCACAGATGTGCGAGGGGTTGTTATCGGTGGCCGGCCTCCGGATGATGCAGCAGCCAGCCTTCCCACGCGGACTCCACCATCTCCCGCGCCCCCCGGCGCGCCGACCAGCCGAGTTCCTCCGCGATCCGCGCCGCCGAAGCCACCGACTTCGCCGCGTCACCCGCACGGGGGGCCTCCACGACCGGTTCCGTACGGTTCCCGGTCACCTCGGCCACCAGGGAGGCGAGCTCGCGCACCGAGACGCCCTCGCCGCGTCCGACGTTCACCGTCAGGTCACCGGGAGCGTTCCGGTCCGCCAGATGACGCGCGACCGCCAGGTGCGCGTCGGCGAGGTCGGCGACGTGAATGTAGTCCCGGACGCAGGTGCCGTCCGGGGTGGGGTACTCGGCCCCGAAAACACGGGGCGCCTCGCCGCGTGTCAGCCGGTCGAAGAACATCGGGATCACGTTGAAGGCCCCGGTGTCCGCGAGAAGCGGCTCGGCGGCGCCCGCCACGTTGAAGTAGCGCAGGCAGGCGGTGGACATCCCGTGGGCGCGGCCCGTGGCGCGCACCAGCCACTCGCCCGCGAGCTTGGTCTCGCCGTACGGGCTGATCGGCGCGCAGCAGGTGTCCTCGGTGATCACCTCCGCCTCGGGCACGCCGTAGACGGCGGCGGAGGAGGAGAAGACGAAGGAGCGGACACCCGCCGCGACGGAGGCCTCCAACAGGACGGCGAGCCCGGCGACGTTCTCCCGGTAGTACATGAGCGGACGCTCCACCGACTCGTCCACCCGCTTCTTCCCCGCCAGGTGCACCACGCCCGTGACCGCGTGGCCGGCCAGCAGCCGGTCCACCGCCGCACGGTCGGAGGAGGACCCCCGTACCAGCTCGATGTCCGCCGGAAGCCGCTCGGCCACGCCCGTGGACAGGTCGTCGAGTACGACCACCTTCTCGCCGGAGGCGACCATGGCCCTCGCCACGTGTGCCCCGATGTATCCCGCACCGCCAGTGATCAGCCACGTCATGCCGATCAGCCTAAACGGTGTCCCGTCGTTCCCCGGGCGGTGTCCCCCACCGCCCGCACCGCGGTTTGTCGCGCGGGGGGCCGATCAAGGAGGATGATCACTGAGCGGCGAACGGGGTGCAGGACTGACCCGAACAGAGCATAAATGGGCAGTGAACTCAACCTTCTGTTCATCCGATAGCCTCTGCCGATGTGCCGCAGGCTCGCCGGCCCGTTTCCAGGCCGCACCGCGTGCCCGTCCATGCCCGGATCCAAGGAGTGAGTTCGTCTGTCGACCGCCATTCTCACCGGTGTGCCGGTAGCCGGTTCGTCGATCGAGGACGACCTGCGCGCCCTCGGCTTCGACGTCCGGCCGGCCGCCGACGCCGGTGAAGCCGCCGCACTCCTCAAGGGTGTTCCCGCGGGCCACCGCGTCGCCCTCGTGGACCCGCGTTTCGTCGGCCACGTCCACGCCCTGCGCCTCGGACTGACCGATCCCCGCTTCGCCGCCGCCGGTGTCCCCGGCGCGCTGACGGTGCAGTCCGACGCGCGGGCGGCACTGCTGCGCGCCATGGACCGCACCGCCGCCGCGGTCGGCGCCGGGCGGCCGGTGGCCGACGCCGGTGTACCGGACCGTGACGAGGACCGTACGATCCCGGGCCGCATCGCGCTCGCGCTGGAGGCCGAGGGAACGTCGGTGCAGCGCCCCGAACTCGGTTCGCTCACCGCCACCGTCCCCACCACCCCCGAAGAGGTGACCGCGGCCCGGGCGGCCGTCGCGGCCGTGGACGACGAAGCGGTACGGCTGCGCAGCGCGGTGAAGGCGCACGACGGCTTCTTCACCACCCACTTCATCAGCCCGTACTCCCGCTACATCGCCCGCTGGTGCGCGCGACGCGGACTCACCCCGAACCAGGTCACCACCGCCTCGCTGATCACCGCGCTCGTCGCGGCCGGCTGCGCGGCGACCGGGACCCGGGCCGGATTCGTGGCCGCCGGGCTGCTGCTCCTCTTCTCCTTCGTCCTGGACTGCACCGACGGGCAGCTCGCCCGCTACTCCCTGCAGTACTCGACGATGGGCGCGTGGCTCGACGCCACCTTCGACCGCGCCAAGGAGTACGCCTACTACGCGGGTCTCGCCATCGGCGCCTCGCACATGGCGGGCGGCGACAGCGACGACGTGTGGGCCCTCGCGCTCGGTGCCATGGTGCTCCAGGCGTGCCGGCACGTCGTCGACTTCTCCTTCAACGAGGCCAACCACGACGCGGTCTCCAACACCAGCCCCACCGCCGCCCTCTCCGACCGGCTCGACAGCGTCGGCTGGACGGTCTGGCTGCGCCGGATGATCGTGCTCCCCATCGGTGAGCGCTGGGCCATGATCGCCGTGCTGACCGCGGTCACCACGCCCCGGATCGTCTTCTACGCGCTGCTCGTCGGCTGCTCGCTGGCCGCCTGCTACACCACGGCCGGCCGGCTGCTGCGCTCGCTCACCCGCAAGGCGCGGCGCACCGACCGCGCCGCACACGCCCTGGCCGACCTCGCCGACTCCGGCCCTCTCGCCCAGGCAGTGGCGGCCGTCGTCCGCCGCCCGGGCGGCGGCTTCACCGCGCCGCTGCTGGCCCTGGTGGGCAGCGGTGCGATGATCGCGACGGCCCTGCTCGCCCCCTTCGGCAGCTGGTGGCCGCCGGCCGCCGCCGGGGTGTACACGCTCCTGGCGGGACTCGCCGTGTCCCGTCCCCTCAAGGGCGCGCTCGACTGGCTCGTTCCCCCCTTCTTCCGGGCGGCCGAGTACTGCGCGGTGCTGGCCCTGGCGGCCCGCAGCGGCGTACCGCACGCCGTGCCCGCCGCATTCGGCCTGGTCGCGGCGGTCGCCTACCATCATTACGACACGGTGTACCGGATCCGGGGTGGCACGGGAGCCCCGCCGCAGTGGCTGGTCCGCACCGTCCTCGGGCACGAGGGCCGCACCCTCGTGGTGGCCCTGTTCGCCGCCGTACTCGGCACCCGTACCAGCTTCACCACGGCTCTCACCGCGCTCGCCGCGGCCGTGGCTCTGGTGGTGACCGTGGAATCCATCCGGTTCTGGGTGTCCTCCTCGGCCCCCGCCGTACACGACGAAGGAGAACTCGCATGATCGGCCTCGTACTGGCAGCCGGTGCAGGACGACGTCTGCGCCCCTACACGGACACCCTCCCCAAGGCACTCGTGCCGGTGGACGGGGAGAAGACCGTGCTCGACCTGACCCTGGCCAACTTCGCCGCGGTCGGTCTGCGCGAGGTCGCGATCGTCGTCGGCTACCGCAAGGAGGCCGTGTACGCCCGCAAGGCCGAGCTGGAGGCCACGTACGGCCTCTCGATCACCCTGGTCGACAACGACAAGGCCGAGGAGTGGAACAACGCCTACTCCCTGTGGTGCGCCCGTGACATCCTCAAGCGCGGCGTGATCCTCGCCAACGGCGACACCGTGCACCCCGTCTCCGTCGAGGAGACCCTGCTCGCGGCGCGCGGCGAAGGCCGCCGGATCATCCTCGCCCTCGACACGGTGAAGAGCCTCGCCGACGAGGAGATGAAGGTCATCACCGACGAGAAGGGCGTGCGCCGGATCACCAAGCTGATGGACCCGGCGACGGCCACCGGCGAGTACATCGGCGTGACCCTGATCGAGCCCGAGGCCGCCGAGGAGCTCGCCGACGCGCTGAAGGCGACGTTCGAGCGCGACCCCGACCTCTACTACGAGGACGGCTACCAGGAGCTGGTCAACCGCGGCTTCGCCGTCGACGTCGCCCCCATCGGCGAGGTGACCTGGGTGGAGATCGACAACCACGCGGACCTCGCGAAGGGCCGTGAGATCGCGTGCCAGTACTGACCCGGCTCATCCCCTCTCCGCTGGTCGTCGACATCCGCCGAGGCGCGATGGACGACCTGGCGGGGGTCCTGCACGACCAGCGGATCTCGACCTCGGGCAAGTTGGCCATCGCGATCAGTGAGGGCTCCGGCCGCGCCCTGAAGGACCGGCTCGCGCCGCTCCTGCCCGGAGCGGACTGGTACTCCGTGAGCGACGGCACGATCGACTCCGCCGTACGGCTCGCCAACGGGATCAAGGGCAACCGGTACGACGCCGTGGTCGGCCTCGGCGGCGGCAAGATCATCGACGTGGCGAAGTACGCCGCCGCACGCGTCGGGCTCCCCCTGGTCGCCGTGGCCACCAACCTCTCGCACGACGGCCTCTGCTCACCGGTCGCCACCCTGGACAACGACAACGGCCGCGGCTCCTACGGGGTGCCCACGCCGATCGCCGTCGTGATCGACCTCGACGTGGTACGCCGGGCACCGGCCCGGTACATCCGCTCCGGGATCGGGGACGCCGTCTCCAACATCTCCTGCGTCGCCGACTGGGAACTCGCCCAGCGGGTCAACGGCGAAGAGGTCGACGGGCTCGCCGCCGCCATGGCACGCCAGGCGGGCGAGGCCGTCCTGCGCCACCCCGGCGGCATCGCCGACGACGAGTTCCTCAAGGTACTGGCCGAGGGCCTGGTGCTGACCGGCATCTCGATGGCGGTCGCGGGCGACTCGCGCCCCGCCTCCGGCGCGTGCCACGAGATCAACCACGCCTTCGACCTGCTGCACCCCGCGCGTGCCGCCAGCCACGGCGAGCAGGTCGGCCTCGGCGCCTGCTTCGCCATGCACCTGCGCGGCGCCGCCGAACAGTCGCAGCAGATGGCAGTCGTCTTCCGCCGCCACGGCCTGCCCGTGCTGCCGGAGGAGATCGGCTTCACCGCCGACGAGTTCGTCGAGGTGGTCGACTTCGCCCCTCGGACGCGCCCGGGACGTTTCACGATCCTGGAGCACCTCAACCTGTCCACCGACCAGATCAGGGACGCGTACGCCGACTATGCAAAAGCCATCCGTAGCTGAACTCCGTCCGGTCGTGCACCCCCCGGGCGTGAAGGACCGGCGCAGTGGTGAGCACTGGGGAGGGCGGCTCTACATGCGCGAGATCTCCTTGCGCATCGACCGGCACCTGGTGAACACCCGGATCACCCCCAACCAGCTGACCTACGTCATGACCGTCGCGGGCGTGCTCGCCGCGCCGGCGCTGCTCGTCCCCGGCATACCGGGAGCGGTGCTGGGCGTGGTCATGGTGCAGCTCTACCTGCTGCTCGACTGCGTCGACGGTGAGGTGGCGCGCTGGAAGAAGCAGTTCTCGCTGGGCGGGGTCTACCTCGACCGGGTCGGCGCCTACCTGTGCGACGCCGCCGTACTCGTCGGGCTCGGCCTGCGCGCCGCCGACATGTTCGGCACCGGGCGGATCGACTGGCTCTGGGCGTTCCTCGGCACCCTCGCCGCCCTCGGCGCCATCCTGATCAAGGCGGAGACCGACCTCGTCGGAGTGGCGCGCCACCAGGGCGGGCTGCCGCCCGTCAAGGAGGCCGCGTCCGAGCCCCGTTCCTCGGGCATGGCGTTCGCCCGCCGCGCCGCCGGAGCGCTCAAGTTCCACCGCCTGATCCTCGGCGTCGAGGCGTCCCTGGTCGTCCTGGCCGCCGCGGTCGCCGACGTGATCAGGGACGACCTCTTCTTCACCCGCCTCGCGGTCGCGGTCCTCGCGGGCATCGCCCTGCTCCAGACCGTCCTGCACCTGGTGTCGATCCTGGCGTCCAGCCGTCTGAAGTGAGAACCCCATGAAACTCGGCGCGGTCATCATCACCATGGGCAACCGCCCCGTGGAGCTGCGCGCCCTCCTCGATTCGGTCGCCGCTCAGGACGGCGACCGGATCGAGGTCGTGGTCGTCGGCAACGGTGCCCCCGTACCGGACGTCCCCGAAGGTGTCCGGACCGTGGAACTCCCCGAGAACCTCGGCATCCCCGGCGGCCGCAACGTCGGCATCGAGGCCTTCGGCCCCGGCGGCACCGATGTCGACGTGCTGCTCTTCCTCGACGACGACGGCCGACTTCCGAGGACCGACACCGCCGAGCTCTGCCGCCGGGCCTTCGCCGAGGACCCGGAGCTCGGCATCGTCAGCTTCCGTATCGCCGACCCCGAGACCGGGGCCACCCAGCGACGGCACGTCCCCCGGCTGCGCGCCTCGGACCCGATGCGCTCCTCCCGGGTGACCACCTTCCTCGGCGGCGCCAACGCGGTACGCACCGCCGTGCTCGCCGAGGTCGGCGGGCTGCCCGACGCGTTCTTCTACGCCCACGAGGAGACCGACCTCGCCTGGCGGGCGCTCGACGCGGGGTGGCTGATCGACTACCGCGCGGACATGGTCCTCGACCACCCCGCCACCGCGCCCTCCCGGCACGCCGTCTACCACCGGATGGTGGCCCGCAACCGGGTCTGGCTCGCCCGCCGCAACCTTCCCGCTCCGCTGGTCCCGGTCTACCTGGGCACATGGATTGTGCTCACTCTGGTGCGGCGCCCCTCGCTGCCCGCCCTCAAGGCGTGGTGCGGCGGTTTCCGCGAAGGATGGGCGACACCCTGCGGCCCCCGGCGCCCCATGCGGTGGCGCACGGTGTGGCGGCTGACGAAGCTGGGCCGTCCCCCGGTGATCTGACCGGTGCCGAGAGCCAGTCGGGTGGCCTTCGACCGTTCGGTGGACGCGTTCAGGTACGTGCGATTCCGAGGCGGCGGGATGGCCTCGTGGCGGAGCTGCGGGGACGTTCCGGCGACGCGGGAAGCGCGGGTGCCAGGGCGTGGCCGCCCGATCGGAGGCCGACCGACCGGTTCTGAGACCATGGGATCCGTATGCATTCCTTTCCGGGTCCTGTCCGCCTGCGCCGCGCTCCTTCACCGGCCGCGTGGATCGAAGACGAGAGTTTCCATCTGTGAGTGACACAACGCATGACGGGCGGGTCGCCATGAGCGTCCCGCCGTCGGCCGACGAGGGGCTGAGCCCGGCGCAGCTGGCCGAGAAGTACGGCCTCACCGTGAGCGGCGCCCGGCCGGGGCTGTTCGCCTACGTCCGCCAGCTCTGGGGCCGCCGCCACTTCATCATGGCGTTCTCCCGGGCGAAGCTGACCGCTCAGTACAGCCAGGCCAAGCTCGGCCAGTTGTGGCAGGTGGCCACCCCGCTACTGAACGCGCTGGTCTACTACCTGATCTTCGGCCTGATCCTCGGCACGCGGAAGGGGATGAGCCAGGACGTCTTCATCCCGTTCCTGGTGACCGGCGTCTTCGTCTTCACGTTCACCCAGAGCTCGGTCATGGCGGGTGTCCGCGCGATCTCCGGCAACCTCGGCCTGGTGCGGGCCCTGCACTTCCCCCGGGCCTCGCTGCCGATCTCGTTCTCCCTCCAGCAGCTCCAGCAGCTGCTCTTCTCCATGATCGTGCTGGTGGCGGTCGCCGTGGCGTTCGGCAGCTACCCCACTCTCTCGTGGCTGCTGGTGATCCCCGCCCTGGTCCTCCAGTTCTGCTTCAACACCGGTCTGGCGATGGTCATGGCCCGCCTCGGGAGCAAGACCCCCGACCTGGCGCAGCTGATGCCGTTCGTGATGCGCACCTGGATGTACGCGTCCGGTGTCATGTTCTCCATCACGGTGATGCTCCAGGACAAGCCGCAGTGGATCGCCAACGTGCTCCAGTACAACCCCGCGGCCGTCTACATGGACCTGGTCCGCTTCGCCCTCATCGACGGCTACGGCGCGGAGAACCTCCCGGCCCACGTCTGGGCCGTCGCCACCGCCTGGGCGCTCGTGGTGGGCGCCCTGGGCTTCGTGTACTTCTGGAAGGCAGAGGAACGGTACGGCCGTGGCTGACGACAACACTCAGGGGCGGGTCCCCACCGTCATCGCGGACGGCGTCCACATCGTGTACCGCGTCAACGGCGGAGGCGGCGGCAGGGGCAGCGCGACCGCCGCCCTCAGCCGCATGGTCCGCCGGGGCAAGGGGGAGCCCCGTGGTATCCGCAAGGTCCACGCCGTGCGCGGGGTCAGCTTCACCGCCTACCGGGGTGAGGCCATCGGCCTCATCGGCACCAACGGTTCCGGCAAGTCGACGCTGCTGCGCGCCATCGCCGGCCTGCTGCCGACCGAGAAGGGCCGGGTCTACACGGACGGCCAGCCCTCGCTCCTCGGCGTGAACGCCGCCCTGATGAACGACCTCACCGGCGAGCGCAACGTGGTGCTCGGCGGACTCGCCATGGGGATGACCCGCGAGGAGATCCGCTCCCGCTACGACGGCATCGTGGACTTCTCCGGGATCAACGAGAAGGGCGACTTCATCACCCTTCCCATGCGGACCTACTCCTCCGGTATGGCGGCCCGCCTGCGGTTCTCCATCGCGGCGGCCAAGAACCACGACGTCCTCATGATCGACGAGGCTCTGGCGACCGGTGACCGGAAGTTCCGGGTCCGTTCCGAGGAACGCATCCGCGAGCTGCGCAAGGAGGCCGGCACGGTCTTCCTGGTCAGCCACAACAACGGGTCGATCCGCGACACCTGCGACCGGGTCCTGTGGCTGGAAAGGGGCGAGCTCCTCATGGACGGCCCGACGGAGGAAGTCCTGCGGGCCTACGAGCGGGAGACCGGCAAGTAATCGGGCCGGGGCCACGGGCCGGACATCGCGGGTGACGCCGGGCGAAACGCTTCGCCCGACGGGCCGCCCGGGGTGTCCGGCCCGTCCGCCTGTGGTGGTAGCCGGAGATCGCTTCTCCACCTGGCGGACGATGCCAAGTGTCCGGGCGCCGTGGAAGGTTGGATGTCCGGGAGCCGGGAGCGACGGTGCGCAACACCCGGTCGATGGTGTGTGAGCCGCACAACGTAAGCTGTACCGGTGCTGATTCGCGGCAAGTGTGCCGATACGCCCGCAGCACGGGACCAGCGTGCGCCGGGGCACTCGGCAGGTCGGGCGGCGTGTCCGAAAAGGGATGTTTTGGGTCAGCAGTGTAGAACGGGAGATGTGACGGCAATGACGGACAATCTCCAGCTCCGACGTGGTTTCGCCGTCCCCGCGCCGGGCGGTACGACGTGACCCGTACCCAGCCGGCTCCCGCGGTCGCCACGCTCGACAAGGCCGCGGACGAGAACTTCCCCGTGGCTCCCTTCTTCCTGCCCCGCGCCTGGCGCGACGACCTGATGGCGGTCTACGGATACGCCCGGCTCGTCGACGACATCGGCGACGGCGACCTCGCCCCCGGCGGCGTCGACGCCCGCCACCTGGGCCTGGAGCCCGGACGGAGCGACGACCGGCCCGCCATGCTCGACGCCTTCGAGGCGGACCTGCGCCGCGTCTTCTCCACCGACGGGGAAGACCCCCGCCACCCCCTGCTGCTCGCCCTGCGCCCCACCGTGCGCCGTCGCGCGCTCACGCCCGAGCCGTTCCTCGGGCTGATCGAGGCCAACCGGCAGGACCAGAAGGTCCGCCGCTACGCGACCTGGGACGAACTCCTCGCGTACTGCGAACTCTCCGCCAACCCGGTCGGCAGGCTCGTCCTGGCCCTCACCGGAACCACCAGCCCGGAGCGGGTGCGCCGCTCGGACGCCGTCTGCACCGCGCTGCAGATCGCCGAGCACCTCCAGGACGTCACCGAGGACCTCGGCCGCGACCGGATCTACCTGCCCGCCGACGACATGGCGCGCTTCCGCGTGACCGAGGCCGATCTGGCCGCGCCGACCGCCGGCGCGTCGGTGCGTGCCCTGATCGCCTACGAGGCGGCCCGCGCCCGGGAACTGCTGGATGAAGGCATCCCCCTGGTGGGTAGCGTCCAGGGCAGACTCCGACTGCTGCTCGCCGGATTCGTCGCCGGAGGGCGGGCGGCCCTCGACTCGATCACGGCAGTCGGCTTCGACGTACTGCCCGGACCGCCCAAGCCCACGAAGCCCAGCCTGCTGCGCGAAGTGGCAGTTGTCTTGCGAAGTGCGCGAAGAGAGGGATGACTCCGAAAGTGGAGGGACAGACGACGTCCGTGTCGGCACCGGTAGCGGCGGCATACAGCTACTGCGAGGCCGTCACGGGTCAGCAAGCACGTAACTTCGCCTACGGCATCAGGCTGCTTCCGTCCGAGAAGCGGCAGGCGATGTCCGCGCTGTACGCCTTCTCCCGCCGGGTCGACGACATCGGCGACGGCGAACTCGACCCCGGGACGAAGAAGACGCGGCTGGAGAGCACCCGCGAACTGCTCGGCCGGGTCCGCGAGGGCAAGGTCGAGGAGGACGACACCGACCCGGTCGCCGTCGCGCTCGCCGACGCCGCCCGGCGCTTCCCGCTGCCGCTGGGAGGGCTCGACGAGCTCATCGACGGCGTGCTGATGGACGTGCGCGGAGCGACGTACGAGACCTGGGACGACCTGCGGACCTACTGCCGCTGCGTCGCCGGCGCCATCGGCCGCCTCAGCCTCGGTGTCTTCGGCACGGAGCCCGGCGCGCCCGGAGCCGACCGCGCCGCCGAGTACGCCGACACCCTCGGGCTCGCCCTCCAGCTCACCAACATCCTGCGCGACGTGCGCGAGGACGCCGGTAACGGCCGCACCTACCTGCCCGCCGACGATCTCGCCAAATTCGGCTGCTCCGAGGGCTTCCGCCGCGCCACACCGCCGGCCGGCTCCGACTTCGCGGGCCTCATCCACTTCGAGGTCCGCAGGGCCCGCGCACTCTTCGCCGAGGGATACCGGCTGCTGCCGATGCTGGACCGCCGCAGCGGAGCCTGCGTCGCCGCGATGGCCGGGATCTACCGTCGTCTGCTGGACCGTATCGAGCGCGACCCCGAGGCCGTCCTGCGGGGCAGGGTCTCCCTGCCCGGTCACGAGAAGGCGTACGTGGCGGTCCGCGGTCTCTCCGGACTCGACGCGCGTCACGTCTCCCGTCTGACGAGGACGGGCCGCCCGTGACCCACTCAGGCAGGCCCGTGTACCGGGCAACCTTCCGCTGGCCGACGACGTCCTTCCCTGGGACGATTCTGTGGTCGACGACCCGACAGGAGGGCGAGGAATGACCGGCACCGCACCGCTGCCCGCGCGCGCCGTGGTCGTCGGCGGCGGCCTCGCGGGCATCACCTCCGCCCTCCGCCTCGCCGACGCGGGGCTCGACGTGACCCTCCTCGAAGGCCGTCCCCGGCTCGGCGGTCTCGCCTTCTCCTTCCGCCGGGGCGATCTGACGGTCGACAACGGACAACACGTCTACCTGCGCTGCTGCACCGGGTACCGCTGGTTCCTCGACCGGATCGGCGCGGCCCACCTCGCCCCCCTCCAGGACCGCCTCGACGTACCCGTGCTCGACGTGGGCCGGCCCGCCGGGCCCCGCCTCGGGCGGCTCCGGCGCACCAATCTGCCCGTACCGCTGCACCTCGCCGGCGGCCTGGCCGCCTACCCGCACCTCTCGCTCGCCGACAAGGCGTCCGTGGGCCGGGCCGCACTCGCGCTCGGCCGGCTCGACCCGGCCGACCCCGCTCTGGACGACGTCAGCTTCGCGGACTGGCTCCGCCGGTACGGGCAGTCCCCGAGGGCCGTCGAAGCCCTCTGGGACCTCGTCGGGGTCGCCACTCTCAACGCGACCGCCGAGAACGCCTCGATGGCGCTCGCCGCGATGGTCTTCAAGACCGGCCTGCTCTCCGAGCCCGGCGCCGCCGACATCGGATGGGCGGCCGTGCCCCTCGGTGAACTCCACGACACCCTCGCCCGCAAGGCCCTCGACTCCGCCGGGGTGCGCACCGAACTGCGCGCCAAGGCCACCTCGCTCGCCCGCGCGGAGGGCGGCACCTGGACGGTGGAGACCGAGAGCGAGCGGATCGAAGCCGACGTCGTCGTTCTCGCCCTTCCGCAGCGGGAGACCCACGCGCTGCTGCCCGCCGGAGCCATCGAGGACCAGGACCGGCTGCTCGCCATCGAGGACGCCCCCATCCTCAACGTCCACGTCGTCTACGACCGCAAGGTGCTGCGCCGGCCGTTCTTCGCCGCGATCGGCTCACCGGTCCAGTGGGTCTTCGACCGCACCGAGCCCTCCGGGCTCCGGGGTGGCGGCCAGTACGTCGCGCTGTCGCAGTCGGCCGCCGGAGACGAGATCGACCTGCCCGTCGCCGAACTGCGCGCCCGCTACCTGCCCGAACTGGAGCGCCTCTTCCCGGCGGCGAGAGGCGCGGGCATCCGCGACTTCTTCGTCACCCGCGAGCGCACCGCGACCTTCGCGGCGGCCCCCGGCGCCGGCCGGCTCCGCCCCGGAGCCCGGACGAGACTGCCGGGACTCGCCCTGGCGGGCGCGTGGACGGCGACAGGATGGCCCGCCACCATGGAGGGCGCCGTCCGCAGTGGAACCACCGCCGCCACAGCAGCGCTCCAGGGGCTCAGGAGCCCCGAAGAACATCCGCTGCAGGAGGCGGCATGAGCAGTACCACCGGAACAAGAGGAGAGTCAGTGACCCCGGCGAATCCGGCTTTCGACACCGTGGCGGACACCACGGACGTCACCGCGCTTCTGGAGCGCGGACGGGCCCTGTCAGCGCCGGTGCTGCGGGCTGCCGTGGACCGGCTCGCGCCGCCCATGGACACCGTCGCCGCCTACCACTTCGGCTGGATCGACGCCGACGGGCAGCCCGCCGCGGGAGACGGCGGCAAGGCCGTGCGCCCCGCGCTCGCACTGCTGTCGGCCGAGGCGGCCGGCGCCCCCGCCGAAGCCGGTATCCCCGGCGCGGTGGCGGTCGAACTCGTGCACAACTTCTCGCTGCTGCACGACGACCTGATGGACGGCGACGAGCAGCGCCGTCACCGCGACACGGTCTGGAAGGTACACGGCCCGGCCCAGGCGATCCTCGTCGGCGACGCGCTGTTCGCGCTGGCCAACGAGCTCCTCCTGGAGCTCGGCACCGTCGAGGCGGGGCGCGCGGCGCGCCGCCTGACCACCGCCACCCGCAAGCTCATCGACGGCCAGGCGCAGGACATCTCCTACGAGCACCGCGAGCGGGTCACCGTCGAGGAGTGCCTGGAGATGGAGGGCAACAAGACCGGCGCCCTCCTCGCCTGCGCCGTCTCCATCGGCGCGGTGCTCGGCGGCGCCGACGACCGCACCGCCGACATCCTGGAGTCCTACGGCTACCACCTGGGCCTCGCCTTCCAGGCCGTCGACGACCTGCTCGGCATCTGGGGCGACCCGGAGTCCACCGGCAAGCAGACCTGGAGCGACCTGCGCCAGCGCAAGAAGTCGCTGCCGGTGGTCGCCGCACTCGCCGCGGGCGGTCCGGCCTCCGAGCGGCTCGGCGCACTGCTGTCCGCCGACGCCAAGAGCAGTGATTTCGACAGCTTCTCCGAAGAGGAGTTCGCCGCCCGCGCGGCACTCATCGAGGAGGCGGGCGGCCGTGAGTGGACCGCCCAGGAAGCCCGCCGTCAGCACGCCGTCGCCATCGAGGCGCTGAACGGTGTCGACATGCCGAGTGAAGTACGGGCGCAGCTCATCGCGCTCGCCGATTTCGTCGTCGTCCGAAAGAGATGATCACCATTCGTATATGACTCGCAGTCGCCGGCCGGTGTCCCTCGGGGCACCGGCCGACGGAGACCCCAGCACAGCAGAGGACCGAACTGCACGAAGGGGAAGCCATGACAGCGACGACCGACGGAAGCACCGGGGCTGCGCACCCTCGCACGGTCCCGGGCGATCCGACCGACACAACCATCACGGCGGACGACGTACTGGTCGCCGCCCGGCGGGCCGCGGAACGCTCCGTCGAGCATCTGCTCGGCAGACAGGACGAGCAGGGCTGGTGGAAGGGCGACCTGGCCACCAACGTCACCATGGACGCGGAAGACCTGCTGCTGCGCCAGTTCCTCGGTATCCAGGACCCCGACATCCTCGAGGCCGCCGCGCTCTTCGTCCGCGGCGAGCAACTCGGTGACGGCACCTGGGCCACCTTCTACGGCGGCCCGAGCGACCTCTCCGCCACCATCGAGGCGTACGTGGCGCTGCGGCTGGCCGGTGACCGGCCGGACGAGCCGCACATGGCCAGGGCCGCCGCCTGGGTGCGGGACCAGGGCGGCATCGCCGCCTCCCGCGTGTTCACCCGGATCTGGCTCGCCCTCTTCGGCTGGTGGAAGTGGGACGACCTCCCGGAACTGCCACCCGAGCTGATGTTCTTTCCTTCCTGGGTACCTCTCAATATCTATGACTTCGGCTGCTGGGCCCGTCAGACCATTGTTCCGCTGACCATCGTCTCGGCGAAGCGGCCCGTACGGCCCGCTCCGTTCTCCCTCGACGAACTGCACACCGATCCGTCCCGTCCCAACCCGCCGGTGCGCAAGGCCTCGCCGGTGAGCTGGGACGGAGTCTTCCAGCGGCTGGACAAGGCGCTGCACCTCTACCACCGGGTCGCACCGCGCCGGCTGCGCCGGATCGCGATGAACGCCGCCGCCCGGTGGATCATCGAACGCCAGGAGAGCGACGGCTGCTGGGGCGGGATCCAGCCCCCCGCCGTCTACTCCGTGATCGCCCTCCATCTGCTCGGCTACGACCTCGACCACCCGGTGATGCGTGCCGGGCTCGCCTCGCTGGACCGGTTCGCCGTACGACGCCCGGACGGCGCGCGCATGATCGAGGCGTGCCAGTCGCCGGTGTGGGACACCTGCCTGGCCGTCATCGCGCTCGCCGACGCCGGGGTCTCCCCGGACCACCCGGCGCTGGTCAAGGCGGCCGACTGGATGCTCGCCGAGGAGATCGTACGGCCGGGGGACTGGGCCGTACGCAGGCCGCAACTCCAGCCCGGAGGCTGGGCGTTCGAGTTCCACAACGACAACTACCCGGACATCGACGACACCGCCGAGGTCGTCCTCGCGCTGCGCCGGGTCCGTCACCCCGAACCCGCCAGGGTCGAGTCGGCCATCGAGCGCGGGGTGCGCTGGACGGTCGGCATGCAGTCGCGCGGGGGGGCCTGGGGCGCCTTCGACGCGGACAACACCAGCCCGTTCCCCAACCGGCTGCCGTTCTGCGACTTCGGCGAGGTGATCGACCCGCCCTCCGCCGACGTCACCGGCCACGTCGTGGAGATGATGGCCTACGAGGGACGTGCCGGTGATCCGAGCGCCCGCCGTGGAGTGGAGTGGCTGCTCGCCGAACAGGACGCGAGCGGGGCCTGGTTCGGCCGCTGGGGCGTCAACTACGTCTACGGAACAGGGTCGGTGGTTCCCGCACTGATCGCCGCCGGGCTGCCCGCCTCCCACCTCGCCGTCCGCAGGGCCGTGGCATGGCTCGACTCCGTCCAGAACGACGACGGCGGCTGGGGCGAGGACCTGCGCTCCTACCAGGACAGCAAGTGGATCGGCCGGGGCGAGTCGACGGCCTCGCAGACCGCCTGGGCCCTGCTCGCCCTGCTGGCCGCAGGGGAGCGCGAGAACCCCGCGACCGTCCGGGGGATCAACTTCCTGACCCGGACCCAGCAGGAGGACGGGTCCTGGGACGAGCCGTACTTCACCGGGACCGGCTTCCCCTGGGACTTCTCCATCAACTACCACCTCTACCGCCAGGTCTTCCCCCTCACCGCGCTCGGGCGCTACGTGCACGGTGACCCCCTCGCGGCCCGGGTCGCGAGCCCGGCGGGGATCTGATGGGCGGGCCGCGGCCCCCCGGCGGACCGCCGCCTTCGCTGCTCGTCGCCTGCGCGCTCGGCATCGAGCAGTTCGCCCTGCGGAGCGGTCCGCGCGGCGGCGGTCCCGTCACCGTGCTGCGGACGGGCATGGGACCGAAGGCGGCCGAGACCGCGCTCGGACGTGCCCTGGTCCGTGAGGAGATGCGCGGCGCCGCCGTCGTCGCCTCGGGGTTCTGCGCCGGCCTCGCGCCCGGGATGCACCCGGGCGATCTGGTCGTCGCCGAGGAGACCAGGTCCGCGCACGGGAACACCGCCTGCGACGGTGTATCCGTGCTGGTGGACGCGGTGTCCCGGCTGTTTCCCGGCCGGACCGTGCACACCGGCCCCCTGACCGGCTCCGATCACGTCGTGAGGGGCGCCGAGCGGGCGGCCCTCGCGGCGACCGGGGCCATCGCCGTGGATATGGAGTCCGCGGCGACCCTCTGTACCGCTCTGCGTCATGGACCACGCCCGGTTGCGGCCGTACGGGTGGTCGTGGACGCTCCAGAGCATGAGCTCGTCCGGGTTGCCACGGTACGCGGTGGAATATCGGCTTTCCGCGTTCTTCGTGCCGTCCTGCCTGCTTTCCATGAATGGCACCGATCTTTGTTGCTCCCCCGGAGGTGAGCCAGATGGCCATGCCGCTCCGCCAAACCATCAAGGTGGCGACGTACCTTGCCGAACAGAAGATCCGCAAGCGTGAGAAGTTCCCGCTGATCGTCGAGCTGGAACCGCTGTTCGCCTGCAATCTCGCCTGCGAGGGCTGCGGGAAGATCCAACACCCTGCCGGAGTGCTCAAGCAGCGCATGCCGGTCGCCCAGGCGGTCGGAGCCGTCCTCGAATCCGGTGCCCCGATGGTCTCCATCGCCGGTGGAGAACCGTTGATGCACCCTCAGATCGACGAGATCGTCCGGCAGTTGGTGGCGAAGAAGAAGTACGTGTTCCTCTGCACCAATGCCATGCTGCTGCGCAAGAAGATCGAGAAGTTCACCCCGTCCCGGTATTTCGCCTTCGCGGTCCACATCGACGGGCTGCGCGAGCGGCACGACGAATCCGTGGCCAAGGAGGGGGTGTTCGACGAGGCGGTCGCGGCGATCAAGGAAGCCAAGAGACGCGGTTTCCGGGTCACCACCAACTCCACCTTCTTCAACACCGACACCCCGCAGACCATCATCGAGGTGCTCAACTACCTCAACGACGACCTCCAGGTCGACGAGATGATGATCTCCCCGGCGTACGCCTACGAGAAGGCACCCGACCAGGAGCACTTCCTCGGCGTGGAACAGACCCGCGAACTCTTCAAGAAGACGTTCGCGGGCGGCAACCGGGCCCGCTGGCGGCTCAACCACTCGCCTCTCTTCCTCGACTTCCTGGAAGGGAAGGCGGACTTCCCCTGCACCGCCTGGGCCATCCCGAACTACTCGCTCTTCGGCTGGCAGCGCCCCTGCTATCTGATGAGCGACGGGTACGTCCCCACGTACCGGCAGCTCATCGAGGAGACCGACTGGGACAAGTACGGCCGCGGCAAGGACCCGCGCTGCGCCAACTGCATGGCGCACTGCGGCTACGAACCCACCGCCGTGCTCGCCACGATGGGCTCGCTCAAGGAATCGCTGCGCGCGGCCCGGGAGACGGTCGCCGGCAGCCGGTAGTCCGAGGAGGGCGGTCACGGCCGGGCACCCCGGCCGTGACCGCCCTCCTTCCACCAGGAACCAGAGAGGGGCCACGTACGTGACCTTGCTGGAATCCATCGGGGGACCACGGGACCTCGCGCCGCTCGGCGGACCGCATCTGGACGAACTCGCGGCGGACATCAGGTCGTTCCTCGTGCAGGCGGTGTCCCGCAGCGGCGGGCACCTCGGTCCGAACCTCGGCGTCGTGGAACTGACCATCGCCCTGCACCGGGTCTTCGACTCGCCGCGCGACCGGATCCTGTGGGACACCGGCCACCAGAGCTATGTGCACAAACTCCTCACCGGCCGCCAGGACTTCTCCAAGCTGCGGAGCAAGGGCGGCCTCTCGGGCTACCCCTCCCGCGCCGAGTCCGTGCACGACGTCATCGAGAACTCGCACGCCTCCACCGCGCTCGGCTGGGCCGACGGCCTGGCCAAGGCCAACGAACGGCTCGGCAGGGACGACCACGTCGTCGCCGTCGTCGGGGACGGCGCACTCACCGGCGGCATGGCCTGGGAGGCGCTGAACAACATCGCCGCAGCCAAGGACCGCCCTTTGATCGTCGTGGTGAACGACAACACCCGTTCGTACTCCCCGACCATCGGCGGCCTCGCCGACCACCTCGCCACCCTCCGCACCACCGACGGCTACGAACGCTTCCTGGCCCGGTGCAAGGAACTCCTGGAGCGCACCCCCGTCGTCGGACAGCCGCTGTACGGCTCGCTGCACGGGGCGAAGAAGGGGTTCAAGGACACCTTCGCCCCGCAAGGGCTCTTCGAGGACCTCGGCCTCAAGTACGTCGGGCCGGTCGACGGTCACGACGTCGCCGCCGTCGAGTCCGCCCTGGTGCGGGCCAAGCACTTCCGGGGGCCGGTACTCGTCCACTGCATCACAGAGAAGGGCCGCGGCTACACCCCCGCCCTGAGGGACGAGGCCGACCGCTTCCACGCCGTGGGGGCGATGGACCCGCTGACCTGCCTCCCGCTGACCGCGCCCACCGGGCCCTCCTGGACCTCGGTCTTCGGCGAGGAGATCGCGCGGATCGGCGCGGAGCGCCCCGACGTGGTCGCCCTCACCGCCGCCATGCTCCACCCCGTCGGGCTCACCGAGTTCGCCTCGGCCTTCCCGGACCGGGTCGTGGACGTGGGCATCGCGGAACAGCACGCCGCGGTCTCGGCCGCGGGGATGGCCGCCGGTGGACTGCACCCCGTCGTCGCCGTGTACGCCACCTTCCTCAACCGGGCCTTCGACCAGGTTCTGATGGACGTGGCCCTGCACCGCAGCGGCGTGACGTTCGTGCTCGACCGGGCCGGGATCACCGGCACGGACGGCCCCTCCCACAACGGCATGTGGGACCTGTCGGTCCTCCAGGTCGTCCCCGGACTGCGGATCGCCGCCCCGCGTGACGCCGACCAGCTCAGAGCGCAGCTCCGGGAGGCCGTCGACGTCCACGACGCACCCACCGTCGTCAGGTTCCCCAAGGAATCCGTGGGGGAGGCGGTCCCCGCGGTCGGACGCGTCGGCTCCATGGACGTACTGCACCGGGGCGAGCGCCCCGACGTGCTGCTGGTGGCGGTCGGGGTGATGGCCCCGGTCTGCCTGGGCGCCGCGGACCTGCTGAAGGGCGCGGGCATCGGGTGCACCGTCGTCGACCCGCGCTGGGTCCGGCCGGTCGACGCGCAGCTCGCCCCCCTCGCCGCCGGCCACCGGCTGGTCGCGGTCGTCGAGGACAACTGCCGTACCGGAGGTGTCGGCTGGGCGGTCGGACAGGCGATGCGGGACGCGGACGTGGACGTCCCGCTGCGGACCTACGGGATCCCCGAGGAGTTCCTGGCCCACGCCAGACGCGACGAGCTGCTCGCCGACGTCGGACTGACCCCGGTGGAGATCGCGGGCAGCATCGGCGCGGCACTCGCGGGACGGCCCGAGGACCCGGAGCGCCGCACCGACGAGGAGACGGCGGGACCGCGACGCGAGGCGACGGCCGGAAACGCCACGGAACGAGGACGAGTGGCGCGCGGAGAGACGAAGGAGACGAGCGGGGAATGAAGGACGACAGGGCGGCCGGCGCCGCGCACACCGACGGCGCCGCGCGCACGGACAGCGCGAACCGCGCCGGCAAGGGGTTCGATCTCGCGACGCTGCTCGCGGAGCGCGGGGCCGAACGCTACGAACTGCACGCGCGCCATCTCAACCACCAGCTGCCGCGCATGCTGCACACCATCGGCTTCGACAAGGTCTACGAACGGGCCGAGGGCGCCTATTTCTGGGACGCGGACGGCGACGACTACCTCGACATGCTCGCCGGATTCGGCGTGATGGGTCTCGGCCGGCACCACCCGGTCGTCCGCAAGGCCCTGCACGACGTGCTCGACGCCTCCCTCGCCGACCTCACCCGCTTCGACTGCCAGCCGCTGCCCGGCCTGCTCGCCGAGAAGCTCCTCACCCACAGCCCCCACCTCGACCGGGTCTTCTTCGGCAACAGCGGTACCGAAGCCGTCGAGACGGCCCTCAAGTTCGCCCGCTACGCCACCGGGAAACCGCGCGTCCTCTACTGCGCCCACGCCTTCCACGGCCTCACCACCGGCTCGCTCTCGGTCAACGGCGAGGACGGCTTCCGCGACGGCTTCGCCCCGCTGCTCCCGGACACCGCCATCGCCCTCGGCGACCTCGACGCGCTGCGCCGGGAGCTCAAGCGCGGCGACGTGGCGGCACTGGTCGTCGAGCCCATCCAGGGCAAGGGCGTGCACGCGGCGCCGCCCGGCTTCCTGCGCGAGGCCCAGGAACTCCTGCACCGGCACAAGGCGCTGCTGATCGCGGACGAGGTGCAGACCGGTCTCGGCCGGACCGGCGACTTCTACGCGTACCAGCACGAGGACGGTGTCGAGCCGGACCTGGTCTGCGTCGCCAAGGCGCTCTCCGGCGGCTATGTGCCGGTCGGGGCCACCCTCGGCAAAGACTGGATCTTCAAGAAGGTCTACTCCTCCATGGACCGGGTGCTCGTCCACTCGGCGAGCTTCGGCTCGAACGCCCAGGCCATGGCGGCGGGGCTCGCGGTCCTCTCGGTGATGGAGGACGAGGAGACCGTCGCCCACGCCCGGCGCACCGGGGACCTGCTGCGGACACGGCTCGCCGCGCTGGTCGACCGGTACGAGCTGCTGCACGAGGTGCGCGGGCGGGGGCTGATGATCGGCATCGAGTTCGGCCGGCCGTCGTCGATCAAGCTGCGCGGCCGGTGGACGATGCTCCAGGCCGCCCGCAAGGGGCTCTTCGCGCAGATGGTTGTCGTACCGTTGTTGCAGAAGCACCGGATTCTCACCCAGGTGTCCGGGGACCATCTCGAAGTGATCAAGCTGATCCCGCCGCTGATCATCGGCGAGGCCGAAGTCGACCGGTTCGTGACGGCTTTCGAGTCGGTGATGGATGACGCCCACGCCGGGGGCGGCCTGATGTGGGACTTCGGGCGCACCCTGGTGAAGCAGGCGGTCGCCAACCGCTGACGACTCCTCGACCCGGTTTGCCTCTGAGGCAAGAAATTTGCCTCAGAGGAAAGTCGGTGGCGCAATGGAGGTATGAATCCCCCTGACGGAGGGGTGGCCGACGACCTCCCCGGCGTCGCCCCCCGCCTGCGCGAACTGCGCCGGAGCCGAGGCCTCACCCTGGAGGCCGCCGCGCAGCGCGCGGGACTCTCCCCGGCCCATCTCTCCCGGCTCGAAACGGGAAACCGGCAGCCCTCGCTGCCCGTGCTCCTCGGCCTCGCCCGGATCTACGGTACGACCGTCTCCGAGCTCCTCGGCGAGATCCCCCCGGAACGCGACGCGATCGTGCGCGGCGGCCGGTTCGACGGACCCGAGGCGGACGGCTGGATGTACCGCCGGGCCGGCGGTCCGGGCCGCGCCATGCAGGCCCTGCGCGTCCGCGTCCCGTACGGAGCCCAGGGCGACCTGGTGCGCGTCCACCCGGGGGAGGAGTGGCTGTACGTCCTCGAAGGGCGGCTGCGGCTCTCCCTCGGTGAATCCGCTCACGAGCTCGGGCCCGGTGACAGCGCCCACTTCGACTCGCTCACCCCGCACCGGATCGCCGCCGCCGGACCGGAGGGCGCCGAGCTGATCTTCGTACACACCCTGTTGCAGAGCCCCGCCGCCGAGCTGTGCCTCGGCGACGGGACCCGCAGGCGCTGACCTCGCCCGGCACCCCGGTGCCGTGCCCATTCCTCGTACGCCCGGCCCCGGGGGTACGGAAGAGAGGACCGTCATGTCCGATTCGGAGCACTACGACCCGCTGACCCCCCGGCAGTCCGCTGTCCGCGACACCCGGGACACCCAGGAGCGGAAGATGCCGCGCGGGATGGTCATCCGGCTCATCGCCTACCTGGTCGCCGGTCACGTCATCGCCGCCTTCCTCTACGTCCTGTTCGCCGTCGCGGGCGGCAACCAGTAGAGGAACGGCCTCGGGGAACATCGGTACAGCGGATATCGGTGAGAACGATCATGGCCGTCCAGCACAGTGATCCACTTCGCTGCTGGGGTTCGGTGAAACGCCTCCGGGCCTGTTCCGGGTTCCTCGACGCCTTCGTCCACCTCGGCTACGGCACCACCCGGATGAAGGACCTGCCCAGTTCGGTGGTCGCCCTGCTGGTGTCCGAGGCGTGCAACATCGGCCTGACCTCGGTGGTGAAACCCCCGGCTAGGAGGCCCCGACCCGGGCCCGGCTCGTACACGCCGACCAGTACTACCTGCGCGCCGACACCATCGCCGCGGCGAACGCCACGCTGATCGCCGCCCAGGTGGACATCCCGATCGTGCGCTACTGGGGCGACGGGCTGCTCGCCTCCGTGGACGGGCTGCGCTTCCAGGTGCCGGTGCGCACCATCAACGCCGCCCCGTCGCCGAAGTACTTCGGGTTCAAGCGGGGCATCACCTGGCTCGACGTCGTCAACGACCAGGTCGCGGGCATCGGGCAGATGGTCGTGCCCGGCACCCCGCGCGACTCCCTGCACATCCTGGACGCCCTGCTGAACCTCGACGGCCGCCCGACCCCACTCGGGGCGGCGTTCGCGGAGTACGGGCGTTCTGCGCACCGAGAGTTGGCATTGATCCACTCGTACCGGTGCCGCCGGAGGTGGGCGTGTGAGGCGAAGCGGCGGATGCCGGGTTGACCCACTGGCCGGCATCAGGCCGGGGTGTCGCCGCGAACGTGCCGGGGCCCGTCCTGGTCCACTGAATGTGATCACCAGGTGTCCTATACAGCCGAGATTGCCCGAATTGGCATCACCGATACGCTCGGGTACTGGACCGTGCTGTCAGGTCCGGCGCTGGAGGTCGTCGAGGACATCGATGACTACCTGCGGCACCTGCGGTTCGGGCGTGCTGGCGAAGAGTCGACGACCAGGGCCTACGCTGGCCACCTGAAGCGGTTCCACCTGTGGTGCCTTGAACAGGATCTGCCCAGGGGCCAAGCCGCCCGCGAACTTGCCCGGTACGTGATGCGGCTGCGGACGACGCCGAGGGCGAGCGGCCGCGGGCACGGCGAACTCCCGGCCGACTCGACTCTTGGCCCCGCGCAACTCCGCCCTGCGCTTGAGCCTGGGCGAAGTCCAAGCCGAGCTGCGGGCCATCCGGATCGAGCAACTCGCAGCCCGCGCTCGTGACGGCCTGAGCAACCTGCCGGCCCGCGATGGAGACCTGGACGAGATGAGGAGGCAGCGGGACACCGCGCTGGCAGGCAGCCGCCGAGCCGAAGCCGATCTCGTATCCCTGCGAAACGTCAACCAACGCCTGATGGTCGACAACAGCCGCTTGCTCCAGGCCACCTCCCAGCACGAGGCATAGGTTGACCAGTGGCGCGTTCGTGCCATCGAAGACTGACGGAGCGAGAGGGGGACTCGGTCCGTCGGGGTGAAGAAATTCCCAGGTCAGAGCAGGCTCTCTACTGGCACTCTGTTGACATGCAACCGTTTCAGGATCAGGAGCTGGGCAGTGCGATCACTGCGGCGAGCTCTCCCTCATGGGATGCCAGGGCTGCTGCGGGGCGACGCCTGGCCGCAGAACCTCAGATCGAGGGTGTCGCAGATGTCCTGCATCGTCTGCTTCTCGACGCCTATGACACTGCGGTGACCTCGGACACGGCCATAGCGCTCCTGGCCCGCGGGGACCTGCCCGGCCTGCGCGCCGTGCTCGCAGCCAGAGCCCAAGCAGCCGACGGGGGAACCGCTGACCAGCTCAGCGCCGAACTCGACGGAGACCCGCGCTGGATGACTGGCGAGGGCGTCGACCAGTTGATCCAGCAACTCCAGACGCTGACGTCGGATGCTGATCCGCAGGTTCGCGACGAGGCCCGGCGGCGACTATCGCTGCTTCGCTGAGGGGCAGCGCCGCAGTACCAAAGGCCGATGGCAGTCCCGTTCAGTCTCGGGCACGGAGCTCGCCGCGCCACTGGTATCCAACCAGTCGAACATGCCATAGACCCACTGGCGGCTATCAAGCAGTCAACCTGCGAAAACAGCGCTCACCGTTGCGCAAAACGGACGGATCGCCAAGACCGAACACCTGCTGCGGGTGGTCGACCCGGTGGACGACACCTACCGGCGGCAGATGAACCGGCAGCTCACCGTGCGGAAGTCCCGCCACAAGCTCGCGAGGGACGTGTGCCACGGCAAGCGCGGCACCATCCACCAGGCGTACCGCGCCGGCGTGGAGGACCAGCTCGGCGCGCTCGGCCTGGTCCTCAACGCCATCGTGCTCTGGACCACGAAGTACATCGACGCCGCCGTCACCCAGCTCCGCGCCGAGGGCCACGAGATCCGCGACGCGGACATCGCCCGCCTGTCCCCGCTCAAGCACCGAAACCTGAACCTGCTCGGCCGCTACAGCTTCACCGCAAGCGTCCCGGCCGCTGGCGTCCTGCGACCACTGCGCGATCCGGACACGCCGGAACTGGACGAGGACGACGGCGGCGAGGATTAAGACACGTCGTGCAAACCTTGCAACGCGCTGATCGGCTTGAGTGCCTGCTTGGCATCCGATGCACTTCCAGAGAGGCCGACGCTGAAATCGGGGATTACCTGATCTGGGTGTTCGTCTCGACCCAGTGACGCAGGTGTGCCAGCGGGGCTGCAGCACCGTGTCCGAGGTCCGTGAGGGCATAGTCGACGCGGACCGGGACTTGCGCGATCACGGTGCGGGTGATGAACCCGTAGTCCTCCAGTCGGCGCAGGGTCCGGGTCAGAACTTTCGGGCTGACGCCCTGCAGGCAGTTCTGAAGGCTGGTGAACCGGCGCGGGCCATCTTCGAGGGCTCCGATGGCCAGGGCCGACCACTTGCCGGACAGAACGTCCAGGACGTCGCGAGCCGGGCAGAGCGCGGCATAGACGTCTGCGGTGCGGCTGAGGGGTTCGGCGGGTGTCGTTGTCATGAAAGATGCCTCCTGCCTGCGACTCTACCCAAAGGGAAGCAAGGGTGCTTGCGGGTCACCAAGGGTGCCGACCTACCGTGGACCGCATCACCACTGCGGTCGCCCGAGGATTGTTGCCGCCCTTACTGGAAGAGTCGTACATGTCTGATCAGCACGTCGGTTCCGCGATGCGGGCCGTGGTCTTCACCGACTTCGGCGGCCCGGAGGTTCTGGTGCCGACGACGGTGCCACGCCCGGAACCTCTGCCCACTGAGGTTCTGGTTCGGGTGCACGCTGCTGGGATTAACCCGCTGGACCTGCGCACCCGGGCTGGTTTCCCTACCCCCGCCAGGGCGGCCCTCGGAACGGGGCCGCACATCTTGGGCTGGGACGTTTCGGGCACAGTGGTGGGGATCGGACCAGGTGAGTTCCTCTACGCGCCCGGCGACGAGGTCTTCGGCCTGCTCTGGCTGCCCCGGCCCGCCAGCGCCTACGCGCAGTACGTCACCGCGCCCTCACGGCAGTTTGCTCGGAAGCCCGCGAGCATCGACCACGACCACGCTGCCGCACTGCCCCTGGCCGGGCTGACGGCCTGGCAGTCCCTGACCGACATCGCCCAGCTCGACGGCGGCGAGCGCGTACTGATCCATGCCGCGGGGGGAGGTGTCGGCCACCTCGCCGTCCAGATGGCCAAGCACCTTGGGGCGCACGTCATCGCCACCGCTACCGCCGGCAAGCACGACTGGCTGCGCGCTCTGGGGGCCGACGAGGTGATCGACTACCGGGCCACGCCATTCGAGGAGGCCACCGGAAACATCGACGTGGTGCTCGACCTCGTCGGTATCGCCCAGCCAGATACCGCTACCCGCTCCCTCAACGTCCTGAAGCCCGGCGGGCTCTTCCTGGGTGTGGCTCCAGGCCGGCCGGCAGGCTTCACCGAGGCAGCCGCAGCAGCCGGCGTCCACGTCGCGCCCGAACCGCTGGTTGAACCCGACGGACACGGTCTCCAGAAGATCGCCCGGCTGGTGGAGGCCGGCGCGCTGGCCGTTTACCTCGACAAGGTCTTTCCTCTCGACGCTGCTGCCGACGCCCACACCTATGCGGAGACCGGGGCACGCGGGAAGACAGTCTTGCGTGTGATCTGACGACGCAGAGGCCGACACCGGCCACCTCCCCGCCGAGCTCCGCTGGACTGGCTTCCCGCCAGAGCTCCACGTCTGAGGCCCGTAGATGAGATCGATGTTGAACCGTCGGAGAAAGCATCTGCCCCTGTCGGCAAACGTTTGACGACAGGCGGCACGTGCGTCCAATGAACCGGTGCCGTCCGGGGGTTCACGACGGCCCGAATCCAATCGGATCCGATGGTGACTGCTGACAGGGTTTGACGACAGACAGGGGCCGATCCTCCGTACGGAAGGGGTCCTTCGGTGGCGAACCTGGTCCACAAGCGGGTCTCGACGGGCCGGCAGTCCACCGCCCGGCAGGACCTCGTCCTGGCCGAAGCCGGGATCGAGGACCCAGTCGTCTTCGAGGAAGACCCGGGAACCTCCAGCCGCCTCCACCCACTCCAGCGCCCGAAGTCGCGCGAACTGCTCACCTACGCGCGGCCGGGCGACACCGTGCACATCTGCGAGATGTTCCGCCTCGTACGCGGCACCGGGCACATCCTCGACGTGCTCGACGTCCTCTGCCGCGACCGCCTCGCCCTGCGCATCCACGACGGCGCGTTCTCCGCGATGGACCTCACTGCCCGCCACCCGCGCACCGGCGAGCTGCTGTCCACCGTGAAGTTCATGGTGCAGACTCTGGCCGCCGCCGGCGAACTCCAGTGGGAGCTGACCTACGACGGGCTGCGGGCCGCCGAGGCCAAGGGTGCGAAGGGCGGCGCCGCCCCGCCGTGGCGGCGGCGAAGACCGACGACGTACGCACCGCGTACCTCGAAGGCCGCTCCATCGCCGCCCTCGCCCGTGACCACGGGGTCAGTCGCGGCGCGATCCGTACCGCCGTCGTCGGCCTCCTGCCCGACCACACCGCCGCCGAGGAGGACACGCCCGCCTCGGAGCTGCCGGTCACCCTCGACATGCCCGGCAAGATCGCCGACTACCTCCGCACCACCGAGCTGGAGCCGGCCGAGCGCGCCGCGCTCGACCAGGTGGCGACCGTACGGCGCGGCCAGGGCTGCACCCTGCGCGTCAGCGCTATCCCCGCCGTACACCGAGGGCTCCTCGCCCGCTGCCAGCCGCTCGACGGCGGCCAGGGCCTCCCCGCGGTCCCGGCCCAGCGCAAGGCCCGCCGCGAGTACGAGAACCGGGTCACGGCGCTCACGCCCTGACAATGATCAATCTCAGCGCCAACCGCTGTACCGATGTTCCCCGAGGCCGTAATCGACCACGGCCGGGAGGCGCTGTCGTTAAGATCCGCTCATGACGTCACGACGGGCAGATGCCGCGTAGACCGCCGCGCAAGGTTCGGGTCGTAGCTCCCGGCCCTCCAGGCGATGGTGCCACCACCAGCACGTTGTTCGTCAGTCGCTGCCCCGGGGTGCCAATTTGTGCGGGTATGCACACGCACCTCTTTGTCGATGGCCTCGACATGATCGCGCGAAGCCACAGCGGGGCCGTCGGCCTGCACCCCCGACGACTCCTCCGCCCCGGCGGACCGCTCTATCCGGCCGATGCGATTCGAGACGTCAACGTGGCTTCTGTGGTGCCCTCTGAGCCCAGCGCGGGTGGGCTCGTCGTTCGTATGCGCCTCCACGGCGAGACCGTCGTCTGGACCGATCTGATGTACCCAGACCTCCAGGGCAGGCTCGTAGACGAAGTCCGGTTCGATCTCAGGCAGTACCTCGGCGAGATCGAGAGGGCCTGTCGGGAGTGGGAGGATGCTGACGACGAGGCCAGCCTGCCGGGAGATGGCTGTCGAAACACCCGTGGTCCAGTTGAATAGCGGCATTGAATAGCGGCATGGGAAGTGCCCGGGGCCAGAGGCCCACGTCGCGGCGACGGCGCCTACGTGGTGGTACGCCGTCCCGCCGTCAGTTCCCCGTGGACTCATCCCCCGCGCACGTCTAGGCCGTGTGTCGAAAGTCCCGCCTGTCCGGCGGCGTCCGGGCGGACGGCGCCACTTTCGGCACACGCCCTAAACGGCCATGATCGTTCTCACCGATACCGCTGTACCGACGTTCCCCGAGGCCGAGGAAGTCCTCCGGACCGCGGCCACCGGCGCCCGTGGAGTGACCGCATGACGACCGTCCTGCGGCATCCACGGCCCGGATGCACCTGGGACTGGTGGGCGGTCGACGCCGTCGGTTTCCTCGTGTGGTTCAGCCACGGGCCGGCCCCCGGACACCTGCCGGCGCACCTGGACCGGGTCGACGCGGCAACCGCGTGGGTGGAGGAGAACCGCCCGGTACGGTTCGCCCGCGACTCACCACTGCACGCGTTCGACTGAACCGGAGAACTGCCGACCTACACCCGGCACGCTGTCCCGGACTCTCCGATGCGGCCGGCCGACGCGCCTGCGGTCGTTGCCGGGGTCGCGGTCCTGGTCGAACCGGAACGGGCGGTCGGGGACATCTGGACGATCCACCTCGACGAGGGACGGGTCCGGGCGGCCCGACCGGGATCGCCCGGCCGACCGGGCCGCCGCGGCCTGATCGCGCTGCCTACCCCTCGTCCAGCAGCCGCTCGCGCAGCCGCTCCCGGGTTTCCGCGGAGAGTCCCAGCCCCTCGGCGAAGTAGCGCTCCGTGGTGCCCCAGGTCTCCTCGATCGTGGCGAAGGCCGCGTCCAGGTAGTCGATGTGCGCTCCGAAGAGCGGGTTGAGCAGGCTCATCACCTCGGTGGAGACCAGCGGGTCCGCACGGTCGCCGCGCCTCAGCCGGTACCGGCGGTGGGCGTCGTTGGACTTGAGGTAGTCCGCCGCGATGGCCTCGCGCTCGACACCGACCGCGAGCAGGGTCACCGCCATCGTCAGGCCCGCCCGGTCCTTGCCCGCGGCGCAGTGCATCAGCGCCGGCACGCTGTCCTCCGCCAGGGCGTGCAGCACCCGGCTGTGTTCGGCCGTGCGGTCGGTGATGATCGAGCGGTACGAGGCGAGCATCCGCTCCGTGCCCTTGCCGTCGGCGAGCAGTGAGCGCAGCTGCGCGATGTCGCCCTCGCGCACCAGCCGCCAGAACCCGGCCCCGTCGGCGGGGTCCGAGAGCGGGATGAGGACGCTGCGCACGCCCGGCAGCTCCACGTCGAAGCCGTCGAGCTTCTGGTCGGCGGAGTTGCGGAAGTCGAAGACGGTGTGCAGCCCGAGCCGACCGAGGAAGACGGCGTCCTCGGCGGTGGCGGCGGCGAGGTGACCGCTGCGGAAGAGCCTCCCGTGCCGCACCCGTCGTCCGTCGGTGGTGGGCAACCCGCCCACGTCCCGGAAGTTACGGACCCCGCTCAGCTCGGGTTCGGCCGGCGAGAACTGCGGCACCTGCGTCACAGCGGCTCCTCGGTGCGTCTGGGCGCCGGCGCTGCTCGCCGACGTCGGCTCGTCGCGACCCTACGACATCGCTCCCCGGCGCCGGAGTAGCGGCGGTCGGTTGCCGGCGGCTGAAGATCCGGCATCCGTGATCTGCGCGACATGTCCGCATTGTGTTGATTTTGCGCAACATCACCCGTTTATAGGGGGGATGGTGGGTGATCTCGTGAGCGGGATCATATCCGTGACCGTGTGTGGCCGAAAGGCCGGGCGACGGCCCGTCCGTCGCGCGGAATGCCAAGATCCGTAATCCACGGAGGGTGACCGGAAAAGCGGACCGATTTCGGATCCGGGATTCCGTTCCGCTTGCGACGGCTTGTTCCGTCCGACCTGGCTCGATTACGTTCACCATCACTCCGGACGGACCGCCTAATCCTGCCGCCGCCCGGAATTCGCACTCACTGATGCGTGGCAGGAGCGGGGGACCCAGGTAAGCCGCCGACCGGAGTTGTTCCGGACGGCTCGGGGTGAAGTCGTGTTCAGCGCGACCGGGCATCTCCAGCCCGAACCCGACAGCTCACCTCGTAGGCGCCGGAGAGGAATTTCCCCATGCCCATCCCGGGTAAGCACCGTCGTAAGAAGTCCGGCCCGATCGCTCGCGGCATCCTCGCCGTCGGAGCCGGTGGCGCCGTCGTCGCCCTGCCGCTCCTCGGAGCCACGGGTGCCCACGCCGCCGAGCAGTCGGCCCCCGCCGCCCAGTCGGCCCCGGCCGCCCAGCAGTCCGCCAAGACCTACAAGGTCGTCTCGGGCGACTACCTGGCGAAGATCGCCGCCCAGCACAAGATCAAGGGTGGCTGGGAGAAGCTCTACCAGGACAACCGCGAGGTCGTCGGCGGCAACCCGAGCCTGATCCTCCCGGGCATGAAGCTGACCCTCGGCGCCCAGGCGTCCAGCTCGGCCTCCACCGCGTCCTCCGCCAAGGCCGAGGCTCCGAAGGCCGAGACGAAGACGGCCGCCAAGACCGGGACGAAGGCTGCCCCGGCGACCGCGACGGAGTCCGCCGCGACCACCACCAAGGCCGCCGACAGCAACAGCACCGGCTGGACCACCCCGGTGGCCAACGCGACCGTCACCACCCAGTACCACGCCTCCGGCTCCATGTGGTCCAGCGGTTACCACACCGGCTCCGACTTCAGCGCCGCCACCGGCACCGTCGTCCGCGCCGTCGGCCCCGGCACCGTCGTCTCCGCCGGCTACGACGGCGCCTACGGCAACGAGGTCATCATCAAGCACGCCGACGGCATGTACTCCCAGTACGCGCACCAGTCGCAGCTGATGGTCTCGGTCGGCCAGACCGTCACCGGCGGCCAGCAGATCGGTCTCTCGGGTGCCACCGGCAACGTCACCGGCCCGCACCTCCACTTCGAGATCCGCACCACCCCGAGCTACGGCTCGGACGTGGACCCGATCGCCTACCTGCGGTCCCACGGCGTCTCCATCTGAGACACCTCCTCTTGACGTATCGTCACGATCCGTCAGGGCTTCGAGGGGCGGTGCGCGTAAGCGCGCCGCCCCTCTACTTATTCCGGCTTTACCAAAACCTGACCGGGTGGTCTATCTCACCCCACGTCAACCCCTTCTTACGGTCGCGTAGGTCACATGGAAAGGGGCAAGATATGTGGTCGTGGCAGACGATTCGAGAATCCAGAAGACAGACATCATCGGGTCGTACGCGGCGATCGGCGACAGTTTCACCGAGGGAGTCGGGGACCCCGGACCGGACGGATCCTATGTCGGCTGGGCGGACCGTTTCGCGGTTCTTCTCGCTGATCAGCTTCCCGCCCCCGACGAGACGGCCGGTGCCGATTCCGTGCACGGGCTATTCCGGTACGCCAATCTCGCGGTACGCGGACGACTGCTCGACCAGATAGTCGAGGAGCAGGTTCCCCGCGCCAAGGAGCTCGCACCGGACCTGGTGAGCTTCTGCGCCGGCGGCAACGACATCATCCGGCCCGGCACCGACCCGGACGACCTGGCCGAGCGCTTCGAACGCGCGGTCGCCGACCTCACCAACGCGGTCGGCACCGTCATGGTGACCACCGGATTCGACACCCGCGGGGTCCCGGTGCTCCGCCACATGCGCGGCAAGATCGCCACCTACAACGTCCACCTGCGGGCCATCGCGGACCGCTACCACTGTCCGGTGCTGGACCTCTGGTCCTTGCGATCGATCCAGGACCGCCGGGCCTGGGACAACGACCGGCTGCACCTCTCACCCGAGGGGCACACCCGGGTGGCGCTGCGGGCCGCACAGGTCCTCAGCCTGGAGACACCGGCCGACCCCGACCAGCCGTGGCCCCCGCAGGCCCAGCGGAACACCTTCGAGATGCGGCGCGACAACATCCAGTGGGCGCGCGAGTACCTCGTCCCGTGGATCGGCCGCCGGCTGCGCGGCGAGTCCTCCGGCGACGAGGTCGCCGCGAAGCGCCCGGACCTGCTGCCGCTCTGAGTGGGGGCGCTACACCAGGGGAAGCCGGAGACGTGACGGGCCCGCCGCGGCGGGCCCGACCGGCGCAGCCGGAATCCGCTCCAGGACACCCCCGGCGAACACGTCGTACAACGGCAGCGACTCCAGGTGCACGTACCCGATGTGGCAGTCGCAGACCGGCAGAGGGCAGGCCCTCGGGCCGAGCGCCCGGCGGTAGCTCCCGTCGTAGAGACTGCCCAGCTCCTCCTTGACGAAATGGCACCGGCGCACGGTGCCGTCGCCGTCCACCGAGATCACCGACTCCCCGGTCCGGCACGGCAGCCCCGCCGAGCGGAGCGGATGCCGGCTGTACGGGAACAGCGGGTCGAGCGCCGTCCAGCGCTCCGCCTCCGCGTCCGTGTACGTACGCCCCTCGGCGGCGTTCACCCACAGGTACACCCGCTCCGGCAGGTCCGCCCGCAGTCTCCGCGCCTCGGGGAGGTGTTCCTCGAGACCGACGACCCCCACGCTGTACCGCACCCCCGCCGCGGTCAGCTCCCGGCACGTGCCGAGGAACCGGTCGTACGGTGTCTGGCCCGGGTGGTACGTGCACCAGAGCGCCAGCCGCTCCGGGTCCGCCCCGGACAGCCAGCCCGTTCTGCCGCTGAGATTCGTCTGGATCGCGACCCGCGCCACCTGCGGCAGGTGGGACAGCTCGACCAGCGCCCGCCGGTACCAGGACCGCACCAGCCCCTCCCCCCACGGGGTGAAGAGCACCGAGAGACGGTCCCCGGTCCGTGCGGCGACCCACGCCGTGAAACGTTCGAGCGCCTCCCGGTCCGCCGTGAGCTGTTCTCGGCTGTCCCGCCTCTTGGCGAACGGGCAGTACGGGCAGTCGTAGTCGCAGGAGGCGAGCGGGCCGCGGTAGAGGATCGTCAGGTCCACGGCCCGCTCACTTCGCCTCGTACGCGGCCATCGCGGCGCGCACGGCGGGAGAGAAGAGGACGGGGCCGAGCGCGTCGGAGTGCGCGAGCCCTTCGGGGGAGAGCCGCAGCAGGCCGTCGCCGGCGCCGCGGTCCAGCCAGCCGAGGTCGGTGAAGCGGGCGAGCTCGTCCGGGAAGTCGTCCACGGGGTCGCGGCCGAACCGCTGCCGGTACTCGGCCAGCGGAAGCCCGGCGGCCTGGAGCAGCGACTGCAGGAGGTGGCGGCGCTGGGGTTCGTCGCCGTCGACGGGCCGGCCGTGCTCCGCCCGGGTGAAGTCCTCGGTGGTGGTGAAGCGGTCGATGATGTCGCGGATCTGCCCCATGTTGACGGCGTAGTCGAAGGAGTAGTGCAGCGACGAGGTGTACGAGCGTGCGCCGCAGCCCAGGCCGATCATGCCGTCCGTCTGGCAGGCGTAGTCGTCGGGGCCCTCCTGGGGCGCGTCGGCACGGCGGAACATCCGCATGGAGACCTGCTCGTACCCGTGGGCCAGGAGGTGGTCCCGGCCGGTGCGGTAGAGGTGGAGCCGCTGGGCGTCCCAGGCGGCGTCCGCCGCCGCCCGGGCCTCGGGACCGCTGCCTTCGGCCAGGCGGCCGAGGCCGGTCAGGGGGCGCACGTACAGCGGGTAGAGGTACAGCTCCTCGGGACGCCAGGCCAGGGCGGCGTCCAGCGAGGCGAGCCATGACCGTGCCGTCTGCCCGTCGATGCCGTAGATCAGGTCGATGTTGAGGACCGGTATCCGGGTCTCGCGGATGCGGCCGAGCGCCGCCTCGACGTCGGCCCGGCGCTGTGGGCGGACAGCCGCCCTGGCCTCGGCGTCGACGAAGCTCTGCACGCCGATGCTGATGCGGGTGGTGCCCCGGTCGGCGAGCACGGCGAGCCGGTCGGCGGTCGCCGTGGACGGGGAGGTCTCGACGGACAGCGGCACCGCGCGCAGATCGGCGCCCATCCTCTTCTCCGCGATGTCGCAGAGCCGTTCGAGCTCTCCGGCGGTCAGGAAGGTGGGCGTGCCACCGCCGAACGCCGCGGCGGCGAACCGCACCGGCTCGTCGTCGCCCAGTGCGTCCCGTACCGCGGTCGCCTGCCGGTCGAGCGCGTCGAGGTAGCGGGTGGTCAGCTCGTCGGGGGCGCCGATCCGGGTGAAGAGGTTGCAGAAACCGCAGCGGACCTCGCAGAACGGTATGTGGGCGTAGAGCTGGAGGGCGTCCCTGCTCTCCCCGGCCCACAGCTCGCGCAGGGTGGGGCGGTCGTGGAGTTCGGCGTAGGCCGTTTTGTGAGGGTAGGCGTAGACGTAGCTCTGATAGGGCCGGACGCCGGAGGCCGCGTCGGTGGTCGGCGCGGTGTCGGCGCGGACGGTGGTGGTCGTCATCGGGTCAGGCCCCCGGTTCGAGGAAGAAGTGGGCGTACGGGACCGTCCAGACGGCCTCGTGGCCGAGCCGGTGACCGGTGTACCCGTCGTCGCCGTAGGCGGTGCCGTGGTCGGAGCAGACGATGGCGAAGCAGCGGCGGCGGCTGCTCGCCGCCGTGAAGAGCCTGCCGATGTGCCGGTCCACGTACTCCAGTGCCGCCGCGTGGGTCGCGCGCGAGTCACCGGCCTCGGTGGTGGCGCCGGGCAGATGGAACCAGTTCGGCTGATGGAGCGCCGAGACGTTGACGAAGAGGAAGAGCCGCTGATCGGCCGGGAGCGAGGCCACGACCTCCTCGGCGCGGGCGACCTGCGCCTCGAAGGAGGTCGGGGAGGCCACGCCGAACTCCGGCTCCCAGTGGCTCTCCCCGAAGAGGCCGGGCAACACCGACCCGAGGGGCGGTTGCCGGTTGAAGAAGCCGACGCCGCCGACGCACACGGTGCGGTAGCCGACCGCCTCCAGACCGCGCGGCAGGTCGGGGGAGTCGTACACGAAGGTCCGGCCTGCCGTCGTCTCACTGCCGGCGAAACGTGCCGCGAAGAGCCGGGGGTGGGGTCCGGGTGTGGCGGGAGTGGGCAGGAACCCGGCGAAGATCGCCTGGTGGGAGGCGTACGTGAAGCTGCCGGGCGCGTGCCGCTTCTCCCAGACACCGCCGGGGAGATGCCGGGCGAGATTCGGCAGGCGGCCCGCCGCCGCGAGTTCGGCGGCGACGTCGTGACGGAGGGTGTCGAGCGTGACGAGCAGCAGATCGTGACTGCCGACGACAGCGTTCATGTCGGGTACGGCTTCGTCCCGGGCGAAGTCGGCGGGCGTGCAGGTCGGTGCCGTGGTGGCGGGCGTGCTGACGACCAGGGGTGCCGCGCCGGTCCGGTCGGTGAAAGCCGTGGCGGGTACGGCTGCCACGGCGGTTGCGAGGGGCGCTGGGTCAGGGGGCTGCGGTGGCACGGTCGTTCCTCGCTCGTTCGTCGGATGTGCTGTCGGTGCTCGCGAGGGCGTCCGCGTGGGCCCGCAGGACGGCGGCGACCTGCGCGGCGTAGGTGTCCTGGCCTTCGGCGCCACTGCCCGGCAGACCGGTCAGGCCGGGCAACAGATCGCCGAACGCGTTGACCTCACCCACGGCGAACCGCCGCCAGCCGGTCGAGGGCAGCAGATCGACCCCCACGCACGGGCTCCGGGGGAAGCAGGCAGCCGCGCGCTCGCAGAGAGCCAGCGCCTCGGACCAGCTGCCGCCCGCCGAGGACACCGCCTCACGGACCCGGTCCAGATCGCCGCGGGCCCCGCCGAGATGGAGATTGGTCATGGGGGAGCGGCTGGTCCGCACGACGGCGTGCGTCGCACGGCCCGCGACCACCACGACCCGCAGATCGGCGGACCGGCCCTGCTGCGAGGCCTTGGGGAGCCAGCGTTCGATGTGCAATCCGTCCGGTGCGAGGGCGTCCACGAGGGCCGCGACCTCCCGCTCCGCGGTGTACCGCCGCACCCGCAGGGAGTTGAACAGCCGCCCCCGCTCGTCCCGTTCCACCGAGGTGGTCGCCTGGACCCGCCCCGGGCCGGCCGTCTCCACGGCCAGTACCCCGGAGGCCGAGGAGCCGTGCGCCGGCTTCACGAACACCCTGGACATGCGGTGGTCCCGCATCAGCTCCTGTACATGGTCCCAGTCCCGGACCGGAGCCGCGGAAGCTCCCGACGTCGGCGAGGCGGGTACCCGAACGCCCGCCTCGTCCAGCGCCGCATGGCACAGCCGCTTGTCGAACAGCCGGGCCAACTCGTCCGCGGAACCGAGTAGTTCGCCACCCGTCGCCGCGACCTCGGTGGCCACGGAACGGACGGCGGTCAGGAAGTTCACGTACCAGAGGGCCGAGCCCTCCACACGGGTCGGGTCGCCGACCCCACGCAGCAGCCGCTCTACCTCAGGCTCCTCGCCCGGCGAGTCCAGACGCACCGACTCGCCGGGCAGGAAGCGCGCCCGGCCGTGCAGTACGTCCAGCCACGGCACGACCCGTGCCTCCGGCAGACCGGCGGCGAGAACCGCCCCCCGGAAGAAGGCGACCCGGCGGTTGAGGGGGTTGCCGACGACGGCGAAACGCGGTCCCTGTCCCCGCCCAGGGCTATTCACCGACCGCGACATACCGCTCGTCGTCCTCGTCCGGATCGAAGTCGGACGCGTCACCGGGCTCCGCGTCCACCACGGCGGGCGCGCAGGCCGACACGATGCGTCGGAGCATCTCCTCGCCCAGGTAGTGATGGCGCAGATCGAGACGCGACAGATGCGACAGAGGCTGCCCGGCCAGCAGTGCCTCGCCTCCCGTGTCGCTCAGGGTGCCCATGGCCAGCGAGAGCGAATCGAGCTGGGCGACGACGGGCGCCGACGCCACGGCGGCGGCGATCTCGTCCTGCACGACGCTGTTCTGCAGACCGAGGTGGCGCAGCGCCGGCAGCCCTCCGCCGGACAGCAGCGGGGCCAGGTCCTCGACTGTCGCGTCCCCGCCGTACCAGTCGGAGCCGAGCCAGAGTTCCAGGCTCCGCAGCGCGGGCAGTTCGCAGGCGGCGACCGCCCGTACGACGTGCCCGGGCAGCCCGCCCGACTCGAAACGGAGGGACTTCAGGGAGGTGTGCCGCACGGGCCGGAGCCGGAGGGTCTCCTCGTCCCGGGGCTCCCCCGGGGTGCCGCCACCCCGGACGACGAGTTCTTCCAGGCGCGGGCAGGCCTCCAGTACCGGAGTGATGTCGCACAGTCGCAGCCACGACACCTCGCACTCCTCGCTCTCCACGTCGGCGAGGAAGAGTCCGCGCAGTGACGGGAGACGGGCGGCGTCGGCCACCAGGAGCTCGACCACCGGTGTGAGAGGGGTGTACTCGTCCTCCCACCAGGGGCCGATCAGCAGCGCCCTGACCCGGGAGGTGTCCACGGTGGCCAGGAAGTGTCGCCACAGGGCGGGGAAGTCGAGATCGTCCTGCCAGGCGCTGTCGAGCCGCCAGGCCACCGCGTCCGCCGCCGGGAGGCTTCCGGCCGGCGCGGTCCTCCCGTCCTCCCCCGCAGGCGCCGCCCCACCGGGCTCCGTCTCTCCGGGGGCCGGCAGGAGGTACACGGGCAGTCCGTGGAAGGTCTCCGGGTGCTCGATGTCCGTCGCGCGGCTCATTCCGCGACCGCCGTGTACCGGTTCTCGCGACCACCGTCGTTCCAGGGCTTGTTGCGGTCGGACAGGTCGACCCGGACGCCGTGCGGTTCCAGAGCGGCGGTGAGCCGCTGCTCCATCGCCTCGCTGAGGAAGTGGTGGTGGAGGTCGAGCGTGTCGAGGTGGGTGAGCGGCTGGCCTTCGAGCAGCGCCGCCGCACCGTCGTCGCCCAGGACACCGTTCGACAGGTCCAGGGTGCGCAGGCGCGCGACCACCGGAGCCGAGGCCACCGCCGCCGCGATCTCCTCCTGGATCTCGCTGTTGCGCAGGCCGAGGTGGTGCAGGGCGAGGAAGCGCGTGCCGGACAGCAGGGGCGCCAGGTCAGCGAGCTCCGTGTCACCGCCGTACGCCGAGACACCGAGCCAGAGGTCGAGCTTCTCCAGCGCGGGGAGTTCACTGTCCAGCACGCCGCGCACCACCTGCACCGGCAGGCCGCCCGACTCGATCGTGAGCGACCGCAGCGCGTCGTGCCGCACCGGCGGGAAGACCAGGCCGTCGCCGCCCCGCACACCCAACTCCACCAGCCCGGGGAAGGCGTCGAGCAGAGTCGTCACGTCCGACTGCTCGATCCAGGAGATCTCCGCCTCCTCCAGGACCAGGTCACCGACGAACACGGCTTCCAGCGAGGGCAGCCGACTCGCGGCGGCGGTCACCAGGCCTGTCGGGTAGGAAGAGCGGTGCTCGGTCGTCTCGCCCCACTGACCGATGATCAGCGCCCGCACTCCGGCCGGGTCCACCGTCGCCAGGAACAGGTCGAAGACCTCCTCCCACGTGACCTCCGGCTCGTCGTACGGGTCGACCCGGAGCCGCCACGCCACGGCTCCGGCCTCGGGAAGCGAGCGGCCCTCGGTGGGGATCTCGAAATCGACGGCGGGAAGGCCGTGCAACTCGCTCAGGTGGTTCGCAATGGTCATGACCCGAAGCTCCGGTGTGCTGGGGACGTCTGTCTGCCGCAAGGTCTATCAAGTGCCACTGACAGCGCCGCACCCGGGACGGGGAACGCCGCGGTCCGGCAGCTGAGACGTGTGCCGGTGCTCCCGGGGTGCCGCGAGCCGGAGCGCCCGGACCGACGGATCCACGGGGTGATCCACCGGGGTGGCGATCGCGCGGCGGACGGTTGCGGGGGCCAGGGGGCGGGCGCAGCCGCGTGGTGCCTCCGCCGACCGCGGGAACCCGCCGATGTCAGACCCACCTCCTAGCGTTCTCCACAGGGTTCGGCGCACGGGGCGCCGTACCGGAGGGGAGACGTCCGTGTACCGGCAGGGCGATGTGCTGATCATGGCGGTCGAGAAGTCCGAGGTGCCCGCGCCGTTCCTGGACGCGCGGGGCGAACTGCGCGACGGGCGCGGTCGGTTGGTGCTGGCCCTGGGGGAGGTCACCGGACACGCGCACGCCGTACAGGGACCCGGCCGGCTGATACGCGAGTCGGGGCCGTTCGGACCGATGCTGCTCCACCTTCCCGAGGGCGGGCGGGTCGTGCACGAGGAACACGCCCCGATCGCGCTGCCCAAGGGCTGGTTCCGCGTGGTGCGCCAACGGGAGTACGTCCCCGGCGCGTTCCGCGTCGTGGCGGACTGACGGGCGATCACCGGCGCGGACGAGAAAGACGCGCCGGAAAGGCGCACCCGAGCAGGAACACGAACACGAGCAGGGACGGGTGACCAGGGATGACAGGGACGGGAATGATGACGCGGGACGCGACCTCGTGGCGGGCGGTGGCCTCGGCCACCGGAAGGGCCGACAGGACGGCGGCGGAGGAGGGCATTCGTCGGGCCTACCGCACGGCGGGCCTGGCGGAGCCGGGCCGGATCGTCTGGGCGGACTCGCCCAGGGCAGCGGTGAAGGCGGTGGAGAAGCTCGTCGACGCCGGTAAGTCGGTGCGTGAGGAGGTGCGTACCCGGCCGTGGGGTCACGAACGCCGCCGGAAGTACGACGAGTTGGGAGCGATGGGCTGGGCCGCGCTCTGGTCGGCCACCGGCGCGCAGCTGTGGGAGAGCACCTCCGCCCTCGCCGCGCGTATCCGCGCGGGCGTGGTGGCCGAGCTCGCCGCGGATCCCGAGGACGAGACGGCGGTGCGACTGGTGCTGCTGGACGCGGTGCTGGGGCAGCACGACGCGGCATGGCTCGCCGCCTTCGAGGACAGCGAGCGCCTTGCGGGCCTGGCCGAGGTGGCGCGCAACGCCGGGTGGTGGTGGCCCTACGAGAACGCCGTCGTCGTCGCCGAACGCCCTGAGACGCTCCATCGCGACGAGGCGGGCCGCCTCGACCGCGGGGACGGCCCGGCGCTCGCCTACCCGGACGGCTTCGCCCTCCACGCCTGGCGCGGCATGCCGGTGCCGGCCGCTTTCCTGGAGGAGCTCTCGGCCCTCACCCCCGAGCGGATACGCGAGGAGGCCAACGCCGAGCTGCGGCGCGTGATGCTGGAGCACTACGGCTACGACCGCTACCTGGAGGAATCCGGTGCGGAGCCGGTCCACCGGGACGAGACGGGCATTCTCTGGCGCATCCCGCTCCCCGGCGACGAGGACGTCGTGATGGTCGAGGTCGTCAACTCCACCCCTGAACCCGACGGCACCCACCGCACTTACTGGCTGCGGGTGCCGCCCGCGACCCGCACGGCGAAGGACGGGGTCGCCTGGACCTTCGGGCTCGGGGGCGAGCAGTACGCACCCGTGCGCCAGACGTGACGGAGAGGGGGCACGCGCCACCCCCGGCAGAGGATCGCCGTCCGCCCTTCGGCGGAATCTTGCGGGGCGTGGACACGTTGGACGGATCATGACCTCTCTCGATACCGCACAGGAAGACCTTCTGCGCCTCGTCGGTGCCTCGCACGACGGGGTGCTGGTGACCCTGAGGAAGAACGGCCGCCCCCAGCTGTCGAACGTGAACCACGCCTACGACGCGGCGGCCCGGACGATCCGGGTCTCGGTGACGGAGGACCGGGCGAAGACGCGGAACCTGCGCCGCGACCCCCGGGCGAGTTTCCATGTGACGAGCGAGAACCGGGGCGCGTGGACCGTCGTGGACGGGACGGCCGAGCTGACTCCCCCCGCCGCCGATCCCCGGGACGCCACCGTCGAAGCGCTGATCACCCTCTACCGGGACGTGCTCGGCGAGCACCCGGACTGGGACGACTACCGGCAGGCGATGGTGCGGGACCGCAGAGTCGTTCTCACCCTGCGCATCGAGCACGTGTACGGGCAGCCGGGTGCCTGACGCGATACGTGTGGGGAGCCGGGCAGGCCCGGGGTGCGGTGCCCGCCCCGGGCGAACCGTCGCGCGGGCGTGCCTCCCGCACATAATAAGAAGAGACCGACTCCCCCAGGAGATGCTGTGACCGGCGCCGAATTCTTGACCCCCCTGCGCACCCGACTCCGCTCGATGCGCGCCGACGCGTTCGGGGCCGACCCCTCGGGGGCCCGGATGGAGCGCATCCGCCGCTCGCCCCACTTCGCCGACGGAGTGTTCCAGAATCCGGTCGGGGCCCGGACCCGGCCCTCGGGCTCCTCGCTGGAACTCGCGAAGACCTACTTCAACAAGGAGCAACGGGCCCGCAGGGCACCGCTCGGAAACATCCCGGTACACGCCACGACCTTCGCCGACCTGGCCCGGCCGCCGGCCTCGGGTCTCCGGGTGACCTGGATGGGCCATTCCAGTGTCCTCGCCGAGATCGACGGGAGCCGTGTGCTCTTCGACCCCGTCTGGGGCGAGCGCTGCTCCCCGTTCGACTTCGCGGGCCCCAAGCGTCTCCATCCCGCCCCGCTCTCGCTCGACGCCCTGGGGCCGGTGGACGTCGTCGTCATCTCGCACGACCACTACGACCACCTGGACCTGCCGACGATCCGTGCCCTCGCCCGGACGGACACCGTCTTCGCCGTGCCGCTCGGCGTCGGCGCCCATCTGGAACACTGGGGTGTCTCACCCGCCCGGCTGCGCGAGCTGGACTGGAACGAGAGCACGGAGGTGGCGGGCATCCGGCTCACCGCGACCCCCGCACGGCATTTCTGCGGACGCGGCGTGCGCAGCGGGCAGCACACCCTCTGGGCGTCCTGGGCGGTCGAGGGGGCCGAGCACCGGATCTACCACAGTGGCGACACCGGCTACTTCGCCGGCTTCCGTGACATCGGGGCCGAGCACGGCCCGTTCGACATCACGATGATCCAGATCGGGGCGTACTCCGAGTTCTGGCCCGACATCCACATGACGCCCGCCGAGGGGCTCCGCGCGCATCTGGATCTCCAGGGCGGCAGCCCTCGCGGCGTTCTGATGCCGATCCACTGGGGCACCTTCAACCTCGCCCCGCACCCCTGGGCCGAGCCGGGGGAGTGGACCCGCGAAGCCGCGGCCGCGATCGGTCAGGCGGGCGCCTTCCCCATTCCGGGACAGCCTTTCGAGCCCGGCGGAGAACTGCCGTCCGAGCCGTGGTGGCGGACGGTGGGGTACGTACCCGACCAGGAGTGGCCCGTTCCCGAATCGCCGGAGTACTCGTCCCACGAGGCCCTCGAACTCGTCACGGAGGAGTGACGGACCGCTCGGAGCACACGGGGGGTGTCATCGCGTCGCACGGGCGGGCACCGGGCTCGCCGCAGCGGTGACGGGCTCCGCCGCCCCGGGCCCGCCGGTCGCGGGTCCGGGGCGGCGGGTCCGGGTCACTTGGTGAAGGTGAACCAGTTGAGGTTGAGGAAATCCGAACTGCTGCCGGAGAAGACCAGGTAGACGTCGTGGACACCGGTCGCGGAGGCGATGATGTTGGCGGGAACGGTCTGCCAGGTCTGCCAGCCGCCGCTGCCGGAGAAGTTGATCTCCGCGATCTGCGGGCCGGTGGTGCTGTCCAGACGTACCTTGATCGCGCCGCTCACGCCCGCCGCTGCGCCCGACGCGAGCCGGGCCTTGAACTGGAACGGTGCGGTCGAACCGAAGTCCAGGGACGAGTACTTGAGCCAGTCGCCGTTGGCGATGTACCCGACGTTCTGGCCACCGCCGGTGTCGGTGGTGGTCTCCGTGGTGGTGCCGCTCTGGGCCGAGTAGGACTCCGCCTGGATGGTGCCGTAGGCGCTGGTACCCGAACCCGTTCCGCCGCCCGGGTTCGACCCCGAACCCGAGCCCGCGCCCAGTGAGATGGTCCAGGACGTGGGGTTGCCGTCCTGGATGTGGCCGTCGACGGGCGCGGAACCGGTGGGGCCGACGTCGTCGTACGGGAAGGCGTAGCCGATGCTCGCGTACTTGTGGACGAGTCGCGCGTAGTGGTTGGTGATGGGGTCCGTGTAGTACTGGGACGGGGACACGCCGTCGGGGTTGTTGTTGCCGCCGGAGACCAGCAGGCTGCTCCGGTTGAGCGCGGCGGACAGCCGGGCCGCGATGGCGCCGCGCGCGTCGCCGCCGGAGTTGTAGAGCGGGCCGGAGGCGCAGCCGAAGATGTCGACGGCGCTGGGTTTGGTGAACGGGACGCCGTTGGTGTTGAGGCCCGAGAAGACGATGGCGCCACCGGAGACGGTGCCGGTGTACGAGCCGATGCCGCCCTGGCCGTTCAGGGTCAGGGGGGTGGTGGCGTAGCGGGCCCACACCCGGTTCAGGTAGTCGTCCCAGTAGTTGCCGAAGTCCACCGGGGAGTGCGAGGGTGCGAGGACGCGCAGCACCCCGCCGGAGGAGTCGTTGATCACCAGCTTGTCCCAGGGGGCGCCGTCGGTGGCGTGCTGGGACCGCAGGCCGGAGGCGATGGAGGCGAGCGCGCCGCTGGGCAGCGGGCTGACCGTCTGGTTGCCGGAGCTGCCGGTGCTGGACATGGAGACCGGCAGGCCGACCATGTCGACGTAGGAGATGTTGGCGTACAGGTTGGCACTGTTGAAGGTGAACTCGCAGAAGGTCCAGTTCGTCGACCAGTTGGGGTCGGCGCTGGTCAGTGCGGGCTGGACCACGCCGGGCACGGTGCCCGGGTTGACGAAGAACTTGAGCTTCTGGCCGACCGAGAACCAGACCCGGCCCCCGATGACGAAGCCGGCCAGGTTCACCTTGGTCGCCGCCGAGCCGGAGGCCCCCAGCGGGATGGAGTAGTCGGCGATCGGCGTCACCGCCGCGGACGGGTTCGGCAGCCGGTTCAGGGCGCCGTTCGCGGAGACGAACACCGGCCAACCGCTGCTGTCCGTACCGGAGATGTACGCGTAGACGGTGTTGTTCCCGGAGTTGTTCTGGAGCGAGATCGGGAGCGGGGCGCTCGCGGCGGAGGCCGTGGAGGTGAACGGCGACAGCGGGGAGAGAGCGGCAGCGGCGGCGGTCGCGCCGGTCGCGGTGAGGAAGGAACGTCGAGAGACCACTGACCCTCCGAAAGGGTGTGATGAACCGTCAGAAGCGCGACGGAGGTGGGGGTGTTGCCCTGAGGCGAACGCGACGCTAATGGCCTGTACCAATGAGGGTCAAGGGATGTGCCGAACGGAGCGGGACGAGTTTGGGAGCGCTCTCAATCCGGGCAGGTGGCGGCGCCGCTCCCGGGCGGCCCCGGCGCTAGGCTGTGAGCGAACCGGCGGTCCTGCCTACCGGTCCGCCGCCCAGCGTTGAGGAGCGCCCGCCTTGCCCGAGCAGTCCCCAGGTTCCCGGCCCACCCTGGAAGCCGTCGCGGCGCGCGCGGGAGTCTCCAGGGCCACCGCGTCCCGGGTCGTCAACGGGGGCGACGGTGTGCGCCAGCCTCTGGTGGACCGGGTGCGCCAAGCGGTCGAGGAGCTCCAGTACATCCCGAACCACGCGGCCCGCACCCTCGTCACCCGGCGGACCGGAGCGGTGGCCGTGGTGATCGCCGAGCCGGAGATACGCATCTTCTCCGACCCGTTCTTCTCCCGGCAGCTCCGGGGCATCAGCAAGGAGCTGGCCGAACACGACGCCCAGTTGGTGCTGTTGATCGTGGAGGGTCCGGGAGACTTCGGCCGGATCGAGCGGTACCTCTCCGGCGGCCACGTCGACGGAGCCCTCGCCTTCTCCCTGCACACCGACGACCCCCTGCCCGCGATCACCCGGCGGGCCGGCCTGCCGACCGTGTACGGCGGGCGGCCGAGCTGGACCACGCCTCCCGGGGAGCGCACCGCCAGTTACGTGGACGCGGACAACCGGGGCGGGGCGCGGGCGGCCGTACAGCACCTGCGGGACCTGGGGCGACGGCGGATCGCCTACATCGGCGGACCGGCCGACCAGACCTCGGCCCTGGACCGGTTCGACGGGTACCGGGACATCCAGCTCGACGTCGATCCCACACTCGTCGCGCAGGGCGCGTTCACCGTGGAGTCCGGCGCGCGGGCCATGGAAGAGCTGCTGGAGCGGCGGCCCGACCTGGACGCGGTGTTCGCCGCCAACGACCTGATGGCCTCGGGTGCCTTGCGGGTGCTGGGCGAACGCGGCATCCCGGTGCCGGGCCAGGTGGCGGTGGTCGGCTTTGACGACATGGCGTCCGTGGCCGAGACGACCGTACCGCCGCTGAGCACCGTCCGGCAGGACGTCGAGGGCCAGGGGCGGCTCATGGCGAGACTGCTGCTGCGTGGCCTGGACCGCGACCGCAAGGGGACCGGGGCGCCCGACTCGGTGATCACCCCGACCACGCTGGTACGGCGGGCCTCGTCCTGAGACCCGCCGCCGGTGCTCCGCACCGTGGCATCCGTCGGAGGGGACGACGCGGGGGTGCGGCCGGTGGACACCGGCCGCACCCCCTGTTCCCGCAGGGGCGGGCTACCGTGCCGCGTAACCGAAGCGGACTCCCGCGGCCGGAAGGCCGCCGGTGCCCGGCTGGTACGTGGTCACCGGTGCGATCGTTCCGCCGGCGGTCACGTTCGACAGCGGCAGCGCGTACAGGGTGCCGTGGGCGGACGGCCCGAACGGCATGCCCACGTAGAGGGCCGTGGACGTGTAGTGGATGTACTTTCCGAGGTACTGCTTGGCACCGGGGGTGCCGGGAACGCCGTCGCCGTCACCGGTCTCGATCCACCGCTCGCCGTCGCCGGGCGCTCCCAGCAGGGAGAACGTCGTGATCGCACCCGCGCTCGCGGTGGTGCCGACCGCCTCGTCGGGAATGCCGACCGCCAGCTTCATGGTCGCCGCGGTGCTCACCGCGCGCGGCGCTGTGTTCACGGCCGTCAGAGCCTGACCGAAGTGGTCACCGGCCTCGGAGGTGCCGGAGACGTCGTCGTCGGCGGTGCCCGACTCGTAGGTGTTGAGCTGGCCGTAGCCGCCGTCCGCGCGGATCCGGAAAGACTGTACGAGGCCCGCTCCGGCCTTGGTGACGTCGTTGACGCTGAGGGCCTCGCCCGGTGAACCGACGGCCAGGATCGACTCCGTGGCCGACGCGGTGCCCGACGGGCGGTACGGCACCAGCGCCACCGAGGCGCCGAACAGGTCTCCGGCCTCGGCTCCGCCGCCGACCGTGTCCAGATCCTGGTCGAGCCCGAACAGCGGGGTCGGCCGGTCTTCGGAGTTCAGCGTGTTCGGGTCGAACACGACCAGGTTGCCGGCGTCCGCGTCGGTGTCGATCGCCTCGTGGGGCGCCGCGACGACGATGTGGTTCGAGTCGGCCGCGACGGCCCCTCCGAAACCGTCTCCCGGCTCGACCGCGCCCGGGACGTCGAGCCGGTCCTGGTGGATGACCACGTTCGTCGTGCCGTGGATGTAGACGGCCATGCCCGCACCGGCGGACGTGTCGACGCCCTCGCCCGGCGCTCCCGCGATCACGAACGGTTCACCGGCGCGGGTGACACCGGCCGCCAGGGAGGCGCCCATGAGGTCACCGGTCTCGCTGGCGGACGCGCTCAGGGAGCCGTTGCCCGCACCCTGTTCGTAGTGCGTGTCCTTGACGGTGCCCGTACCCAGACCGCCCGGCGCGCCGTGCAGGATGTCGATCATGCCGGCGTCGGTCGCGGTGTCCAGGTCCTCGCCCGGTGTACCGACGACCAGGTCCGTGCAGCCGTCCTCGTCGTAGTCGACGGTGGCCAGCGCCTGGCCGAACTCGTCACCGGCTTCCGAGCCGCCGGCCACCCAGTCCAGGTCCTGAGTGATCTCCTGGGTACCCTTGCCGCCGCCCAGGACGATCCGCACCAGGCCGGCGTCGGCGTCACCGCCGACCGCTGCCGCCGGGTCGGCGACAGCGATGTCCTCGACTCCGTCGCAGTTGAAGTCGGTCACCGGCGCCTTGCCCACGGTGTCCGACACCCAGGTGGCCAGGTCGTCCGCGCGTGCGGCGACGGCACCCGTGCGGGTCTCCGTCTGTCCCAGGCAACCGCCCTGCCAGGAACGGCTGTTGATGCCGACCAGCTCGGTGGTGCCGTTCGCCTCGCGCAGCAGGGGGCCACCGGTGTCGCCCTTGCAGACGGCCCCTCCCACCCCGCTGACGTCGAGGTCGTCCGCAGAGACGGCGTTCACGACGAAGCCGGTGGCGTGGGGGGAGGTGGGTACCCACTCCGTGGCGGTACGGCCCCAGCCCGACGCCACCAGCTGTTCCCCCGCCACGGGGGAGACGGTGCCGACGGAGACCGGGGCGACCGCGGTGACGGGCCGCGACAGGCGGGCCAGGACCACGTCCCGCCCGGAACGCGGCACGAGCTGCACCACGCGGCTGCTCGTGCCGCCGACCGAGGCGGTGGTGTCCAGGGCGGGCTTGCCCGCGGCGACCACGGGCACGGCCGGGTTCTCGGCGAAGCAACTCGCCGCGGTCAGGATCCAGTCCGGGGCGACGAGGGCGCCGCTGCACGCGCGAGCGGTGTCGTCCGCCCCGAGGGACACCTTGACGGTGAAGGCGTAGGAGCCGGCCGGCACGGCGTCGCTCGCCACGGCATGAGCCGGAACGGTGAACACGGTGGAGGCGAGAGCGACGGCGCCCGCCACCACCAGGCCCGGTGAAGTGAGCGCGTTCATGCGCGAAAAGGTCACGATTCTTGATTCCTCGATGCTGGGATCGGCCGGCTCAGCCGGTGACGCGGATCTCGACGAGCACGGAGCGGGCACCGCCCACGGTGCCCTCGCCGACTGGCTCGAAGCCGCCCTCGGCGACGTTCACCGTGGTGGTGGCGCCGTTCGCGGTCAGGTCGGCGCTGAACGGGTGGTCGCCGGTTTCCAGGGCGAAGACCCGCGGCAGCGTCAGCGTCAGATAGCCGGACGGGGACGTCACGTCGAAGCAGTACTCGCCCTTGCGGTTGGCCCCGCTGTCGGCGACCGTCGACACCTTGATCTGGTCCACCGAACCGTCGCAGGCGGCGAGCACGATGTGCCCGTCGCCCTTTTTCAGTTCGATCCCTTCCGACTGAAGAATTGCGGCAGCGCCGGGATACTGGAAATCTTCGACCGCCGAGGGCGGAGTGTCCGAAGTAGCGGTTTCCGCCGAATCGGTCGCGAATGCAATGGGGGTTCCGATTCCGATCGCGGCGAGGCCGAAAATTCCGGCAATGGTCAGACTGCGGGCACGGGAAAGCACCGCACCATCCTTTCGGGTGCATCAATTCCGTACAGAATGCTGCCCCCCATTAGTCACCAATAATTCCAAAGAGATGCACAAGTTAACCTCAACTCCGTTCCTCGTCAACGCCTTGTTCCCCGGTTTGGTGTCAAGATCGCCGAATGATTCGCAAATATCGCATACGCTCCGGAGCGTCCCTGCTGCATGCTTTTCGGCGACTTTCCGTGCTCTCGGTCCAGGGCGATCAGGGAGTTGCCCCCTCCATTCGGATTTCTTTTCGGGCTATGGTCTTTTTTGGTCGCCCGAACAGGGGTGCAGAATTCCGACGACGCCAAAAGGTGGATATGTCATGAACGGAAAATGCTCCGGAAGACGCGGCCGGGCAGGAATGCCGAGATGGAAACGGGCCGTGGTGCCCGCACTTCTGTCGCTCGTCATGGTCACCGGCGGCCTGAGTGCCCACCCGGCAGCGGCCGCGGAGTCGTCGGGCGCCGACGGGCAGGCGGTCGCCGCCCTGGCCGAGGCGGCCGCGACGGACCGGGGCCGGGTGCTGGACCACTGGAGATCCGGCGGGCCCGGGGTCAAGGCCGCGGCGGAGGCCGCGCTGACCGGTAGCGATGCCGACGTGCAGGAGTTCCTGACGGTCGCCGGTGAACTGCTGTCGCAGGACGAGAGGGTCAGTGCCGCCCAGATCGCGAGCATCGGGGGTGCGGAACTGCTGGCCGCGGCGCGCACCGCGCTGTCGGGGACCCAGGAGGAATTGGAGATCTTCCTGAGCTGGGGCTGGGAGGAACCCGCCCGGCAGGACAACCGGGTGCGGGTGGCCCAGGTCATCGACGCGGGCGGCCCCAACGTCCAGGAGGCCGGCCAGGCCGCGCTCGACGGTGGGCCGGCCGCGATCTCGAAGTTCCTCGAAGAGGGGCAGTACACCTGGCAGGAGCAGGACGACCGGGTCCAGCTCACCCAGGTCATCAGCGTGGGCGGTCCGAACGTGCGGGCCGCCGGACGTATCGCGCTGAGCGGCGGCGCCGACGAGATCCGGGAGTTCCTCGAAGTCGGCCAGTTCGTGGCGCGGAACAAGGACGAGGAACACGCCACGGTCGCCGAGCTGGCGGCCCGGGCGGAGGAGGCCGGGCGTCAGGCCGCGGTCGAGACGAAGGCGGCCCAGGCGGAGTCCGCCAAGGCCGTCGAAGCGGCGAAGCTGGCGAAGGAGGCCGCCCAGCGGGCCGCGGCCGAGGCCGAGGCGGCCAAGGACGACACCCAGCGGGCGGCGAGTGCCGCGCAGCGCGCGGCGTCCGCGGCCTCCCAGGCGGCCGAGGCCGCCCAGCAGGCCATCTCCGCGGCACGTGCGGCGAACAACTCGGCCAGGATCGCGGCGAACGCGGCTTCCCAGGCGGCCGCCGCGGCGGCGGGCGCCTCGCAGGCCGCGTCGAGGGCCCGTAACGCCGCGGCGGACGCGGCGGTGGACGCGTCGAACGCCGACGCGGCCCGCCGGGCGGCCGACGAGGCCAACCTCGCGGCGGACGGCGCCGAGAAGGCGGCCGGCGCCGCCGGCCAGGCAGCCGTCGCGGCGGATGCCGCAGGCGACGCGGCGGCTTCGGCGATCAGCGCCGGCGCCCACGCGAACGCGGCCGCCGACGCGGCCACCGAGGCGAGCGGCTACGCGGACCAGTCCAGCGCGGCGGCGGCCCAGGCGCGCGCCGCTGCAGCCGCAACCCGGCGGCACGCGGCCGAAGCCAACCGTGCCGCCGCGGCGGCGGAGTCGCTGGCCCGCAAGGCGGCGAGTGCGGCACGGGACGCGCGGGACGCGGCCGAGTCGGCCGCGACGCACGCGCGCAACGCGGCGGAAGCGGCCCAGGAGGCGGCCGAGCACGCGGGCGACGCGGCCACGGCGGCGGCCAAGTCCACGGCGCACGCCGACGCGGCTACCGACGCGGCGAACGTGGCGACGGCAGCGGTGCTGCAGGCACAGAACGTGTACACCCTGGCGCGCGAGGTGGAGGCCGAGGAACTGCTCAGCCGTACCAACGAGGGCATCGAGCAGGCCCGCGACCAGAAGGCGGCGACCGAGGCCGCGACGGCCGGCCAGAAGGATCTGGAGAAGGCGGCGGCGGACCGGGACGCCGAGCGGGACGCACTGGTCGCCGCGGCCGCCGAGCCGGACGCCGACCTCGCTGCCGTCGCCGCTCAGGGCCGTGACCTGGCAGTGCGGGAGATGACGCGGGGCGAAGCGTGGGGCCGCGCGGCGGCCGAGGCGGCGCTGGCCGGAACCGACGAGGAAGTCCTCGACTACCTCACCGACGGCTGGGAGGACGCCGAACACCAGCAGCAGCGCTCCTCCGTGGAACGACTGGCCGAGGAGAGCGCCGATCCCCACATGCGGACGGCCGCGGAAGCCGCCCTCGACGGCGACGCCGCCGACATCGCCGAGTTCGTGGCGAACGGTCAGTACGTGATCGCCACGGAGCCGATGAGGGTCGAGATCGCCCGGGTCGTCGACGCGGCCGGGCCCGTGCTCGCGGAAGCCGGCCGGGCCGCCCTCGCCACGGGGGACGCCAAGAAGTACAGCGCGTTCCTGACCGTGGCGCAGTACACGACGAGGACCGAGGACGAACGGGTACGGGCCGCCCAACTGGTCGACTCGGCAGGGCCCGAGGTCCGCTCGGCGGCGAGGGTCGCCCTGGAGGGGCCCCCGCAGGCCCTGCACAACTTCATCGCGTCCGGCCAGTACACGGCCCAGCGCAAGGACGAACTCTCCGCCACCCACGTCGCGCAGGTCCAGAAGCTGATCGCGGACGCGGCGCAGATCGCGGCCACGGCTCAGCAGAACGCCGCGACGGCGCAGAAGACGGCGGCCCTGGCGCGCAACGCCGCCGCCGAAGCCCAGGAATGGGCGGACAAGGCGAAGGATTCCGGCACCGAGGCACAGGCCCAGGCCGACAAGGCGCAGGCGTACGCCGAGGACGCCGAAGCCTCTGCCACGGCAGCGGCCAAGTCCGCGGCCACCGCACGGGCGGCGGCCGACCGGGCCGACGTCGCGGCCGAGGACGCCGCCCGTTCCGCCACCGACGCCACCCTCTCCTCCGAGGCGGCCCAGGCTTCGGCGTCCACCGCTTGGTATTACTACGACGAGGCCAAGAAGTCGGCGACCGCGGCGGGCGAGTCGGCCGCCGCGGCGCTGGAAGCCGCCGACGAGGCCTTCGCCACCTCGGTCGCGAAGTACCGGGAGGAAGCCGAGGCCGCGCGCAAGGCCGCCGTGGCCGAGAAGGAACGCAACGAGAACGGCAGGCGTGCCGCCGAGCTGTACCGCTGTGGCCAGTCGTTCGTCCCCTGCGACCCGCAGGGCTACGTCCGCTGGTGCACGCAGAGCCCGGTCGACTGCCAGATCCTGGAGAACGGCGCGGAGATCGGCGCCGGCCTGGAGACGGCGGCCAAGATCAGCCTGGAACTGGCCGGCCTCACCGAGCTGGACACCTGCCTGCGCGAGAGGGACCTGGAGCACTGCGGCGGCCTCGCCGTGGACGCGCTCGTCGGTGCCAAGCTCAAGGCGCTGGAGAAGGTCTTCGACGGGCTGAAGCTCCTCAGGCGCGGCTGCAAGATCCTCGGCAGGACGACGCTGTCCGCAGCACCGGTCTCGTACGTGACCGAGGCTTCGACCACCTGGGCGAGCACGAGCGCGGCGTCCGCGGCGGTGCCGATGACGGCTTCGTCGGGCAAGTCCTGCGGTGAGCACGACATCCCGGGGCTGCCCCGGGACGTCTCGGAGATCCCCCGCAGCGGCGGTTGCGACGTGTGTGCCGAGAACATCCGGGACAGTCTGGGCGGCGGTACGATCTTCACCCTGGAGAACAATCAGGGGGGCGAGCTCCCCTACTACCGGGGCCAGGACAGCCAATGGTGGTGGCACGCAGTGGTGGTGTACGAGGGCCGGGTGTTCGACGCCTGGACCGGTCGGGCCGGTGAGACGATCGCCGAGTACAAGTCCAGGTGGAGCAAGCCCCAGAACATCGACTGGCCGTTTTGAGGAACCCGTGAACGACAAGCCCCTCATCGAGGACATCCGCGCGAATCCGGGGACGTACGGTCTGAACGGCCGGTACTACCCGACCGTCATGCTGCTGAACGGCATCGACGTGGCCCAGTCCCGGGGTTTCTTCCGCGGCTTCGCGGAGTGGCTCTGCGTCCAGCGGCAGGAGCTCTCCAGCTTCGCCTGGTACAAGGAGATCTTCCGCGAAGCCGTTCCCGAGGCCGACCCCGGCGAATGGCGCGGGCCGCTGACACCGGAGCAGGACCAGCGGGCCCTCGACCACCTGTTCACCAGGGTCCTCGAGTTCCTCGCCGTGCGAAACAGCCGGGAAGCCCTGATCCGCATGTACGCCGACTTCCGCACCCTGAGAGGCAGGTGACGCGGACGGCCGGAGCCGGACCCGTGACCGGCCCCCGACCGGGACCCGGAACGGAAACGTGACCGAACCGGCAGGAGCCCCCGCGGGCGCGAGTCGCTGCGCCTGCGGGGGCTCCTGCCGTCGGACGGGTGCGGGCCCGGGGGTTCGGGCCGGGTGCACGTCCCGGACCTACGGGCCGGGTGTACGGGTGCGGTGCGTACCCGATCAGACGTACGGGATCTTCAGGACCGCCGCGTCCGTGCCGGTCTGCACCTGGGAGGTGCTGCTCCCCAGGGCGTTCCAGATCTCCAGGCGGACGGTCCCGCCCGTGAGGTTGCCCAGGGTGCCGGTGGTCGCCCGTGTGCCCACGGCCTGCGTGTACTCCTCCCACCCGGCGACCGGGTCGCTCGCGAAGTAGCGGTAGGTCTCGGTCCGGTCGAAGGTGCCGTCGCCGGTGAGGTCGTAACTGACCCTGACCTGCGGCGCGAGTCCGACCGTGGTGCCCGCGTCGACCCGGAGGCGGAACGTGGTGGAGGCGCCGGAGGAGAGGGTGCCGTTGACGTTGGTGATCTGGTAGGCCGTCGGCTTGTACGGAGTGCCGTCCCGGTTGACGCCGTCCGCCGAGGCGATCGTGTCGGTCCCCGCGGCGCCGTCCGTGGCGGTGGTGAGGGTGCCGCCGGACTTCAGCCGGAAGGTGTTCCCGGTGGACGTGCCCGTGCCGGGGTCCGTGCCCGGGTCCGGGTCGGTGGTGCCGCCGCCGGTTCCAGTGCCGGTGGCCGTGGAGCGGGCCGGTACGGAGAGGGTCGCGCCGTTGGTGAAGGTGACCGTGCGGGCGGCGGTGCCGTAGTTGTGGGCCACGTAGGTGTTGACGCCGTTCCTGGTGAAGACGGCGGAGGTCGGGATGTCCCCGCTGATGCTCATGTCGGGGGCGCCGAGGCTGTTCAGGGTGGTGATCCACTGGTACGTGTGCGCCTTGGACTCACCCTGTTCCGGGGTGTATCCGGCGTTGCCCGCGTCCCATTTGGCCTTCGCGGACGCCGGGTCGGCCAGCGCCTCGAACTCCCAGAGCAGGTCGCGCCATTCGACGGCCGGGCCGCCGTTCTCCCGCTCCATCTCGGCGAGATTCCGCTTGACGGTGGCCTTGTCACGGCCCAGGTAGAGCGAACCACCCGTGATCGGCAGGGTGTTGATGCCGTGGATCTCCTCGGGGTTCGCGGTCCACCAGGTGGAGTACGCGGCGCCGCTTCCCCAGACCATGCCGACCGTGTCGTGGCCGAAGGAGCTCGGGAAGACCTGCTGGTCGGTGTCGAACCAGTACTGCTCGATCGCTTCCGACTCGGTGGTCAGCAGGTAGCTGCCGAGGTCGCGCAGCGAGGTGTCGCCGGTCGCGGAGCCCCACAGGACGAGCGCGGCGCTCAGGTTGGTCGACTCGGAGGAGGACTCCTGGTTGTTGCCCGCCGCGAAGCCCTGGTGTCCGGAGGCCCAGCTGTGGCCCGCGTACACGTCGAAGCCGCGGAGGAAGGGGAACGCGCTGTCCGTGCGGCTCGGGTTGGCCGTGTCGCGGATCAGGTTCTTGACCATGGTGCCCCAGGCCGAGTCGGCGGCCCAGGCCTGGTCGTACTGGGCGACGATCGCCGCCGCGTACACGTAGTAGCTGTAATGGAAGTGATGGTCGTTCAGCTCGGTGTCGCTGCCGTAGGAGGCGGGGTACCCGATGAGGGTCTTCCAGTCCTTGTCGTAGCTGAACTCGCTCGCGCCACCGGCCGTGAACCACTCCTGGAGCCGGCTCTTCAGCAGCCCCAGCATCTTGTCCCGGATGCCGGTCTGGCCGATCTGGTCCGCCACGGGCACCAGTTGGGCCAAGCGGCCGAGTGCCTTACCGGTCCAGTAGGTGTCGGTGGCTCCGGAGAACGGGTCGGAGGCGTTCGCCACCTCGTTGAGGTAGGCGGTCAGCCGGGCCGTGTCGACGCCGCTGACGGCCGGAAGGGCCGGCACCACACCGGAGCTCTTCTGGCTCGTGGCGAAGGAGGTTCCTTCCCGCACCTTCATGGTGCCGCGCGGGGACACGTAGGTGTAGCCCGTGAGCGTGTCGGTGGTGTGCAGCCACTGGTGGCGGTAGAGCGCCTGGAGCGTCCCGCGCTCGGTGCCCTCCTTCGCCTCCGTGGTGAGGCTGTACGTCGCCCGGACCGTGCCCCCGGTGGAGGACCAGGAGACCGTGGAGCCGGTGACGAAGCTGAAGGCGTACTTCCGGAACGTCGCGAGCGCGTCGGTGGACGGCAGCACGGCGAGCGAGAAGTAGTCCTTGCCGCCGAGGGGGGCGGTGATGCTGGACCCCGAGACCGTCCAGTCGGTGCCGGTCGGCGAGAACAGCGCGTAGTGGTGCCCGGCGACGGTGATGCCGAGGACGTTGCCGTTGTCCGCGAAGACGGTGGGGGCACTCGCCGTGGTGATGCTGGCGTTGCCACCGGAGCCCTTGGCGTACACGAACGGCAGGCCGTGCCCGATGGTCGTGCGCAGCGTGCGGGTGCCGTCCGACCAGTAGGGGGTGACGGTCCAGTCGGACCAGTCGTCGGCCTTCGTGTCGGGCGAGTTGAGGCCGCTGAGACCGAGCGTCAGGTCGGCCTTGTGGGCGTACTCGTACTGGCGGCCGTCCCCGACGATCGAGGGCGTGGTCGGGTAGCCGACCTCCAGCCCGCCGGAGGTGGCCTGGTAGGTGAGCGGGTGGCCGTACATCGGCGTGGAGTACGGGTTGTCGCCGTAACGCTGGTAGGCGAGCGAGGTCCACCAGTCGTTGGTGGGCACCGGCTTGTTCTTGGCGGCCTCGGTCAGTTTGGGGGTGACCGGTGCGCCGGTGTTGGTGGTCGGTCCGGAGGTACCGGCCGGGCGGGTGTCGGTGTAGCTGCCGGCGCCCGCGGTGATCGTGGCCGCGGCCGCCGGGGTCGCGGCCGGACCCAGGCCCACCGCGGCCAGGGCGACGGCCAGAGCCACCGCGGCAGCGGGTCTCACGAGGGAGGCTTGCATGGGGAAGCACCTCGAAGTCAGGAGGGGGACGGAGCGCTTTCGAGAGCGCTCTCAGATGTCAAGGAACGTAAAACTCCTGAAACCTTTGTGTCAATAGAATTGACACGTACGGTAGTTGAGGGTGTTTGCGCGCAGGCCAGCGTTCGAGTTCTGACGGATCGGAGGGCGTGCCGCGTGGTCCGAGGGGAAAGGATGAGAGCGCTCTCATCGCCCGGATCGCCGCATTCGAGGGTTTCGCTCGTGTGGTCCGGCCCGTTACGGCCCGCCCGAGCCCCGCTCCCTCTCCTGGGGGCGTGGCCGTGAGGGTTCCGTCGCGGGGCGGGAATGGTAAGGCTGCTTGATAAAGTAGCTTTAGTACATGGACGAAGATCTGGCTCCGGAGGGAGTCGCCGCGGCTCTCCTGGCGAGCATCGGTGTGCTGGTGCGGCGGGTACGCCATGTACCGGTGGACGGCGGACTCGCGATGCCCGAACGGGCCGCCCTGGCACTCCTGGACCGCTCGGGCCCGACCACCTCCTCCGCGCTGGCCCGGGAAGCGCAGATCACCGCGCAGGCCATGGGGGCGACGCTCGCCGCGTTGCGTGCCCGTGGACTGGTCGAGCGCCGCCCGGACCCGGAGGACGGCAGGCGGGCGGTGCTGACGATGACCGCCGCGGGACACAAGGCGCTGGAGGACAAGCGCAACGCCCGGACCGATCTCCTCACCCGGGCCCTGACCGGTGGCGCGTTCACCCCGGCAGAGCTGGACCGACTCGCTGCCGTGGCGCCACTGCTGGACCGGCTGGCCCGCACCGTCCGACCCGCCGGGTCCGGAACGCCCGAGCCCGGTACGCCCGATTCGGACCGGTCCGGAACGCCCGACACCGCCCGGACCGGTCCCGGAGACCGGCCGACCCGCACAGGAGAGACACCCCAGTGACACTGTCAACGATCGACCCCACCCCCGCGCTCGTCGTGATCGACCTGCGGAAGGGCCACCTCGCCGGCGCCGGACCCGCCGTCGCGGCGGTCGTCGCCATGATCGAGGCCACCCGATGACGCTGCTGGGCCGGCTCCTGAGCAACCGCCGGGCCGGCGAGACCCACCTGGCCTGGAACCTTCCCGGCCTCCAGGGCCCGTCCTCACTGACCCTCACCAGCGACGACTTCGGTCCCGACGGCTTCCTGCCGCAGGTCCACTGCGCGAAGCACGTCGGCGGCCAGGACCTCTCCCCGCACCTGACCTGGAGCGGGCTCCCGGCCGGTACCGCACAGCTTCTCCTGGTCGTCGAGGACGTCGACGTACCCATGGCCAAGCCCGCGGTGCACTGCCTGGCGCTGATCGACCCGGCGACCGGAGAGCTCCCGCCCGGCTCCCTGGCGGCGAAACGGCCCGGCCCCGGGGTGCGGGTGCTGCGATCCACCGTCGGGCGGGGCTACCACGGCCCCGCGCCCGTCAAGGGCCACGGGCCGCACCGGTACGTCTTCCAGCTCTTCGCGCTCGCGGCTCCCGTCGACCGCGGCCCCGGCGCGATGCCTGTGGACCGGGCCCGGCCCCGTACCCTGCTGCCCCTCCTCACCCCGCCGGTCCTCGGCCGCGCCCGGCTGACCGGGGTCTACGAACGCTGACCCGGTTCCCCCGCGGTCGGGCCATGTAGCGGAGAGGTACGCCGGGCCGGAGGGCGACGCCGTCACAGCGCGCGCTTCGTGTGGGACGGCACCGAACGCGGTCGGCCGGCGGCCCGCCGCCGGGGCGTCTCACCGAGGCTCCCTGGGGCCCCGGGCTGACGCGAGCACGGCGGATCTGGGCGTCGCGGGGTCGAGGAGACCGTCGCGGAAGAGCCGCTGGAGGACCTGGCCGGCGTTCGCGTCGTACCCCGCTCCGCGTGACCGGCCCGGACCGTCCCGCCACAGCGCTCCGCCCGCCCGCGGTACGGGACCACGGGCGGGCGGAACGCTTCGGGGGGACGGGCGTGTCAGGAGCGGTAAGCCTCCAGTTCCGAGGCCTGGACGGCGGGCCAGGCCGTGTTGGCGGTACCGGTGACCCGCAGGTGGCGGGGGGTGGAACCGGCCGGCAGGGTCACGGTCACCGTGTTGCCGGAGGCCGGGTCGAAGCGGTACTCCTTCGACGCGGTCAGCGTGGTGAAGGCGGAGCCGTCGGAGCTGCCGAGGACCGCCAGGGTCTGGGTGCGTGCCTCCCAGGACGACGGCAGCCTGAGCACGACCCGGCCCACCCCGGTCGCCGCCCCCAGGTCCACGGTCAGTGACTGCGGGAAGGACCGGTTGACGCTCTCCCAGTACGAGTTGGCGTCACCGTCGACGGCCTTCGCCGGGTTGTAGACGTCCGCGTACCCGGTCGCGGTGACGGGCCGGCCCAGGGCGAGGTTCCGGCCGGGGTCGGGGGTCGGACCGGTGGGCGTCGGAGTGGGCGTCGGGGTGGGCGTCGGAGTCGGAGTGGGCGTCGGGGTCGGGGTGGGCGTCGGCGAGGTGCCGGTGCCGTGGTCGTAGTTCGCGGTGGGCCACGGCCCGCAGTAGGTCGCCGGGAGCTTGGCGTTCCAGCCGGAGTTGCCGGTGCCCTGGGTCAGCGCCAGAGAGGAGCCGAGGCAGCTGTAGACGGCGTCGGTGAACCCGATGTCGGTGGCGCGCACGTTGGTCAGCGACAGTTGCGCCGGGTCGTTGAACTGGAGGGCGAAGGTACCGGTGCCGACGATGTTCACGTTGGTGAAGTTGACGTTCTTCGTCGTCCCCGAGACGAAGTGGACGGCGGCGTAGGAACTGTCCAGGATGTCCGTGTCGGTGACGTTGATCGTCGCCTTGTCGATCGGGCTGTTACGGGCGTCGAACCAGACCGCGCCGATCGGGAACGGCCACCCGTAGTCGGTGTTGCCCGCCCGGATGGTGGTGTTGCGGGCCAGCGTGAAGGTGCCCTGGACGTCCGTGCCCTGGCCGGGGGAGACACCGGGGAAGCGATTGCCCACGTGCAGGGCGCCGCCGTTGGTGAGGCTCTCGGCGAGGACGTTGTCGGTGACGGAGATGTCCTTGCCGCCGTAGATCGCTATGTGGTTGGCGAGGATCGGGGCCACCACGGTGTTCCCGGTGAAGGCGTTGGCGGTGTCGGCCCTGGTGTCGGACCACATCGCGAGGCCGTCGTCACCGAGGTTGCGCAGGAAGGTGTTCTCCACGGACGAGTGGGTGACGCCCCAGTGGAAGTTCACCCCGTCCGCGGTCTGGTCCAGGATGCGGCTGTTCCGGATGTGGAAGTTGTCCATCGGCCCGTCCATCCAGGCGCCGACCTTGGTGTGCTGGAGCCACACACCGTCCACGACGGAGTCGCTCATCGCGCCGCCGATCGCGTTGACCTGGTCCTCGTCGACCCGCTCGGTGATGTCCCCGATGATCGCGAAGTCCTTGAGGGTGACGTTCCGGCTCGGCCCGCCGGCCTCGTACGGGCGGACCCCGCCGCCGTACCCGCCGCCGGAGACGTACTTGCCGTAGATCCCCGCCGCCCGGCTCCGGTCGGTGGGGTGACGGCCGCCCAGCACGCTGTACCAGGGCCCGGCGCCGCGCAGCGTGACCTGGTCGACCACCACGTGGTCGGTCAGCTTGAAGGTGCCCTGCGGGATCCACACCTCCTTGCCCTGGGCCTTCCCCGCGTCGACCGCCTGCTGGAACGCCGAGGTCGAGTCCGCGCCGCCGCTCGCGTCGGCTCCGTAGTCGGTGACCGAGAGTGACCCGGACGGCCGGGTCACCGGTGCCGCGACCTGCTCGAAGTCGGCCAGGTCCACCACGGCCCACGGGGTGGCGGAGGTCGAGGGCAGGGTGATCCGCACCTTCGAACCGGCGGCGAGGGTCCTGCCGAAGAGGGTCCTGGTCTCGTCGTAGAAGTGGTGCGGCTGGCTGCCCGGGGTGTTGGTGAACGGGTACGAACCGTAGAACCAGCCGTACTTGGACGTGAAGTCGAGGTCCTTGAGCTTGGTCCCGTCCAGACCGAGCGCGACCGGCGCGGTGATGCCCGTACCCGCCGCGTTGTCCGGCACGGAGTAGCGCACCGTCACGGCGTTGGCCGGCTTGGTCAGGGTGAACTCGACGTACTCGCCCGGGGCGTCGAGCCGTACGGCGCGCCGGCCCGAGGCCTCGGAGGGAAGGGTGGTGTACGTGCGGTCGGGGCCGATCAGCGATCCGCTGGTCGCGGCGTTCTCCGCTTCCAGTTCGGTGAACGGCACCTGGGCCCCGCGCCCCGCCACCGCGAACGGTGAGAGTACGGGCGCCTCGGCCGCCGCCGCGGAGCCGGCGCCGCCCCCGGTGAGGGCGGCGACCGTACCCAGGGCCACGGTGCAGGCGAGTGAGGCCAGCAGCGCGGTCAGGGACCGTCCACCGGGTGCGGCTCGTGTCACGTTCATGATGCATAACCTCCTGTGGGGGGACATCTGGACGGCGGCGCGGCGACTGGATCAGGCCAGCAGCCACACCGCCGTGTCCTGGGGGAGACGGCCCCGGTCGTCCAGGGGGCCGGCGGCGAGCAGGACTTCCGTGTGGGCGGGGAGCTCCGCCGGTTCCGCAGCCAGGTTGACGACGCAGACCAGGCCCGTGCCGCGCCGGAAGGCGAGGACGCCCTCGGCCGAGGGGAGCCAGGTCAGCGGCTCGCTCCGGAAGGCGGCGGTGGTGCGCCGCAGCCGCAGCGCCTCCCGGTAGAGCGACAGCATCGAGCCGGGGTCGCCGTCCTGGCGGTCCACGGCGTACGCCTCCCAGCCCTCCGGCTGCGGCAGCCACGGTTCCCCGCGCGAGCCGAAACCGCTGTACGGGGCGTCCGCGGTCCACGGCAGCGGCACCCGGCAGCCGTCCCGCCCCGGATCGCTGCCGCCGGATCGGAAGTGCATCGGGTCCTGGATGCGGTCGAGCGGTACGTCCGCCTCGGGCAGGCCCAACTCCTCACCCTGGTACAGGTAGGCGGCCCCGGGCAGCGCGAGCGTCAGCAGGGCCGCGGCACGCGCCCGCCGTTCGCCGAGCGCCAGGTCGGTCGGCGTACCGAACGCCTTCGTGGCGAAGTCGAACCCGGTGTCCTGCCGGCCGTACCGGGTCACCGTCCGGGTCACGTCGTGGTTGCACAGCACCCAGGTGGCCGGGGCGCCGACGGGCGCGTGCTCGGCCAGGGTGTCGTCGATCGTCCGCCGCAGCCGGTCCGCCCGCCACGGGCACGCCAGGAAATTGAAGTTGAACGCGGTGTGGAGCTCGTCAGGACGCAGATAGCGGGCGAAGCGCTCCGAGTCCGGCAGCCAGACCTCGCCCACGAAGACGCCCTGGTACTCGTCGGCGATGGCCCGCCAGGACCGGTAGATGTCGTGCAACTCGTCCTGGTCGATGTACGGATGGGGGTCCACCCCCTCCACGAAGTCGGCGAGCGCGGGGTCCTTGGCGAGGAGCGCGGCCGAGTCGATCCGTACACCGGCCACCCCGCGCTCGAACCAGAAGCGCAGGATCTCCTCGTGCTCCCGGCGGACCGCCGGATGGGCCCAGTTGAGGTCGGGCTGCTCGGGCGTGAAGAGGTGGAGGTACCACTCGCCGTCCGCCACCCGGGTCCAGGTGCGTCCGGAGAACTGCGAGGGCCAGTCGTTGGGCGGCAGCTCGCCGTCCTCGCCCCGGCCGGGCCGGAAGTGGAACAACTCCCGCTCGGGACTGCCCGGTCCGGCCTCCAGGGCCGCCCGGAACCACGCGTGCTGGTCCGACACGTGGTTCGGCACGATGTCCACGATCACCCGGATGCCGGACTGGCGGGCTTCCGCGATCAGCTTCTCCGCCTCGGCCAGCGTCCCGAAGGCCGGGTCGATGGTGCGGTAGTCGGCGACGTCGTATCCGCCGTCGACGAGCGGAGAGACGTACCACGGGGTGAACCAGATGGCCTCCACGCCCAGTTCGGCGAGGTACGGCAGTCTCGACCGGACGCCCGCGAGGTCTCCGGTACCGTCCCCGTCACCGTCGGCGAAGCTGCGTGGGTACACCTGGTAGATGACGGCGCTGCGCCACCAGTCGTCGGTGCGCACCGGAAGAGGGGCTGCCACGTGAGGGTCCTTTCGGGCAGGGTCCGCCGCCGGCCGGACAGCGGGGCGTGCGGTAACGGCCGGCGGCGGAGGCTTCATGGAGAGTGGCGTCGTGCGAGGGGTGTCGCGGGAGCGCGCACGGGGCGCGGCCGGCGAACGTGCGGGCGTGCGGGCAGGCGGCCCCGGCTGCCCCGGACCGACCGGGGCAGCCGGGGCCGGGTCAGCCCTTCAGGCCGCCCGCGGTGAGGCCGCTCATGATGTTCCGCTGGAACACCAGGAAGATGAGCAGCGTCGGCAGGGACGCGATGGTGAGGGCGGCGATCAGCACGTTCTCCGGCACACCGTTGGAGAGCGAGTAGATGCCGACGTTCAGGGTCTGCATGGCCGGATCGGGCAGGGTGAGCATCGGCCAGAGGAAGTCCTTCCAGACCCCGACCACCGCGAAGATGGAGACCACCCCGAGGATCGGCCGCGAGATGGGCAGGACGATGGAGCGCAGGGTGCGCAGGGGGGAGGCCCCGTCCATCGACGCGGCGTCCAGCAACTCCTTCGGGATGGAGTCGAAGAACCGCTTCAGCAGGAAGATGTTGAAGGCGTTGGTCACCGACGGGAGCCAGATCGCCCACGGCGAGTTGAGCAGATTGCGCTCCACCAACGGGACGTCCAGCACCGTGAGGTACTGCGGGACGACCAGCACCGTCGCCGGGATCATGAGGGTGGCCAGCATCATCCCGAGGATCGCCTTGCCGAAGACGGGCCGCAGCCGGGAGAGGGAGTAGGCCGCGGCGACGTCCAGGACGAGCTGGAAGGCCAGCGCTCCGAACGCGTAGTACAGGGTGTTGAAGAGGAGGCGGGAGAGGTCCATCACCTCCCAGGCGCGTGAGTAGTTGCCGGGGGTCAGCGTCGACGGGAAGAGCGTCGGCGGCGACTGCACCGCCTCCTGGGTGGACTTGAGCCCGCCGGACACCATCCAGTAGAGCGGTCCGAGGAAGACCAGCGTGAACAGGACGAGGACGAGACCGAAGACCACCCAGTAGACGGCCCTGGCCCGGGGCCTGGCCAGTTGGGCCGGCGAGATGAGCGTGCGTGTGGACATCTGTCGATTCCCCCGGGTCCTACTCGTCCTCGGCGCGGCTGAGCCTCACGTACACGGCCGACACTCCGGCGAGCAGCACGAGGAGGACCAGGCCGAGCGCCGCCGCGGCGCCGTAGTTGTTGAAGTTGAAGGCGTATTGGTAGATCAGGTAGACGACCGTGGTCGTCGAACCCTCCGGGCCCGCGCCGCCGGTGAGCAGGAAGGGCTCCACGAACACCTGCATGGTCGCGATGACCTGCATGAGCAGCAGCAGCGAGAGGATGAGCCGGGTCTGCGGGACGGTGACGTGCCAGACCTTGCGCAGCAGTCCGGCGCCGTCCAGTTCGGCCGCCTCGTACAGCTCGCCGGGGATGCCCTGGAGCGCGGCGAGATAGATGAGCGTCGCTCCGCCCATGTTCATCCAGGTCGAGGCGACCACGACGGAGAGCATCGAGGTGCTGGGGTCCTGGAGCCACTGCTGGGCGGGTATCCCGAAGAATCCGAGGACCTGGTTGAGCAGGCCGTACCCGGGATCGTAGAGGTACTTGAAGAGCAGCACCGAGGCGACCGGCGGGAGCATGACGGGCAGGTACACCAGGAGCCGCAGATAGCCCTGTGCGTGCCGGAACTCGTTGAGCACCACCGCGACCACGAACGGGACGGCGAATCCCAGGACCAGCGCGAGCACGGTGAAGAGCAGGGTGTTGCGCCAGGCCTGCCAGAACGCCGGGTCGTTGAAGACGGTGTTCAGGTTGTCCAGGCCCGCCCAGGTGGTCTGCCCGTCCTCGGTCTTCTGGAAGGCGAGGAGGAACTCCCGCACCATCGGGTACCAGGAGAAAAGGGCGAAGCAGATCACGGCGCCGATCAGGAAGCCGTGCGCGGTGAGATTGCGGCGCAGGGCCCGGGCGAAGGCGCCGCCGGCCGCCTGCGGTCCTTCGCCGTCGTGCGGGAACGGGCGGGGCGTCTTCGCCGCCGACGTGGGGATGGTGGGGGCCGACATCGTCGCCTCCTCCTCGGTGCAGTGGTGCCGGAACGCGGTCCGGGCGCGGACGGGGTGCGGGGGGGCCGGCCGGGCCGGCCCCACAGGGCCTTCCGCTCGGGTCCGAACGAAAGGCCCCACCCCGGTTACTGGGTGGCCAGGACCTGGTTGACCTGCTTCTCCGCGTCGGAGAGCAGCTTGTCGACGTTCGCGTCCCGGTTGGTGAGGAGGCCGGACATCACGTTGTCCAGGACCTTGTAGACCTCCTGGGCCTTCGGCGGCTCGGCCTTGCCGGGGACCGGGTTGTCCACGAAGGTCCTGAAGTTGGCGACCGGCATGGTGGCGAACTGTGCGCGTGCGGCGTCGTCCGTGGTCTTCGAACCGTTCAGCCAGAAGTTGGGCTGGGGAACGCCGACGGGCAGCTTGTCGGCCTTGGTGCGCTCCCAGTCGAACTGGCCCTTGCCGACGCTCAGGTTCTTGAAGTTCAGCCAGGCGATGGCGGCCTTGATCTTGTCGGCCGAAATCCCCTTCTTGATCATGTAGTTGTTGCCGCCGGCCAGGGTGCTCTTCTCGCCGGGGATCGGCCCCATCCCGAAGTTCTCGTAGCTGGCGCCGAGTTGCTGCACCATGTACGCGATGTCGTCGGGCGCGGCGAGGAACATGCCGAGCTTGTCGGTGGCGATCTGCTTCTGCAGGTCGCCCCACTTCAGCAGCTGGGTCTTGCCCATGCTGTCGTCCTGCCACCGCATGGCCTTGATGTTCTCGGCGACCTGCTTGCCCAGGTCGTCGTTGAACGCCGCCTTGGTGCCGCTCGCGTCGACGACCTCGCCACCGACGCTGTACATCTGCGCCGTGAAGTGCCAGCCCCCGGTGTTGCCCGCGCTGTACTCGCCGAAGCCCGAGATGCCCTTGCCCAGATCCGCGATCTTCTTCGCGGCGGTACGCACCTCCGCCCAGGTGCGCGGCGGGGCGTCGGGGTCGAGGCCGGCCTGCTGGAAGAGCTTGCGGTTGACGAGCAGGCCCATGGTGTAGTTGCTGGTGGGCAGCCCGTACAGCTTGCCGTCCTGCTTCAGCGAGTTGAGGACGTTCGGGTCGATGTCCGCCAGCGCGGGCACGCTCTTGTCGGTGACGTAGGCGGTGATGTCCTCGGCGCCGTCGTTGTCGAGCACCTGCGGCAGGTCGGTGAAGTACGTGTAGAACACGTCCGGCTGGGACTTCGCCTTCAGCATGGCCGTGAAACGCGGCGGCTCCAGACACTGGCCGGCGGTGGACCGTCCCTCGATGGTGACGTTCGGGTACGTCTTGTTGAACTCGGCGACGTCCTCCTTCCACTCCTTGAGCTCGGCCGCCTTCGCCGTGGGCGGCATGCAGTCGATGGTGATCGTCACCTTGGTCTTCGGGTCCAGCGGGGCGGCGGGGTCGGCTGACGTGCTGCCGCCGCCGCCCTTCTCGCCGCCGTCGTTGTCGCTGCTGCTGCTCGTACCGCAGGCCGCGAGCGCGGTGAGCGCCAGCGCGGAGACAAGAGCGACCGCGCCTGCGCGGCTTCGACGACGGAACGCGGCTCTACTCATGGGTGGTCCCCCTCGGGCATGTGCGTGGACGACGCCCCACCGCCGATGCGTTGTGGGGCGCCGCACACTCAACCACCGGGAACAGAAGGACGCAATATCTAACGCCGATTCCGTAATTGTTTGACAGATGAATGAATGCCGGTGGGCGGAGCGAGAGGTCGCCCGACCTGCGGACGCCGCACACCGACTGCCCGCGACGCAAAACGCCGCGCGGTGCCCGCCCCGGGGAGGGGGCGGGCACCGCGCGGCGTCGGAGTGCGGCGGACTACCGCGGTGCCTGGGCCGTCGACCCGCGCACCACCAGCTCGGGTTCGAAGAGCAGTTCGCCGTGGTGTACCTCGCCGCCCTGGATCTGGGCGCAGAGCAGCTCGACGACCGCGCGGCCCATCGCCTCGATGGGCTGGCGCACGGTGGTCAGCGGCGGCTCCGTGCAGTTCATGAACGCGGAGTCGTCGTAACCGACCACCGACACCCCGTCCGGCACGGAGATCCCGCGCCGGCGGGCCGCCCGCACCGCGCCGAGGGCCAGCGGGTCGCTCGCGCAGATGATGCCGGTGGCGCCCCGGTCCAGCAGCCGCGAGGCGGCCGCCTGGCCGCCTTCCAGGGAGAACATGGTCCGCTCGACGAACTCCGCGGTCAGCTCCCGCCCGTGGGCCGTCGCGACCGTCCTGGCCGCCGCCAGCTTGCGCCGGGAGGGGATGTGGTCGGCCGGGCCCAGCACCAGGCCGATCTTCTCGTGGCCCAGTGAGGTGAGATGGCGCCATGCCTGCTCGACGGCGACACCGTCGTCGCACGAGATGCAGGGGAAGTCGACGTTCTCTATGGGGGCGTTGATGAGGACCACAGGAATCCTGCGCTCCGCGAGCCGCCGGTAATGCGCGTGCTCCGCGTCCGCCTGGGCGAAGAGCCCGCCGGCGAAGACGACCCCGGAGACCTGCTGCTGGAGCAGCAGGTCCACGTAGTCCGCCTCCGAGACGCCGCCCTTGGTCTGGGTGCAGAGCACCGGTGTGAGGCCCTGCTGCGCGAGCGCGCCGCCGATCACCTCCGCGAAGGCCGGGAAGATCGGATTCTGGAGCTCGGGCAGGACCAGCCCCACCAGCCGCGCCCGTTCGCCCCTCAGCTGGCTCGGCCGTTCGTAGCCGAGCACGTCCAGCGCGGTGAGCACCGACTGCCGGGTCGCCTGGGAGACTCCGGGCTTGCCGTTGAGGACCCGGCTGACCGTGGCCTCGCTGACACCCACCTTCTTTGCCACTTGAGCAAGTCTTCGCGTCATGACCGCAAGACTAACGCAATCCGTGCAAGCGGTTTGCGGAAGACCCGGCGGGCCGTCGCGGCGGTAGGTCGACCCCGCCACGACGGCCCGTACATCCTGTCGATCCGCTCCTTACGGGTTGACGTTGATCTTGAAGGTGGAGGTGGTGTTCCGGATGTCCACCGCGTTGCCGGAGAGCCGCAGGCCGTTGAAGGTGACCTCACCGACCGCGGGTCCCTGGCCCGACTCCGGCAGCTCGTTCGCCCAGAGACCGAAGCCGGACTTCGCGTCGAAGGCGTCGCCGCTCTTACGGGCGCCCGAGATCGAGACGTCCGTGAAGATCGTGTCCTTGATCGGGAACTGGGGCTGTCCGCCCACGTAGTTGGTCTGGAACATCACCCCGCTGTAGGTCGGGTCCACGATGTCCACGTGGCTGACCCTGATGCCCTGGAACACCTTCGAGGCGGAGAACACCCAGATGGCCGGGAAGGTCTGCGACCCCCAGAAGTGGCCGCCGGTCCGTACCAGGGAGATGTTCTCCAGGGCGGTGGGCCCGGTGCCGAAGCCGTTCATCGGATACCCGAAGTCCAGCGAGGAGATGGTGATTCCCGCGTAGACGAGGGTGTCGGCGACCCGCAGGTTGCGGAAGGTGTTGTCGTAACCGCCGTACACGGCGATGCCCGCCGCCCGCCAGGTGAGGATCGACGTCAGGTTCTCGAAGACGTTGTTCTTCATGTCCGCGCCGCCGGCGTCGATCGCCGAGAAGAGCGCGAAGCTGTCGTCACCGGTCGCCCGGGCCTCGTTGTTGGACACCAGGTTGTCCGTCGAACCGTTGGTCATGTTGATGCCGTCGGCGAACGTGTCCCGGATGCGGGAGTTCTTGATGGTCATCCGGTCCGTGTTCGCACCCCAGTACAGGCACACCATGTGCTCGACCCAGACGTTGTCGATCACGATGTCCGAGACGCCCGCGAAGTCGAACACCTTGCCCGGACCGTCGATCCGGGAGGTGTAGTTGCCGAAGTAGCCGAAGCCCGAGAACGACGAGCCGTTCGCGGTCGCGTCGGCACGGAACCCGATGTCCGTGTTCTCCTGCCCGGCCGGCGCCTGGAACCTCGCGAACCAGGGACCGGCACCGACGACCTTCACCGCCTTCCCGTACACCTGGAACTTGGACGAGGTCTGGTAGTCGCCCGTCGGCAGGTAGACGCCGACCAGCTTGCCCGTGGTGTCCATCCGCACCCGGTCCAGGGCGTTCTGGACGTCCTGGTGGGTGAATCCGGCCGGTACCGCGTACGCCGCCGGGTCCGGGTTGGCCACGACCGTCGCCTGCTCCAGGCTCACGAAGTCGATCGCGTACGTGGAGGTGTTCGCGGCGTCCTTCTGCAGCCGGATCTTGGCTCCGGCCGGCACGGTCTCGCCGAGCAGGAGGTGCGCCTCGTCGTAGATGTGCCGGGGCGCGCCCGCCGAGGGGGAGTTGCCGGGGCCGGCCTCCGCGCCGTACAGCCACGCGTACCGGGAGGTCAGCGGGAGCGCCTTCTTCAGGACCCCGTCGACGTAGACGTCGATCGTGGAGTCGATGCCCCCGCCGCCCGGGGCGTCCGGGATGGAGAACCGGGTCACCAGCGTGTTGGTGGCGGCCCGGGTGGTGAACTCGACGTACTCACCGGTCGCGTCGAGGTTCACGGCCTTGCGGCCGGAGGCCTCACCGGCGATGTCGCCCACCGTGCGGTTGGGGCCGACCACCTGCGCCCCGCCCCCGGTCGTGGCGTCCTCCGCCTCGTACGTGTCGTACGGCATGGCAGCGCCGCGGCCGACGAACAGCGACTGGGTGGAGACGTTGTTCGTCCGCTTCACCGGCAGCTCGTTGGCGTCGTCGGCGAGCGTCACCTTCACGGTGTACGAGCCGTTGGCCGCCGTCCACGGACCGAGCTTCACCGAGGCCGCGGTCGCTCCGGCCGCGATGGTCCCGGAGAACGCGCCCGTCAGGGTCTTCACGGTCGCGTTGTTCGCGTCGAGCACCGCGAGGGTCACCCCGTGGCTCCCGCTCGCCGAAGCGATCGAACCCTGGTTCTTGATCGCCACGTCGAAGGTCACCGCGTCACCGGCCGAGGGGCTGGAGGGCGAGGTGTTCACCGAGGCGACCAGGTCGGAGCTGGAGACCGGCTTCACCACGAGGGGATCGGTGCGGTTGTAGGCGTTGTTGGACTCGTTCTGCTCGATCACCTGGCCCGCCGGGTCCACCACCGCGCCCAGCGGGTAACTCCCCGCCTCACGCGTGCCGATGGAGGCGCTGACCGTGGTCGACGCCCCGGCCGCGAGAGCGCCGACCGATGCGGTGGCGACCTTGGAACCGCCGAGCAGCAGGTCCACCTTGGTGGCGGGCGACGCGACCGCGCCGCTGTTGCGCACCGTGGCGCCGAGGCTGATGGTGTCCGACTCCACCGGGGCGGAGGGCGTGGACGTCACACCGGTGACTTCGAGATCCGGATTCGGAGCCGGTACTCCGATCACCTGGAACTCAGCGACCTGCCCGGCCGAGGAGCCGGAGTTGGCCGTGAACTTCAGCTGTACGTCGGCGACGCGGCCGGATACGGGCACGGTGACGGTGTTCCCGCTCGCCGGGTCGAAGGAGTAACTCCTCGCAGCCGCCAGGCTGGTGAAGGAGCTCGCGCTCTGCTCCCGCCCGAGCACCTCGAAGGTCTGCGTCCGGGCCGCCCAGGCGCTGTCCGGGTTGAGCTTCAGCACCAGGGAGCTCAGGTCGGCGTTGGAACCCAGCTGTACGGTCAGGGTGTTGGGGTAGCTGCCCCCGGCGCCTTCCCAGTAGGTCGTCACGTTGTTGTCGTTGGCGTTCGCCGCGACGTAGGTGTGCACGTACGACGAAGCGGTGATCGGCTTGGACACCGCGAGGTTGGAGCCGATGGTGCCCGAACCATTGCGGGTCACGGAGTTGCTCGCCGACGACTGGTTGCCGGCCGCGTCCTTGGCCCGGACCACGTAGGCGACCGTGGCCGAGGCGGGCTGCGCGTCGGTGTACGTCGTCACCGAGCCGCCGACGCTGCCCCGCAGGGCGTTGTTGGCGTAGATGTCGTAGCCGGTGACGGCGGTGTTGTCGGTGGAGGCGTTCCAGGTCAGCTTGATCTGCCCGCTCGCCGGCTCGGTCAGCGCCAGCCCGGAGGGGGCGGTCGGCGCCGTGGTGTCCCCGGTACTCGCCTGGCGGGTGACGGTGTTGCTGTTGCCCGACTGGTTGCCGGCCGCGTCCTTGGCCCGTACGTAGTACGAGACGGTCTGGTTCGCGGGCCGGTTGTCGGTGAACGTGGTCACCCCGCCCGCCACACTGCTCAGCAGGGTGTTGTTGGCGTAGATGTCGTAGCCGGTGACGGCGGTGTTGTCGGTGGAGGCGTTCCAGGTCAGCTTGATCTGACCGCTCGCGGGCTCGGTGAAGGCGAGGCCGGACGGCGCGGACGGAGCCTGGGTGTCACCCGTCTCGGGGCCGTAGACCTCGAACTCCGACACCTGGGCACCCGGTTGCACGCTGTTCGCGGTGAACAGGGCACGCACGTAACGCGTGGTGGTGGCGTCGAACGAGAGGGTGACCGTCTGACCCCCCGCGCTGTCGAAGGTGTACGCCTGCGAGGCGGTGAGGTCCGTGAAGGCCGAATTGTTCGTGCTTCCCTGGATCTTCAGCGTCTGACTGCGCGGCCCCCAGCTGTCCGGCAGCTTCAGGACCACCCGGTCGACCCGTACGGCGGAACCGAGGTCCGCCTGGATCCACTGCGGGAACGCGTTGTTGCCGCTCTCCCAGTAGGACGACTTGTTGCCGTCGTTGGCGTTGGACGCCGGATAGACGTCGGTGTGACTGCTCTCCGACATGGTGCGCCCGCTCGCGAGGTTCACCGAGGACGCGGCTGCGAGCTTCACCTCCAGCTCGGAGAGCTGGGCGGCATCCGCGACGGAGTTGTCCGTGACCGCGATACGTACGTAACGCGCCTTGGTGGCCGGGTAGTTCACGGTGACCGCGTTGGCCTGCCCCGGACTGAAGGTGTAGGTCGCCGAGCTCTTCAGCGTGGCGAAGGCCGTGCCGTCGGTGCTGCCCTGGACGGCGAGTGTCTGGGTGCGGCTCGCCCACCCGGCCGGGAGTTTCAGTACGACTCCGTCCGTCCGGACGGTGGACCCCAGGTCGGTCTGCACCCACTGGGGTCCGTCACCTTTCGCGCTCTGCCAGTAGGTGCCCTGGTCGCCGTCGGTGATGCCGGCGGCGGTGTTCTTCGCCTGCGCGCTGCTCGCCTTGGCCGGCAGGCCCGAGGCCGCGTTCGGCCCCGAGGCCGCCGTGGCGGTCAGCGCGGGTCCGCCGACGGTCAGCAGGCTGGTGACGACCACTGCGGACAGACCGCGCGCTCTCCAGCGTTTCGCTCTCATGGATCCCCGATCCCTCGGCCTCGCCCCTGACGGAGGCGAGGCGCGGCTCAGTCGATGTGCAGGGAGGATTGGATTTATGCGTCATGCACTACATCTTTTGCGAGGAGCGGTCAGAGGGTTGCAGATATCTGGAGGCTCGTCTACCGGTCCCGCACGTACCAATTGCCGCGTCGGATCGGCTTGATTGGTCAACACCCGCCGCGATCAGGGGCTTTCGTCTGTGCTGTCAGGAAATGCAAGTTCGCCGCAAGCGATGGAAGCCGGTTGCGTTTTTGCGCAAGGCAGGCCGAGCGTGGAAACGCCGACGCCCCGGACCGCGGCGTGGGGGAACGCGGCGGTCCGGGGCATCGGCGGGAGGGCAGGAGGGTGAGGGGGCAGGCCGGCCCCCAGGTCTCACCAGTCGTGGACGGTGCCGTCCTGGAGGCGGTTGACCGGCAGATAGGCGGGCTCGTACGGGTGCGCGGCGGCCAGCTCCTCGTCGAGCTCCACGCCGATGCCGGGGGCCTCGCCCGGGTGGAGGTGCCCGTCGGTGAACGTGTAGGCGTGCCGGAACACCTCCCCGGTGAGCGCGGAGTGGCCCGAGTACTCCTGGATGCCGAAGTTGTGCACGGCGAGGTCCAGGTGGACCGCCGCCGCCATACCCACCGGGGAGATGTCCTCCGGCCCGTGCGTCGCGGCCTTGACCTGGTACTGAGCGGCGAAGTCGAAGAGCTTGCGCAGGGGGGTGACCCCGCCGAAGTGGGTGACGGCCGAGCGCGCGTAGTCGATCAGCCGCTCGGTGATCAGGGCCTGGTAGTCGTGGACGGTGTTGAAGACCTCGCCCACCGCGAGCGGGGTGGTCGTGTGGTGGCGGATCAGGCGGAACGCGTCCTGGTTCTCCGCGGGCGTGCAGTCCTCCAGCCAGAACGGGCGGTACGGCTCCAGGTCCTTGCCGAGCCGCGCCGCCTGGATCGGGGTGAGCCGGTGGTGGGCGTCGTGGAGCAGCGGCAGTTCGGCGCCGAACTCCGTACGTACCGCCTCGAAGACGGCCGGGACGTGCCGCAGGTAGGCGTCGGTGTCCCAGTCCTCCACCAGCGGCCTGGCCCGCTGATGGAGCACGGCGGCGCCGCTCTCGTCGGTGGTGTGCACCCCGTAGACCGCCTTCAGGCCCGGCACGCCGGTCTGGATGCGGACGGCCCGGTATCCCTCGGCGAGACGGGCTCGGACGGAGTCGAGCAGTTCCGGGATGCCGGCGCCGTTGGCGTGGCCGTAGGTGCGGACCCGGTCGCGACTCGCTCCGCCGAGGAGCTGGTAGAGCGGGAGACCCGCGGCCTTGGCCTTGATGTCCCAGAGCGCCACGTCCACGGCGGCTATCGCGGCCATCGTGACCGGCCCGCGCCGCCAGTAGGCGCCCCGGTACAGGTACTGCCAGGTGTCCTCGACGCGGTGCGGGTCGAGCCCGATGAGCAGGGGCAGGACATGGTCGTCGAGGTAACTGACGACGGCGAGTTCCCTGCCGTTGAGGGTGGCGTCGCCGAGTCCGGTGAGCCCTTCGTCGGTCGTCAGCTTCAGCGTGACGAAGTTGCGTCCGGGACTGGTGACGATCAACTTCGCGTCGACGATCTTCATGCGCGTGCTCTCTCCGGTGCTGGGCGGGGCTGTGCGATACCGGGGCGGGCCGTCCGCGATCCGGAGCGGGCCGTTCCTGCCGGTATTCCATCAGTCCCGCCGCCGGCGCTCCGCCCGGGTCTCCCCGCCGTGGCCCCGTCCGCGCCCGCGCACCGGAGCGCGGTGGCCGGGCCATGACAGCTCCGGCCACCACGCGGTGGTTCACCCCGTGTACTGCGCGAACACGCGGGTGTAGTCCCATGCCTGCTGGCTGACGTCCGAGCAGGTGTCCGCGCCGCCCCCGGTGCACGGCCGGTCACGGTTGACCGACCAGAAGGTCAGCCGCGCCAGGTGGTGCTGCTGGGCGTAGGCGAGGATGGTGCGGAAGTCGTCCACCGTCACCGTCTCGTTGTCGTCGGTGAGACCGTTCATGGACGAGATGCCGATCGACCGGTACGTCTGGTCGTCGGTGTACCCGTAGGCGCTCTTCACCGCGTTCTTCAGGCCCTCGGCGGCCTGCTTGGTGAGATTGCCCATGTTCTGGCCGGCGCCGCCGAAGTCGAACGGCATGATCGTCCAGCTGTCGACGGTCAGCCCCGAGGAGGCGGCCCGGTTGATCAGGGAGCTGTCCGGACCGCTCTGGCCCGTGCCGAAGGTCACGTACACCTTGATGCCCGGGTTGTTGGCCCTGACGGTCTTCAGCGCGTCCACCGTGCGCTGCTGCACGGTGGCGTTGCTGTAGGCGTCCGCCTCGATGTCGATGTCGATCGCCTTGAGGCCGTACGCGTCGATGACCTTCTGGTACGCGGCGGCCAGCTCACCCGCGCTGGAGCAGGAAGTCTCCAGCTTGTTGCCGCTCCAGCCGCCGAACGACGGTATGACGTCGCCGCCCGCCCCGCGCACGGTGTTGATCGTCTGCTGGTCGACCCCGCCGGCCAGCGCCCGCGAGCCGTCCCACTGCGGGTTGCAGTAGCCGTTGCTCAGGACGAACGCCAGCGTGAACCACTTCACCCCGGTCGCGTTCATCACGGTCGTCGGATTCGGCGGACTGCCCCACCCGTTGTAGAGGTACGGGGCCACGGCCATGGTCCCGCCGGGGGCCGGCGTGCCGCCGCCCGAGGGGACCGTCCACTTCTGGTTGGCGGTGCCGGAGCAGGTCCAGAGCTGGAGGCGGGTGCCGTTGGCGGAGGAGTTACCGGTGGCGTCCATGCACTTGTTCGACTGGATGCCGACGATGTCCTTGGCCGCGGGGGTCGCCCACTTCTGCGCGGCGGTTCCGTTGCAGTCCCAGAGTTGGAGCAGGGTGCCGTCGGCGGTTTTGGCGTCCTTGGCGTCGAGGCACTTGCCGAGAGCGCGGATGGTGCCGTCGCTGTTGACGCTCCACTGCTGGGCGGGCGAGCCGTTGCAGTCGTAGAGCTGGACGGCGGTGCCGTTGGCCGAGGAAGCGGCGGCGACGTCGACGCACTTGCCGCCGATGCCGGTGATCGCGCCGGTCGCGGTCACCGCCGCCTGCGCGGGGGCGGGCAGCGAGACCAGGGAGGCCCCCGCGGCGAGGAGGAGCGCGGCGGGTACGGCCACGGACGGGACCCAGCGGCGACGGGACCCGGTGAGGGCGCTCACGCGGCGTTCACCGTCCACTTCTGGTTGGCGGTTCCGGAGCAGGTCCAGAGCTGGAGGCGGGTGCCGTTGGCGGAGGAGTTGCCGGTGGCGTCCACGCATTTGTCGGACTGGATGCCGACGATGTCCTTGGCCGCGGGGGTCGCCCACTTCTGTGCGGCCGTTCCGTTGCAGTCCCAGAGTTGGAGCAGGGTGCCGTCGGCGGTTTTGGCGTCCTTGGCGTCGAGGCACTTGCCGAAGGCGCGGATGGTGCCGTCGCTGTTGACGGCCCACTTCTGGGCGGCGGAGCCGTTGCAGTCGTAGAGCTGGACGGCGGTGCCGTTCGCGGTGCCGGCGCCGGCGACGTCGACGCACTTGCCGCCGATGCCCGTGATCGAACCACCGGTGGCCGGGGGCGGGGTGGTACCGCCGTCACTGGTGGTGACGTGCACGTAGTCGACGACGAGCTGGCCGGGGAACGGAGTCGATCCGTCGGGGTCGCCGGGCCAGTAGCCGCCGACCGCGAGGTTCAGGATGATGAAGAAGGGCTTGTTGAACACCCAGCTGTTGCCGCCCAGGTCGGCGGGGGTACGCGTCTGGTAGACGTTGCCGTCGACCGACCAGGTGAGGGAGTTGGGGGCCCAGTCGACCGCGAAGGTGTGGAACGCGTCGGCGAAGGCCTGGCCGCCCGGCAGGGAGTAGCCCGCGCCGATGCCCGCCGAACCGGAGTAACCGGGGCCGTGGATGGTGCCGTGGACCGCGCCCGGTTCGAAGCCGACGTTCTCCATGATGTCGATCTCACCGCTGTTGGGCCAGCCGACACTGCCCAGATCCGCGCCGAGCATCCAGAACGCGGGCCACATGCCCTGACCGCGCGGGATCTTCATCCGGGTCTCGACGTGCCCGTACGTCGACGTGAACTTGCCCGAGGTGTTCAGCCGGGCCGAGGTGTACTGACAGGTGCCGTACCAGCACTGGTAGTTGGCGGGATTCTCCTTGCGGGCGGTGATGACCAGATTGCCCTGGCCGTCGAGCTTGGCGTTGTTCGACCCCGCCGTGTAGTACTGCCGCTCGTGGTTGCTGACGTTGTCGCCGGTCTCGGTCTGCCACTTGCCCGCGTCGGGCGCCGACCCGGCGGTGCCGTTGAAGTCGTCGGAGAAGGTCGTGGTCGCCGCAGCCGCGGTGGCGGCACTCTGGGAGGTCGCGGGCGCCGCGCCTGCCGGGGCGGCCATGAGCACGCCCGAACAGCAGAGCAGGGAGGCGACGGAGAGTGCCAGTCGGCGCCTGAAGGGAGTTCGCATGGTCATCACATCACTTCGCGTGGGGGGAATCTGTCATGGGCATGACAGATAGGCATGGCGGATGAAGGCGTGACGGACCGTGGTGAGGGTCCGCATCCCGAGGGGTAAGGCCGTTTGTTAATTCACTACTTGATTTAAGTGAGGGGGCGAGGGGGCGTCAAGGTGCTGGTCCGTACCTTCTGTTGACTCGTGTCGACGGGATTTTGGCCGGCCCGTTCACGTCTTGAACGCTCACGCCCGAGGGGCGGGCGGCTTTGCCGGGGCGCGGCCGAGGTTCCACGTGCGGGGGTGCGCACCGGTGGGCAGCGCCCGCGACCGGACGAACCGGCTCATCCGCGCTGCGCCACGACCGGGTGGACGGCTCCTCGGCGAAGCCGTGCGCACCCCCGCCGCCCCTCGGGAGGCGGGGCGCCGGCTGTCGGTGGAAGCGGCGCTCGCGGCCCCGAGTGGGCTCGTCACGAGAGGTGAGCGGGTTCTGTCGTCGTCGTGGCGCATGGTCGTGGCGCGTGCCCCGAAGGGTCGCGCGGGGTGACGTGCGCCACTCGGCTCCATCGGTCCGGTCGCCGAAAAAGGCGAACGGAAATCGGTCGTCAGTACGGGCCGTCATACCAGAGCGGGACGGATGGCGGGCAAGTTCGACAACTGGCGCTCACGCCCGCCGCGTCGGCGACTACCGTGTGTGCTCAGTGATCAACGATGGGCTCATGTTCTTCGAGCCCGCCCGGTTGATCCGGAGCCTGACCGACCCCCTTTGGTGCCACCGCATGAACGATTCCGGGTGCCCCACGTACCGAGGACGCTGATGTCTCAACTTCGCGCACCAGAAGCGCGACCGGATCGCCGGGAGAGCGGGCGGCACGGCCGCCCCGCGGGCCGTTCCCAGACCGCCTCCTCCAAGCCGCGCACCGTACAGCCGGCATCGCGGCTGCGGATACGCGGTCAGATGGTGCGGGCGGCGCTGCTGCCGACCGTGGCCGCCCTGCTGATCGGTGCCGCCGCGGTCGTCTTCACCGTACGGGCCTGCGGGGTGCGTCCCTCCGGCAGCCTGCTGGCGGCGCTCGGCGGGTCCGGCGCGCTGGCCGTGACGGCCGTCGTGGCGGCGTGCATCGGCGCCCGCCGGGTATCGGCCGGGCTGCTCGACCGCGCCCAGGCGCTCCGCCGGGCCAACGCCCGGGGTCAGGCCGACCTGCAGCGAGCGCTGGAACAGCTCCGGGCCGGGGAGCAGTTGCCCGCCCGCAGGGCTCCACAGCCCACCGCCCCGGGAGCGGACGCCTTCGACCTGCTGGGGCAGGAGATCGCACGCTCGCAGGAGGCCGCCGTGGCCGCCGTGGGCCAGGCGTCCCAGCTTTTCAGCAGCACGGGCAACGAACAGAAGGTCGAGGTCTTCGTCAACCTCGCACGCCGCCTTCAGTCTCTGGTGCATCGTGAGATCCAGATTCTCGACGAACTCGAACACGAGGTGGAAGACCCCGACCTCCTCAAGGGCCTCTTCCACGTCGATCACCTGGCGACCCGCATCCGACGTCACGCCGAGAACCTCGCCGTGCTCGGCGGGGCGGTGTCCCGTCGGCAGTGGTCGAACCCGGTCACCCTCACCGAGGTGCTGCGCTCCGCCATCGCCGAGGTCGAGCAGTACCCGCGGGTCAAACTGGTTCCGCCGATCGAGGGGACCCTGCGCGGGCACGCCGTCGCCGACGTGATCCACCTGGTGGCCGAACTCGTCGAGAACGCCACGGTGTTCTCCGCTCCGCACACCCAGGTCCTGCTGCGGGTCCAGCCCGTCACGGCCGGCTTCGCGCTGGAGGTGGAGGACCGCGGGCTCGGCATGCCGGGCCAGGAGCAGAGCCGGATGAACGCTCTGCTCGCCGACCCCGACCAGGTGAACGTCGCCCACCTGCTCCAGGACGGCCGCATCGGGCTCTTCGTCGTCTCCGCGCTGGCCCGACGCCACGGCATCGCGGTCCGGCTGGAGAGCAACATCTACGGCGGTACGCAGGCGGTCCTGGTCCTCCCGCAGGTGCTGCTCGGCGCCGAGGGCGACACCACCACGCCGCCGGAGGGCGTTCCGGTGCCCCCGCCCGGCGCCGTGCACCGGCCGCCGGCCCAGGACTCCGGCCCACGGGCCCGCCCGGCACCGGCCTCCGCCGAGCCCCGGTCGGCACCGGTCCTCCCGGGAGGACCGGACCGTGCGCGGCAGCCGGTCCGGGACCAGCTCCCGCCCGCGCCGCAGGATCAGCTCCGGCCCGTGGTGGGACGACTCGGGCCACCCGGCGCGGCCCCGGCCGGGCCCGGGGCACCCGGCGCTCCGGCTCCCGGTACCCCGCACCCACCGCGCCAGATCCGCCGCGAGGCCCAGGGCCCGCCGCTCCCGCAGCGCACCTCGGAGCGGTCGGCGCCCACGGGGCCGCCCCCCGCGCCCTCCGAGCACGCCGCACCGGCCGCGTACCCCGAACCGCAGCCCGCCCGCCCCGAACTGCCCCGGCGGACCAATCAGGAGAACCTGGTGCCGCAGCTCCGCCAGGCCCCGGTGCGCCGTGTCCCGGACGAGCACGCGGTGCACGACCCGGGCCTCGTCGCCGCCTTCCGGCGCGGTATCGACCTGGCTGAGGCCCGGTCGGCGCAGGACACGGAGCCGCCGGTCGGCGGCGACGCCCTTCCGCCCGCGCCCGGACCGTCGCGTGCGGCGGGCCAGGGCCTCCCGCCGGCGACCGGGCCCGCCCCGGCGGCGGGGTCGCCCGGGTCCACCGCGCCGCCCGGGTCCACGGCGTTGCCCGGGTCCACGGCGCCGGGGTTCGTCCCGTACGCCGCTCCGGCCGCGCCACCGGTCCGGCGGGTCACCCCGCTGCCCGTACGCGCGCCGGCCGCACCGTCCGAGAGGGGAGTCCCGGGACGCCCCGGCCCCGTCCCCCGTCACGAGAACCCCGAACCCCGTCACGAGAACACGTACAAGGAGTAGATGCACCATGCCGAGTGAAATGACGTCCGGTCAGGTCGCCGACCTCGACTGGCTGTTGAGCGGACTCGTCCAACGTGTCCCGTACACGCGCAGTGCCGTCCTGCTGTCCGCGGACGGGCTGGTGAAGTCGGTCCACGGCATGGATTCCGACAGCGCGGACCACATGGCGGCCCTGGCGGCCGGGCTCTACTCCCTGGGCCGCAGCGCCGGGGCAAGGTTCGGGGACAACGGCGACGTGCGTCAGGTCGTGGTCGAACTCGACTCGACCCTCCTCTTCGTCTCCACCGCCGGTTCCGGCACCTGCCTCGCGGTCCTCGCCGGCCGGGAGGCCGACGCGGCGGTCCTCGGGTACGAGATGACCATGCTGGTCAAGAGCGTGCGACCGTATCTGGCCACCCCGGCACGACACATGGCGGGGACACCGTTCGCCCCGGGGCTGTGAGCGTGCGGGCTCAGGAAGGACCGCTGCTCGACGCCGCGGCCGGCCGGCTCGTCCGTCCGTACACCGTCAGCAGCGGCCGGACCCGGCCGACGACGGAACTCGACCTGCTCTCGCTGATCATGGCGACCGGCAGGAAACCGCAGGCCCACCTGGGCCACGAACACACCGTGACACTCGGGCTCTGCGAAGGCCCCACGTCCGTCGCCGAGGTGGCCGCGCATCTGCGGCTGCCCGCGACGGTCGCCAAGGTCCTCGTCTCCGACCTGGTGGACTGCGGGGCCGTCACCGCGCACGCCCCCGCCTTCCAGGACATGCCCACCGACCGAACCCTGCTGGAGGCAGTGCTCGATGGCCTACGACGACAACTCTGACAGCACCGCCCGCCCCGCGCCCTTCCCCGTGGCCCTCAAGGTCCTGGTCGCGGGTGGGTTCGGGGTCGGCAAGACGACGTTCGTGGGCGCCGTCAGCGAGATCGCCCCGCTGAGCACCGAGGAGCTGCTGACCCAGATCGGCGTGGGCACGGACAACCTCGACGGCATCGAGTCGAAGCGGTCCACCACCGTCGCCATGGACTTCGGCCGGATCACCCTCGACCAGAGCCACGTCCTGTACCTCTTCGGAACCCCCGGCCAGGAACGCTTCTGGTTCATGTGGGACGAGCTGTCGCAGGGTGCCTTGGGCGCCGTGGTGCTGGCCGACACGCGGCGCCTCGAAGAGTGCTTCGCCGCCGTCGACTTCTTCGAACGGCGTGGCATCGGCTTCATCGTCGCCGTCAACGAGTTCGACGGCGCCTACCGTTACGCCCCCGACGAGGTCCGGGCCGCACTGGACCTCCCGCCGGGCGTCCCGGTCGTCCTGTGCGACGCCCGGATCGCCAGTTCCGGTACGGGCGCGCTGGTGACGCTCCTCCAGCACCTCATCAACGCCACCGCCGCCCCTGCCCCGCTCCAGACCTACGGAGCACACCCGTGACGGGCAGGCAGCTGCTCACCCCGGTCGACCGCGACGGCTCCGCCAGGGCCGCCCGCTTGCGCCGGCTCGGCCTGGGGGAGCGGCCGGACACGACCTTCGACAACTTCGACGACTTCGCGGACCGCGTCGCAGCCGTGACCGCCGCCCCCTACTCCATGGTCAACTTCATCGACGAGAACCGTCAGTTCTTCGCCGGTCTGCACACACCCGCGGGCAACCAGGGAGGCGGCGCCCTCGGAACCGCTGCCGCGCGCAGCAACCGGAGCGACCGCTACATGGCCCGCGACCACGGCTACTGCCCGCACGTCCTGGTACGGCGCAAGGCCCTGGTGCTGGACGACGTCTGCGACTATCCGCGCTTCGCCGGGAACCCGGTCGTGGACGGCATAGGGATTCGTTCCTACCTCGGGGCCCCGCTCATCGACGGCGCCGGAGTCGCGCTCGGCACCGTCTGCGCCGTCGACACCGTCCCCCGGCCGTGGGGGCGCGCGGGGCTCGTCACCATCAAGGCGCTCGCCCAGGAACTGATGGGGCACATCGACCGCCGGGAGCTGCCCCGCCGCTGAGGAGACGGGCGAAGGGCAGACCCGTGCGTGGAGCGTCCGCTCAGCCGCGCAGGAACCGAGTGATGCGACTCCGCAGCCCCGCGGCGTCGAGCCCGTGCGCCGCGACGTGCTCGTCCATCCGCCCGTAGCGGCGGAGCTCCGCGCGGCCCACACCCAGACCCAGTACCCGGTGCGGGAGGTCGAGCAGGGCTTCGGTCGCCACCGCTACGGAGGTACCGGCGAGGTACGGCTCCACGAGCACCACGTCGGCGGTGCCCGCGCCCACCGCCCTGCGCAGCCCGTCGAAGTCGAAGGGCCGCACCGTGGCCGCGTACAGCACGGTCGTGTCCAGCCCTTCCGTCGCGGCGAGTACGTCGTCCAGCGTCGGGCCGACCGCGACGACGACGCCCCGGGAGCCCTCGCGCACGGTGAGGAAGCCGTTCCCGTCCACGGGCAGGGCCCGGCGGTTCGACTGCAGCGACAACCGCAGGTAGACCCGGTCGTCCCCGGCGGCTGCCCGCCGCAGCAGTGCCTCCGCCTCGTCGGGATGGCCGGGAACGTGCACGCTCCAGCCGTCGAGCGTGTCCATGAGCGCCACATCACCGGGCGACATGTGCGTGAAGCCGGCCGCCGGGAAGTCGTACGAGGCTCCCGCGCTCACCAGCACCCCGGCCACGCCCTGGTGCCCGAAGTCCAGCCTGATCTGCTCGAAGGGGCGCTCGACGAGGAAGCTCGCGAAGGTGTGGACGATCGGCCGCATCCCGGTCAAGGCCATACCCGCGCCCGCCCCGATGAGCAGCTGTTCACGGATACCGACATTGATCACCCGGTCAGGGTGGTTCCGCTCGGCTCCGGCGAAGCCGTCGCGGCTGATCTCGGCCAGCACGAGAGCCAGGCGCGGATCATGGCCGAGAAGTTCGGTGGTGGTGGCGATGAAGCGGTCTCGCATGGTGTCCACGGGGGAGTCTTTCCGTTGGTGCCGGGAGTGGTGGTGAGGTGAGGCTGGGAGTGAGGGGGCGCGCCGCGGTGTGCGGCGGGACCAGGAGCGTGTGAGAGGGCTGAGGGAGAGCGGTCGCGCGGTCAGCGCTTCGGCGCGGTCCGGGCGACCACGGCGTGCGGCCGGCCGGGGTGGGGGGCGGTGAAGGCCGCGTACAGCGCCTCGTGGTCCCCGCCGTCCACGCTCGCCACCGACCACCCGGCGGTCTCGAAGCGCGCCGCGATCCCGCCGGGGCGGCCGTAGGTCGCCGACTGGTTGTCGATGACCACGGTGTGCAACCGCTCCAGGCCGGCGGGCCCGGCGTAGGCGAGCGCCTCGTGATTGCTGCCCTCGTCCAGTTCCGCGTCCCCCACGAGAACCCAGACCCGGGGATCGGTGCGCCCCTGCGCCCGCAGCCCCAGGGCGGTGCCGACCGCGAGAGGGAGGCCGTGCCCCAGCGATCCGCTGCCGATCTCGGCGCCCGGCACCAGCAGCCGGTCCGGGTGCTGGCCCAGCGGCGAGTCGAACGAGCCGAAGCCGGTGAGCAGCTCCTCCGGGAAGAAGCCGCGGGTGGCGAGCACCGCGTAGTAGGCCATGGGCCCGTGGCCCTTGGAGAGCAGGAACCTGTCCCGCTCGGGATCGTCCACGGTCGCGGGGCCGACTCGGAGCACCCGGTCGTAGAGCACCCAGAGCACGTCCAGGGTGGAGGTGGCGGCGGGCCCGTGCTTCTCGTCGCCGGTCATGAGGCCCATCAGGCGGTTCAGGTCCTCGTAGCCGTGCGTGCGGAGCCCTGAGCCGGTGGAATTCGTCATGCTGATCATGGTTGGACCTCAACCATGGTTGAGGTCAAGAGGAAGTGGTTCGTAACCACCCGTCCGAGTGCGGTATCGTTCTCATGCGCGTTCGGCCAGGGAAGCAGCCCAGGTCAGACGGGTGCCGGGACGTGGCGCAGCTTGGTAGCGCACTTGACTGGGGGTCAAGGGGTCGCAGGTTCAAATCCTGTCGTCCCGACTCGTGAGAGTCGTAGTTCGAGGGCCGGTTTCGGAGCAATCCGAAACCGGCCCTCGAACTTTTCTGGGGACCGGTCGGGGACCAGCCGCGGTCTGGGCGTCCTTGACCGCGTCAGCGGGTCATGACGACGGGGCTCGGCAGCGAACGCGGTGCGCGCAGCGCGCTGACGTGGGCCGACAGCGCCGTCCCGGCCGCCGTGATCCTGTGGACGTCCGGGTGCAGGTAGCGGTCCAGGTACACGTCCTTGGCAGGATCGCCGGCCACGGCTCCATGGCCACCACCCAGCATGACCACGTCGTCCCCGTGCGTGGCATCGCGCAGGACAGCGGTGGACGGCGCCTGGGGCCCGGGAGGCCGCCAAGAACGCGCCGTGCCGGTGAGTCTCCTGCTGGAACCGGCGCCGCTCGCGCTGCGGCGCCTCGCCGTGGAGGACACATCGGTCCCTCGCCTCCAGGGCGTCGGATGCGGCGCGGAGAGCACGTGCGAAGAAGCGGCGGTCCGCGCGCGCCCGGAAGATGGACGCGGTTCGCCTGCTGCGTTCTTCGGCGCCTCGAAAGGAATGGCCACGTGACCGCGATGCACGACGTGTACGCCGATCTGGCGGTGGAGGGCACCGAACTCGGTGATCTGGTCTCAGGACTGAGCCCCGAGGAATGGGCGGCGGAGACACCCGCCGTCTCTTGGACGGTCCGTCACCAGGTGGCTCACCTGGCGTACGTCTCCCGTATGGTACGGCTCGCGGTGAGCGACGCGGAGGCCTTCGAGGCCGAGACCGCGCCGGTCCGGGAGGACTTCCAGTCCGGGATGGACTCCAGGCTCGCCGAGTACGTCGCGGAGCCGCTTCCCGGTCTGCTGCGTCGCTGGGCCGAGGAACGGGCCGCCGCCGAGAAGGGACTGGCCGCACGGGGGCGGCGTGACCTGGTGCCGTGGCCGGCCGGGCCGCTGCCGGCCAGCGTGCTCGCCGCGGTCGCGTTGACGGAGCTGTTCGCGCACGGCCAGGACATCCGCGACGGCCTCGGGCGTCCGCGCGTGCTCACCGACCGGATCGGTCACATCGTCTTCCTCGGGACCCGCACCCGGGACCTGGCCTACCGTGCCCGCGGTCTGCGGCCCCCGGCCGAGCCGTTCCGTTTCGAGCTGACGGCCCCGTCCGGGGAGCTGTGGGCCTTCGGCCCGCCGGAGGCCGGACAGCGGATCTGCGGCCCGGCCCAGGACTTCTGTCTGCTCGTCACCCGGCGCAGACACCGCGACGACCTTGCGCTGAGCGCTGTCGGGACGGAGGCTGACCAGTGGCTGGACATCGCACAGTCCTACGTCGGACCGCCCGGCACGGGCCGGGCACCGCAGTGAGCAATATGGCATATAGATCACCGGCCCGGCGGCTGCTTTCATGGCTGGCGGGCCGTCTTCGGTCCGCCCGACACGAGGGATCTGGGGTTGCCGTGCGAGAACAACGGACCAGCTGGTGGCTGCTTCCGAAGCGTGCCTGTGCCACCGCCCTGATCGTCACCGGACATCTGATCGCCGCCCTGCCGCACACGATGACCCGCGGCGGCCGGACCCGGCTGGCGCACCGCGCTCCCCGGCTGCTGACCGCGCTGGGGCCGTTCTTCGTCAAGGCGGGGCAACTGCTCAGCACGCGCCGCGACCTGGTCCCCGAACACTGGTGCAAGGCGTTGGGCGAACTGGCCGACGAGGTGCGGCAGCCGAGACGCGCGGCGGTGGCACGCACCCTCGCCGAAGCCGGATTCTCGGATGCCTTCGCCGAGTTCGACTGGGAGCCGGTGGCCTGCGGCAGTATCGCCAGTGTGCACCGCGCACGGCTCGTCGATGGATCTGAGGTCGCCGTCAAGGTGCAGCGGCACGGCATCCGCCCGGTGCTGGAGGCCGATCTGCGGCTGGCCCTGCTCGGCGCGCGGGCCGGCCGGCTGCTGCCGAGCATGCGGGACCTGCCCGCCGAGGAGATGATCGGACAGCTCGGCGGCGCCGTCCTGCGCCAGCTCGACTTCACCGCCGAACACGATTCCCTGCTCGCGCTGCGCGGCAACCTCTCCGACCACACCGAACTACGCATCCCCGCGCCCGTCGAGGGACTGTGCGGACCGACGGTGCTCACCATGGAGTTCGTCCCGGACATCGGCAGGTTCCGGCCCCACGGCATGTCCGTGGCCCGCCGCCAGGAGGTGGTCCGGGACGTCCTCCGGGCGGTCTACCGGATGCTCTTCGTGGACGGCGTGGTGCACTGCGACCTGCATCCGGGCAACCTCTGCCTGGACGGTGAGGGACGGGTCGTGGTGCTCGACGCCGGCTTCGTGGTGCGACTGCCCGACGCGGTGCGGCGCTCCTTCGCCGGCTTCTTCCTCAACATGGCCCAGGGCAACGGCCCGAAGTGTGCGGACATCGTGCTCGACAGCGCCGCGCGGCTCCCCGCGGACATGGACCGGGAGGGTTTCCGCAGCGCGGTGACGGCGTTGGTGGACGAGGTGGCCGGGGCACTGTCGAAGGACTTCGACCTCGGGGCGTTCGCGCCGCGGTTGTTCAAGCTCCAGAAGGATTTCGGCGTCTTCGCCGCGGCCGAGTTCGCCTTTCCGCTGCTGTCGCTGCTCGTGCTGGAAGGAATGATCAAGGAGTTCGACTCCGAGGTCGACTTCCAGGCCGAGGCGGTCCCCGTGCTCATGGCCTCCTTCGCCAAGGACGTCCAAGTGGACTCCGAGCGCCGCGAGAACGGTTCCTCCGGTGGGTGGGCCGCCTGAGGAACCGTTCCGGCACCGCCGCGCGCCGTACGGTCTGCGGTCGCCCGTCCCCACCTTTGTGGGGATCGGGCCGGACGGCACGAGCCGCCGCGTGGCGGACATCACCCGAGAGAGCTTCTGCCGGACGGCCGTGCACGCCTGCGGACCGGCCGCGCCGGCGGGCGAAGCGACACGTCGGCAGGGGACGGAAAAGGAGGAACGACATGTTGGTCTGTGTGACAGGAGGCACCGGCTTCCTCGGCTCGCACACGGTTGCCGCCCTCGCGGCCGGCGGAGCACGGATTCGGCTGCTGGTGCGCGATCCGTCACGCCTGGCGGCCGCGCTCGGCCCGCTCGGCATCGACCCGGACACGGTGGAGACCGTCACCGGCGACGTCGCGGACGAGGCGGCGGCGGCCCGCGCGGTCCGCGGCGCCGACGCCGTGATTCACCTGGGGTCGGTCTACTCCTTCGACCGCCGGCGGCGCGACGACATCACCCGCACCAATGTGGCGGGCACCGAAGCGGTCCTGAAGGCGGCGGTCCGGGCCGGGACCGGCACGGTGCTGTACGTCTCGACCGTTGGCGCGCTGATTCCCACCACCGAATCCGAGCTGCGCGCCGAAAGTCCGGTGGGGGACCCCGACGAGCCCTACCTGGCGAGCAAGGCGGCCTGCGAGACGCTCGCCCGACGGCACCAGGACGACGGGGCGCCGGTCCACATCGTCTACCCCCCGGCTCTGCTGGGCCCGGACGACCCGAGGCTCGGTGACCAGACCCGCCGGATGCGCGACGCGCTGCGCGGCCTGATGCCGCTGTGGCCCACCGGCGGCTTCCCGCTGGGCGACGTGCGTGACACCGCCGAGTTGCTCGGCGGGCTGGCCCTCGGCCCGCCGCCGGACAAGCCGGTACGGGTCTTCGGGCCCAACCGGTACGTGACGACGGCCGACTACCTGGCGGAGCTCCGCGCGGCGACCGGCCGTCGGCTCACGACGCTGCGGCTGTCGGGGCGGGCCATGCTTCCCGCCGCCCGGGTCGCCGATGAGGTCCAGCGGTGGTGGCCGTGGCACATCCCCGCCGAGTTCGGCGCCGCCTACACCTGTGTCCACGCGGTGCCGGTGGCCCGGGCCGCTACGGCCGACGTCCCCACGGCGCGGCCCGTCACGACGACGATGGCCGACACCGCTCGCTGGCTGCACCGGGCCGGCCTGCTGACGCGGCGCCAGGCCGGCACCGCGGTCGAGCGGAGCGGGTCATGACGGCGGCGGGGACCGGACACGATCCGGCCGAGCAGTACCACGCCTACCGGCGGACCAGGGAGAACATCACCGGCCTGGTGACCCGGACGCCGGACACGGCCGCCGCCGGCGTGCCCGCCTGCCCCGACTGGACGGTGCGCGACCTGATCGGACACCTGGTCCACATATGCGAGTCGTTCGTCGCCCTGGAGGACAACCAGATAGATCTGCGCCCGTCTCAGGGCGTTGACCTGCCCGGTCTGCTGGACCGGTGGGACGCCCTGGACGGCGAGTTGCGCGAGGCACTGGACCGGACCCCCGAACTGCGGCGGCGCATCCTGTTGCTCGACGTGTTCTCGCACGAGATGGACCTGCGCGTCGGTCTGGGCCGGACGGCCGCGCCGTCCGGCCATCCGGCGTTCCCCGGCGCGCTGGACCTGGCCACCATGGGCTTCGGCCTCGCGTTGCACGGCGGGAATCTGCCGGCGCTGCGGATCGACACCCCGGAGCGGGACTGGGTGGTGGGAGAGGGGGCTCCCGTCGCCACCGTCCACGGCGCGGCCTTCGACGTGTTCCGGTCGCTGACCGGCCGACGCACCCGGCACCAGATCGAGGAGCTGCGCTGGTCCGGGAACCCGTCGGTGACCTGGATGCCGGCCTTCGCCTGGGGGCCGTTCGCGCCACCCGCGAACGAGGTGGAGCCGGTCCGCGGGTTCTGACCCACCGAGCCCCGCGAGGGCCGCGGCAGGACCGCCCGGTGGCCGCACCGGCCGGGGTCGCACCGCCTGGAAGGCCTTCCAGAACGCCCGGCCCGTCGCACGACGGGCCGGGCGTTCTGCTTCGCGACTACGGTCTCAGGTACCGGTGACGGCGGGCAGCTCGACGGGAGCACCGCCGGCCTTCGGCAGACCCGAGAAGTCCAGCTCCGGCAGCGCCAGCAGGATCGGCAGGTCCAGGGGAGTCAGCGGACGCCCGACCAGGTTGACCCGCATGTCCTCGTTCCGTCGTACGTTCAGTACCTGGCTCGAAGCCACCAGCAGCGGGCGCCGCTGACCGTGCGGCGAGCGCGGGTCGTCCACGGCGAGTACGGCCGCCCGGATGTACCAGGCGCCCTCCGGCAGGCGCAGCGAGAACGAACCGGGCCCGTCCAGGATCACGCAGGCGGTCGGGCGGCCCTGCACGATGGACTCACGGAACGCACCGACGTAGATCCGTACCGGCTGTGGGGTGCCGGGGAGACGAATGGTGCCTTCCAGCTCACTGGTGGGCCGGCCACCGTCGAGGAGCTGCTGCGGTCCCGTGGCGGCCCCGCCGCTCGGCGCGAGCAGCCCGGCACGGGCCAGCGCCCGGTACCGGGCCGGAGAGTGGCTCACACTGCGGGTGAAACGACTGGTGAAGGTGCCGAGACTGTTGTAACCGACCCGGTAGGAGATCTCGGTGACGCTGAGATTGGTCTCCAACAACAGGCTCTTCGCCTGGTGCAACCGGACCACGGATAGGAATCGGCCCGGAGAGGTCCCGGTGAGATTGCGGAACACCCGGGAGAAGTAGAATTTGCTGAGAATCGCGGTGTTGGCGATCTCGTCGAGCGAGAGTGGTTCCTCGTATCGATCCCACATCGTCGCTATTGCACGCTCAACGGCGACCTGCATGGCAGTGCTCCAAGCTTGTCGATGAATCGAATGCGACCTGACGGAAATGGCCGAGCAGAATCTCAGAACTGACGCTCTGTCGGTGCGACAATGTGTACCGCAAATTTGTGCACGGCATTTCTCCGAGCGTGCCGATGAATCGAGTACGTCCCCACCGGACGCGCAGGGAAGTGCCTGACGACCGCAGGTCGGGGGGAATGGGGCCCCGATTTCGGGCGACGACATGGAAGTGCTGGATCCCGCTGCGCTGCATCGGGTAGCAACACCTGGAGAATTTAGGGCGCACGGAAGCCATATCGGAACACACCCGCAAGGCGGGGTGAACGGACAACAGCCGACGACCCGGGGGAGCTGGGTATTCAGTTGTCGCGGAGTAGTTGTCCGCTGCGCCGCTGGGCCGCCCGCTGGGCGGCCCACGACGTGACCGCGAGGATCTCCCGGTCACCCCCGCCGTTCTGCCGGTAGGCCGCGATGACCTTGTCGTCCACCCGGTAGGAGGCCAGGGCGGTGAGCAGTGCGAGGCTGCCCGCCGGCCGGTCGGCGGGCGGCAGTTCCCGCAGCGGTGCGTCCAGCCAGGCCCGGCCGAGGCCGGGGTCGCCGCCGTCCCAGCGGGCCAGTTCGGCGGCCACCAGGTCCCGGACCGGCTCCGGCACCAGTTCGGCCGCTGTCAGCTCGACGGCCGCCGTACTGCGGGCCAGCGCCGCGGCGATCCGCGGATCGGCCGCCGCCCAGCCCAGGTCCTTCGGCAGCGGTGCGTGGGGCAGGAGCGACAGCGACCTACCCGGCCGGATCCTGGCCCGGACGGAGCCGCGCATCAGGCCGGTCAGCACCCGCAGCACGGGGCCCACCGCCCGGTCCGGGGCGCGCGGCGGCAGCGGTTGCGCGCCCAGGAAGACGTTGACCATCCGGTTGAGGTACTGGAGGCAGAACGCGGTCCCGGCCAGTTCCGGCATCAGTTCGGGTGCGAACGGAGGCATGCCCGCCGAGCCGATCCACGCCGTCAACTGGTCCGGCGCCGTCCCCGCGCCGCCGGCCGGTCCCGCCTTCACGCCCCGCCCGGACGAAGTGGGCCGGGTGGTCAGGGAGTTGTGCATCGTGGAGTGCATGGTGGTGCAGAAGGGGCACTGGTTGCTCCGGGACACGGCGGCAGCCACCGCTTCCTTCGCGGCCCGCGGTACCAGCCCCTCGACCAGCATCGTCTCGCGCAGTGTCATCCAGGAGGCCGCGAGCAGTGCCGGCACCGGGGCGTGCAGGGCTATGGGAGGAGCCAGCACCCCGAAGTCCTGTTCGAGCTCTCGGTAGACCCGGGCGGTGTCGCCGGTCGCCTCACCGAACGGCACGGTGGCGATGTGCCGGACCTGGAGCAGGGACAGTCTCCTGAGCGGCGACTGAACGAGCAGTCTCGGGTCCTTCATGCGTCCGCTCCGGGATCAGGACCGGTGACGTCGCGCCCCGGTGGCTCCGCGTGGCCTTCATGCATCGGTGGCACTTCCCTCAGCTCCTCGTCGGACGACTTTCGGTGCGCCAGTCAATCGTCACACCGATGCGGGGTTCCTCCTTCTTCATTCTTGCGGTCTGACGGCCGGTCCCGCACGAGTTCCGGCAAGGCTTGCCGCCGCGCTCGCAGCCGTGGCTCCGACCGGCCGCCATCATCGGCGGTGCCGGGCGGAGCCACGGTGACGGGTCAGTACGACAAGGGCGTGTGTCCCGCCTGTCCGCCCTCCGGACAGGCGGCGCTACTTTCGACGCACGCCCTGAGGGACGGGGAAGAACGCCCGGACGAAGCGTTCGAACATTCTGTCCCCGATGGTCCACCGCATCCGCGGCAGCAGCCGGGACGGCATCCCGATCCGGTACCTGATCCGCGGGTCGTCGCTGGTCACCGCCTTCTCGATGACCTTTGCCACGGTCTCCGCGCGCACCGCCATCCGGCCGCGGCCGCTCGGCTTCTCCGTCTCCCGGTAGGCGCCGTGCCAGTCGACGAAGTACCGCCAGAAGTCGTCGTACGGACCGCCATGTTCCTGCCCGGACATCCCGAGGTCGGCGACCGACATCGGTACGAACCCGCCGAGCACCGGCGACGGCTCGACCAGCACCACCTTGATGCCGAACGCGTCCACCTCCAGGCGCAGCGAATCGCTGATGGCCTCCAACGCGTGCTTGGTGGCCTGGTAGTAGCCGCGGCCCGGGGTGGCGAACTGGCCGAAGATGGACGACATCATGATCACCCGTCCGCTGCCCCGGGCCCGCATGCCGGGCAGCACGAGCTGGGTGAGCCGGCACAGTCCGAAGACGTTCGTCTCGAACTGGCTGCGCACCTCGTCCATCGGGGTCTCGCCGATGGTGCCGTTGAGGCTGTAGGCGGCGTTGTTGATCAGAGTGCCGACCGAGCCGTGCTCGGCGGTGATCCTGTCTACGACGGCCGTCATCGAATCCTCGTCGTTGACGTCCAGTTGGAGGACCCGGATGCCCTCGGCCTCCAGCTCGGCCAGTGCCTCGGGCCGCCGCGCGGTCGCGTAGACCGGCCAGCCGGCCCGGTGCAGCCGCAGCGCCACGGCCTTTCCGGTGCCGGAGGACATGCCGGTGCTCGATGCCGCCCCGGTCAGCAGGATCGCTCGCGAAGGGCTGTTCACCGGGACTCTGTCAACCGCTGCTCGGACACCGTGGCGTCCTCCGGCTGCGAGGCGATCCGGCTGCGGGCCACCGAGTCGCCCAGGCCCAGGCCGTCCACCAGGCGGTTGATGAAGGCGAACAGTGACGCGGTGAAGACCGCTTCCAGCATCTCCGCGTTGGTCCAGCCCGCGGCCTCGGTCCTGGCCCAGTCCTCGTCGGTGACCCGGAACGCACCCGTGCAGATCTGGGTGACCAGGCGCATGAGTTCCTTGGTGCGCTCGTCGATCGGCAGGTCCTCCACCGAGGCGGCGCCGGCGATCGCGTCAGTGAGTTCCTGGTCGCCGCCGAACTGGGCCAGGAACCAGTTGTGGGTGCCCACGCAGTACGGGCAGCCGTTGACCTTGGAGCTCCAGGCGGAGATCATCTCGCGGGTCGCACGCGGCAGCACGCCGTCGTTGAACACGCCGCCGTAGCCGGCGATCACGACTTCCAGCAGGTCGGGCCGGCTGGACACGAGGCGGAACATGTCCGGCACGAAGGGAATCCCCATCCGGGACTTGATCGCCTCGTACAGCTCCGCGGTCCTGCCCTGGGCCTCGTCCTCCTGCACCAGGGGGACGCGGACCGTGCTCAGCACATTCGGATCGGTCATGGATGATCGCCTTTTCTTCCGATTGTGGGAGCCGCCCCGCGAACCAATGGAGAAAACAGGAAAATATCCGGTCTGCTGTCCGGCGGGTAATCGCGGCGTTGTTTTCTCTCATGGTGGCAGGAATGGACACGGCGTCTCGTCTTTCAAATTGCCCTGCGTGCGCCTGCCGTCGGCTTCCGGACCTGGACATACGGACGGCCGTTCCGGCGCGGCAGGCGCCGGAACGGCCGTCGGGGGAGGCTCGGCGGGCTCAGCTCACTCGGCGCGCAGCCAGTCCGCCAGCCGCTCACCGATCATGATCGAGGTGAGGTTGGTGTTGCAGTTGACGATGCTCGGCATCACCGAGGCGTCGGCCACGTACAGGTTCTCCACCCCGAGCACCCGCAGCTGTTCGTCCACCACGGCGCCCGCGTCCTCAGCGGCGCCCATGCGGGCCGTGCCCACCGGGTGGTAGCCGCTGTCCAGGCTCACCTTCACGTACTGCTCGACCATCGCGTCCCTCTCGATGAGCTTGTCGTTCAACACGATGAAGCCGTCGCCCCGCGCCGCGATCTCCGGGTGGTTGGCCAGCTCCCAGCAGGTCCGGACGCCCTGGACCATCTTCTCCAAGTCCCTTTCGGTGGAGAGGAAGTCGAGCTGGATGTCCGGCCCCGCCGCCGGGTCGGCCGAGGTCAGCCGCAGTCGGCCGACCGACTCCGGCTGCTGGTCCACCACCATGACACCGAAGATCATCGAGGCCCCCGCCAGCATCTGAAGCTCGGGGAAGAGCTCCAGATCGAAGTGGTTGACCATGTAGTACTGCATGTCGTTGAAGTCGGTGGACCCCTTGGCCGTGGTCCGCACCATGGACTGCAGGAACGGCACGTTCTCGTCCAGGGCCCCCTCCTTGGGCCGCATGAACACGCCGGTCCGTGGGTGGTCCATCAGGTGGGCGCCGACCCCGGGCCGGTCCAGCCGGACGTCGATCCCGAGCCTGGTCAGGTCGTCGGCCGGGCCGATTCCCGAACGCATCAGCAGCGTCGGGGTGTTGACAGCGCCGGCCGACAGGACGACCTTGTGCGCCCGCAGTTCCTCGGGCTCGCCGCCACCGGCCGAGACCAGGACGCCGACCGCGCGGTCGCCCTCGAAGAGCACCTCGTGCACCAGCGTCCCGCTGCGAATGGTCAGGTTCACCCGTGCCCGAACCTCGGACGTCAGGTACGCCATCGCCGTCGAGACCCGGTAGCGGGGGTCGCGTCGGTTGGACGGGATCGGGCCGATACCGGTCGCCTCGGGGTGGTTGTGGTCCGAGACCTCGGGGAAACCGGCCGCCAGGCTCGCTTCGGTGAAGGCGCGCTGCATGGTGGTCATCTCGTCCGGCTGGAACCGGCGGATCGGCACCGGGCCGCCCTTGCCGTGGTACCGGCCCTCGAAGTTCAGGTCGTCCTCCAGCCGGCGGAAGTAGGGCAGCACCTGCTCGTACGACCACGCCGGATTGCCCGCCGCCGCCCACTTGTCGTAGTTCTCGGGTACACCCCGCAGCGCGATGGTGGCACCGACCGCGGACGAGCCGCCGGTGATCTTTCCACGGGGAAAGAGAATGCGCCGGCCGTCCATGATCTCCGCGCGGTAGCGCCAGTCGTGCTTGCTCATCGACATGGCGTTGCCGTTGGTGATGTCGTGCGGGATGTCGGCCGGATCGGGGAAGTCCGGGCCCGCTTCGATGAGGAGTACCGAACGGGCCGGGTCCTCGCTCAGCCGGGCTGCGAGCGCCGCACCCGCGGAGCCCGACCCGACGATGATCGCGTCATACGTGTGCGTCATGGATTTAAACCTCGCCAGACTGTGATGAGACAGGGTCCGATCTCACTCGAGTTTTTCAGGCAGTCGGCATCCGGTCTTCTCCGAGACTGCTCGATGACCCGGGGCCGTGGATATCCCCCGCACTGGCCGAAGGCGTTGCTTCAACGGGTTGACACCGCCCTCCTTCGAACCGTGGCAACGTCAGAGAAGCAGCCCTTGCCGGGGTGGTAGATCCTCAAGTGCCAGGTGCTGCGACAGTAATTTCAGAATTACATTCGCAATGTCCTCGGTCAGCTGTTCATTTCTCGCTCACGGGAGGGATTTGGGATGTCGTACCGACAGCGATTCCGCAGGCTCATACCAGGGGTGGTCACGATATTGGTGGCGACCTCGCTGTTCTTCGTCGTCCGCACTTCGGTATCTGTCGCGGGCGACCAGGCCGCTGCGGCGTACAAGTTCAAGGAGATGCCGATCGCGATGCCGCCCGGATACGACTCGCAGCCGAAGCGGACGATCCGTGAGGTGAACCCGGCCTACGAGAAGATTCGTGCCTGGATCTCCTCGGTCGGGGCCAGCATCGCGGTCAACGATGTCACCGGCCACGGACTCGCCAACGGAATGTGCATCGTCGACACCCGTACCGACTCGGTCGTGGTCACCTACACGCCGACCGCTCGTACCGGCGACCGATTCACCCCGTTCGTGCTGGACGGCGAGCCGCTGCCGATGGACGACGCCATGGCGCCCACCGGCTGCACCCCCGGCGACTTCAACGGCGACGGCCGCAACGACTTCCTGGTCACCTACTGGGGACGCACTCCGGTGCTGTTCCTGGCGAAGTCCGACGCCAAGACCCCGTCCGCGTCCGCGTACGTCCCGCGCGAGGTCGTCGCCTCGCAGAGTCTGGACGGCAAGTACCACGGGCCGCGGTGGAACACCGACGCCGTCTACGTCGCCGACCTCGACGGCAGCGGCCACCCGTCGATGATCGTCGGGAACTACTTCCCGGACTCCGACGTGCTCGACCCGAACGGCCTCAACAACGTCGAGATGAACGACTCGCTGTCAAGCGCGAAGAACGCCGGCGGTGACCACGTGCTGCGCTGGTACAAGGCCTCGGCCGGCACCGACCCGGACGTCTCCTTCATCGAGGAGAAGAACGCCATCCCGTACGACAACTCCACCGGCTGGACGCTGGCCATCTCCGGCGCCGACCTGACCGGCTCCGGTCTGCCCGACGTCTACATCGCCAACGACTTCGGCCACGGGCACCTGCTGCACAACCGTTCCACCCCCGGCAACATCCGCTTCACGGAGGCCAAGGGCGAGCGCACCGCGACGACCCCGAAGTCCTTCGTGCTCGGCAACGGCTCCTTCAAGGGCATGGGGGTCGACTTCGGTGACGTCGACGGCAACGGCAGCTTCGACATGATGGTCAGCAACATCACCGTCGCCTGGGGCCTGGAGGAGAGCAACTTCCTCTGGGTCAACCAGGCCGACAGCCCCGCCGCAGCGAAGGCCAAACTGCAGGACGGCATCGCCCCCTTCAAGCAGGAGGCGCAGAAGAACGGCGTCGCCTGGACCGGCTGGGGCTGGGACGCGAAGATGGGCGACTTCCTCAACAGCGGCCAGCAGGACATCCTGCAGGCCGACGGCTTCGTCAAGGGCGACATCGACCGCTGGCCGTGGCTCCAGGAAATGGCCATGACCAACGACAACCTGCTCTCCAATCCCGCGATGTGGCCGCACGTCGGCCCCGGTGACGATCTGGCCGGCGACGAGGTGATGGCGTTCTACGCCCGGACCAGCAGCGGCAAGTACGCGAACGTGAGCGAGCAGCTCGGCCTCGACGTCCCGATCCCGACCCGCGGGATCGCCACCGCCGACACCACCGGCAGCGGTGCGCTGGACTTCGCGATAGCCCGGCAGTGGGGTCCGCCGGCGTTCTACGCCAACCAGGCCCCGAAGCTGGGCAACGACCTGACACTGCGGCTGTACCGGCCCGCGCCGGACGCCGGCGCCGGAGAGGGCCTGGCCGCACCCGGCTCGCCCGCGTACGGCGCCACGGTGAGCATCACCACGCCGCAAGGGCGGCAGATCGCCCAGCTCGACGGCGGCGGCGGACACGGAGGCTTCCGCAGCTTCGACGTGCGCTTCGGCCTCGACACCTACACCGGCCCGGTGAAAGCGCACCTGACGTGGCGCGACAGCGACGGCGGCCTGCACACCAAGACCCAGCAGCTCTCCGCGGGCAGCCACACCCTCATGCTCACCGACGACATCCAGGAGGTGACGAGCCGATGACCGACACCCGTTCCCAGACTGTCAAGGCGGCTCCGCACGACGCCCAGCCCCACGCCGCGAAGAAGAAACCCAACCGGGATCCCCGCTACCTGGCGCTGCGCAACTTCGCCATCTCCATGAGCGTGTTCAACATCCTGGGCTACACCCTGCTCGGCTTCGAGCAGCCCTGGCTGTGGCCGATCATCTGCGCGCCGTTCGCCTACGCGGTCGAGATGGTGCTGGAGGTGATCAGCGCCTGGGCCCAGAACCGCCGGGCCCGCTTCCTGGGCGGGGGGTTCCGCAGGGTGTACGAGTTCCTGCTGCCCGCCCACATCACCGCGCTCGCGGTGAACATGCTGCTCTACGCCAACGACCTGCTGCTGCCCGTCCTGCTCGGTGTCTTCATCGGCGTGGCCGGCAAGCACGTCCTCCAGGCACCGGTCAACGGGCGCATGCGGCACTACATGAACCCGTCCAACTTCGGTATCACCGTCTCACTGCTCCTGTTCGGCTCCTGGATCAGCATCGCCCCGCCGTACGAGTTCACCGAGAACGCGAACACGTTCTTCCGGGTGGGCATCCCCCTGGTCATCGCCACCGCGGGCACGGTCATCAACGCCATGCTGACCAAGCGGATACCACTGATCGTCGGCTGGCTCGGCGGCTTCGTCATCCAAGCGGTGCTGCGCCACTTCCTGTGGGACGTGGCCATCTGGTCCGCGCTCGGGCCGATGAGCGGTGTCGCCTTCGTGCTCTTCACCAACTACATGATCACCGACCCCGGCACCACCCCGTCGAAGGGCCGCAACCAGTTCATGTTCGGCTCCTCGGTCGCCATGGTCTACGGGCTGCTGATGCTCTTCAACGTCGTATACACACTCTTCTTCGCCACCACGATCGTGTGTGCCGTCCGCGGTATCGGCTGGTGGGTCGCCCACGGTCTGCAACGACGCCGGGGAATCGACGCGACGAGCGGCACGGTGGCGCAGCCCGCCGGGCCACAGCGCCTGGCCGACAACGAGGCGGTGGCGGCATGACCGTACACGAACCGCGGCCCGTGACCACGGCCGAGAACGACGAGCGGGAACCCTCCGGCCGGATCGCGGTGGTCGGCATCGCCTGCCGCTACCCCGATGCCGAGAACCCCGAACAGCTCTGGCAGAACGTGCTGGCGGGCCGCCGTGCCTTCCGGAAACTGCCCGACCAGCGGATGCGCGCCGAAGACTACTACTCACCCGACCCCACCGCGCCCGACCGCTTCTACAGCGCCAAGGCCGCGGTGATCGAGGGATTCGAGTTCGACCGGGTCCGCTACCGGGTGGCGGGCAGCACCTTCCGCTCCACCGACATGACCCACTGGCTCGCCCTGGACACCGCGGCCCGTGCCCTGGAGGACGCCGGCTTCCCGTTCGGCGAGGGGCTGGCGGACGTCAACACCGGCGTCATCATCGGCAACACCCTCACCGGGGAGTTCAGCCGGGCCAATCTGATGCGGCTGCGCTGGCCGTACGTCCGCCGCACCGTCGGCGCCGCGCTGCGCGAGCAGGGCTGGGACGACGAGGCGCTCACCGCCTTCCTCGACGGCCTCGAACAGCGCTACAAGAGCGCCTTCCCGCCCATCGGCGAGGACACCCTGGCCGGCGGCCTGGCGAACACCATCGCCGGCCGCATCTGCAACCACTTCGACTTCAAGGGTGGCGGTTTCACCGTCGACGGCGCGTGCTCGTCCTCCCTGCTCTCGGTCTCCACCGCGTGCGACGCGCTGGCCCGCGGCACGATGGACGTGGCGGTGGCCGGCGGTGTGGACCTGAGCATCGACCCCTTCGAGGTGATCGGTTTCGCCAAGACCGGCGCGCTCGCCACCGGCGAGATGCGGGTCTACGACAAGGGCGCCAACGGCTTCTGGCCCGGCGAGGGCTGCGGCATGCTGGTCCTGATGCGGGACGAGGACGCTCGCGCGCAGGGTCGGTTCCGCTACGCCACAATCGCCGGCTGGGGCTACTCCTCCGACGGGAAGGGCGGCATCACCCGGCCCGAGGCCAGCGGCCACCGGCTCGCCATACGACGCGCCTACCGCACGGCCGGCTTCGGCATGGAGACCATCGGCCTCTTGGAGGGCCACGGCACCGGAACGGCCGTCGGTGACGCCACCGAGCTGCGCGCCTTCTCCGAGGCACGCCGCGCCGCGGGTGCACTCGCCCCGGCCGCCCTGAGCACCGTCAAGGGCAACTTCGGCCACACCAAAGCCGCGGCCGGCGTCGCCGGGCTCCTCAAGGCGATCCTCGCGGTCCGCCACCAGGTGATCCCGCCCGCCACCAGCCACTTCGACCCGCATCCCGAACTCCTCGGCCCCGCGCCCGCGCTGCGGGTCCCGGACCGCGCCGAGCTGTGGCCCGAGGACATGCCCATCCGGGCCGGGGTCTCCTCCATGGGCTTCGGCGGCATCAACGCCCACGTCGTCGTCGAGCACGCGGACGGCCTGCGGCGCAGCGCCGTGCCGAGCGTCACCCGCAGACTGGTCGCCTCCCGGCAGGACGCCGAGCTGTTCCTGCTGGACGGCGCCGACCCGGAGGAACTGCGGGAGAAGGCGACCCGCCTCGCCGAGTTCTGCGCCCAGCTGTCGTACGCCGAACTCGGCGACCTGGCAGCCACGTTGCAGGGCGAGCTGGACGGCCGGCCGTTGCGCGCCGCAGTGCTCGTCGCCTCGCCCGAACAGGCCACCGAGCGACTCACCGAGCTGGCCGGACAACTGGCCGCCGGCGTCCGTACGCTGGTGGACACCAAGAAGGGCGTCTTCCTCGGCGGCGCCGGATCGGCCCCCCGGATCGCCTTCCTCTTCCCGGGCCAGGGCGCCGGAAAACGGGGCGACGGAGGCGCGCTGCGCCGCCGGTTCGCCGCCGTGGACGAGTTGTACGATCGGCTCTCGCTCCCCACCGACGGCGACCTGGTCGCCACCGACGTCGCCCAGCCCCGGATCGTGGCCGCCTCGGTCGCGGGCCTGCGGATCCTGGACATCCTCGGCATCGAGGCGGTCCGGGCCACCGGGCACAGCCTCGGGGAACTGACCGCCCTGCACTGGGCGGGCGCCATGGACGAGCCGACCGTGCTGAGCGCGGCCGGCGCCCGCGGCCGGATCATGGCCGCGGCCAGCGACGGCGACGGCACCATGGCGGCGCTCGCGACGACCCCCGAACTCGCCGAGACCCTGACCGCCGGCGAGCCGGTGGTGATCGCCGGCTACAACAGCCCGCGGCAGACCGTGGTGTCCGGCCCGGTCGCGGCGGTCGAACGAGTCTGCGCGCTGGCGGCCGGACAGGGCGTCGGCGTGGCGAGGATCAACGTCTCGCACGCCTTCCACTCACCGGCCGTCGCCCCCGCCGCGGCCGGACTCGCCGAGCACCTGACGACCGAGCGGTTCGGCCGGATCGGCGAGGGCCTGGTCTCCACCGTCACCGGCGGACTGCTGCCCGCCGACACCGACGTGGTGGACCTGCTCACCCGCCAGGTACTGCAACCGGTCCGGTTCACCGAGGCGCTGCAGGAGATGGACGGCGAGGTCGACCTGCTGATCGAGGTCGGACCGGGCCACGTACTGAAGTCGCTGGCCGCCGAGATCCTGCCGGACGTGCCCGCGGTCGCCACCGAGGCGGACGCCCTGTCACTGACCGGGCTGCTCGGCACGGTCGCCGCTGCCTGGACGATGGGCGCGCCGGTCCGGCACGGTCAGCTCTTCGCCGGGCGCTTCACCCGGCCGCTGCCGCTGGACAAGGAGTTCCTGTTCTTCGCCAGCCCCTGCGAGTCCAACGGTGAGGACTTCGTGCTGGAGCAGTCGGTACCGGCCGCGCTGCCCGAGCTCACCGCTCTCGCGGCCACCGCCGGCAGCACGGCAGCCGACGGGGAGGACGCCTCCAGCCTGGAGGTGCTGCTCCGGCTTGCCGCCGAGCGGGCCGAACTCCCGTTCGAAACGCTCGATCCGTCGGCCAACCCGCTCGACGAACTGCACCTCAGCTCCATCACCGTCGGCCAGATCATGAACCAGGCCGCCCAGGAGCTGGGCATCTCCGCACCCATGGTCACCACCGCCTTCGCCACCTCCACACTGGGGCAACTCGCCGAACTCCTCGACGAGCTGTCGGAGCAGTCGCCCGACGACCACCAGCCGTCCGCCGCCCCCGGCGTCGCGAGCTGGGTGCGCCCGTTCGTGGTCGACCTGACACCGGCCGAGCCGTCCGGTGGCCCCGCCGCCGGGCCCGGTGGCGACTGGGAGGTCTTCGCCTCCGACCGGCACCCGCTGGCCGGCCCGCTGGCCGAGCGGTTGCGCACGGCCGGGCCCGGCGGGGGCGTCCTGCTCGCTCTGCCCCGCGATTGCGGTCAGGAGCACACCGGCCTGATGCTCGCCGCCGCCCGAGCCGCGCTCGACCCGGACCGGCGCGCCGCCGGCACCCGGCTGGTCGCCGTCGGCGACCGCAGGGGAGCGGCGGGCCTGGCCAAGACGCTGCACCTGGAGGCACCGGACATCCCGGTCACCGTCGTCACCCTGCCGTTGCCCGGGGACATGACGGCCGACGCCGCCGAGCGGATCAGCACCCGGATCGCCGCGGACGTGCTGGCCACCACCGGATTCGGTGAGGTGCACTACGACTTGGACGGCGTACGTCGGGAGCCGGTGCTGCGGGCGGTGGAGCTCGCGACGGACTCCACCCACCAGGCGCTGGATGACGGCGACGTCCTACTGATCACCGGCGGCGGCAAGGGCATCACCGCCGAGTGCGCCATCTCGCTGGCCGGGCCGAGCGGTGCGGCGATCGGGCTGATGGGCCGCTCCGACCCCGCCGAGGACGCCGAGCTCGCGGACAACCTGGTCCGCATGGAGGCGGCCGGTGTCCGGGTGCACTACGTGCGGGCCGACGTCACCGACGTCGACCAGGTCAAGGCCGCGGTCGGCGAGATCACCAAGGCGCTCGGCCCGGTCACCGGCCTGCTGCACGGCGCGGGCCGCAACCAGCCGCAGGCACTCGCCAACCTGGACGAGGACTCGTTCCGCCGCACGCTGGCCACCAAGATCGACGGTGTGGAAGCGGTGCTGGCCGCGATCGACCCGGCGGCGCTGCGGCTCTTCGTGACCTTCGGCAGCATCATCGGCCGGGCGGGACTGCGTGGCGAGGCGGACTACGCCATCGCCAACGACTGGCTCACCGAGCTGACCGTCCAGTTCCAGCAGGACTACCCCGACTGCCGCTGCCTGGCACTGGAGTGGTCGGTCTGGTCCGGTGCCGGTATGGGGGAGCGGCTGGGCGTCCTGGAGGGTTTGGTCCGCGAAGGCATCGAGCCGATCCCCGCCGACCAAGGCGTGGAACTGCTCGGCCGGCTGCTGGCCGACCCCGGTATCCCGCCGGCCCTGGTGGTGATGGGCCGCGCCGGCGGCCTGCCGACGCTCACCCTGGAGCAGCGCGAACCCCCGCTGCTGCGGTTCCTGGAACGCGTACAGGTGCACTACCCCGGCATCGAACTGGTCGCGGACGCCGAACTCGGAGCGGGCAGCGACCTCTACCTGGCCGACCACCTGCTGGACGGCGACCTGCTCTTCCCCGCCGTCCTCGGCATGGAGGCCATGACCCAGGTGGCCACCGCGCTGACGGGCCACCGGGACACCCCGGTGCTGGAGGACATGGCTTTCCTGCGGCCCATCGTGGTCCCGGTGAGCGGCACGACGACCCTGCGGGTGGCCGCCCTGGTCACCGGACCCGGCACGGTCGAGGCGGTGGTGCGCAGCAGTGAGACCGGCTTCCAGGCCGACCACTTCCGGGCCACCCTGCGCTTCGGCGGGCCGGAGCCGGTCGGTGACCCGGCTCCGGTCACCGACCAGGTTCCGCGGGTGCCGCTGGCACCCGGTGAGCTGTACGGGCCGGTGCTCTTCCAGGGCGACCGCTTCCAGCGGCTGCTCGGCTACCGGGACCTGGCCGCCAAGCACTGCCTGGCCGAGATCGACGACACTCCCCGGACCGACTGGTTCGCCGCCTACCACCCGGCCGAACTGGTACTGGCCGATCCCGGTACCCGCGACGCGCTCATGCACTCCATCCAGGCGTGCGTGCCCGACGCCACACTGCTGCCGGTGAGCGTGGCACGGCTGCGTCTCGCGGCCCGGCCGGCGCGACACACCGGCCGACTGCTGTTCCTCGACGCCCGCGAGCGGTCCCGGGACGGCGACAGCTACCTCTACGACCTGGACGTCCGTGACGAGGAGGGCCGGCTGGTCGAGCGCTGGGAGGGCCTGCTGCTGCGGGCGGTGCGCAAGCAGGACGGGGCCGGCCCCTGGCTGCCGGCCCTGCTCGGCCCCTTCCTGGAACGACGCGTCGAAGCGGCGCTCGGCCACCCGTTGCGGTGCGTCGTGCTGCCCGGAGGCCCGGTGGACGGGTCCTCGGTGGACGAGCGCCGGCAGCGCACCGCCCAGGCGGTGAGCTGGGCGCTGGGGCGTACCACCGAGGTGCACCACCGGCCCGACGGACGGCCCGAACTGGCCGACACGCGACGGGTGTCCTCCTCGCACGCGGCGGGTGTCACCTTCGCCGTGGTCGCCGACCAGGCCGTCACCTGCGACGTCGAGGTGGCCGCCGAGCGGCCGGCCGACGAGTGGGCGGCGCTGCTCGGCGCCGACGGCCTGGCGCTGGCACGGCTGCTCGCCGAGGGGCGGGGCGAGGCGCTGAGCCTGGCCGCCACCCGGGTGTGGGGCGCGGTGGAGACACTGCGCAAGGCGGGCCACGCGGTGGCCGCGCTGAGCCTGGACGGCGACGCGGGACTGCCGGCCGGCTGGGTGGCCTTCCGCGGCGGCGCACACCGCATCACGTCCTTCGCGACCGCCCTGGAAGGCGTCGCCGATCCGATGTCCTTCACCGTGCTGACCGAGGGGACCCGATGACGCAACCGGACCACTACGAGTACCGCCACCTGGTCGGCTTCGAGGAGACCAATCTCGTCGGCAACGTCTACTACGTCAACTACCTCCGCTGGCAGGGCCGCTGCCGGGAGATGTTCCTGCGCGACCGGGCACCCGACGTGCTCGCCGACATCCGGGCCGACCTCAAGCTGTTCACCCTGAAGGTGGACTGCGAGTTCTTCGCCGAGATCACCGCCTTCGACGAACTGTCCATCAGGATGCGGCTGTCGGACCTCACCCAGACCCAGATCGCCTTCACCTTCGACTACGTGCGGCTCGGTCCGGACGGAAGCGAAACCCTGGTCGCCCGGGGGCAGCAGAGGATCGCCTGCATGCGCGGCCCCAACACCGACACCCGCCCGACCAGGGTCCCCGAGCCGCTGCGGCTCGCCCTGCTGCCGTACCGCGTCACCGGTACGGCGTCCTCCCGGACGCTCACCACTACTGCGGGGTGATCCACATGTCCATCGTCCCATCCGCCTCCGTTCCGCTGCCCGGTCCGCTCGACCTGCCGCCGCTTCCCGCGGAGACGCCCGAGGCGGACATCCACGACCGTCCCGCGCTGCGCGGGGTACTGGGGCGCTTCGCCACCGGGGTGACCGTACTGACCGCGGGACGCGACGCGCCGCGCGGCATGACCGCCAACTCCTTCACCTCCGTCTCCCTCGAACCGGCCCAGGTGCTGGTGTGCGTCGTGAAGTCGGCAGCCATCCACCAACTCGTTCTGGCCGAGCAGGCGTTCGCGATCTCCGTGCTCAGCCGGGACCAGGAATGGGTGGCCCGGCACTTCGCCGACCACTCGCGCCCGCGCGGTGCGGCGGAGTTCGCCGGCATCGACCACGAACCCGGCCGGTACACAGGAGCCCCCGTGCTGGGCCACGTCCAGGCATGGCTGGAGTGCCGGCTCAGCGCCATCCACGACGGGGGGGATCACACCATCTTCGTGGGCTCGGTTCTGGGCGCGGGCAACGCGTCGGGGGAGGATCCGCTGCTCTTCCTGGGCGGGGCCTTCCGCCGCGTCGCCGCCTGACCCCGATGCGAACAGGAAGCCCGGCCGGCTACCCCGGCCGGGCTTCCCGCGTTGCCCGCCGTAGCCCGTAGCCCGTAGCCCGTAGCCCGTAGCCCGTAGCCCGTAGCCCGTAGCCCGTAGCCCGTAGCCCGTAGCCGTAGCCCGCGCCGGACGCCGGAACGCGAACGGCCGCCCCGGGCGACTGCTGCCCGGGGCGGCCGTTCACGTGACCGGTCCGTCCTCGCCGCTGCCGGCGCCGCACCGTCAGTTCCGCGGCTCCACTGTCATCGGCAGACCGCCCTTGACCCGCAGGGTCAGCATCGGCTCGGCCCGTACCTCGTGGCCCGGGGGGACCGACAGCCGCAGCCGGCGCAGCAGGACGGCGAGCACCACCGTGGCCTCCATCATCCCCAGGCTGCTGCCGACACAGACCCGCGGTCCCGCACCGAACGGTACGTAGCTGTACCGGTGCCGGCCCGCGGAGCGGCCCGGGGCGAACCGTTCCGGGTCGAACCGGTCCGGGTCCTCCCAGAAGTCCGGGTGCCGGTGCAGTGTGTAGGGGCACAGCACCACATCGGCGCCGGCCGGCACCCTGAAGCCCCCGATCTCGTCCGCCGCCAGCGCCTTGCGCGGCAGCAGCCACACCGCCGGGTACAGCCGCATCACCTCCTGGAGCACCATCGACGTGTACGTGAGCCGGTGGAAGTCGTCGATGGTGGGCAGCCGGTGGCCCAGCACCTCGTCGACCTCGGCGCGTACCCGGTCGCCCGCTTCCGGGTGCCGGTCCAGCAGGTACAGTGCCCAGTTGAGGGTGCTGGCGGTGGTGTCGTGCCCGGCGAGCAGCAGGGTGATCAGCTCGTCGCGCATCCGGTGCTGCCGGACCGCCGGATCCCGCTCGTCGGCCGTCGCGTCGATGAGGCGCGAGAGCACGTCGTCGCGGCTGCCGTCGGAAGCCGGGTGCTGTTCCCGCTCCTGGGCGAGCGCGGCCACGATCCGGTTCAGTTCGGCTCGCGCCTTGCGGAACCTCAGTTGCAGGGGCAGCGGCACCCAGGTGGGCACCGAACTCAGGCTCATCATCTCGAAGACGGCCTGGTCCTGAACGATTTCGAAGGCCTCGCCGATGGATTCGTACGCGCCCAGGTCCGCGTCCAGCAGCGAGCGGCCGAGCACCCCGAGGGTGAGCCCGGTCATCTCCTGCCGGATGTCCACCGCTCCCGCGCCCACCGACAGCCTCAGCCGGTCCGCCAGCAGCAGCGCCTCCTCGCCGATGGCCTCGATCTGCCGGGTGATGCGGCGCGGCTGGAACGCCGGCTGGATCACCTTGCGCTGGGCTCGCCACAGCGGGCCCTCACTGGTCAGCAGGCCGTTGCCGAGCGCGCGCCGGGCGTGCACCAGGCCGATGCCCTTGTGGTAGTTGGCGCTGTTGTCGGTCAGCACCCGGCGGACGTGGTCGGGGTGGTTGAAGAAGTACAGGGTCTTGGGGCCGAGCGGCAGACGTACCGCGTCGCCATAGGTGGCCGCCGCCTCGCTCATCACGGCCAGCCGGTCGGAGGCCATCCGGGCCAGGAGCACCGGGGTGCTCGCCCGCGACGGCCCCGGGGGCCGCCGCGGGCGGCCGCCGCTCGGCAGGACCGGGGCCGGTACCGAGTCCACGCCGGTCATGCCCGCGCCTCGGGAGCGTCGCTGGAGACCCGCTGGGCGATCTCCCGGCGCCATACCTCGTACGCCGTCAGCCGGTCGTCCACGACGGGGTTGGGCCGGGCCCGCGAGCAGACCTCGGTGACTTGCTGCGGGGGCATGCCGCAGAGCAGTCGCGCGGCCATTTCGGTGTGCGGTGTCAGCAGTCCCGACTCCACCCGGGTCGTCGAGGCGAAGGCCGCGCCCTGGGCGAGTTGCGGCCGGTAGCGGCCCGCCCGTTCGAGCAGGTACAGCAACTCGGCCTCGTCGGCACCGCCGGCGTAGCAGGCGGCCAGACCGACCCCGCTGTAGAGGTCGGCATGCCGGTCCGCCGCGAAACCGTCCACCAGGTCCGCGACCACGGCCGGGTCGGTGCCGCCGATGAACCAGAGCGCCCGTCCGATGCCCTGGTCGACGGCGTGCCCGGCGTACCGCCGGGTCTCGTCGCCGGGCCACCGGAAGGACGGGTCCCGGTACTGCTCGCGCACATAGCGCTGGGTACGGAAGTAAGCCTGGTGGAAGCCGTATCCGTCCAGGGCCAGCCAGCGCAGCAGTGGGTCGGCGGGCGCGATGGACGCCCACCGGAAGCGGGGCAGCCGGGCCATCGCCCAGCCGACCCCGACGTGCACCATGTAGTCGTGCGGGGCGCCGTGGCCCGCCAGGAAGGTCGATATGCGGCCTTTCCCGGGTACCGGAAGTCCGTCCAGCATGGCCAGTCCCATCGCCGCGCCCTCGTAGGCGAAGCCGCGGAACCGCACCGGGATCCGCTCCAGCCGTTGGTGCGCCTCGTCCTGGTCGCGCGCCTCGACGGCGAACGCGTACCCGTCGAGGAAGGTCGCCCCGACCGTTTCGAGCGTCTCCCGCGCCTCGGGGCTCTTCTCGTGGAAGCCCCGTGTCGACAGCTTGGTCTCGTCGTGGCTCGGTGTCATCAGACGGCGCCTGACCGCTCGCCAGCTCGCGCTCATCGTTGCCCTCCAGCCCGCCGCGCGCCCGGACGGCCGCAGCTCTCCGGTTACATGCTCCGGTTCTCCGGCCCGCGCCACTACTTCTGCCGTGCCGGTACCGGGCAATTCAGGAGTAGGCAGTGAACGGGTCGGGTCCCGACAATCAGTCGCGTTGCCCGCACGTCCCCATTTCCGAGGTCTCGCGTAGGGCCACCCCGAACGGGAGCGGCCGAGATCGCGGACCTCGTGCACCGGTTCCCGCACCATCCTGCGACAGAGGAGACCTCACGTGACCGACACCACCTCCGCTCCGGTCTCGACGGCACCGCCGCACGCCACATCGCTCTTCGTCAACGGCCTGTTCCCGCGCCGCCGGGGCCTGCTCCTCGTGCTCAGCGTGCTCGGCGGCCTGCTGATCGCCTACGCATGGTCCTCGAAGCTGGCGGACGACGAAATCGGCTTCCGCACCGCCAGCCAACTGCTCGGCCACGACGCCAAGGACACGCCGCTGTCCGGCATCGCCTCCGGGGTGCTCTTCGCCCTGGTGTCCGGGCTGGCAGGCTCCTTCACGGCCTGCAACGTGGCCGTGTTCGGAACGGTGGGCCCGCTGGTCGGGCAGATCAGCCTGACCAGCCGTCAGCGGCTGGCACACGCGCTGCGGCCGCTGGGCTGGATGGCGGCCGGCATGCTGCCGGTCTCGGCTGCATACGGGGTACTGGTCGGTCTCGTCGGCACCCACATGCCCCAGTTCTCGACGGCGCAGACGCACGGCATCTCACCCCGAATCGCCCAGGCCATGATCGTGTACGGCGTGCTCGGCCTGTTCATGCTGGTGCTCGGGCTGGCCGCCGCCGGTCTGATCCCCGACCCGCTGGCGGCAGTCTCGCGCCGGCACCCGAACGCTCCGCTGGTGCTGATCGGCGTCATGGTCGGCGCCTTCCTGATCGGCCGCCCCTACCCGCTGTTCCGTAACCTGTTCCGGCAGGCGGCCGAGGAACACAACCCGCTCTACGGGGCAGTCGCCTTCTCGCTCCAGTCCATCGGCAACTTCGTGGTGATGGCGGTGCTCTTCCTGCTCCTGTCCTACACCCTCAGCCGGCCCGTCCAGCGCTGGCTGGCCACCAAGCCGGGCCGGGTGGCGACGCTCACCGCGTCCGCGTTCCTGGTGGCCGGCGCGTTCACGGTCGTCTACTGGGACATCCGGATGCTGGGCAGGTTCGATTACATATGGTTCCCGACGGCTCCCTGGAACGCGTAGCGGGTTTCTCTTCCGTTCCGGCAGAGCCACGCGACGGCGGCTGCGGACCCTACTGGGTCCGCAGCCGCCGTCGCGTGGCTCTGGCCAGGGACTCCTGGGCGCGCTGAGGGTCGTCCCCCGCGCCCAGGATCATTCCGCCCACCTGTGCCTCGAAGCAGACATCCGCGGTGTTGGGCTCGACCAGGTAGCCGCCGAGGTCCAGGGTGACCAGTCCGTGCAGGGCGATCCACAGCTGATGGGCGACCAGTTCGGGGTCGAAGGGACGGAAGCGGCCGGTCGCGGCGCAGCGCTTGACCGCTCCGACGAGGATTTCCAGGGTGTAGCGGCCGTGCTGCCGGTCGGCGTCGGTGAGGGAGAAGCCACTGAGGCCCGATCCGCCGAACATCACGTTGTACAGGTGCCAGTGTTCCCGGGCGTTGTCCCGGTACGCCCAGCCGAGGGCGAGCACGTCGGCAACCGGGTCGTCGCTCTCCTCGACCGCCCCCATCCGGTCGCCGAGCAGCCTGAACCCCTCGTGGACCATCGCTCGCACCAGGTCGTCCATACCGCCGAAGTGTGTGTAGACGGCCGTGGTCGAGGTGCCCACCATGGCTGCCAGCTTGCGGGTGGACAGGGCGGCCGGCCCCTCCTCGCCGAGCAGCTTCGCCGCGGCGTCGATGAGTTGGGGACGGAGGTTCGGGTCAACTCGGCGTGGGCTCACCCTTGACAGTATGGAGGGCGGCTGTGACGCTATTCCGTGACGGTGTTACGTAACGATGATACTCAACGGAGGAGGCGGCCATGCCTCGCACCACTGACCCTGTCGGCGGCACACTCCCGCACCCCACGGTGCACCTTCTCGGGCGCGGCTACCAGCCGGTGCCGACCGAGACCGAACACACGGAACTGACGGTACGCGGCACGCTGCCGCCGCAGCTCGACGGAACATTCCTGCGGATCGGGCCCAACACCCGGGGCACCCACGACCCCGCCGTCGACCACGCCCTGGGGGGCGACGGCATGGTGCACGCGATCCGGCTGGGCGGCGGCCGCGCGCTGTCGTACCGCAACCGCTGGCTGCGGACCGACGCGATCAGCGGCGCGCTCAACGAGCTGCCCACTCCCGGGCCCCGCAACGGACCGGACGACAACGTCAACGCGAACCTGGTCCGGCACGCCGGCCGCACCCTGGCCGTGGCCGCCGCCACCGCCCTGCCGCTCGTCCTCGACTCCGGCCTCGCCACCCGCGCCCGCACCGACTTCGACGGCACCCTCCCCGGCGGCTTCTGCGCGCACCCCCTGACCGACCCGGTCACCGGCGAACTCCTCGCGGTCGCGACCGACCACGCGAGGGACGAGGCGGTCCTGCTCACCCTCGACGTCGCGGGCCGGGTCCGCGAAACGCTGCCGATCCCGGTCAAGGGCCGCCCCTGGATGCACTCTTTCTCCCTCACCGAACGCCACGCCGTCCTCTTCGACCTGCCGGTGACGCACGACCCCGCCGAGGCGCGGGCCGGCTCGCCCGTGCCCTACTCCTGGCAGCACGACCACGCTGCCCGGATCGGGATCGTGCCCCGCGACGGCACGGCCGCGGCCGCACTCTGGCTCGATGTCGCACCCTGCTTCGTCTTCCACCCGGTCAACTCCTACGAAGAGGGCGACGGCCGGATCACCGTGGACGTGATCCGCCACGAGCGGGCCTTCGACCGTGACCGGCTGCACGCCAGCGAGTCGGCGCCCGCCCTGTGGCGCTGGACCCTCGATCCGCTCGAGAACGTCGTGACGGAGCGGCAACTGGACAGCCGGGTACAGGAGTTCCCGCTGATCGACGAGCGGTACACGGGGCGGCGGTACCGGTACGCCTTCACCGTCGAACTCGACGCGGGCCAGGGCGCCGCACTCTGCGGCCCGGCACTGCTGCGGCACGACCTCACCACCGGTCGCTCGGACCGTCATGCGTTCGCCGGCGGACGGCTGACCGGCGAACCCGTCTTCCTGCCGCGCGAGGCACGGGCCGCGGAGGCCGACGGCTGGCTGCTGACCCTGGTGTACGACCCCGCCGCCGACCGCAGCGAACTGGTGGTTCTGGACACCGCCGAATTCACCGGGCCGCCCGTCGCCGTGGTCCCGCTGCCGGTCCGGGTGCCGCACGGCTTCCACGCGCAGTGGGTGCCGGGGGAGAGGTGAGCGGCGCGGGGACCACGAAGACCCCGCCAGGGACGGCCTCCCGGCGGTCGCCCACGCCCACCGGCAAGGACTCGGCGGAACCCGGCCCGGAAAACCACGGAGCCGCACTCGGCCGAGTGCGACTCCGTGGGGCCGGGTGTCAGTCCAGCGGACGGGCCAACGCCTCGTCGGCCTGCCCCGGCAGCGGCACGGTCGCCGCCGGAGCGTCCGCGCCGCGGGCACGCAGGCCGAACCAGACCAGGACCATGCTCGCCATGGTCACCACGACGTCCACGATCAGCGCGAGGTGGAGGCCGTCCAGTTCCACCGCCTGGGTGGCGGCGACCGAGCTCAGGATCGGGATGCCGATCGTGACGGCCACCTGCTGGGTCATCGCGGTCATGCCCGTTGCCAGGCCCTGCTCCTCGTTGGGCAGGCCGGAGGTTCCGGTCACCGTGTAGGCCACGATGGAGGTCACATGCCCGAAGAACCCGATGAACAGCGCGGGGATCAGGATCGCGAGCGCCGCCCGGTCGGTACCGAGGAAGATCAGCGGAATGATCGCCAGGCCCTGCACGGACATGCCCACGGCCAGTACCTTCCGGCTGCCGTGGCGTCCGATGGAGCGCCCGGCGATGACCCCGGCGACCACGGCCGCCAGGCCCGGGACGCCGAAGACCAGGCCGGTGGTCAGTGGCGAGTAGTGCAGGACGTTCTGGAGGTAGAGCGTCATCAGGAAGATCATGGCGGTCTCCATGGAGAAGACCACGAGCCCCGCGTAGTTGCCCCACTTCACCGTGGACCGCTTGAGGATGCGCACCGGGGCGAGCGGCGCGGGTGAACGGAGCTCGATCATCCAGAACGAGGCCAGCAGAGCCACGCCGATGATGCCCGAGTAGATGTTCGTCTCGATGACCGCGTAGATGACGGCCAGCAGACCGCCGGCCGCGGTCACCGCCCCGGGCACGTCCAGCTTCACCCGGTCGGGGACGCTGCTCTCCCTGATCAGCGAGGGGGTGAACGCCAGGATGACCACCGCCACCGGGACGTTGATGAAGAACGCGGCTCGCCAACTGAGCAGGCTGACGAGGACTCCGCCGACCAGCGCGCCGACCGTGAAGCCGCCGGAGAGCAGCGCACCGTTGAGGCCGAGGACCCGGTCTCGGTGCGCGCCTTCCGCGAAGGTGCTGGTGAGCAGGGACAGTGACGCGGGGATCGCCATCGCGGTGGCGAAGCCCTGCAGTGCGCGGGCGGTCAGCAGTACTTCGGGGTTCTGGGCGAATCCGCCGAGCAGCGAGGCTGCGCTGAGCAGCGCCAGCCCCGATATGAAGAGCCGGCGGCGGCCGAACAGGTCGCCCATCCGTCCGAAGAGGAGGGCGAAGCCCGCCGCGGGGAGGGCGTAGGCCGAGGTGACCCAGGGCAGCCCGGACAGCCCCAGCCCGACGCCCGCGCCGACCTCGGGCAGCGCGACGTTGAGGATCGAGAAGTCGACTGACAGCATGAATCCGGACCCGAGCAGGAGGAATAGGATCATCCGTTCCCTGCTGGTGAAACGTGGAGCTGAGCTCGCTTCGCTCTTACCTGCGTCGGTCGTCATGAGATGGTTCCCTCGATCGAGAGTCCGATTTCGTGAACAGTCACCGCGTCGGCCGACCGTGCCGCCCGGCGGCACGCGTCACCGAGCGCCGGACCGACGCCTGACCGGCCGTCAATCCGGTGCCTCGCCGGGGTGACCTGGAGCTGGGGGAGTGCTGGGGGCTGCCGCCCCGTTCCCGTCGTTCGCCCGGAGGGTGGGCCGTGCGAACGACGGGAACAGGACGACAGGGTCTACGGGGTGTCTTGCCGTTCCGCTGCCTCGGCGATGTGCTTGATCTTCGCCAGACGCCGATCCCAGTCGGCGGCGAGCATGGTCATCCACCGCGCCGTCGCGTCGAGGGTCGCCGGCTTCACCGCGTACCGCACCTCGCGTCCGACCCGGCTGCCGGAGACCAGTCCGGCGGCGTCCAGGACGGCGAGGTGTTTGGCCACCGCCTGTCGTGAAATCGGAAGACTCTCGGCAAGCGTCGTCGCCGTGGCCTCGCCCTGTGCGGCGAGCAGTTGCAACAGCTCGCGTCGTGTGTGGTCGGCCAGCGCGACCAGCACGCTGTCCACCACCCCGACGGAACCCTGGCGTTCGTCCGTCACACGGACGACGCCTCGACGCGCGTCTTGACCGCGTCGAGTACCTGGGGCCAGCCGCCGGCGTTGTCGCTGTGCGCCTTGGCGCGCAGATCCTCGGACCCGGCCAGCGCCGCGAACCCGCTCTCGACGACGCGCAGCCGCGTCTTGTCGCCCTCGGCGGTCAGCGTGAACTCCACCAGGGTGCTGTTGTTCTCGCTCAGCTCCTCGCCGGGGAACGCGCTGGCCCAGCGGTACGCGACGTAGGTCTGCGGCTGCACCTTCTCCACCCGCACGGGGAAGCTGCCGTACTCGGGGTTCTTGGCCACCGTCGATTCGCCCTCGACGGCCACGGTGCCGGACGCACTTGCCGGGTCGGCGACCCAGAACCCCGGCTCGGTCACCAGTGACCACACCCGGTCCACGGGGGCCGCGATCAGGGTTTCGCGTTCGATCAGCCGTTCCGTCATGAGGGACTCCTTCATTGGTGCTCTTGCCAGCAACCCGATGGTTGCACATCGGGTCGTCAGGCGCAATCGAAAGGTTGCGTTCAGCGGGAGGGGTGCGGTACTTCCGTGCGGGCGTCAGCTCTGGGCGCATGCGCTGTGGCGCTTCGGGACGGTGGCGTGTCGCGCAAGAGGTGGGTTGCTTAGGGGTGGGTCACGTGCAACACTTTGGTTGCGGAATTGAATCCGACGGACCAACCGCCGGGCAGGTCGGCCGGTCCTCCGCGACCGGGTCGGGCGTGCGGTCAGGGAGCCTGCGGCTTCCCGACCGGAGGGACCCTTACGGTCGAGGTCTCCGCGGCCGGTCGGTGCCATCGGGCGGTGGTCGTCGAGCGCGTCGCCGAGGCGGACGACTTCACACAGCACCGAGAGGCGTGGCGACAGCCGCTGCTGCGATCTCGGGCCACACATCAAGGAGATTCGACATGGCGACACTGAAGCCTGGAAGCATGCTGCTCGGCTCGACTCGTCCCGAGGAACTGCGGGCCTGGTACATCAAGGCGCTGGCTCCGGGGTTCACCGGCGACGGCCCGATCGACCTGGGCGGCTTCCACCTGGTCGTCTGCGAGCGCGACGACATCGACGCGAAGAACGACCAGCCGGGTCGCTCCATCGTCAACTTCCATGTCGACGACTTCGACGCGGTGGAGGCCCAGTTGACCGCTGCCGGCGCGGAGTGGGTCTCGATCGACGACCGCGAGCCGGGCAAGTTCGGCACGTTCTCCGACCCCGACGGGAATTACCTCCAGATCATCCAGTGGAAGTAGGACTCCCGAAGGGCTGTCCCGCAATTCGTGGTGGATCAGTGCGCGGCGTCAGATGCGGTGCATCGCAAGGCGGAGGGGCGTCCGCATACTGGATGTATGTGGACGTTCCGACAACGCGGCGAGGTGCCGTAGCTGTCGTCGCGCACCCGCCAGGAATTGCGGGACAGCCCTGAGGCGGGGTGTTCTCGCAGTCCCTCTTCCGGTCCGATGCGGACCGGAAGAGGGACTGCCTCTCCACGTGGGCCCGCCGCCCGGACCGTCCCAGGCGACACCGGACAGAGGGAAGCCCGCAACGGCCGTCATCGGGCCGCCGGAGAGCTTCCCGCGATGCGGCCGCTGCACACATGGGGGTAGAACGGCCGGCTGTTCGCGCTGTACCGGACCTCCCGCACGGGCAGCCGCCGGTACGGGTCTGCCGCTGGTCGATCCCGCTCATCGTGGTGTCCCCCAGGGCGTGTGTCGAAAGTCCCGCCCGTTGTGCTCCGCAGGGAAGCCCGCCGTCGCCGGCGGGCTTCCCTGTTTCCTCCGGGCGTCGGGCAGGGGTCAGAAGGTGCGCTCCGCCACCCGTACCCTCTCGACGTTCTCCAGTGCCGCTCGCAGCGCGGCGGCCGGCAGGGGAGCCCCGAGGGCTTCGGTCCGGTCCTCGAAGGCGGTGTTCTTGTCGGCCATGTAGAGCCAGGTGTACGCGGAGGTCTCCGGCTCGAAGCGCCAGCTGTCCGCCAGCGAGCCCGCGTCGACGGTGTCGAAGCCGAGCTTGTGGATCAGCGCCGATGCCCCGGTCTTCGTGGAGGCGTCGTTGCCGGCGACGGCCACGGCGCTGCGCTCCGGATGGCCGGAGGGACGGGCGAGCTGGGTGATGTGGTGGGCCAGGATGCCGCTGAACGCCTTGACCAGGTGGACCCCGTTGAAGTGCTGCTGGATCAGCTCGCTGGTGGTCAGCTTCTCCGAGTCCAGCTCCTCGATGCGGCCGTCGCGGATCGGGTAGTAGTTGCTGGTGTCCAGCAGGGTCCGTCCCCGCAGCGGTGCCACCGGGACGGACCGGTAGTCGGTGACCGGCAGGGCCATCACGACGATTTCGCCGGCCCGGGAGGCCTGTTCGACGGTACCGGCCGTGGCCAGCGGGCCCAGGTCCGCGACGAGGCCGGCGAGGCTCTCGGGGCCGCGGGAGTTGGACATCACGACCGGAATGCCGTTCTCGACGGCGAGCCGGGCGATCACCGTGCCCATGACTCCGCTGCCGATGATTCCAAGGGTGGACATGACGACTCCTCAGGATTTTTGGTGGACTCTCTCGTACCGGGGACGGCTCGGCACCGGTCAGATGTAGTAGGTGTTGGGCTCCAGGCCGCAGAGGATCCGGCCGTAGGTCTCGGCGTTGACATCCGGATTCATCATCGCGTGCAGGCCGAAGGTCTGGAGGTCGTTGGCTATGTGCTGCACCGGCACCTTGGTGTAGGCCGCGGAGCCGCCGCTGGACGAGGCGAGGATCTCCACCGCCTCCCGGGTCAGCCGCACCGCCGAGCCCTCGTCCGCTCGGCTGCGGCCGCGTTCCGCCATCTCCCAGGGCTCGGCCGAAGCGCACTTGGCGTCGAGCTGGGCGGCCAGCCGGGTCGCGTGGAACTTCGCCTCGTCGAGTTTCATCACCGCTTCGGCGACCCGCAGATGGGTCACCGGGGCCTCGCCCTGGCTCGGGTACTCGGTGTAGGTGATCTTGCGGCCGGGGAGCCGCTCGAAGAACAGGTCCCGTACCGCCTCGCCCATGCCGACGGCGACCCCGACCGTGGACGCCGCGCCCACCACGATCAGCGGAGCCCGGTACATCGGCGAGTCGGCGTTCAGCTTGGAGACCGACTGGCCACCGAGCACCATGGGCGCCGGCAGGATGCGTTCCTGCGGGATGAACAGGTCCTTCGCCGTCGTGGTGACGCTCCCGGTTCCGCGCAGGCCGCCGGTGTGCCAGTCGTCGACGATCTCCAGGTCCGACACCGGGACCGGGCCCATCACCGGGTACGGCTGCCCGTCCGGGTCCAGGAATATCGCCGCGACCTGCTGCCAGGTGCTGCTGAGGGCGCCGCTGATGAACGGCCACGAGCCGTTGACCAGGACGCCGCCGGGAACGGGGACGGCCGTCGCGGTCCCGGGCCCGATGGTGGCGCAGAGCCCTGTGCCGGACTCCGCGAACACCTCGTCCTGGACCTCGTCCGGGTACAGGCCCACGCCCCAGCCGGCGACCCAGGAGCTGGCCACCACCCATGCGGCGGACCCGTCGGCCTTGGCTATCTCCTCGGCCACCGCCACCATGGTCTGCGCGTCGCTCTCGTACCCGCCGTAGCGCAGCGGGATACGCATCCGGAAGACACCCGCGTCGCGCAGGGCCTCCACAGAGTCAGGGTGCAGCCGGCGGTTCTCCGTCGACCACGCGGTGTTGGCCCGCAGCACGGGCGCGATCGCGGAAACCTGCCGCACCAGCTGTTCCCGGGTCGGGATGACGGACGTTGACATGACTTCTCCTCAACGGACTTGTGGGATCAGGGTCAGACGAAGAACGCGTTGAACGCGTCGATGACGGCCTGCGGCGCCTCCTCGACGAAGTAGTGGCCCGCGTCCGGCACCAGCACGACCCGCACGTCGCTCCCCTGGGTGGGCAGCGTCGCCTCCATCTGCTTGGCGAACATGCCGTCGGCGAGGTTGGAGACCAGGCCGAGCATGGGCGCGGTCACCTGTCCGTAGGTTCCGAGGTCGGCGATGTCCTGGCCGAACGTCTGGTACCAGCCGTTGCCGCCGCGGATCCCGTCCGCCGTGTCGTAGGCCCGGGTGTAGACGGCCCGGTCCGCCGGGGTCACCGCGCCCGGGTCCAGCAGGAAGTTGTCGAAGACCCAGTCGATGAGGAAGTGGGCGCGCCCGGCCAGCAGTTGTTCGGGCAGGCCGACGACCTGGTTGAAGGCGAACCACCACGGGAAGAAGGGCAGACCCGGGGCCGGCAGCACGGGGATCTGGTACATCGACGCGTCCGGGTGGAGCACATCGAGCAGGGCGACCCTGCGGGTGGCTTCCGGGTGGTTGACCGCGAAGCTGAAGGCGACCTGTGCGCCGACGTCGTGGCCCGCGATGTCCACCTGGTCGTAGCCGAGGGCGCGGACGAATCCATGGACGACCCCGGCCATCGTCTTCTTGTCGTATCCGGTGGCGGGCTTGTCCGAGCCGCCCATGCCGGGGAGGTCGAGCACGATGACCCTGCGGCCGGCCGCGGCCAGGGCGGGCATCACCTTGTGGAATTCCCACCAGGTCTCCGGCCAGCCGGGCAGCAGGACCAGCGGAGTGCCCTCCCCGCCGGTGACGTAGTGGAGGCGGAGACCGTTCACGGTGGCGTATTCGCTGCTGAAGCCGCCGTCCAGGGAGCTCGCGAGTTCGGCATCGGTCGGGACGCCCGGGGCTTCCCCGCCGGTGTCCGGTGTGCTCGTACTGCTGATGTTCGTCGTCACTGTTCCCACTCCTCGTCGTCGTGGCCGAAACAGGTGTGCGAAGGACCGGCCCACGGGCTCGGTGCTGCTCAGTCATCATCGAAGATGGAAATCCCCCCGGCCTCTTCCTGCGTGCCCTCCCGCGTTCCCGGCTGGAAGGGACGTCGAGTTCGGGGCATGCGTGCTCAACGGCTCGGCAGGTCTGCTCTCGCCGCCCGCCGAGCCGTATCCGGGAGTCGCAACGACGTACGGGGCGGGGCCGACCAGCGGCCCCGCCCCGTACCCGTGACGCGGAACCGAGTCAGGGCAGCTTCTTCAGGCCGGCACCGGTCAGGAGGTAGCCGGGCGCGACCGCGTTCGCCTCCGTCCGGACCAGCTCGACCATCGCTGAGCCGGCGATCTCCGGGGTGAGCAGCGGACCCATCTGCTTCAGGTACTCCTCTTCCGACCGGCCGTCGCGAGCCGCGTACGCGCGGGCCGCCGACCTGCCCAGCTCGGTCACCGGGGTGATCCGGGGAAGCACCGCGGAGAACGTGATGTCCAGTCCGGCGCGCCTGGCCTCGTCCTGGGCGTATCCGGTGATGAAGCGCTGGGTGGCCTTGGCGCCGGCGTAGCCCCCGGAGAGCGGCGAACCCGCCATCGCGGCACCGCTGCTGATCACGATCACCCTGCTGCCGGGCCGCAGCGGAGTGAGCAGGGCCTCGCGCAGCCAGTGGAACGCGATCCTGACATCGGTCTGCCAGTTGACCGAGAAGGTCTCCCAGGTCTGGTGTTGCAGCGGACGCATGTGCGGGCTCGCGCCGGCCGCCAGGACGACGACCTCGGGCCGGTATCGGTCGAGGAGGCTGCCTACCAGTGTGGGGTCGCCGGCGTCGGCGAGTTCGTGAACGGTGCTGCCGGCGCCGCCGGCCGGCTCGGCGAACGGCGCCGCGGTGCGCGAGACGGAGACCACTCGGGAGCCGGCCTCGGCGAAGGCCCTGGCGATCCCGTGGCCCAAGCCGCGGCTCGCGCCGACGACGATGGTGGTCTTGCCGGACAGGTCACTCATGATGTCCTCCAGGTAGTGGGCGTGTCCGGTCGCGGACAGTCGAGAACTCCGGACCCGGGACCTGTCGCGGGGAGGCAGCAGGTCCCGGAGCCGGAGTCACGGGCCCTCCCGGCTGTCGCCGGGAGGGCCGGAATCGACGCTCTACGACTTGAAGCGCGTCCCGTTCCACCAGTTGTTGCCGGGCGCGGCTGCGTCCTCGCTGTCGTAGCTGTCCTTGTAGCGCCACCAGTCCCAGGGGTGCTCGAGCTCGTCCTCCTGCCGGCCCAGGGCGGTGATGTCCAGGTAGTTGTAGAAGTTCTTGAAGATGTCCCCGCCCCGGTCGAAGACCGAGTACGTGTGGAAGACGTCGTCGCCGTCACGGATGAACGCGCTCACCCCGGGCGACTCGCCCATCTCGGTGGCGGCCTCGTAGTCGTAGTTGAAGTCGTTGCCGAACGACGAGTACCAGGGGTAGTTCCAGCCCATCCGGGCCTTGAAGGGTTCGAGCTTCGCCAGCGGCGCCCGGGAGACGAGGGCGAAGCTGGTGTCCCGGGCCCACATGTGGGCGAGCTCGCCGACGCTGTCCGTCTGCATGGAGCAGCCGATGCAGCCCTCGTCGTCGTCCGGGCCGAACATGAAGTGCCGGACGATGAGCTGGCGGCGGCCCTCGAACAGGTCGAGCAGCGTCGCTGTGCCGTCCGGTCCTTCGAAGAGGTACTCCTTCTCCGCCTTGACCATCGGCAGCTTCCGGCGCTCCGCGGCGATCATGTCGCGGGCGTTGGTGACTTCCTTCTCCTTCTCCAGGAGCGCCCTGCGGGCCTCCAGCCACTCGGCTCGGGAAACTATCTTCGGAAAGTTCATCGGTTCTCCCTGGTGGTCTGCTTCAGAGTTGCGATTACTGGCCGGACTGCTCGCGGGCCAGAAGACTGCGGCGCTCGATCTTGCCGACCGGCGTGCGGGGGATCTGATCGAGGAACTCGATCCGCCGGATCTTCTTGTAGGGGGCGACCCGTTCGGCGACGAAGTCCATGATTTCCTTCGGCGTCACCGGCTCGCCGGTCACCACGAATCCCTTGGGGATCTCGCTGGCCTCCTCGTCGGGCACGCCGATCACCGCCGCGTCCGTCACCTTCGGGTGCGACATCAGGACCGCTTCGAGCTCGACCGGCGATACCTGCTGGCCCTTGTACTTGATGAGTTCCTTGATGCGGTCGACGAGGAAGAGCTCTCCGTTCTCGTCCACATGGCCGAGGTCGCCGGTGTGCAGGAAACCGTCCGGTTCTAGCACCTTGGCGGTGGCCTCCGGGGCGTTGAGGTAGCCCTTCATCACATGCGGGCCGCGGATGAGGACCTCGCCGTCCTGGTTGTGCCCGAGTTCGTCGCCGGTGGTGATGTCGACGATCTTGCACTCGATGTTGGGGGAGTTGGGGCCGACCGACCCAGGGGCCAGCGGGTCGGCGAGCTGCATGAAGGAGACCAGCGCCTCGGTGAGGCCGTATCCCTGGCCGATGCTCACCCCCAGGCGTCGCCGGCAGAGCTCGGCCGTCCCCGGGTCGAGCGCCGCGCCGCCGGAGACGATCGAGCGGAGCGAGGAGAGGTCGTACCGGTCCACCAGCGGGCTCTTCGCGAGGAGGACCGCGATGGTCGGCACGACGTAGAGGCGTGTGACGCGGTGGTCCTGGATCGCGTTGAGGTAGGCCTCGGGGTCGAAGCGCGGCATCGTCACGAGTGTCGCGCCCTGGAGCAGACTCGCGTTCATCGTCATGATCAGGCCGAACGCGTGGTGGAAGGGCGCGACGGCGAGCACCGTCTCGTGCTCGTCGAGAGGCGCGACCAGGCTGGTCTGGAGCACGTTGGCGATCATGTTCCGATGGGTCAGCAGCACCCCCTTGGGATAGCCGGTGCTGCCGCTGGAGTGGAGCACGGCCACCACGTCCTGCGCCGGGTCGACGGCCGGCTCGGGCGGCACACCGTCGGTGAGCAGCGCGGAGAACGACGTGGCGCCCTCCGCCTCACCGAACACGATGATCTCCTCGACCTTCGTCCGCGCGGTCAGCGCCGTGGCCTTGACCACCTCGGACGGCATGGTTACCAGCAGGCGCGCGTCGGTGTCGTTCAGGTGGGCGGTGAGGTCGTCCTCCGTGTCGAGGGGATTGAGCACCACCACCGTGCCGCCCGCCAGGGCGGCGGCGTGGAAGGCGATCGGGTACGCGGGCACGTTCGGCGCGAGGAGGGCCAACACGTCGCCCTTGCCGAAGCCGCGGGCCTGGAGCCCGGTGGCGGCGCGGCGCACCGCCGATGCGAGCAGGCCGTACGTGTGACCGTTCTCCCCGTCGACGTCGACCGTCGCCAGGCGGTGCGGGTACTGCTCCGCCTGGCGCAGTATGAAGGAGGTGAACGTGGTCTCGGGGACGTGGACGCGTGGACGTGGGCCGGTGAAAATCATGACGCGGCGTCCACCCGACTGTACGTGCTGAGGCCGGGCTGGTAGTCGCGCTTTTCGAACTGCTTGAGCGCCACGTTGATCCACTCGTTGCCGCTGAGACGGGAGAGCTCCCAGAGCTTCGCCTGGTCGTAGTCGATCGACGCCGGAAGGTCCATGGTCGTGGTGCGCTCATAGACCTGCTTCGCCAGTTCCAGTGTGATCGGGTTCTTGTTGATGATCCGTCCGACGATTCGGTCGGTCTCCGCGTCCAGTTGATCCGCCGGAACGGCCTTGTTCACCAGCCCGTAGGTCTCCGCCTGCCGCCCGGTGAGAGTGTCCCCGGTGAGGATGTAGTACAGCGCTTGCTTACGCGGCAGGTTGTGTGTGGCCGCCCAGGTGGCTCCACCCGCCGGGAAGATGCCGAAGTTGATTTCGGAGAGTCCGAACTTCGCCGTCTCCGACGTGATGGCCAGATCGCAGATCCCCGCGACCAGGAACCCGCCGCCGAAGGCGTACCCGTTCACCTTGGCGATGGTCACCGCGGGAAAGGCCTTCAGCCGCTTGAACCAATTGAGCGCCACCAGATTGGTCCGGTAGAACAACTGCGGGTCGTCGAAAGGCTGCAGGAAGCACTCTTCGAGGTCCATCCCGGAGCTGAAACTGTCACCGCTGCCGGTCACGACGACCGCCTTTACGGTTCCGGCTGCCTCGATCGCGTCCAGGGCCTCGTTCATATCCAGGTGCATCTGCGGATTCATCGCGTTCTTCTTGCCCGGCCGGTTCAGGTAGATCGTGGCCTTCGGTCCGTCGATCTCGACGTTCACCGTGTTCAGCGTGATCATTTTCTTGGCCTCTTCTCCAGACGAAGTGCGCACGCGCACTGCAACTCACCAATCCACCGTCCGTGGCTCCGGCCACAGATGTGAGCATCACATCTTCTGTATCGGGTCGACTTCTCCCAAGGTGCTTTGCCGTGAACCGGTGCGGAGCGCTCCGGGGCCGTGCCGGCGGCCAGGGCACCTGTCCGGGTCGCACGCGGGCGGAGGGCCTTGCCACCGGCGGGATCCGGGCGCGCCCTGCCGAGTCCCGAAGAGAGCAACGTGGAAGAGGCGAACCCGGCTGGCTGGCGGCAGTCTGTCGGGCGGGAGCCCCGTAGGCGGGCCGGTTCGCGATCGTGAGTGGCGGGAGGGCGCTGGTCCTGCTCGTGCCGGGGGAACCCAGGACGTGCTTCTTCGCCGGCCTCGGATTTCGGTCGCCGCCTCAGGGCGCTGCCGAACGCCGACAGCTGTATCTGCGATCTTTCCGCACAGTTGAGAGACACCAGGGAGGAACTTCGTATGGATCACTCCGGCATGCCGGGAATGGCACCCACCGTTTCGACGGTCGACACCGTGGGCGCTGTCCTCTTCATCGGCTGGGCCGTCGCGATGTGGGCCGCCGTCGCCGTGCTGGCGGTCGGGAACCGCAAGGCGGTGAAGCCGTGGGCGTACAAGCTCGCCGTAGTGCTCGTGGGCGTTGGCGTCGTGGGCCAGGTCGGCCACTTCCAGGAACATGTCGTGCAGGCGGGCTACTGGATCGCCCATCCCTACGACCCGGCGTGGATGACTCCGTGGGCTGACAGCTTTGCCCGTGGGATGGGTCAGGTCGACGCCGGCAAGCCCACCCTCGGGATGGAGATCCTGCACTTGGTCGGCAACTTCATCTTCCTTGCCGGACTGGTCGGCATCGTGCAGATCACGCACCGGGTCGCCGGGCAGCTGAAGGCGCGCAAGTGGGCCAGGATGGGCGTCTGGATGCAGGGCATCCACGGCATCGAGCACATCGTGCTGACGGCTTCGGTGGCGCTGGGCGCGAGCCGGGCCATCGGCCTGTCCACCTGGTTCGGTGCCATCGAACCGGGCCCGGCACTGGTGACGTACCGGGTCTGGTGGCACTTCGTGGCCAATGCGGTGGGCACGGTCATCCTCGGCATCGCCGTCTACCACCTCTGGAAGGAGAAGCGGGTGGTCAAGGAGAGTTTCGGCCTCCTGGGAGACGTGGAAACGGCGGCTGCCCCGGCCGGCTCCGAGGTGGGTTCCGCGAGTGCACTCGGACCTGTGGGGCGCCGCTGAGGGGCGGTGGCTCCCGGGCCCGGTCACCGGTCGGAGCGTGCGACCGGGCCTGTTCGATGCAGAGCCCTTCGCGGCGCGATTCGGCACGGCCCGGATAGGGGCTTTTCCGCGATTCCTGGCGGGTGCGCGGGGAGGGCGATGAGCATGCAGGGGACAAATAGGGCGCCCGTGTCGGCGAGTTGAGACTTCGAACGTCTCCTCGACGCACGGGCGCCTCGTGCGTCGCGTCTCCGGCGCCGATACCTGTTCGGTGGCCACCGCGAATCGCTCACTGACCCTCTTCAGTCCTGAACAGTCACAGGTCAGCAGCGTGTGGACGGCTTGGACGACGGTGCCGACGCGGCGGTGGAACAGCTGGCTCACGCTGAAGCGCTCGAACCACCGGGCTGCGGCTTTCACGGGCCAGGACCCGGATCGCGCCCATGAGTGCACCTCTTTCATCCTGTTCCGCAGGAGTGAAATGCGCCGGGCAGGTGTGGTGACGCGGCAGGGCCCCTCGACGTCGGCGTGGTGATTCCACTCATCACACCGGCGGCCTGAGGGGCCCTGCTGGTTCCGTATCGAGCCGTGCTCGACGTCCCGCACGAGCTCGTCGAGCATGTTTCCCGGCTGCTGTACGAGCACCGCCTGAGGATCAAGTCCCGCTGACGCAGGCTCGGTTGTCTCAAGCAGGCGTTGCACACTCCTTGCCCACCTGCGCGAGAAGGAGACCGAGCGTGGGCAGGGGCCGTGGAAGTCGTGGCTGTGTCGAACAGCGGCGGGAACAGGCCACCGCACCGGACTTGAGGAAGTACCTTCGCCATGGCCACGACGATGAGGTGGTGCTCGGAGTCGGGAGCGTAGACGCGTCCCGGGTTCTGCCGGGCCGCCTCGAACTCCCGCGATCGGCCCCCGGCTCCACCAGCGGGCAGGGCGGACCGTTCTCACCGGCGAGACGAGCTGATCGCGTGAGTACGTGCCGAGGCTGCCCCCACGTCCTGTCTGGAGCCGGCGAAAGCGATCCTCGTTGATCAAGGTTGTCGAAGCCTCTGATCACGAACAGGGGGCGCTGGCATGTCGTCCTCCCTGACCGGCGTCCTGCGGCGCCACCATCGCCACCAAGTGCAACGAAATCCCCGCCTCCGCTCCGCTGCCGGACCGGCTCGATCTGTCCGGCCACGCCGAGCGGATCACCGCCGGCGGCGCCCACGGCATCCTGGTCGTGAAGGGCGACCAGAAGAACCTCCGCAGCCAACTGCGGCGCCTGCCCTGGCGCGAGGTCCCGCTCCGACACCGCACCCGTGACCGGGCGCACGGACGCCGTGAGATCCGCCGTCCGTAGGTCTGCACGGTCCAGCCGGGTCCGTTCTTCCCTCATGCCGTCCAGACCATCGGGATCAAGCGCCGCCGCACCGACCGCACATCCGGGAAGACGACCATCAAGACCATCTACGCGGTCATCAGCCTCACCCCCGAGCAGGTCCCCCGGCCAGGTTCGCGGAGCTGATCCGCGGGCACTGGCAGGCCGAGACCCGCACCACGTACGAGACGTGACCTTCGCCGAAGACGCCTCGCGCATCCGCACCGGCACCGCACCCCCGGGCCAGTGTGACCCTCCGCGACCTCGTCATCGGTCTCATCCGCCTGGCCGGACGGACCAACGTCGCCGACGCCACCGGCCACTACCGGCCACTACCGGTCACGCAGTCCAGCTGCTCGATACCTGAGGACGCGTCAGCCCTGCACCAGCAGGTGAAGCCGGTGAAACCCGTCCGGGGTCGGAGATTTATCCGCACAGCGCTTACGCCGTCGACGGAAGCGGTACCGTAAACGCGATTTTCGGCCACCTTCTCTCGGCATCCGTCTCAAACCGCAATTTTGAAGATGCGAACGGTTTCGAACAGCTAAACGATATTCCTGCGCCATACCCGGCCGCCACGGCATCGGCCGGATTCGACACGTTCGGGAAGGTGTACCGCCACATGAGGGAGCCACCGCGCGACCGGTGCAGAACGACCAGGCACTCCAAGACGAACCCGCCGACCCGAAAGGTAACTCGCTGTAACGAATGCGCCGGTGAGCCGGGACGTACTGCGACCGCTCACCGGAACAATTCCGATCGGGGTTCCCAAGGTCCCGACAGGCGATTGGTATTTCCGTGCACATGCACATGCATTCTCAGCATCCAAAGCCGGGGGATACGGATGGCCGCAGAGGCAGCGATCGAGCGCAGTATTAAAGCTATGTGGAATCACCACGCCGACCCGCTTTCCCTGGGACAACTGGCGGAAACTGCCTTTTACAGCAAGTTCCACTATTCACGGATGTTCAACGAGGTGACCGGGACGTCGCCGGGCCGGTTCCTCGCCGCGATCAGACTGTTCATGGCCAAGCGGCACCTGCTGGAGACCGCGGCCAGCGTCTCGGACATCACCCACCGGGTGGGCTACAACAGCCTGGGCACGTTCACCAGCCGCTTCACCCGCAGCGTCGGCATCGCGCCGACCAGGTACCGGTTCCTGGCCCGCTGCGGCATGCCACCGCTCACCCTGCCGGCCGCCCAGGCCGGCCACGGGTTGTCCACTGTGGCCGGACGACTGCACTTCCCGGCGGACGTCGGCCCGGTCCGGGTCTATGTGGGTGCGTTCAGCACCCCGATCATGGAGGGACTGCCGCGCTCCTGCGACATCTTGGACGAGTTCCGCCCGTTCCGCCTGAACGTCCCCGACGGGCTGTGGTTCATCCGGGCGGCGGCCGTGATGCTGCACGACGACGCGTCCGGTCCGCAGGTCCGCCTACCGAGGCTGATCGGCTCGGGGTGGGCGGTCCGCGCCCGCGGAGGACGCATGTACAACGCCGATGTGCAATTGAGGGCGGCCACCAAGCTCGACCTGCCGATTCTGCTCGCTCTACCGGAACTGGACGGCCTGTACCACCGGCCGCTGCACGCCGCCCCGTCCGGTGAGGCCGGGGTCGCCGCCAGCGGCCGCGGGCGGGCTCCCTGTGCGGGCGACTGGCAGGCGGATCCGTGGGGCCCGGCCGGAGCGCACCGGCTGAGAGCCGTGCAGGAGGGCTCACCATAGGCGCAACCTGCGCCCGGCCCCTGAGAAACGGGCACGACGGATGTGAGCCGGCCGGGCGGCCCGGGGCCCGGCCGAGCGGTCCGGCGAGGAAGCGACGGCCTCGCCGGACCAGTTGCCGCCGCACGGACCCCGCCGTCCGCGCAGCCGGCTCCCGGCGCGGTCCGGTCGCAGCGGCCACCGCCGTACCGGGTGCTCGCCCTGCCAGGGCTACGACCGGAGGATCACCTGCTGGAGTTCGGCTGTGCACATCATGTAGCCGTCCGGGGTCGGCAACTGCTCCAGGTAGTGGCCGAGGTCCGCCCCCAGCGCGAACACCCTCACCGGGGTGCCCGTGGCGCGCGCCGACTCCACCACCCTTCTTATGCCGTCGATGACGGCCGGGTGCCGGGTCTGATAGGACCCGGCCACCAGGTGGTTGCCCCGGTCCGCCGCGAGGTAGAACTGCACCAGGTCCTTCGTGCCGACGAACAGCTCGCTGGCCCCCTCGGCACAGATCGCCGCGGTGGCGTGCACCGCCGCGGGCGTCTCGATGAACGCGGACACCGGCACGTCGGGCGGCAGCTCCAGGTGCCTGCACAGCGTGGCGAACTCCTCCGCGTCGTTGACGAAGGGAACCGAGAGGTGCACCCGGCCCGCTTCGTCACCGAGCCGCATGCGCAGGGATGCGAGGACCGCGTGCAGCGCGTCCCGGTACGCGTTCGACGCCAGCAGCCAGCGGGCGCCGTGCAGGCCCAGTTCGGGGTTCGGTTCGACCGCGACCCGGGTCAGCTCGGTGACCCGGGCAGCGTGGTCCGAGCGGAGGTCGAGCAGTCGCAGGACGAGCCGCTGCTCGGGCAGGAGAGCCTCGACGAACGCGCACAGCCGGTCCGCGACGGCCTGACCGTAGGCTGTGATGTCGGCCGGGCTGCCGCCCACCGAGTCGAGTGGACGCAGGCCTGCCGCCAGGCAGAGGAACTCCTCCCGGATGAAGAAGGAGTCGACCCGCTTCGCGTCCGGACCGCACGCGTTGATCGTGGTGATGTCCTGCAGGTCCGCGATGACCGCGCAGGCCGAGCCCAGATCGTCCGGCGACGGTTCCCCCGCTGTCGGGCTCGCGGCCCGGGAGACCGTGGCGGACTCGACGACGATCGACTGGCTTTCCAGATGCAGTGTCACCTCGCCGGTGACGCCCGCCAGATCGCTCTCGTCGACACGGAGCACGGGGATACCCCTGCCGCGGCAGATGGACTGCATGTGCCCGGTCAGCCCGCCCGCGCCGCAGACGACCGCACGTGAGGCCACCATCGCGTCGTAGAGGCCCGCTTCGAGGGAACTGGCGACGAGGATGGACCCCTGAAGTGGACTCCTTGTGCGGTTACAAGTGCCTCGCAACACTTTCTCTGTTCCGTCGCTCAACAGGAACCCTTGAATTCGTCGCCCGCTCAACTGGTCCTCCACGTCCTAGGAGTTCGCTATCCCGAGTTGTCTGCGCAGTTGCTTCGGCGTAACTGAGATGTCGGTGAGCCGTTCAACGGCTGCCCGGTTGACGACAGTCCTCATCAGACGGTCGCGCAGGGACGCGTCCGTCGAAAGACCTGGCAGCATTTCTTCCGCGGTCCGAATGCGCGAATCCAAACGGGAATCGATGATTTCCCGCTCGCTTCGGGTACGTGCGGCCAGCCTCCTCACCTCCAGAGTCACAGCTTCCTCGAATTCGACCCGGTCCACTTCCTTGATATTGCTGGAACGGGCATAGTATTCGGCCAAGCTCTCGGCCAAAACATCTCCGCCCGGTTCCAGCGTCTCGATGACACAGGCGGCAACCGCGATCGAGTGGTTCTTGATGGCCGCGAGGTTGAAGGTGAACGCACCGGTCCGGCCGTTCCGGACGATCTCGTCGCCTTCTCTCAGCACGCCGACCGCGTAGATGGGGCCGACCGCCTGCCCGCCGGGGCCGAGCAGCGCCCCCCGCCCGTCGACCTCCAGACCGCGCCCGGTGCGCTCGTGAGGGACCGCCATGCCCCGGCGCAGGAGGTTCTTCCACAGTGGCCGGCCAACCCTGCCGTAGTCCGACTCCCTGCCGAAGTTGGAAATCACCAGGTCGGTCTCGATGGACCGCATCCCGTTCCTGGCGTCGACGGAGACGGCCAGCCGCCCGGACTCCGTCGGCTTGATTCCGGCCACCTTGCCGACCACCAGCTGCACCGTCCCGTCCGCCGGGTGCATAGCGCGCTCGATGACCTCCATCGTGTACTCCACCGCACCCACCCGGAAGGCAGCGATGGCGGTACCGAACTCGTCCAGCAGCCCCCGCAGTTCCGCGGAGGGAATCAGCTCGATGGCCTTCGGCAGATGCGGCTCCCACGCCTTGGCCACCCGCTCCGCGACCACGGTCGGATGGATGCCGGGGTGCTCGCGGACGACCGTCGAGCACGCGGCCTCCCACGCGCCGCGGACTCGGGCCAGGAACTCCTCACGATCGAGGTACGGCTCCAGCAGTGCCCTCGGGCAGGGCAGCCGCACCACCTCGTGTTCATGGCCGGCGGGGTACGTACGGAACACCGTCCCCGTCCTGGAGACCAGATGGATCTTCCCCGTGTGTCCCTGGCGCAACAGCAGGCCCGCCGAGTCGTACGCGCTCAGCACTGATCCGACGATTGCGACGGTCGCCCCGGACGGCAGCGTCATCAGTTTCCGGACGCCGGCCTCGGAGTACGGGTTGCGCACGAAGGACTCGTGGTCGAGCACCTCCGCGGCGAACGGCGGCTCCCTGAGCTCCAGGCCGGTCGCGAGGATGACGCGGTCCGCGAAGAGCACTGTCGTCTCCTGGCCCTGCCCGCCTCCGGAACCCTTGTCCGCGCCGTGCAGGGAGAAGTGTCGTACCGTCACACCGACACCGGTCGAACCGACTTCCATGTCGACGGCCTCGCCGTCCGCCTCGACGAGCACGACGCCGGGACAGGCTTCCCGCCTGGCTTCGGCCAGCCGGTCGATCAGATAGTCCTGGAAGATCCGCCGGGGCGCCGGTCCCTCCTCGGTGAACGTCGTCCCGGCCCACGGGGCAGGCCAGTCCCCGCGGTGCGCCTCGGAGTTGGCCCAGCGGATGAAGTCGTGGACGTCTTCACGGAAGGCCGACATCCGGCCCGCCTGGATGTTGAACACATGGCCCCAGGGGTTGCCGTCGCGGTGGTAGGCGACACCTGCGCACCGGTAGTCGGAACGCCGCTCGAGCAGAACGATTTCCAGGGGGCTGCGCGCGAAACGGAGCAACCGCATGGCGGTGGCGGCGCCGGCCAGGCCCGATCCGACAATGAGCACTTTTGGGCATAAGCCTGTTCGAAGTATGGTAAAACCTCCCCGAAGAGGATGGGACTGCGGCTCTGCCGCACCAGCCTCGGGCTTTCACGAGGCCAGCTGTGCGGCAGTCGGGCAGAAGAGAAGAAAGTGCCTTGACCGGCAAGAACGAGACGTGGTGAGGCCCTTGTTCCTGCCAGGGTCCGAGGCGCTTCCGGAGTGAAGTACTCTATCTGGCCCCCTCGCCTTTCGTATGAAGACCGTTATTGGTCCAGCACCGGGTTTCGAGGGCGCTTCGCCCGGTCCGGGTCAACTCCGCGTCGAGCGAGCCGCACCCCCGTCAGCGCACCGTTCTCGATCCGTACGTGGACGAGTTCTCGTCGCAGGGGATCGCCGACAAGCCGGCTATCTCCGTCAGGACGGTGCGGGTCCACCTGTTCAAGGCGCGAGGGAGCCTGAGAGGGATCTGCGGGCAGACAGGGACGCGGGACGGTCGCCGCCGGCTCCTGCCGGCAGCCGTCTGCCCGGCCCCCGGTCCTGCCGCTGTACATGGACGAGGGCGGAGAGGGGGAGGGCATTGACCCCCGATGGTGAACACCCGAGGCACTGAGCCTCTTTCGTCCTGAATGGTCGCAGGTCAGCAGTGTGTGGACGGCTTGGACGAGGGTGCCGACGCGGCGGGTGGAACGGCCCTCGACACATTTCCCGGGGTCGCGGCGGGCCCGGGTGGGTTTCCGAGCGGTCCGGCGGTCCGTTCCGGGGCCGCGCCGACGCGTGCGTGGCCCTGGTCGCCGCCGGTGTCCAGGACCCGCCTGCTCCTCACGGTGCGGTCAGCGCTTGCTCCACTTCTGGTTCGGGTGGCCGTTGCAGGTCCACAGCTGTAGCCGGGTGCCGTTGGCGGTCGCGGTGTCCTTGACGTCGACGCACTTGCCGATCGTCGTGTTGACGAGGTCGTGCGACGCGTTGACCTTGAACTTCTGGGCCCAGCCGCCGTTGCACTTGGCCAGCTGGATCTGGGCGCCGTCGTTCGTCGACGCCCACGCGATGTCCATGCACAGCCCCATGGAACGTGCGGTCCCGTCGGACCGGAAGTCCCACTTCTGCCAGTTCTTCCCCGTGCAGTCGTAGATCTCCAGGGGGGCACCGTCCGTCCCCTTGTCGCCCACGATGTCGACGCACCGGCCACTCGCGTGGCTGTAGACCGTCACACCCGCCGCGACCGCTGCGACCGCCGCAACCGGCTTGGTCGTCTTGGTCGGCGTGGTGGTGACGGTGCCGGACTTCGACGTGCCGCCACCGCCGGAAGTCGACGAGGACGAGTCGGACGAAGAGGACTTGGACGAGTTCGACGAGGTACCGTCCTTCGCCGCGCCGCCGCTGTTCGAGGAGGTCCCGCCCGAGCCTGGGCCGTCCTTCGTCGATCCGCTGCCGCCCGACCCCCCGGACGCGGCGGAGTTCCTCGGGTCCGACGGGTTGCCGCGCGGCGCGTTCGCCTCGGGGGAGCCCGACGTGCGCTTGCCCGCCACGGGCGCGGCCGAATCGAAGGCCCCCGGTGCGTCCTCGAAGGGGTCCGTCAGGACGGTGTCCGCGGCATCGCCGGAACCTGCTGTCCTGATGCCGTCGTTGTCGTCGTTCCGCGCGTGGATCAGGAAGGGGACGGACACCAGCAGCGCGCCCGCTATCGCGGCGGCGGCCAGGATGGTGCGCGGCGGCCGGCCGGGCTGCCCCGCCCGTGCGGCGCCCGCGTCGGAGCCGTTCCCGGCGGTGAGGGTGACCGCCTCGGCGTCGCCCTCCGGGGCGGCGTCGGCGGACGCGCCCTCGGCCGTGGCGGGGGCGGACCCGCCGTCGGCTTGCGCGGCAGCCGAGACGTCTTCGGCCTGTGTGTCGGAGGACCCGCCGTCGGCCTGCGTGGCAGCGGAGGCGCCCTCTGCTTGCGCGGCGGTGGACCCGTCTTCGGCTTGCGCGGTGGTGGCGGACGAGGAGGTCGTCGCAGTGGACGTGCCGGTGTCCGGCTCGGCGGCGGCCCCGGGCTCAGGGGCGCCCTTCGCGGAGCCGGAGGCCGGCGCTGCTCCCGTGTCCGCGGTCCCGTCCGGGGCGGCTGCGGCCGCAGCCGTCTCGCCTTCGGAACCCTGCGGGGACCCGGCAGTGTGCGGTGCGGTGCTCAAGACGTCCTCCTGGCGAAGCGGCTGTGGGGCGGGTTCCATCGGTTCCCGTGTGGTGCTGAGGGGTTGTGCGGGCCATGTCTCAGGTCTCCCGCGCAGGCCGAGGGGGCGTCGAGTAACGCACCCCGTCGAAGACGATTCGGATCGGCTCACCGGTTCCGGTTCCCTGGCTGCGCTCGGTGCCGTCCCGGTCGACGATCACGACGCTCCGGCCGGAGACCATCGCTGTCAGGGCCGCCAGGGTCTCAGGATAGGACCCGGGGCCGGCCCGGTTGACGAGCAGTCGGATTCGCTGCCCGATGTCGAACTGCGCGGCTGACAAGGTGATCCGGCCGCCCAGCATGCTCGCCTCGGCGAGTTGGCCCGGTCCGAGTGCGACATCCAGGGCGGTGATCTCGTCCAAGTCGGCCGTGTCGTCACCGGAGGGCAGTCCGGTGACGGGCGCGCCGGACTCCGCTTCGAGGGCCGAAATGCGTTCGGACAACCAGAGGTTGAGGGCGTCACGGCCCCCGCCGTCCTGCGCGGGGGCGGACTCCGGGCTCAACTCGCGCAGCAGCGAAGCCGAGAACGACTCCTCGGGAGACAGAGTGACGGTGCGGCCCCCGCCCCGAACCTCGTTGCCGCCAAGCTCTCTTGCCAGGTTCGGCCTGGAGCCCGGGTCAGGCCACTGGGACGGCGTACGCGCGAGTGATCCCGTGGGCATGTCGACCTGCTCGGCGCCCCGCAGGCTGTTCACGTCGGCCGCCAGCCCCGCCAGGCGCTCGGCGGCCCCCCGCTGCGCGCGGGCCGCGACGACCTGGCGTTCGCGAGCGGCGTCGAGCAACTCCCGCAGTTCGTCGGCGCGTCGACCCGCCTCCTCCAGAGCCTTCTCTGCGGCGTACCTGCGCGCCCGGGCCGCCTTGGCCAGGTCGTTCTGCTGGGATCCGTCCCCGGTTGACTCGTTACTGGCCGGGTCGGTGGCGGCCGGTTCGGTGCCGACCGGATCGGAACCGACCGACTCCCTGGCCCTCCGCAGCTGTTCGAGGGTCCGCCGGGCCTCGCGGGCACGGATCTCGTCCGGCCGGGCGCCCTGGCGCTCGGCCGGACGGTTGCGCCCGATGTGGGCGGCCTCCGCCTCGGCCGCGCGACTGAGGCGTTGCGCGGTGCGGATCTGCTCGTCCAGGGTGGTCCGCCCGCGCGACGAAGAGCCCTGGCTGCCGCTCCCCGAGGCCGCCGACTGCCGCTGCCCGCCCGACTTCTGACCTGGCTGGGGTGCTCGGGCGGAGACGGTTCGGGGTGGGGTGGGTGTGGTGGGCAGGACGGGTGGGGTGTGGGTGCCGTGGTAGGTGATGGGTGCGCCTTCGCCCAGTGCGAGGAACTCGTTTTCTCCTTCGCCCAGGAGGAGTGAGCGGTCGGGAGTGGTGTCGGCGCGGCTTTGGAGGTAGGTGCCGAACACGTGGTGCAGCGGTACTTTTTGTGAGGTCACCCAGAACGGTCCGAGGGTGTGACTGCTTTCGTCGGTGGGGTCTTTGTAGGGTGTCAGGAGGCTGTACGACTCGGCGGGGCCGCGGGTCATGTGGACGTTGTCGCCGATGGTCATGGGGCCGCTGTTCTGGTCTTCCAGCAGGCTTCGTTTTTCCAGGCGGATGAGTTGGACGACTCCTTCGGTGGGGTCGACGTTGGGCATCTTCACTCGGGTCAGGACCTCGTAGGTGAAGACGTGTTGGGCGATCATGCTGCGTAGGTAGGTCGTGTGGTCGTCCAGGTTCTCCGGGTCGAAGCGTGTGACCGGGTATTCCTGGCCGTCCCATTCCCAGGTGTCGTGACGCAGGCTGGTGTTCAAGCCGGCCATGTAGTAGGCGCCGCCGGGCTTCGGTGGGCGGAAGTGGCTGATCATCACTTTGAACCGTTGCGGTTCGGTGTTGATCGATCCGCCGGCTTGTTCGTCGGCCCAGGCGTTCAGCCAGCCGCTGCTTCCGCCGGCTCCGTTGAGCCAGGTGTGGAACTCGGTGGACACCCCGCCGGTGCCGCGCAGTGAGCCGCCGATCGGGCCGGTCGTCTCGGTGGGCTCGACCAGGGCCCATGGTGTGTCCTCGGGGTCCTGTATGCCTTTCTGCCGTTGCCAGTCGGGGTTGCTCACGAGTTCGCGGGGGAGTCGGTCGAGCATGCCGTGCTCGCCCAGGAGCATCTGCACGCGCAGGAACTCAACTCGGTATTCGGGTCGCCAGTTGTCGTCCTTGAGCAAGGTGTTGGTTTTCAAGAGGCGTTCTGCGGCGTCTCGTTCGCTTCTGGGTGCCTGCTCGTCCGCCTGTGTGTGTTCGGCCCGTTCGATGACGAGGTCGAGGTACTTGTCGGCGGGTTCCATCACGGCGTTGAAGGCGTCGTTGCCGTCCCAGGGGTCGCTCCAGGTGGCTGTCGGACGGTCGTCGGGGTACTTGAGCGGCACTGTCAGGCCCCGCCTGGTGTCGGTGACCACGGCGAAGGATTCCATCGGGGGTGCCAGCGACCACAGGGTCTCGGCGTTGAACGGTCCCTGGGGGAGGCTGTCCGGAAGGACGTAGGTCACCAGGGACGAAGCGTCGAACGGTGTGCTCTGCTCGGTTTGGTCGTCCTGTGCGGGCTCGGGCGAGGGCGGCGTCCGCACGGGGCTCGGCGCGGAGACTGGGGGCTGGACCCAGGTGAAGCGTGGCGCTGCGGACGGGCCGGCCGGGGTCGGGGCGGGTGCGTCCCAGTCGGATTCGTCGGAGTCGGCCGCGTCGGAGTCGTCGGAGTCCTGTCGGAGGCCGCGTGGCATCGGGAGCATGCGAGCGGCGACCGTGTCGGTCTCCTGTTGCGCGGTGCCGTCGTCGCCCTGAGGGCCGAGAGGTTGGGATACGGGGTCGATCCAGGTGTGACTACGCGCGGCGGGCGTGGCACTGTCCCGTGACCGGGCCCAGTCGCCGTTGCCGTGGTGGATGTCGGTGTCGCCGATGAGGGTGGCGAGGAGTTCGAGGTGGCGTTGGCGTAGGTGGGCTTGGGGGAGTGCGTCGGGTGAGGGCTGGTGGTGGTTGCCGAGGAGGCTGCCCTGGATGTCGGGGCGGTGGGGGGCGGTGTCGTCCTGGTATTCGTCGCGGAGGCCGAGTTGGTGGCCGAGTTCGTGGGCGTAGTCGACGGGGTTGGCGTCGTGGTGCCAGTTCTGCTGGTCCATGACGGTGTCCGGGCCGACGAGGCCGACGCTCAGGTGGGGTGTGGTGCCGGGCGGGGCGGGTTCGACGGTGATGTGGAGGAGGTCGCCGTTGGGCAGGCGGTGGCCGGGAGCGTTGTAGTACTCCTCGACTCCCTGCCTGAGTTTGTTCCAGGCCGTTTCACTGTTCCCGCCGTTGAAGGCGACGGTGATGGTGAGGTCGGCGACCGTCTCGTCGTCGTGCCGGATGCGGCGGACGTCGAAGCGGGAGGGGACGGTGAAGCGGGGAGTGCGGTCCAGCCGCATCCGGGGTCGCGTGAGGGGCCCCGAGCCGGTGGAAGCGGGCCGCGTCTCCGCGAGCGCGAGGTCCACCTCGTGAACGGCGTCCGAGAGTACAGCCGTATGCCTGTCCCGCTCCGCTCGCAGAGATGCCTCTTCCTGCGGATCGGCTGCCGTGTCGATCCTGTGCTGGAGGTCGTCGGCGTGCAGGCCGGCGGCTTCCAGGGCCGACTCGGCGGCGCGCAGGCGTGTCCGGGCCGCGATCTCCTTCTCGCTCAACGGCTCATCGGTGCTCGACGGCTCATCGGTGCTCGGCGGCTCGTCGGTCGACGCTGCCGCGGTGTCCCGCGGTGGTGACTGTCCGACCGTGCGCGTTCCGGGCTGGGGTGCTCGGGCGGAGACGGTCCGGGGCGGGGTGGGTGTGGCGGGCAGGACGGGTGGAGTGTTGGTGCCGTGGTAGGTGATGGGTGCGCCCTCGCCCAGCGCGAGGAACTCGTTCTCGTCCTCACGCAGGAAGAGCGTGTGCTCCGACCACTTCTCCTCCTTGGGGACAGCCCGGCTCTGAAGGTAGGTGCCGAACACACGGTGTAGAGGCACCTCTTGGGAGGTCACCCAGAAGGGGCCGAGCATGTGGCTGTCCGTGTCCGTCGGGTCCTTGTACGGCTCCAGAAGGCTGTACGACTCCGCCGGACCCCGCTTCATCTGGACCTGGCCGCCCACCGGAGGCATGGGCTCGTTGTACTGCCCGAGCAGGCTTCGCTCCTCCAGGCGGATGAGCTGTACGACCCCCCGCGCGGCGTCGACGTTCGGGATCTGGACCCGTTGCAACACCTCGTAGGTGAACGCGTGTTGAGCCGCCATGCTCCGGACGTACGTCGGGGTGAAGGCGGTCACCGGGAATTCTCTCCCGTGCTCGTTCTGCCAGCTGTCGCTGCGCACGAGTCTGCTCTGCTCATCGAGCCGGGACATGTGATAGCCCTCGCTGTCCCGCGGAGGACGGAAGTGGCTGACCATTACCTTGAAGTACTGCGAACTGGAATGGATGGAACCACCGGACTGACCGAGGGACCAATCGGCCAGCCAGTCGCTGTCCCCGCCGTTGTCGTTCACCCAGGCGTGGAAACGGGAGGACACGCCGTCCTCACCGCGCAGGGACCCGCCCACCGGCCGCTGCGCCGCCGGCGCGTCGTTGGCGGGGTCGGTCAGTGCCCACACCGGGCCGATGCCGGCGTCCGACGCCAGCCGCGCCGGCAGGCCGTCCAGCAGGTCGCCCTCGCCGAGCAGCATCTGCATCCGCAGAAACTCGCTGCGGTACTCCGGAAGCCACCCGTCCGCCTCCAGTAGGGAGTTCGTCTCCAGCAGCCGCCCCGCGGCCTTCCTTTCGGCCCCGGAGGCGTTCGCTTCGGCGACGATGCCCTCGGCCCGCTGCACTATGAGTGACAGGTACTGATTGGACGTCAGAAGCATCTGATCGTAGGCGTCCACGCCCTCGTACGGGTCTGCCCACTGGGAGATCGCCCGGTCGCCCGGATAGACCATGGGGTAGGTCTTGCCGTTCCCCAGGGTGATCACGCTGAAGTCGGGCAGCGCCGGAGCGTTCGACCAGAGCGTCGCTGCGGTGAAGGGACCCGTCGGCAGCGCGTCGGGCGGGAGCGCGGTCGGTGCCGGCGGCGACGCGCTCCGCCGACTGTCCTGGACGTGCTGAGTCCCCCCGAGGCCCGACTGGTCGTCGATTTGCGCGGGCGCGGGCGCCACGTAGACCGGTGTCGGCGCGGCAGGGGGCGGAGCAAACACCGTTGTGTGCCGCGACGTGGTCACGGTCGGGGCGGGTGCGTCCCAGTCGGATTCGTCGGAGTCGGCCGCGTCGGAGTCGTCGGAGTCCTGTCGGAGGCCGCGTGGCATCGGGAGCATGCGGGCGGCGACCGTGTCGGTGTCAGGTCGGCTGGTGTCGTCGTTTTCCGGCCCGAGGGGTTGGGATACGGGGTCGATCCAGGTGTGACTACGCGCGGCGGGCGTGGCACTGTCCCGTGACCGGGCCCAGTCGCCGTTGCCGTGGTGGATGTCGGTGTCGCCGATGAGGGTGGCGAGGAGTTCGAGGTGGCGTTGGCGTAGGTGGGCTTGGGGGAGTGCGTCGGGTGAGGGCTGGTGGTGGTTGCCGAGGAGGCTGCCCTGGATGTCGGGGCGGTGGGGGGCGGTGTCGTCCTGGTATTCGTCGCGGAGGCCGAGTTGGTGGCCGAGTTCGTGGGCGTAGTCGACGGGGTTGGCGTCGTGGTGCCAGTTCTGCTGGTCCATGACGGTGTCCGGGCCGACGAGGCCGACGCTCAGGTGGGGTGTGGTGCCGGGCGGGGCGGGTTCGACGGTGATGTGGAGGAGGTCGCCGTTGGGCAGGCGGTGGCCGGGAGCGTTGTAGTACTCCTCGACTCCCTGCCTGAGTTTGTTCCAGGCCGTTTCACTGTTCCCGCCGTTGAAGGCGACGGTGATGGTGAGGTCGGCGACCGTCTCGTCGTCGTGCCGGATACGGCGGACGTCGAAGCGGGAGGGGACGGTGAAGCGGGGAGTGCGGTCCAGCCGCATCCGGGGTCGCGTGAGGGGCCCCGAGCCGGTGGAAGCGGGCCGCGTCTCCGCGAGCGCGAGATCGACCTCCCGGAGGGCGTCGGCGAGGACTTCGGCCTGCTGCTCCAGGGCTTCCCGGAGTTCGAACTCCTCCCGGCGGCTCTCCTGTTCCTCCCGCGCCGCCGAGGTGAGTACCGACGCCTCGGTGTGGAACCCCTGCCACGCGGCCATCGCGTCCGGGTCGAGTCCCGAGGGTCGGCCTTCGGAGTCGAAGTTCCAGAGCCCGAGCGTGCCGTCCTCGTACCGTACGACCAGCTCGACCGGTTTTCCGGCCGTCGCCGCCGTCTGCGAGGCGGCGAACAGGGCACGCCCCAGCTCCCGCGGATCGGGCCGGGCGGGATTCCCGTCCCCGGTCGCCGGGTCGGTGCCGACCGCGAGCCACAGTTGGGCCTCCTGGTCGACGGGGTCGATCTGGGACGCCAGGAGATCGGGCAGGGAGTCCAGCGGATGGGTCCGCCAGTCCCTCAGGTCCGCCGCGGCCCCGGCGGTCGACACCGACAGGTCCGCGCCCGCCCGCACCATGGACGCCAGGTCGTACACCTGGGGATGGGTACGAGGAGGAGTGATGCCGTGACCGAGTACGTCCCGCTCCGCGACGCGCACGGTGGCGGTGCCGGTGACATGCCGGGTTCCCTCCGGCCCTCGTACGGTCACATGGGTGTCTACCAGCGCCTCGTAACTGCGGGTGCCGTGCGAGCCGTCCTTGGGGGCCGACGCCCCTCCGGTCTTGAGCCATTCGCGGCGCCCCCCGGACGTACCGGCCGCGCCGCCCGTCGTCCGGGGCTGACGGGCCAGGACCGGGATGGTGGCACCGCCGGACGCCTGGTTGGCATTGTCGTGGCTGTAGATGCCCTGGAAGCTGATCCCGCCGGTCACGCCGAGGTTGGACGACGAGCCGCCCACGGTACTGCTGAAACCGAGCCGGTCCAGGGTCACGTCGGACGCCTCGGTGACCCGGCGCGGGTTGTGCAGGGTGACGGACAGGGAGGGCGGGGTGTCGGGCGCCGACTCGAACGGATAGGCGCCGGGCATGCTGTCGGTCAGCCCGGCCGCGGTGCGCGGGTGGTCCAGACCGATCTCGCCCGCCTGGATCAGTTCACCGATACGGACGGCGGTGCTCTCCGCGGACGTGGAGGTGTCCAGGGAACGCCAGTGGCGGTCTTGACCGGGGGCGACGGTGTTCAACGCGCTGGTCAGCTCCGGCCAGGCGTTGAACTCGAAGACCGGGGCCGGGCCGGTCGGGACGAAGCGGTCGCCCTTCAGGACGGGCGGGGTCTCCGAGACCTCGGGCGGCAGCGGCGGGTCCACCTCCTGGCCCTCGGCGGCCTCGCTGCCGGTGAACCTGAGCGTCACGCGCGCGGGCACGACGGCCGAGCGGCTGGGACGGCCGCCGAGCGTACGGCTGATCCAGCCGGTGACCCCTGAGCTGTCCTCCGGCGCGCCGGCCGACGGCAGGAACCAGCCCTGCACCATGCCGCCCAGCACGTTCGGCGGCCAGTCCGCGACCAGCTCGGAGCGGACGCCCACCTCGTAGTCGTACTCCAGGTCGAAGTCGGCGACGCTGTCGGTGCGCAGCCAGAACCGGTCCTCGGCGGTGGTGGCGGTCTTCGTGCCGTGGGCGCGGGTGGTCGCGGCGCTCAGTACCGGGCCGCTGCGGTCGGTACGGGTGTCGTTGCCGGGCTGTGGATAACGCGTGGTGGGATTGAAGGTGAGACCGTGCTGAACGGTGTTCGTCGTCCCGGTGGAGACGCCCGCGGGCTGATGCGCGTGATACTGCTCGATGCCGCCCGAACCGGCTTTCCGCCCGCGGATGGTGCGCCGTTCCTCGGCGCCGGCACGCGGTCTCGCGTTCAGGGTGACCTCGACCAGCCGGGCGCCGCCCTTCGCCAGATGGCGGAAGTGGAAGCGCTGCACGCCCCTCGGACCGCGTCCGGGCAGGGCACGCAGACCGGTGGGTGAGGTGTAGTCGGCGATCCGGGACGCCACCCCGGGAAGATAGGCGGCGTGCCCCGGCCGCGTGACGCCCGGGGCCTCCGACTCGACCAGCGCGATCAACTCGTCGTAGAGGCGGTTCCGGCGCTCCACCGGCACGGGGTCTGCCGGATCGGCGGGAGTGCCGGGGCTCGCGGTCCCGTCCTCGGAGGTGCTGGAGGCCGGTGGCGGGCCCTCGGGGACGCCGGAGGGGGGCGAGGCGGTCGTGTCCGCGGCCACGGGCCCGGATTCCGCACGCTCGGCCTCGGGACCGCCGCGCGGGGTGTCGAGCTGGGTGACGGACAGTACGCCCGCCAGGCCCGGCTCTCCCGTACGGGCGAAGCGGCCGGGCAGCGGAAGGTCCTGTGGCACCTGCTGCGGCGGGGTCAGACCCACGACGCCGGTGAACCACTCCTGATGCCTCGCCAGTTGCCCGTCCGTCATCAGGAACTGCACGGCATCCGGCAGCTCCACGGCGACGGTCACCGGTTCCCCGCTGCCCAGACCGAGGGTGTTGCCGACCACGTTGCGGGTGCCCCCGCGCACGGTGACCAGAATCAACGCGTCCGCGCCGATACGGTGAATCTCGGCCTTCTCGGTCGGATTGCGGTTCACCGCGGTCGTGGTGGAGAGGGTCGCCGAGTCCTCCGACTTCGCGGTGTGGAGGTACTTCGCGGACGGCCCGAAGGTGTCCGGCCGCTTCGGCGGTGCGGCGGAGGGATCGGTCGGCTTGGCCACCGCGGATGCCCTGGTGCCGGTCACCGCGACCCCGCTCTGGTGGGTGGCGGAGGCGGACTTCTGCTGGGACGCGGTGTCGGAGGAGGAGACGCCGGATTCCAGCTGCTGCTCGGCGCTCCGCATCAGACGGGGATTGCGCAGCACACCGCTGATCTCCAGGGAGTACTCCTGGTCGGCGCCGAGGCCGGGCAGGGTGACTCCCTCGATCACGTAGCTGCCTTTGAGGATCTGGTGCCCGCGCGCGGTGAGGTTCCCCGGCGAGAGGGCCGCCTGCCGCACCTCGGCGGCGAGGGTGGTCGGGTCGGTGGCGCTCTGTCCGGCTGCGGACGTCGCCACCAGTGACGCCGCCGACGTGACGACCTCCGGGCTCATGCCACTGATGGCGGTGCCCAGTGCGGTCGCCCAACCAGGCTGCGGACGACCTGGATGGGTGCCCGCAGCTATCTGACGTACCGCCTCCTGGAGGGCGCCGGAGCCGTGGAACACGTCCAGGACCGCGTCGTCCGGAAGCTTGGCGATCCCCTCCAACGGGCGGCCGTCGGGGCCCGTCGTCGCGAGCGCCTTCCGATCCTCCTCCGTCACCTCCCGGATCTGTCCGTTCCGCGGGCGAGGTGCGGGTTCCGGGGTGGCCGGGAGGGTCCGGTGATGCGGCACGGCGACCCTGATGCTGCCGGTGACGGCCGTCGGCGGCGGACCGGCCGGGGTCGGAGTGGCGTCCGGCCCGGCGTACGGAGTGGCGGCGGTGTGCTCGGCGAAGCGGACGGTGGGCCCGGTGCCCGAACCGTCGTGCAGGTCGAGGGAGAACCGCGCCGGGATGTCGAAGACCTCGCCGCCCTGGTTCACGCCGACGAACTGCTGGTCCTGGCCCAGCCCCGAACCGGCGTTGCCCGCGTGGGACGTCTGGCTGGTGTACGCGTAGTCGGCGGCTGTGCCGAGGGTTCCGGAGCCGCCCGGAGGACCCACGGGGCCGCTGACGCTGCCACCGAAACCGGCCGTCCAGCCGTAGCCGGAGGACTGCTGCTCCACGCCGCTCATGACGAAGGAGGTCAGGCCGACGAGGTGCAGGCCGGGCAGTGTGCGCACGTGCCGCGTCGGACGCGGGGCCGCCGGTGCCGGTGTCGTGTCAGGGGTCTCGGTGACCGGTGCCGTGTCGGGGGCGGGGTCGACGGGTCCCGGCGTCGTGTCACGGGTGGCTCTCAGGTTCAGCCGGATGCGGCGGGTCCCGCCGCCCGTGGTGGGCTTCTCCAGCCACAGGGCGTGTCCGCCGTCGACCATCGCGTCGACGGCGGCCCGCAGCCCGACAGCCGAGCGGGCCTGCTCGAACCGGCGAAGATTGTTCAACTGGGCCTGCACCAGGGCCTCGTCGGGCAGCACCGTGGTGCGGCTCGTCGTGGTCGCGGAAGCCGGCAGGAACCCGGTCTCCCGCAACCAGACCTCGGCGTGGGCGAAGAGCTGCTCCGGACCCTCCACGGTCAGCGGGGCCGCGGTGGTGCCGATGCTCCGGAGGTGCTCCAACTCGGCGGGAAGAGAACGGAGTTCATCCCCCTCGGGGACCTTCCCCGCAGCGTCGGACCTGGCCGGCACACGCAGCTGCATGCCGTCGTCCCAGGGCCCGAACCCCCGCGCGGTCTCCCCGCCGCCGGGCCGCACGAGGGTGACCGTGTGCCGCACGCTCGCGGGCGTCAGCAGATGACTGCGGCTACTGCGCAGGGAGTGCGAGATGGTCGCGCTGCCCCCGTTGCCGAGGGTGTCGCTGGTCTGCCAGCGGACCCCGCCCTTGCCCAGGACGGATCCCGCGACCTTGCCCGCGGCGTCCGGGTGCCCCTTGGCGTGGCTGCCGGTGAAGGCCGGTCCGACGCCGAGGTCCACACCCACGGCGTTGGTGACCTTGGCTTGCCCGTCCACCTTGACGGTGTTGAGGAGATGGCTCTCCAGGTTGATCTTGCCGTCCTGGCTCTGATGCGTGGGCTTGCCCGGCGTGACCTTCGTGGTCAGCTTCAGCATGCCGATCGCACGCCCGCGCGAGTCCAGTAGCAGGGGCGAGAAGATGCCGCCCGCCCGCTGCATGGGCAGCGTCCCGCGCAGCACCGGCTCGGAGAGGAACGCTTGCAGCGCCTGTGCGGACGAGTCGGAGAGGTCGGCGAGATCGCCGTGGAACTCGCCGTTGACCATCTCCAGGAGTTGGTGCGGTTCCTTGACGCTGTCCACGCCCCACAGCGGCAAGTCGTCCAGATCGGCGGGTTCCGGCAGTGGCTCGGCGCCGGCCGGGCGCTCCGCGGTCAGATGCTCGGGGAACCAGATCGTGACCGGCCCGAGCTCGGACCCGGGGCCCCAGTTGTCCACCGGCGCCATACGGGGCGTGTCGACCCGAGCCTGCCAGTTCGATTCGTAACTGAAGGCGTGCGACGACTCGTTGCTGCGCTGCGCCGTCGTCGTCTGCACGGTCTGGGTGACCGACGTCGACAGCGAGAGCTGATTGTGCGTCAGGGACAGGGACGGTCCGAAGTCCACCCCGCGCACCGGCCCGGCGGCCGGGATCGGCAACGTCGCCGACCACGGCACCAACAGGGTCCGGATGGTGCCGGACGACTCGGTGTCGCCCGACTCCTGGGTGCCGAGCCCGCGCCGCTCGACGTTCACGGCCGGGTCCGAGGGGTCACGCGTGCCCTGGCGGAGCGAGGACACCGGATCGTGCAGGGACAGCCGTACGTCGACGGTCCGCCGCCTGCCTCCGATGTCCACGGTGACGCGGTGCCCCATGCTGCTGAGCAGATAGGGCAGGTTGATCACCAGTTGCTCGCCGCCGAGTTCACGGCGCAGCTGCTCGACCACGGGGTGCGTGGCCTGCTGGTCAGCCGGAATCCTCAGCAGGTTCATCACGTGCTGGTGCAGGCCCTCGGCGATCCTTGGCGGCAGCGGTTCGACCTGCACCAGGCCCACGTTGCCGTCACGCCGACTGCCGTAGCTCCGGACGTACGGCGACGGGGCGAGCGGCGCGAGCGGGTCGGCGCCCTCGGACCGGGTGGCCGCCGGCATGGACCCGACGGTGTCGTCCGGGCCGCCGACGAGGGCGCTGAGCAGGGAGAGATGGCGGGGGCGCAGGCCGCCCGGGGCGTAACTGCCCCGCTGCTCCTCGGGGCTGCCCTCGGCGACCGGGCGTTGATAGGTGCCCATCAGGCTGCCGTCGACCTGGGGGCGCTGCGGGGCCGTGGCGTCCCGGTTCTCGTCACGCAGGCCGAGTTGGTGGCCGATCTCGTGGGCGAGGTCCTGCGCGGTGGCGTCGGTCCGCCAGGTGTGCTGGGAGGTGCGGGATCCGGAACCGCCACCCGTCAACTCCACCGCCAGATGCGGCTGTCGACCCGCGATCGCGGGCACGACGGTGACGTGCAGCCGCTCCCCGGTGGCGAGCCGGTGCCCGGGATCGTTGAACGTCTGCCGCACACCGGCCGCCATCCGGTCCCACAGAGCCTGGCGTTCGGTGTCGCCGACCGTGTCGGCGCCGCCCAGGGCGATCTCGACGGTGAGGTCCACGACCGCCTCACCGTCGTGCGTGAAGCGGCGAACGTCGAAGGAGGAGTCGACGGTGTAGCGGGTGGGTTTGCCTTCGGCGGTCCTTGGCGTGGAGACCGGGTCCGTCCAGGTGTGGCTGCGGGTGACGGGCGGTACGACGGACCGCGCCTCGTCCCAACCGCGCCTCTCGGTAACGGACATGGTCGCTACGGGGGTTGCCGGGCCGGGTTCCGCCGGAACGGAGGCGGTGACCGTGGGTACCGTCGGGGCCGACTTCGTGGCCGTGGGGGTCGCAGGATCGGGCCTGGCAGGTGCGGAGGTGGTGACCGTGGGGATCGCCGGGGCCGGTTCCGTCCCCGGGTTCGTGGCGGCGGACGTCGTCGGTGTGGGGGATGCCACGGTGTCCGGTGTGGGGGATGCCACGGTGTCCGGGGTCGGGTTCTCTCCGGTCCCGGTCGTCGGTGAACTCCCCTCGGAACGGGTGCTGACGGGGGTGGGCGCGGCGTCCGGGTCGCCGTCGGAGGGACGGCGCTTTTCGGCGCCGGGGCGTACAGGGGGTTGCGCGGTCCGCGACGGCTCCGGCGCGGGCCCGGCCGATCGCGCCGTGTCCCGGCCCTCGGTACCGGTCGTCGGCGGAGCGGTGGCCGGGTCGGCCCCCGGGCCCTGGGCGATGCCGGAACGGGCGTCCGAAAGGACGTCGGTACCCGCGTTCGACACGACATCCGTACCGGGTCCGGCGCCCGCGTCCGTGCCGGACCCGCCGTCCCCGGGCAGGAGCGTGGCCGTGGACGAAGTCCCGGGCCGGCTCGCGGACTCGGCGGAGGACTCGGGCGGGGACCCGTCCGCCGAACCGGGGTCGGTGGCGTCCGGCGCCCCCTTGTTCGCGCGCTGCGGCGAACCCGTGCCGCTCGCCTGATTTCCCTGTGCGGGCGTCTGCCCCTGCGCCGAGCCCGTGTGGGCGGGCGCGCCCGCGTTCGAGGCGAGGTTGGCCGGAGCACCGGTGGTCGAGGCCGCGAGGGGTGCGGCGCCCGCCGTGCCGATCGTCGGTATCGCCCCCTCGCTTCCCGCCGAGGTCTCCTCGTCCGCGCCCCGGAAAGCGGACTCCTGGAAAGCGGACTCCCGGGTGGTGGCGGACCGAGGGCCGGAGTCGGCGCCCTGGCCGTTGGTCCCCGTCCTCGGGGCGGTCGTGTCCGCGCCGTCGTCCGTCGCCCGACTCGCGTCCTCGTCCGTGACGGAGGCCGCCGGATCCTCCTGAACGCCCTCGGATTCGTCGCTCCCCTGAAGGGCGCCGGGGGGCGGAGCGGACCGACCGCTGCCGCCGCCCCGGGGCGTTCCGCTGCCGGACGTCGCGGGCGTTCCCCCTGAGGACGAGGTGGGGACCGTGCCGGCGCCGCCACCGCCCATGCCGCCGACCGGGCCCACGCCGTCGAGCCCCTCCCCGAGCGCCTCCCCGCGCCCTTCCCCGAGGCCGGCGTCGACGCCGAGGGGAGTGTTCACCGAGGTCGAGAGGTCCGTCGTGCCCTTGCGCGTCGGACCGGTGGAGGACGTGGTCGGTACCGCTTCCGGTGCGCGGTCGTCGTCGCGCCCGGTGTTCCGCCCGTCGGCCGGGGCACCGTCCTCACCGGTGACCGGCAGGACGTTGACGCTGCCGAAGTCGAATCCGGACCCGAACGCGCCGCCGAACTTCGCCGCCGCCCCGAACAGTGCCGAACCGACCACCGAGCTGACGCCCGCCCCGATGAACGTGTCCAGGTTGCCTTCCCACTTGCCGTGCAGGACGCCGGTGACGACGATCTCGGCCAGGGCCTCCGAACCGCCCGCCACCAGGAACTCGTTGGCGCCGCTGCCGGTCTCCCGGACGAACCGGTCGCCGACGGACCGCGGCGGCTTGTCGATCTTGGAGGTGATGTCATCGGTGATGTTCTTGGTGTTGGTCTTGCCGAACTGGGCGCCGTCCGGCCCGTCCAGGATGTTGCGGAAGCCCTTGCCGAGGTTCTTGGTCAGGGACTCGAAGGCGCCGTGGAACATGCCGGTGACGGCGCCGAAGAGACCGTCCTCGACGATCTGCTTCCAGTCGAAGCCGTCGGGCCTGCGGCCGGGCGGGGCCATCGTCATCATGGCGAGCCGGACCACGAAGGTCTGGAACGCCTCGTCGAACGCCTCGGACAGGCTCGGCAGCAGATGCGTCCGCTTGAGCAACTGGTCCAGGGAGGCGAGGATCGCCACTCTGCTGCGGGCCTTGGCGGTCGCTGTCTGGCTGGCGGAGGCGCCGCCGGTGAAGAACGACAGTGCCGTGATGATCGCCAACTCGATCAGCAGACGCACCAGTTCGGCGATGATCGACCACTTGGCCTCCATGATGTCCATGGAGATCTTGACCCGGCCGTTGCCGACGTCGTCCAACTGCCGGGCGAACTCCCGCAGATAGTTCGTCCCGCCGTCGTCCACGAAAAGGCGCATGGCCCGGACGTACTGACGGCCCACCTGCGGGGGCAGCGCCTGGCCCACGCCGAAGACCGACTGCTCGATCAGGTCGGACAGTTCGCGGACGTTCTTGCCGAGCCGCCGGTAGGGCTGGTGGCTCCGGTACGCCAGGTCCTCGTCCGCTTGCAGCATCTTCTCGCCGATGAGAACGAAGAGCAGGTTGTTGAGTTGGGGCGAGACGATGATGCTCATCGGAGTGTCAGTGCTTTCCGCGACGGGCCGAGTTGATCGAGTCGATCACGCCGCTCTGGGTGGTGCGGATGTTGTCCAGGTTTGCCAGGGTGCCGTCGGCCACCCCGGTCACCGCCTCGACCAGCGAGGTTCCGGTGTCCACCGCCGTCGTGCGCTCGCGCTTCTCCTGCGGGATCATTTCCTCGGCGAAGCTGTCGTCGTGGCCGGGCCAGCCGACCGTGCTGTTGAGGCCCATGGTGAAGTCGCGGAGCATCTCGTGGGCGAGCGTGCTGATCTGGTCGATCTGGCGCACACCGGCGACCAGTCGGTCGGGCTCGGCGTAGTACGCGTTTCCCTCGGGCATCGCTGATCAGTCCTCCTGGTCCTCGTGGATCTCGTCGAGCAGGCGGCGCGACGAGGCGTGGCGGTCCCCGCCCGAGGGTCCGTCGAGGACCCCCGGGCCGAAGATCTTGTTCCAGTCGATGTTCACACCCGGCAGTTCGGGCACGGAGTCGTGAGGCCGGGTGAACGGTTCGAAGGTCTCCATCACCTGACGGGCCATGACCGCACGAGCCTCCTGGGCGGCCTCCAGAACGCTGGCGGCCAGCTGCCCGGCAGGCATGGTGCGGTACTTGCCGTCCAGGAAACGCAGGTCGGTCAGATCGCCCTGCGCGCTGACGGTCACCTCGACCGAGCGGTCCTGGGAGCGGATCGTGCAGCTGGCGTGGCTCAGCTCCGCCTCCGCCTCCGCCACCGCGGCCGTGGTGGACTCCAGGTCGGCCATGGCGCGGGCGAGCCGCTGCTCGATGGTCTCCTTCATGTCGCTCATGCCTTCGTCTCCCGCATGCCGCTCAGCGCCCGATCACGGCGGGCGCGCCGCCCTCGTCGGTTCCCCACACGTCCTCGTCCTCTTCCGTCCAGCTCACGCGGGCCCGGTCGCCGCTCTCGGTGGACCGGCCGTTCTGGCCCGCGCCTCCGGGACCCGGGACGAGCGTCCCCGAAGCGGCGCCGGTCGTCGCCGTCCGGCGCCGGGTCACCACCACGTCCTCGTCCTCGTCCGCGGTTCTGCGGGGCCGTGACCGCCCACGGCCGGCCGCGGCGGGCCCTGCGTCGGTCAGCACGTTGCGGACGCGCTCCCCGTTGTTGCCACCGCCACCGCCACCTCCGCCCGATCCCATACCGCCCATGCCACCCATGCCGCCCATGCCCGGGAACAGCGGGCTGCCCGCCCCGCCGGCCGCCGAGCCCGCCTCACCGGTCGCGGCGGCCGCGAGAGCGTCGTCACCGGGAGCGCGGAGCGCCCCGCCCGACAGCAGTTCCGCCGAAGTGGCGTCGTCGTAGTCGTCGTAGCCGGCATCGCCGTAGCCGCCGCCGTACCCGCCGCCGTACCCGCCGTCGAGGAGGGATGAGCCACCGGTCAGCGTGAGGCCGTCACCGAGACCGGTGTTCGTGGCGAGGTTCGACGTCAGGCCGTCCAGGTCCAGGCTGCTGGTGCTCGTCGTCGGTGTCAGGGAGTGGTCGGCGAGATCGAGGTCGCGCAGGGAGTCACCGAGCCCACTGCCGATGTTCCCGGTGGTGACGTTGCCCTCGGGGTCGCGGGTGGTGAGCGACCCGGTCTCCGGGTCGATCGTGGTGGTCGTGCCGTCGGGGAACTTGGTGGTGAGGGTGCCGTCGGGATTGAGCGTCGTCGTGCTGCCGTCGGGGTTGACGTGGCCGCCGGGGATGGTCAGGTCGCCGGTGGTGACCGTTCCGTCGGGAGACGTCGTCTTGACGATCCCCGTCTCCGGGTCGAGGAGTTGGGTGGTGCCGTCCGGGTACTTGGTGGTGAGGGTGCCGTCCGGATTGAGCGTGGTGGTGCTGCCGTCGGGGTTGGTGAGCGTCGCCCCCTTCGTCTTGTCGTTGCCGTCGTCGCTCCCGTTCAGCAGGTTGCCGAGCCCGGCGCCCAGGTTGGAAGTGACGCCGCCGGGAGCGTCGATGCCGTCACCCAGGCCGTCGCCGAGCCCGTCGCCCAGGTCGGCGATGCCGTCACCCAGGCCGTCGCCGAGCCCGTCGCCCAGGTCGGCGATGCCGCCACCCAGGCCGTCGCCGAGCCCGGTGCTCAGGTTGCTGAGGCTGTTGCCCAGCCCGTCCCCGAGGTTGTCGAAGCTGTCCCCGAGGCCGTCTCCGAGGTTGTCGAAGTTGTCGCCGAGCCCGTCACCCAGGCCGTTCAGGCCGTTGCCCAGGTTGTTCCCGAGATTGTTCAGGCCGTCGCCGAGACCGTCACCCAGGTTGTTGATGTTGTCGCCGAGGTTGTTCAGCGCGTTGTTGTACTCCTCCTGCTGCCGGTTCGCCTCGTCCTCGGCGATCTGGCGCCGGTCGTCCTCGTACGACTCCGTCAGCGAGGAGGTGTCCTTGGTGCGGATCTCACTGAAGGCGTCCGACACGTCGCTCCACGCCGTCTTGAGCGTGGTGAGCGAGGTCTTCGCTTTTTCGACCAGGACGTCCTCGACGTGCTTGTTCCACCGGGTCACGGCTTCTTCGCCGATCTTCACCCAGGTAGCCATGTCGTGGAGGTTGCCCCAGGGGGAGTGCTGCACGAACCCGGCGTCGGTGTTGTAGTCCTTCGCTGAATTGTTGGTCGTCACACGGGTGTGTTTGATCTGGTTCTCCAGCACCCATACGGAGACCTCCTGGAGGACCTCCATCAGGATCCTGTGCGCGTCGTGCCTGCCTCCGGCCGCCCAGGTGTCCCAGGCGTCGCTGAGCGCCTTGGCCTCCGTCATGAGAGCCGTCTGAGCGGTCGCCAGCGCCCGGCTGAGCTTCGACCGCGGCACATGACCGCCGAGCATGGCCGCCGCGGTGCCGGTGGCGTCCGCGGTGAGCTGGTCGACGTAACTGTCGTAGTTCTTGTGCAGCTGATGGACCAACTGCCAGAACAGGCCCGCGGCCTGGCCGTGCCAGGCCGCGTTCTCCTCCCCGAGGGAGTTCTCCCACTGCTCCAGGGTCGCCGCATGGTCCTCGAAGAACTTCAGAGTCCGGTCGTAGGCCTGCGCGGTGCGGTCGAAGGAGTTGGCATCGACGGCCTCGGTGTCCTGGACGCTCAGACCGCTGAACTCGAAGCCCCGGGTGGTGTGGTCGGCGCGCAGTCTGTCGATCGCCGCCTTCGACCCGCTCTGGTACTGCTGGAGCAGGCTGAGGTCCCACTCGTTGCCCAGTACGCCGGTGAACTTTCCGGCGCTCCAGATCTCGCCCGCGTCCAGCAGCCGCCCCGTGCCGTCGGTGGTGGGGATGCCGATGAACACGATGGTCGCCTGGTACAGGGTGCCGCCGTAGTGCTTGCCGTCACCGCCCGCCTCGACGAACGCCAGGTCGTAGTCCTCACCGTGCTGGGTGTGCCAGCCCACCAGGGCGGTGAAGTTCTGGGCGGTCAGCTCGGTCGACGCCAGGACCTCGAATCCCAGCCGCATCAGCGGTACGCCCTCGCTGCTCTTGAGGGTGTCGAACAGCTTCTTGCGGCTGGGGACGTTGTACCCGGTGTAGAGGGTGACCGCCTGACCCCAGTAGTCGCCGGGATCGGAGGTGACTGGCATGACGGGACTCCGCTGGGTGGAGGAGGACGGACACGGGAAACGGCGAGGTGCCGGGGGAGGCCGAGGGTCAGTCCTCGGTGTCGGGCCCTTCGAGGTCTTCGTCGACCCCGGACCAGACGTCCAGGAACTTCTCCCCGTTGATGCTCTCCAAGGAGGCGCCCTGGGTGTTGAGCAGCGTGGTGATGGTGGTGTCCAGGCTGTCGTCGATGTCGTCGAAGAGAACACCCTGGTCGCCGAGAACGTCGTCGATCGACTTCGCCGACTTGAGCGCGACGTCGATCAGCGTCTTGCCGTAGACCGTGTCGTCAGCCGTCATCAGGCCGATGCCGAGCACCGGGTTCTCCCCGATGAACTGCGCGGGGGTCGTGCCCCTGACGATGCTGTGCAGTGCGAGGACGCCGTTCGGATCGTCCTTCACGATGCTCTTCAGGTCGGTGATGAACGTGGCGAGATCGTGATCACGGAACTGCTTGAGTTTCTGGCCGTTCAGATGGGTCAGGTCCGCCATGGCGTGGTCCTCGTGGGTGCTCGGTCGGCGAGAGGGCAGGGGTCGCGAAGGGAGGCTGGGGGAGGAGGTGCGGAGAGATACGGGAACCGGACGGCGATCGCGCTGGTAGCCGTCCGGCCGGTTCGTCCGGGCACCGCACCGCGACCGCCCCCGGTCAGCGGCCGATGCGTACCTCGGACCACATCTGGGACAGTGAGTTCTCGCTGTAGCGGTAGCTGTCGGAGATGTCCGTCAGCAGGCCGGAGTGCGAGGTCAGCAGCGTCTCCATGTTCTTCACCGCCTGGTCCCAGGCCGCCTGCTTCTGGCGGTACATGTCGGCGTCGTCGCCGTACCAGGACTTGACCAGCTCGTTCAGCTCCGCCTCCAGCGACGCGAGCGTGTTCGCTATCGCCTTGGTCTGCTGGACCATGTCGTCGGCGGCGTTGTTCATGTGGTTGTAGTCGACGTAGATGTAACCGTCGGTCAAGTTGTCGGGCATGGAGTCCTCCTGCTCGGTGGGGATCGCGGTGGGGGTCGGTACTCCGGGAAGCGGCCTGCTCAGCCGGCGAGTTGGTCGTACGCGGCCTGCGACTGGTTGTAGGCCGAGTTGATCGCCTCGTTGGAGGAGCCCTGGGTCTTGCCGTGCTGGGTGAGGCTCTGGTTCAGCTTGTCGACCATGTCCTCAAGGCTGCGCAGGATGCCGTCGCACTGCTCGTCCCACTGCTTGAGGAGGGCGCCGAACTGACCGCCGTCGCTGCCCTGGTAGCCCGAGGAGAGACCCGCGCGGGTGTTGTCCACGTCCTGCCGGGACTTGAGGATGCCGCTGAAGGCGCTCTCCAGGGCCTGGATCCCGTTACGGGTCGACTGCTCGTTTGACTGCTGTCCGGTCCCTGCCATGGGTCCGCCTTTCGATGGGATGCTGATATAGCTGGTTCAACTGCGGCGCCGGTGAGCCTAAGCACGCCGGAGAGCAGGGTGCAACGGGGAACGATCGGTGAAGCCAAGGATTTGGCGGATCGTCAACTATTTTTACCTGGCTGCAACGTGGCGTCGGAATCTGCGGATTCCCCGACCCGCGCGGCGGGTCCGCCGGGTGCGTCCGCGGAGCCCTCGGCACAGGCCCTTGCCGTCGACGCGGGCACCAGCCCGGTCGCCGCCTGCGGGCTCAGATCGGGGCCGGTCGGCAACATCGCCAGCAGCGGGGACGGCAGCCCCCGCGCGTCGGACTCCGTCCAACCGAGCGCCGTGAGCGCCTCCTTCGAGCCGACCCGGTACTTCACGCCGTCGTCGGCCACGAAATAGGTGGTCGCTCCGACCGTCCCGCCACCGGCGCCGAGCGCCCGCGCCAGCACACCGTGACCGGGCCGCACGACCACCGCGTCCACCGGCAGGCAGGCGTCCACCACCGCGTCACCGCTGCGCTGGGCGACCGGGCCGAGCGCGCCGGTGGGCACCAGCACCGAGCTGATGCGGACACCGTCGCCGCCGGGCAGCACCCGTGCGCACACCGCACGGCCGTCCGGCACCCGGGCGGCCCGGGGCGGGTTGTCCGGCAGCCCGGCCACCGACGGGTCACGGCCGGTGGTGCCGGGCGCCTGGTGGTCCTTCAGCAGGTCCGCCCCGATCGGCAGCGCCGTCGGCGAGTCACCGTCGTACGCCTTCGACCGTACGGCGGGATCGCCCAGCAGCAGCGCCACGGCGGTCGAGGTCACCGGGGAAAGGCCGGAATCCCCCAGCAGGAAGTACTGGGCGCCGCCCGGTTCACCGGAGCCCTTCGCCGTGCCACCGGGCACCGTCACCTGGAAGACCTGGCCGATTCTGGTCGCCGTGCCGTCGAGGGAGGGGCCCTTCGAGCCCAGCCCCTTCACCGACGGCGGCGCCAAGTCCGGGCCGGGCACGAACGAGTCCAGGAACGCGGCCGACACCGGGCGGGGCGTCACCGAGCTGTAGCCCAGCGACAGCAGCGCGCCGGACCTGGTGTCGAGCCGCAGCCGACTGCCCTGCCAGATCAGGTATTCCTTCTCGTCGGGACCGCTCACCAACACCGCCTCGTCGGCCCCCAGCGCCGTCGAGTCCAGGGGCGCGCCCGCCGCCACCGCGGTCACCGCCCGCGTCGTCCTCCCCCCGCCCCCGGCGGCGCCGTCCGCCGTCGCCGAACACACCGCCCACGCGTCCGACTCCAAGTCGCCCGAGGAGGGCACCCCGTCCGGCGCTCCCGGGATGCCGACCGCGGCACCCACCGGGGTGTCCCGCAGCGAGGCCGCCCCCACGTCCGTCGTCTCCAGGTCCGCACCGCCGATGAGCAGCGCGGAGGAGTAGTTGCGCACCGGGCGCAGCCGGCCGTCGAGGTAGAGGTAGCGGGCCCCGGTGTCACGGTTGACGATCAGGTTCTTGCCGCTGCGCCACGAGTCGTTGCCGCCCGGCGAGACCAGCCCGAACACCACCGCCCCCGCGGCGACCAGCACCGCGATCAGCACGCCGATCCCCGCCCCGCGGGTGGTGCGCCCCAGCGGGCTCTCGGGGGCGTCCGGGTCGGCCAGCAGCATGCCCGAGGTGAGGCGGCCCATGACGAAGGCGTGCGCCTGCACCTGGTCGCGTTTGGATTGCATGAGCCGCGGTCCTTCCGGTCAGCCGGTCCGCACCGGCTCCCGCGGTACGGGGCCGTTCGCGTCGAAGTGGTCGTTCATGTCGTGTCCGTGGCCGGGGTCAGCCGTTGATGGCGCGCAGCGCGGCGAAGACGCCGAGCACCCACAGCGTCAGCGGCAGCAGGGCGATCGCCAGCAGTGACTGCGCCAGCTCCGCCGCCCTGCCCCAGTAGGGCAGCATCCGCCGGCCGGGAACGGTCCAGGAGGCGACGGCCAGCACGGTGGCCGACGCGAGCAGTCCGCCCACCAGCAGGGGCCGGTCGGCCGCGGCGGTGTCGGCCGCGAGGGCGAGCACCAGCAGCGCCACGCCCCAGGCGCCGGGCAGGACCAGCGCCAGCCGCTGCCACACGTTGACCATGCCCCGGCCGTGCACCAGCAGGAGCACGGCGAGCACCACCGCGGTCAGGACCTCGGGGAGCGCCGGGTTGCGGCTCAGCGGCACCAGGCAGCCCGCGCACAGGATGCCGGAGGCGGCGTAGAGGCCGGTCATCCAGCCGCTCGCCAGCTCGGTGCGGGTCGTCACGTCCGCGCCGTTGTAGGGCTCGATACCCTCCTGGAGCTGCTGCGGGTTGGTCGGCAGGGCCGGCATGCGCATCCCGGCCAGCTGGAAGGACAGAGCGGGCACGAAGCCGCCCAGCAGCACGGCCAGCGACGCCACGGCTGCCGCCGCACCGTCCACGCTCAGGTCGAACAGGCTCATCAGGACACCCGCCAGCACCCCGGCCAGCGACACCAGCGCCGAGGCCACGAACAGCGGCGTGCGTACGGCGGTCAGGGCGAGTGCGAGCACCGCGCTGCCCGCGCAGGCGGCCGCGGCGGCCAACAGCCGGGCGCCCAGCACCTGGTTGGCCTGGGGGCCGGCGATCTCACCGCCCGGCTGCAACCAGCCGGCCAGGGCCAGGAACGGTCCGGCCATGAGACCGAGCGCGGCGGCGGCAGCCGCGTCGCCCACCGCGCGACTCGCGGAGGCGGCCCCGGCCAGCAGCAGCAGTCCCGCCACACCGGCGGCGGCCATCCGCGGTGTGGTCGGACCGCCGGGCCAGGCCAGAACCACCAGTCCCAGCGTCAGGACGGCCACCGCCATGCCGAGCAGCAGACGCCGGCCGGCCGCCGCGTCCCAGCTGTGCAGCCGGTCCCGGGTCACCGTCGCGATACCGTCCACCAGGTCGTCGAGCCGTACTTCCGGCAGCGACTCGGTGTGCGGCCGCAGGTACAGGACCTCGCCGTCCTTGAGGTCCACCGCGGCCAGGGTGCTCTCGTCGTCCAGCGCGGCGCCGCCGAGGCGTTGCAGCACCCACCCGTCGTGCTCCAGGCCGTTCTCCTCGACCTCCTCGCCCGCGTAGTGCAGGACGGTGGGCAGCAGATCGGCGACGGGTACGTCGGAGGGCACCGCCAGGTCGATGGTCCTGGCCGGGGCTCTGACGGTGAGGCGGCAGAGGCCCGCAACGGAACTGTCGGTCATCGTGGGTCTCACGTCTCCATGAGTCGGGGAGGGGCCGGAGGTCGGGGCCCGAACTGGCGCGGTGCCGACGGGAGTCATGCAAGTGCCTGCTTGGACGTACGTGTCGTCGCCGTGCAGACTACTGATGGGCGGTCGAACAGAATTATGGACCCCTGCCAACGGCGTGTCACAACGTCGGGGGATCAGCGACCCGTTGTGCGGCGCCGAACCCCGATCCCCTAAGGAGCAGTTGCGTTGAGCGTGGTTCTCTTCCGCAGACCGGCCCGTCGCCGTGGCCCCGACATGCCCGAGGGCGAGCTGAGCCTGCAGGAACCCCCGACGCTCCCGGAGACCGTGCCGGACAGCTCGGCGGTATGGACGTACCTGCCGATGGGCATGATGTCCGTCTCCATGATGCTGATCTTCATCAAGCCGGGTGGCGGCAACAGTTCGTTCACCTACATCGCGCTGGGCATGATGGTGATGGCCTCCGCTGCCATGATGGTCGGCCAGGCGATGCGCAAGGCGGGTGAGCGCAAACAGCGACTACGCGGAGAGCGCCGGGACTATCTGCGCTATCTCACCCAGATCCGACGCCAGGTCCACCGGGCGGTCGTCGAACAGCAACTGGCCCTCGCCTGGCGGCACCCGCACCCCCGGACGCTGCGCACGATGGTGCGCACCACCAGGCTGTGGGAACGGCGGGTCAAGGACGAGGACTTCGGCGAGGTCCGGATAGCCGTCGGCGACCAGCAGTTCGCGATGCGGCTGAATCCGCTGTCCACCAAGCCCGTCGAGGACCTGGAGCCGCTCAGCGCACACGCCCTGCGCCGCTTCATCCGCGCCTACAGCACGGTGCCCGGCCAGCCCATCGCGCTCTATCTGCGCTCCTGGTCACGGGTACTGACCCGCGGCGACGAGGCCGCCGCTCGCGCCATGGTCCGCGCCGCACTGAGCCAGCTGGCCGTGTTCCACCCGCCGGAGGAACTGTGGATCGCCCTGTGCGTGTCCGACGAGCGGCGCGCGGACTGGGAATGGGTCAAGTGGCTGCCGCACAACCTGCATCCGCAGGAGCAGGACGGCGCCGGATCCGCCCGCATGGTGGCCGCCACCTTCAACGACCTGGAAGACCTGCTCGGCGCCGAGTTCACCGAACGCCCGGCCTTCGACCCGGACGCGGTGCCGGGCCGTGACGAGCCCTACACCGTGATCGTGGTCGACGGCGTCACCGTGCCCGCCGGTCACCGGCTGGAGGGCCCCGGCTTCCGCAACACCGTCGTCCTGGACCTCTCCGAAGCCCTCGCCTGGCGCCCCGGCCGCACCACCCTGCGCCTCGACGTGGCCCCCGACGCGGTCCGACTGGTGCGCACCGACCGCAGCCGCAAGGAGCAGACCACCCTCCTCGGCCGCCCCGACCGGGTCGGACCCGTCGCCGCCGAGGCACTGGCCCGGCTGATCGCTCCGTACCGCATGAGCCTGGCCGCCGACATCGCGGAACCCCTCAGCTCCGACGTGCAGTTGACCACGCTGCTGGGCATTCCCGATCTCTTCCGGCACACTCCCGACACTCTCTGGAAGCGCCACACCGGGGCCGCCCGACTGCGGGTCCCGGTGGCCGTCGGCGCGGACGGCACGCCCGTGGAACTCGACATCAAGGAGTCCGCGCAGGGCGGTATGGGCCCGCACGGCATGCTCATCGGCGCCACCGGCTCCGGCAAGAGCGAACTGCTGCGCACCCTGGTCCTCGGACTGGCCCTCACCAACTCCTCCGAGACGCTGAACTTCGTCCTGGTCGACTTCAAGGGCGGCGCGACCTTCCTGGGACTGGACGAGCTGCCTCACACCTCCGCCGTCATCACCAACCTCGCCGACGAAGTCGCCCTGGTGGAACGCATGCAGGACGCCCTGCACGGCGAACTCATGCGCCGCCAGGAGCTGCTGCGCGCGGCGGGCAACTACACGTCCGCCCTGGAGTACGAGCGGGCCCGCGCCTCCGGCACCCCGCTGGAGCCACTGCCCAGCCTCTTCGTCGTGGTCGACGAGTTCAGTGAACTCCTCGCCGCACACCGGGAGTTCATGGATCTCTTCGTGATGATCGGCCGCCTCGGCCGGTCACTGGGCGTACACCTGCTGCTCGCCTCCCAGCGCCTGGACGAAGGGCGCATGCACCAGCTGGAGAGCCATCTCTCCTACCGGATCGGCCTGCGCACCTTCTCGGCCATGGAAAGCCGCGGGGTGCTCGGCGTCCCCGACGCCTACCAACTGCCCTCGCAGCCCGGCGCCGGCTACCTCAAGAGCGGGGTGGAGGCACTCACCCGCTTCCGTGCCGCGTACGTCTCCGGGCCCTACCGGCACCGCCGCGGCGCCGCCGTCCAGGCCAGGGTCGCCAGCCAGGTCGTGCCCTGGACGGCCGGCTGGGTGGTCCCACGGGCCTCCGCGGTCCCCGCTCCCGACCCGGCGGAGGAGGAGACGGAGTCCGCCGAGAGCCTGCTGGCCGTGGCCGTCGACCGGCTGCGCGACTCCGGCCCCGACGCGCACCAGGTGTGGCTGCCGCCGCTCGACGTACCGCCCACCCTGGACGGTCTGCTCCCCGGCATCGAACCCACCGCCGACCGAGGCCTCAGCGCCACCCGCTGGCCCGGCACCGGACGGCTCCGGGTCCCCGTCGGCCTGGTCGACAAGCCCTTCGACCAGCGGCGCGAGCCGCTGGTGCTCGACCTGTCCGCGGGCGGCGGCCACCTCGCCATCGCAGGTGGCTCGCAGAGCGGCAAGTCCACCGTGCTGCGCGCCCTCCTCGCCTCCCTCGCCCTCACCCACACCCCGGCCGAAGTGCAGTTCTACTGCCTCGATTTCGGCGGTGGCACGCTCTCCTCGCTCACCGGGATGCCGCACGTCGCCGGGGTCGCGTCCCGCCTCGACAGCGAGCGGATCAGCCGTACGGTGGCCGAAGTCACCGCCGTGCTCAACCACCGTGAGCAGTTCTTCCTCGACCAGGGGATCGACTCCATGGCCACCTACCGGCGCCGGCGCGCGGCCGGGGAGTTCACCGACGAGGCACACGGGGACGTCTTCCTCGTGGTGGACGGCTGGGCTCAGGTCAAGCAGAACTTCGACCACCTGCTGCCCACGTTCAACCAGCTCGCCACCGGCGGTCTCAACTACGGCATCCACCTGATCACCACCACCACCCGCTGGGTGGAACTGAGCGCGCAGGTGCGTGACCAGAGCGCGACCCGGCTGGAACTGCGGCTCGGTGACCCCATGGACTCCGTGGTGGACGTACGCAAGGCGGCCCTCGTGCCGCGGCTGCCCGGACGCGGGCTCACCGTCGACGGCAAACTGCACTTCCTGACCGCCCTGCCCCGCCTCGACGGCGTCACCACCACGGAGGACCTCAGCGAGGGCGTCACCGCCCTGGTGGAGAGGATCGCCGAGCACTGGTCGGGCCGACCCGCGCCCGCCGTACGTATGCTGCCGCACCGGCTGCCCGCCTCGACGCTGCCCGCACCGGAGCTGGGCGACGGACTGCGGCTGCCGCTGGGCCAGGACGAGGAAAAACTCTCCACGGTGTGGCACGACTTCAGCCGGACCCCGCACCTGGTGGCGGTCGGCGACACCGAGAGCGGCAAGACCAACCTGCTGCGGCTCGTCGCGCAGGCGGTCACCACCCGCTACGCCCCGACCGAGGCGCGGGTCCTGGTCGTCGACTACCGGCGCGAACTCGTGGACGCCGTGCCGCCGGAGTACCAGCTCGGGCACGCCGTCTCCGTCGACGCCCTCAAGGAACTCGTCGGCGGTTCGGCGCGCGCGCTCAAGACCCGGCTGCCGGGGCCCGACATCACCCCCGCCCGGATGCGGCTCGCCGACTGGTGGCAGGGACCCAGGCTGTTCGTGCTCGTCGACGACTACGACATGGTGGTCGGCAGCAACAACTTCGACCACCCCTTCGCCCCGCTCTTCGACCACCTGGCCCTGGGGCACGAACTGGGACTGCACGTCGTCGCCGTCCGCTCCGCCACCGGCGCCGGCCGCGGCCTCAACGACCAGTTGCTGCGCCGCCTCGACGAGGCCAACACCCCGGGCGTACTGCTGTCCTGCCCGCCGTCGGAGGGCTATGTCTTCGGCAACATCAAGCCGCGCAACCTGCCTGCGGGACGTGCGCAGTACATCGCCCGGCGCAAGGCGACGCTGATCCAGACGGCTCTCGCGGAGGCGGCGGAGCCCTCCGAAGGAGGCGACGGGTCCTGACCCGGCACGCGTCAAACCGGGGAGAGCGTGCCCGGCCCGGTCCGACGCGTCGTCCGGACGGGACAAGACGGGCGGCTGCCGCCCGTCCCGTCAGGTTCCCGCGCCGCCGCTCTCGTCGGCGGCCGGGGCGCCCGCCGGCCGCCACCGGCGGGTGCGGGCCCGGGGGAGCGTCAGGGCGGCCCAGGCCACCAGGAGGATCAGCGCCGCGCCCGCCGCCGCGAACAGCGTGGCCCGGCGGACCGGAAGAGCCGCGTCGTCGTCGGGCAGCCGTACGGCGGCTCCCGGCGCCGGGGCCGCGGCGCCGGGAGCGTTCCCCGGCGCCACCTCCGTCACGGCCGCGAACGGATCGAGCCGGGGGACGACGTCGGGGTAGGCGCTCGCGGTGAGGCGGGCGGCGGTCTCCGCGCCGGTGAGGCCGGGGTGGGAGGAGCGCACCAGCGCCGCAGCCCCGGCCACGTACGCGGCGGCGAAGGAGGCACCCGAGCCGATGTAGTGCCCATTGCCGCGCGCGCCGATCCCGACCACTCCGTCACCGGGCGCCGCCAGGTCGGCGGAGCCCGGCAGCAGGGCGTCGTCCGGACGCTGCCCCTGCGCGTCGACGTCCAGCACCGACAGCACACCGGGCTGCGAGGCGGGCCAGTAGTCCCGCGGGGCCGGCTCCTCGTCCTGCGCCGAGGACTGGGCCCCCGAGGACTTTGCCGGACGGTCGGGCACGGCCGCCGCGATCACCAGTACGTCCTTCGCGAGGGCAGCCTCGACGGCCTTCGTCAGTCCGTCCGACCCCTGTACCAGAGCCGGCGAGACGGTGATCACGTCGGCGCCCGCCGCCGTCGCCGCGGCGATACCCGACGCGACGCTCCGCGCGGTGGCCGCACCCCGTTCGTCCGTGCCGCGCACCGCGAGGATCCTCGCCCGCTGGGCGACCCCCGCGAACCGCACCCCGTCGACGGTGGCCGCGGCGACCAGCCCCGCGACGAAACTCCCGTGCCCCACGCAGTCCTGACCCGCGGAGCCCACCGCGGTCACCCGGCCGGACAGGGCGGACGCCGTCGTGGACACTCCGGTGTCGACCACCGCCACCGTCACCCCGGAACCGTCCGAGAACGGCCAGGTGCGCGTCAGTTGGAGACTCCGCTGCTCCCAGGGCACGGTCGTGGCCCGCTGGGCGGAGGCGCTGGTGCAGACCGCGTCGGCGTCCAGCCGCGCGGGCATCACGGGCAGCCGCACCGGCGCTTCGTCCGCGGCGGACGCCTCGGCCCCGCTGACCAGTGGCAGCAGGGTTCCCAGGCACAGGCACACGGTCAACATCCGTGCCGAGCGGTGGAGATGAGCCGGAGGAGGGCGCCGAGACATGTCCCGCATCCTACGGGCAGCCGCCGGACGCGGGAGGCCGCCCCCTCACCCCTTTGGCGTCGGCGTCCGCACCCCGGGCACATCGCCGGGCAGCAGGAGCCGCAGGTCGTCGAGGCCCGGTGCGGCCATGGCGCTGACCCGGCCCGCCTGCCTGGTCATCATGGACTCCAGGACCTGCCGGGCCAGCCGTCCGTTGCCGAAGAAGCGGTCGCGGGGCAGGGAGTCGAAGTACTCCCGCAGCAGCCCGCCGACGCCGGGTCCGCACTCGTAGCCCGAACCGTCCGCGTGCATGCGGACGATCGTGACCAGCTCGTCGGAGGTGTAGTCGGCGAACTCCACACGCCGCGAGAACCGGGACGACAGACCCGGGTTGGACGCCAGGAAGGACTCCATCTCCCGGGTGTAGCCGGCCACGATGACGACCACCTCGTCGCGGTGGTCCTCCATCAGCTTCAGCAGGGTGTCCACGGCCTCCTGGCCGAAGTCCGAGCCGGAGCCGCTTCCCGGCGTGAGCGTGTAGGCCTCGTCGATGAACAGCACGCCTCCACGGGCCCGTTCGAAGACCTCGCGGGTCAACTGAGCGGTGTGGCCGACGAACCGCCCCACCAGGTCGGCCCGCGCCACCTCGACGAGCTGGCCCTTCGGCAGCACGCCGAGCGAGACGAGCAGTTCGCCGTAGAGGCGGGCGACGGTGGTCTTGCCGGTGCCGGGCGGGCCGGTGAAGACCAGATGGTGGCTGACCCGGGGACTCGGCAGCCCGGCCGCCTCCCGCCGCCGGGCGGTCGACAGCAGGTTGACCAGATCGGTGACGTCGCGTTTGACGGCCGCCAGCCCCACCATGTCGCCGAGCCGGGACAGGGCGTCACCGCGGTCCGGCTCGCCCGCCTCCCCGTGCGGTCCGGCCGGGACCTGTATCCCCACGTCCTCGGGGACCAGCAGGCTCAGATCCCGTTCGCTCACCTCGGGCTGGGTGGCCAGTCGTACGGCCTGCCGGTCGACCATCTCCTCGAACACCTGGCGGGCGGCACGGCCGTTGCCGAACGTGGCGTCCTTGGGAATGCCCTCGAAGTGCACGGCGAGTGCCGCGCTGGTGCCCTCGCCGAGCTCGTACTGGTGCCGGGCGCACATGGTCTCCACGATGGCCACCAACTCGGGCACCGCGTAGTTCTCGAACTCCACGGTCCGCGAGAAGCGGGACGCCAGACCGGGGTTGCTGCCGAGGAAGGACTGCATCTCGCCGGAGTAGCCCGCGGCGACGACCACCACGTCCTCGCGGTGGTCCTCCATCAGCTTCAGCAGGGTGTCCACGGCCTCCCGCCCGAAGTCGGGCCCCGAACCCCCGCTGTGGGAGGTCAGGGTGTACGCCTCGTCGATGAACAGCACCCCGCCCAAGGCCCTGTTGAAGGTCTCGGTGGTCTTGATGGCGGTACCGCCGATGACCTGGGCGACCAGATCGGCCCGCGAGACCTCGACCAGGTGCCCGGAGCGCAGCGCGCCCAACTGGGCCAGCACGGTGCCGTAGAGGCGGGCGACGGTGGTCTTGCCGGTGCCGGGCGGGCCCGCGAAGACCAGGTGACGGCTCATCGGCGGTGCCGACATGCCCAGTTGAGCCCTGCGCTGGGCAAGCTGGGTGAGATTGACGAGCGTGCGGACCTGCTGCTTGACGTTGGCGAGGCCGATCAGCCCCTCCAGCTCGGCGAGCGGGCCGATCTCCCCGGGCGCCTCCACGCCGTCCGGCGCGGTTCCGGCCGGGTCGGTTCCCTCGGCGTCGCCGTAACCCCAGGCGTCCCGACGGCCGTTGCCGCTGGTGGTGAGGGACTCGACGGCCAGCCGGTCGCCGGGCTGGGACTGGACCAGGCCGCTGCCCGCGTTGTCGCGGACCGTGCAGTTGACGACGGACACCGGCAGGGTGGTCTCCACCCGCAGTCCGTCTTTGCCGCTGCCGGCCAGGGTGCACCCGTTGAGCGAGGCGCGCCCGCCCTGCCGGATCACGGCGCCGCACTCCGGGGCGCCGACCACCTGGAGCCTGGTGCCGGTCAGTTCGCCCTCCGCCTCGACGAGCACGCCGTCCGCTCCGGCCTCGCGGATCTCGCAGTCGCGGGCCGTGAGGGTGCCGTCGGTGCCCACGAACAGGCCCGCGGTGGTCGGCGCGAGCACGGTGGTGCCCCCGACGTAGAGGTTGCCCGCGCTCTCCACGTGGACGCCCGCCGCGCCGGTCCTGGCGATCTCGCTGTCCTCCAGCCGTCCCCGGCCGTCCTTGGCGACCTCGACGCCGTTGCCGCCCGCGTCGATGATCCGGGCGCGGCGGATCATCGGGTTGGCACCGGTCGCGATCCGGATACCGGCGCCCGCGGTGTCGACCACCTCCACCCGGTCGAGTTCGGCGGTGGACTCCTCCTCCAGCAGCAGCCCGGACGAGGCCGCGCAGTCCCGCACGGTCAGCGAGGTCAGCGACGGCGATCCGGACCCGGTCACCCGCAGCGCCGGCGCCTGGGAGGAGTCCAGCCAGCAGTCCTCGTAGGTGCCGCGACCCCGGTCGGTGACCAGCAGGCCGTTGCCCCCGGTGCGGGCCGTACGGCAGCGGCGCAGCAACGGGTCGCTGCCCTGCGAGACGACGAAGGCCGGACCGGTGGTCGCGGTGACCCTGATGTCCTCCAGCACGGTGCGGGAGGCACTGGTCAGATGCACGCCGATCGCGACGTCGTGGACGACCGTGCGCAGGATCCGCGTGGTGCAGCGGCCCTCCAGCGCGACGGCCGGCTGGTCGGTGGAGGAGATGTCGCAGTCCTCGACGGATCCCTGGGCGTCGCCGTTGGCCAGGATCCCGTTGGCCCGCGCGTCACGCACGGTGCAGCCGCGCACCGAGACCCGGCCGCGTTCCCCGATCACCACACCCGACGTGCCCAGATGCTCGACGGTGCAGGACTCCAGGGAGCTCTCCACGGCGGAGGTGACGACCACCCCGGCCCCCACGCGGTTGCTGATCCGGCAGTCGCGCATCGCCAGCGAACCGGTCTCCCGGGCGAGGACGGCCGTCCACGCGGACCCGGTGACCTCGCAGCCGTCCATGGCCACCTGGCCGCGGACCGCGTCCACGGCGGGCACGTCCTCGTCCCCGCCGCGCAGCACCAGATCGGTGAGCATCACGGCGTCGGCGCGCAGACTGACCGCGCTGCCGCGCCGGGGGCGTATCTCCACCGTCCCCCGCGACTGTTCGGCGACGATGGTCACCCGTATGCCGACGACGAGGCTCTCCTCGTACGTCCCGGGGCCCACGCTGATCACGGCGCCGCTGCGCGCCCCCACGAGCGCCTCACCGATCGTGCGGTAGGCGCCGGTTCCGTCGGGGCGGACCGTCAGTACCTGGCGTGACACGCGCTCTCCATCTCTCACAGACTCACGGTGCCGATCGCCCTGGGCAGGGTGCCGACGGCCCCATCATGCCTGGCTCCACCAGGTGTTGACACGTCGGCCCGAACCGGGCCACCACCTTTCCTGTCGCGGCGGCCCATCACCGGACTCGGCCGGTGCCGTCCGGCCGCGCCGTCGGCGTCCGGTGCCCGTGACCGGTTGGACGGTGCCTACGAGAACGAAGAAGCTCTGGCAGCCGCTCCGCGCTCGGTCCGGGAAGGGTCGGCGATTGCCCGCGGTCGCCGTACGCGAACGCTTCTCCGTGGATCCCACGGACCTCCCTGGACGGTGTTTCGTCCACCGGGGCTCAGGGGGGCGCGGGTTCACGTCCTGGCCTCCCGACTCGAAGGAGTCGTCGTCCCGGGGGGGCCGGCTCCGGAAGAGATCCGGAGCCGGCCCCCCGGTCGTTCTCGCGACCCGCATGCCCGAATCGCCGGGCCCGGGAGGGACCTGCGCCCCGGAGCGAGGGCCGCGTGCCGGCGCCGGCGGTCAGGCCGTGGCCGCGAGCACCGTCGTACGTCCGCCGAGCACGCGGGAGAACGTGTCGGTCACCTGGGCCAGAGCCTCGGCCGTACCGGGCGCGACGGTGAGGGTGCCGTCCTCCCCGACCGTGAGGTCCTTGTCCACCGTGAACCACCCCGGGACGATGTGGGCCGCCCCCATCGAGCTCAGGACGGGCCGCAGCGCGTAGTCGATGGCCAGGACGTGGGCCGGGCTGCCGCCGGTGGCGAGGGGCAGCACGGTCTTGCCGGCGAGGGCGTACTGCGGAAGCAGGTCCAGCAGCGTCTTCAGCAGACCCGAGTAGGCGGCCTTGTAGACGGGGGTGCCGATCACCACCCCGTCCGCCTTCTCGAACAGGGCCGTGGCGCCGACGACCGCCGGGTGCCCGAAGTCGGCGCCCAGCAGCGCCTCGGCGGGGAGCGTGCGTACGTCCAGCGGGGTCACGTCATGGCCCTGTTCCCTTAGCCGGTCGTCCAGGTGGCGCAGCAGCCGTGCGGTGCGGGACGTGGCGGAAGGGCTTCCGGAGACGGACAGGATGGTTGCCATCGGGCGGGCCTCTCTCTTGGGTCGCTTCGGGTCAGGAATGCCGGTGGTGCCGCGTGCGGCCGGACGCGGTGCTCACCAGGCACTCGAATCGACGTCGACGACCGGCACCAGTCCGTTGCGCAGGGTCTCCAGGAACGTGACGATCTCCGCGGCGGCCGAGCGGTGCTGCAGGTCGTTCAGGACGTCGTGGTGCGCGTCGCGGACCACCGACAGGCGGCCACGGTCCAGGCTCTTCGCCGTACGGGCGAGCGCCTCGCGGTCCGCGAGCGGGTCCCGGTCGCCGACGAGGAACAGCGTGGGGACGCCGGGCTCGCCGTCGTACGCCGCTGCGAGCAGGGACGCGGGGACCGCCTCGTCGAGCGCGCCCCGCCGTGTTCCGGCGTCCGCGGTGAGCGTGGAGCGGTGGGCCGGGCAGGCGGTACGGACGTCGAGCTCGTGGTCCCAGTCCGCACCGACGGCGGCGGCGCCGGTAGGGGCCGGGAGCCCGGCGAGGACGACGGCGTCCGGCCGTACGGCGGACGGAGCACCGCCCCCGCCGGTGAGTGCCGCGACGGCGGTGGCTCCCGCGTCGGCGCCCAGCAGCACGAGCGGGCGGACGACACCCTCCGGGCCCGGGGAGACGCCCTCGACGGCCTCCGCGAGCAGGCCGTCGAAACGGCGCAGCGAGCCCGCGGGGTCGGCTGGGTCGGTGACGGGAGCGTCGACGACGCGGACGCGGTAGGCGTCGGCCGCCAGCCGGCGCCCGAGCCGGGCGTACGTCGCCCGGGTCTCGCCCCTGCCGGGCACGACGACGACGGTGCCGCGCGTGCGAAGGCCCTCCGGCCCGAAGTGGTCGGTGTACTCGGTCATACGAGGCTCCTGCGGGTGGCGGTGCGTACGTTCAGCGCGTGCGGGCAGGCGGGCGCGGTCGGCGCGGGTGCTTCGTGCATCAGCCGGCTGCGGCTTCGCGGGCGGCGGTGTGGCGGTTGGCGGGGACGGGCAGGCCGAGGTTGCCGCGCAGGGTGTCCGACTCGTACTCGGTGCGGAACAGGCCCCGCTTCTGGAGGAGCGGCACCACACCGTCCACGAAGCGGTCGAGGTCGTCGTTGTTGCGGAAGGCCAGGTTGATGCCGTCCAGGGTGCCCGCGTCGAACCACGTCTCGATGGTGTCGGCGACGGTCTCGGGCGCACCGACGAAGGGGGAGGCCCGGAACGCGTTCACCGACTGGGTGACCTGGCGCAGCGACAGGTTCTCGGCCTTCGCCCGTTCGATGATCTGCGCGGCGCCGGTCCGGCCGCCCTTCTCGGCCAGGTGCGCGACGTCCGGGAACGGCGCGTCCAGGTCGTGCACGCTGAAGTCGTACGCGCCGAAGGAGCGGCCGAGGAGCGCGAGGTTGCTCGCGAAGTCGTTGTCCTCCTCGAAGATGTCCCGCTCCCGGCGCCTGGCCGCCTCGTCGGTCGCCCCGACGACCGGACTGCCGTGGATGAAGATCTTGATGTGGTCGGGGTCGCGCCCGTAGGAGGCCGTGCGCTCCTTGATGTCCGCGTAGTACTCCCGCGCCTGCTCCAGCGTGCCGCCGGGCGCGTAGATGCCCTCCGCGACGCGTGCGGCGAGGTCACGGCCCTCGGGGGAGACCCCGGCCTGGAAGATGACCGGCTGCCCCTGCGACGAGCGCGAGAGGTTGAGCGGCCCGGCGACCTTGAAGTGCTCCCCGACGTGCTCCAGGGCGTGCAGCCGGGACGGGTCGAGGAAGACGCCGCGCTCCACGTCCGCCGGGAAGGCGTCGTCCTCGTAGGAGTCCCACAGGCCACGGGCGACCTGTACGAACTCCAGGGCGCGGCCGTAGCGGGTGGCGTAGTCGAGGTGTTCGTCCAGCCCGAAGTTCCGCGACGTCCCGGTGTCGAAGCTGGTCACCACGTTCCAGCCGGCCCGTCCGCCGCTGATGTGGTCGAGGGAGGCGAAGCGCCGGGCCAGGTTGAACGGCGAGTTGTACGTGGAACTCGCCGTGCCGACCAGGCCGATGTGCTTGGTGTGGGTGGCGACCGCCGAAAGCAGGGTGAGCGGCTCCAGCCGGTTCAGGTAGTGGGACGGGTAGGTGGCGTTGATGAACTGGCTGTCGACGACGAACAGGGCGTCGAAGAGGGCGTGTTCGGCCGCCTGGGCCTGCTGGATGTAGTAGTTGACGTCGATGCTGGCGTTCTTGGCGACGCCCGGGTCCTTCCAGAGGCCGTGCTGGCCGGGGCCGCCGACGCCGTACGGATGGAGAGCGAGGTGGAGCCTGCGGGACATGGTGTTCCTCTCGGTGGTCGGGAAAACGTGCGGGTGTCACCGGGTGCGTGGGTCAGCCGCCCAGTTGGGCGCGTAGGGCCTCGCGCTCGCCGCGGTCGGCGGTGCGCGTGTGCAGCGTGGGCGCGGAGCCGACAAGGAGCCGGGTGTACGCGTGCCGGGGCCGGCCGATGACCTCCCGGGCCGTGCCGACCTCGACGAGCGCCCCCCTGTAGAGCACGGCGACGCGGTCGGCGGTGCCGGCGACGGAGCCGAGGTCGTGGGAGATGAAGACGAGGGACGTCCCGCCGGCGCGGAGTTCCTTGAGGATCTCCAGCACCTGGACGCGATTGGCCGAGTCCAGGGCGCTGACCGGCTCGTCGAGGATGACCAGGGACGGTTCGGTGATCAGCGCGCGGGCCACGGCGACCCGCTGGCGCTGGCCGCCGGAGAGTTCCCCGGGCAGTCGCCGGAGCAGCTCCGTCGAGAGGTGCACCCGGTCGAGGAACGCGCGTGCCCTGTCCGCCGCCTCCGCGCGCGCCACGCCCTGGATGAGCAGGGGCTCGGTCAGCGAGGCCTCGATGGTGAGGTCGGGGTCCAGACTGCGCAGGGGGTCCTGGAAGACGTACTGGACGACGCCCCGCCGGCGCAGCGAGCGCCACTGGCGGGCACGGAACGAGGCCAGGTCCTCACCGCCGACGAGGATCGATCCCGCCGATGCGCGCACCAGGCCGAGAACGGCGCGGGCGAGGGTGGACTTCCCCGATCCGGTCTCGCCGATGAGACCGACGGTCTCGCCGGGCGCGACGCTCAACGACACCCCGTGCAGGGCGCTCCGGCCCCGCCGGCCCCTCCCGTAGCGGACTTCCAGGTCCCTGATGTCGAGGACCGGGGCAGGGGGGCTCTTCTCCGGGGCGCCCGTCTCCGTCGCGGGTGCCGTGGTCGTCATGACGCCTCCTTCGGGTCGAGGAACGTGTCGAGGCCGTACCTCTCGTGCTCGGCGATGAGGAGCTGGGTGTATTCGTGCCGAGGCGCGCGCAGTACCGCCCGTGTCGGGCCCTGCTCCACCACGGTGCCCTCCCGCATCACGAGGACCTCGTCGCACAACTGGGCGACGACGGCCAGGTCGTGGGAGACGACCACGAGGGCCAGCCCGGTACGTTCGCGCAGTTCGGCGAGGAGATCGAGGATCTCCGCCTGGACCGTGACGTCCAGCGCCGTCGTCGCCTCGTCCGCGATGAGGGCCCGCGGCTCCACGGCGATGGCCGCGGCGATCAGGACGCGCTGGAGCATGCCGCCCGACAGCTCGTAGGTGTACTGGCCGTAGACCAGCTCCGGGTCCCGCAGCCGTACCGCGCGAAGGAGGTCGAGGGCGCGCCGCCGGGCCTCCCGGCGCTTCACTCCCGTCTTCACCCGGATGACCTCGGCGATCTGGGCGCCCACCCGGATCGACGGGTTGAGGTAGGAGGCCGGGTCCTGGAAGACGGCGCCGACGGTGGTGCCGCGCAGGGCCGTCCACCGGCGGGGTGTCAGGGTCGCGATGTCGGTGCCGTCGATCCCGATCGAGCCGCCGGAGACCTCGAAGTGCGGCGGGAGGATGCCGAGTACCGCACGGCAGGTGAGGGTCTTGCCGCTGCCGGACTCGCCGACGATTCCGACCGCCTTGCCCGCGGTGAGCTCGAAGCTCACCCCGTGGACGATCTCCCGGCCCGTGACGCCGTCCCCGATGCGCACGTCGCGGACGGCGATCACGGGCGCGGTCCGCGCCGGGGGAGCGGACGCGGCGGCGGCTCCGGACTCCTGGACGTCGTCGCGCGGGGACGGGTGGGGGCGTGCGCCGGTCGGGATCGCGTCGCCGGGAAGCGCATGGCCGGCAGCGGCGTCGTCGTTGCCCGGAAGGGTGTGCTGGGACAGAGCGCTCATCGGGAACCTCCCACGGGGACGGCGGACGAGCCGGTGCGGCCGGACTTGGCCGCCCGGCCGGTGACCAGCGCGCGGCCCGCCTCGCCGGACACGTCACGGATGGCGTCGGCGAGCAGGTTGCAGGCCCAGACCGTGACCATGATCAGCAGGGCGGGGGCCGCCGGGGCCCACGGCTGGTGGCTGAGGTAGTTCAGGTCCGAGGCGAGCAGACCGCCCCAGGTGGGAGCGGGCGGCTGCACTCCGATGCCGAGGAAGGTCAGGCTGGAGACGATGACGAAGCCGACGCCGACGGTCTGGGCGAGCGCCACGGCGATCGGCGGCAGCACCTTGGTCCAGACGTGGTGGCGCACGATCCAGCCGATGGACGCGCCGGAGACGATCGCCGCCTCCACGTACGGTGCGCGGGCCACGGCCAGGGTGGCCGCCCGGGCCACCCGGTAGAAGAGGGGCGAGACGAGTGCGCCGGTGACGAGCATGGCCTGGGTGATGCCGTTGCCCAGCAGGGCGATCACCGCGATGGCGAACAGCAGGAAGGGCAGGGCGACCAGGGTGTCCGCCAGGCGGAGGGTCAGCCACTCGAAGACCCGGCCCGAGTAGACCGACAGGATGCCGGGGACCGCCCCGGCGACCAGGGCCGTCAGCGCGACCTCCAGCGAACCGAGGACGCTGACGCGCGAGCCGTCCAGGAGCCGACTGAGGACGTCACGGCCCAGATAGTCCGTCCCGAGCCAGTGGGCGCCCGACGCCGGAGCGAGCGTGTCGCCGCTGACGGCGAGCGGGTCGTGGGGAGCGAGCCACGGCCCGCACACGGTGAGGAGGGCGATCAGGACGAGTACGGCCACGGCGAGGCGGCCGGACGTGAGTGAGAGGACGCGGCGCACCATCGTCAGACCCCCCGTTGCGATGCCGGCATCACGCGGGCCAGCACCAGGTTGATGATCAGGTTGAAGGCGACGACCAGCACGATCGACACCACGAGGACGCCCTGCACCGCGGGCACGTCGCCGGCCTGCGCGGAGTCGTTGGCGAACCGGCCGAAGCCCTGGAGGCCGAAGATCCACTCGGTGATCACGGAAGCACCGACCAACGCGGGGAACTTCTGCCCGATCGTCGCGAGGGCCGGCCCGATCCCGTTGCGCAGGACGTGGCCGAAGAAGACCCGCGAAGGACTCAGGCCCCGTACGACCGCGCCCGTCACGTAGTTCTCGCCGTACGCGGAGACGAGGCTGGAACGCAGCTGGCGCGCGACATCCGCGACGACGTCGAAGCTCAGCGCGAGTGCCGGGAGCGTGATGTGGGCGATCCAGGGACCGAAGCCCTGTTCGGCCGGGACGTATCCGGCCGAGGGGAACAGCTGGAGCTGGACGGCGAGGACCGTGACCAGCACGATGCCGACGACGAAGGCCGGCATCACCGAGATCACGGTGACGAATCCCGTGATCGCGCGGTCGAGGAGGGTGGTGCGCCGGAGCGCCGCCACCGTACCGAGGAGGAAGCCGACGACCACACCGATGAGGAGCGCGAAGGTCGCGACCGAGAGGCTGACGCCCAGGCCCAGGCCGATCAGGGCCGAGATGTCCGCCCCGGTGACCCAGCTGGTGCCCAGTTCGCCGTGCAGGACATCGGTGAACCAGTGCCAGTACTGGGTCAGGAAGGGCTGGTCGAGCCCCCATTGGGCCTCGACGCGCTGGATGGCCTCCGGGGTCGCCTCCTCGCCCAACTGGATGCGAGCGGGGCTGAGTCCGCTCATGGCCCGCAACGCGAACGTCACGAAGGTCGCGACCAGGAACACCGGTACGAAGATCGCGACCGAACGTCCCAGCGCGGAGCCCAGACGTCCTGCGGCGTGCAGCGCCCTGGCTCCGGCGATCCCGCGGCGGCGCTCGGGTGCCGTCTGCGCCGTGGTCGTCGTCATGGGGATGCCTCCTCTCTGCGGTGGATGGGGATGGTCAGGAACCGCCGGCGATCGTCACGCCGGTCCAGTCGATGTGCGCGGGGTTCTTCGGCAGGTTGGAGACGGACTTGCTCTTCGCGAAGAGGTTGGGGGAGGAGAAGGTGAAGATCAGCGCCTTGCTCGCGAGGCCCGCGCGCGTCGCCCCCTGGAGGACCCTCGTGTAGTCGGGTGCGTCCAGAGGCGTCTGACGGACCTTGGCGACAGCTTCCCGGAAGCCCTCCGGCTCGTAGGGGGTGCTGAGGTTGAGCGGGCCGTCGGGCCCGAAATGCGCGGTGAGGGTCTGCACCGCGGAGTCGCGCCCCGTGGTCGAGTAGAGCGAGAAGGCGAGGTCCTTCGCGAAGAACGGGGTGGCCCAGTTCTTGTCGATCTTGATGGTGACCTTGACGCCCACGGCGGCCAGTTGCGACTGGACGATCTCCGCCTGGGGGTCCTCGGCGGGGACGACCAGGTCGAGCTTGAGCTCCCCCGGCCGGTGTCCCGCCTCGGCCAGGAGCTTCCTCGCCTTGGCGGGATCGTAGGGGTAGGCGTTCTCCGACTGCGCGTCGTACGCCACATACCCCTTGGGGAAGGGCTGGTCGGTCGCCTCCCCGAGACCGAAGGTCAGCTTGTCGACGAACTCCCGGCGATCGACCGCGTAGCGGAAGGCGTCGACGACCCGGTCGTCGTCGAACGGCGCCTTGTTGACGTTCAGGCTGAGGTTGGAGGCGTTGAACCCGGGCTGGGAGAACACGTCCAGCCCCGCCTTCTTCGCCGCGTCGGCCTGGCTCGGCACGATGTCCGCGAAGTTGTACACACCGGTCTGGAGACCGGAGACGACGGTGGAGGCGTCGGGGGCGGACACCAACTCGACGTCGTCGATGTGGATGTTCTTCGCGTCCCAGTAGTCGGGGTTCTTCCGCAGGACCGCCTTGGTGCCCGGGATGAGCTGGTCGATGACGAACGGTCCGGCACCGACGGGGTTCTGGTCCAGCTTCGCCGGGTCGGCCGCGGCCTTCGGGCTGGCGATCTGCAGCACGCGCTCCCCGAGCAACTGCGGTATCTGGTAGTCGACCTGGGTGAGTTCGAGCGTCGCGTCGAGACCGTCGGCCCGCACCGACCCGATCGACGTCAGATCTCCGAAGAGGGCCGAGTTCTTCTGCTTCTGCGCCCGCTCGACGGCTGCCTTCACGGCTGCGGCGTCGACCGGCTCACCGTCGCTGAACTTCAGGCCGGGCCGCAGGTGGAAGGTGATGCGGTCGCCCTTCTCGTTGTACTCCCAGCTCTCGGCGAGGTCGGGGACGGCCTTGCCCTCCTCGTCGGTACGGGTCAACGAGGCGTAGACCAGAGCCAGTTCGCGGAACTGCGCGCCACTGCCCGACACCACGGGGTCCCAGTGGCCGGGGAAGTAGGAGGAGGCCCACTTGAGCGTCGCGTCGCCGGTCGACGACGACGCGCCGCCGCCGCAGGCGCTCAGGGCCGGGACGAGCAGGGCGACGGCCGCGGTTCCGAGGGCAGCGGCCCTCAGGCCGCCCGTCTTTCGGGCCGACCGGACGTCCGGTCGGTGTCGGAGCGTGAGTCGTGCGAGCATCTCGTTCTCTCTGATGAGTCCCGGCCCGTCACGGGGGCAGGGGGAAGCGGAGGAGCGTGAAGGGGGAGCGCGGCACTCGCACGGAACCGCCGCCGGGGGTGCGGGCATGCGTCGCGGGGAGGCGGCGGCGCACGACAGGGCAGGAGTGGGGCCCGGGCTGGGCACCGAGTACTCACTGACCCGCACGGGGTACGGCGAGGTGGCACGACGGAAGACGAGGAGCCGACGCGGAGAACAGGCGCGGATCAGCGGGCCGGTGAACGGCCGGGGCTGCCGGCGGAAGGCCGGACGGCGCCTGTGGAGCGAAGGTGCGGGACGGTCAGCGACAGAGTGCGCTGGAGGTGCGCCGCAGGTCCACGTAGCGGCACACCACGCCGGGGTGCGTCGTGAGCATGGTCCTCATCCTGGCCGCGGCCATCCGCGAATGTCAATGGACACCCATTGGTGTCTCATTGGGCGGGACGTCGCGGCAACGGCAGCTCAGGGCCCCGTGACAGGCCGGAACGGGGAGTCCTCCCTGGCTGACGCCTCGTCAGGATGCAGCCACAAAGGGCCGTTCGGCCCGACCACCGGCACCGCCCCGGGCGGCGGCCAGACCCCCGGAGCCAGCAGCCGGCGCTCCGGCTCGGTCAGGCTCCGGTGGCGCTCCAGCGCCTCGGCCGGCGAGAGCGGGGCGGACGGATCCAGCAGGCCGGGGCGCAGCTCCTCGAAGGCCGCCGCGTACGCCTCGTACGGCCGCCAGCCGGGGACGGCGCGACGGCCCGACGGGGTACGCACGAGCAACGTCGGCAGGGCGTAGCGGAAGCCGCCGTCGGGGGTCTCCCTCGCCGAACCCGGGTGCGGCGAGTCGCCGCGTACGGAACGCACTTCGGCGACCGGGCGGCGCGCTTCCGCACGGTCGCGCTCCACCCGCTCGCGGGAGGCGGCGGACACCGCGTCGGACCGCAGCCGGTCCGTGTCCAGCCCCGGTACGCCCCGGGCCGCGGCCACCGCGCGGTCGAGGGTGTCCGCCGGGTCGCCCAGCACGAAGACGGTCTCCCGCAGCCGCCGCAGAACGCCCTCCGCCACGTCGGCGCCCTGGAGTTCGGCGGCCACCGCGACCAGCGAAGAAGGCCAGGAGCTCGACGCCACCCTCGCGAGCAGGGCAGCCCGGGGAGCCCCGGTGTGCGTGCTGATCTCCTCGACGTAACCCGCGTACCAGGCCGTCTCGGCCGCCGGATCCGGCGCCGGATCCTCCACCTCGTCGTCGAAGAGCACGGCGTACGCCCGCCGCCAGCGGACCCTGCCCGCCGACGCGGCCCGCAGCCTCCGGAAGACCGGCTCCGAACCCCATGCCCAGGGGCACATGGGATCGGTGTACTCCACCGCTTCGGCCAAGGGCGCCTCCCCTTCGCCCGCCGTCACGCGGCACCGATCGCCGACGGCCGCCCGTGCGCCTCGGAGGGCAGCAGTGAGGCGAGGCTCAGTCCGCCGAGGGTCGCGGCGGCGTCCGATTCGACCTGTCGCCACACACCGGGCAGGCCCACGGCGGGGCCGGGATAGTCGAGTCCGTCCAACGACTCGCCCCGCAGGGTTATCAGTTCGCCGTCCACGGCGCGCACGACGTCCAGCAGGGCGATCTCGCCGGCGGGTCTGCCGAGCCAGTAGCCGCCCTCGCAGCCGCGCTGGCTGCGCACCAGACCGGCCCTGCGCAGCTCACCCACCACGGATTTGAGGAAGCGGAACGGAATGTGCTGCGCGGAGGCGATGGCTTCACAGGAGAGCGGACGGCCGGGATCACTCGCGAGCTCCAGAAGGGCGCGCGTGGCGTAGTCCGCCTTCGCGGAGATATGCATGGCCACATCATGCCCCCGCGGGCGGACCGCAGGCGACGTTCTCCGCGCACTCGCTTCCTGTGTTGCGGGAACATTGCCGCAGGTGAAGGGGAAAGGACACCTCTTGACATCCTTTTCCGGCGCGCCCTAGCGTCCCAGCCATGAGCGAGCCGCTGACGACACCCGGCGAGGGTTTCCACCCCCACCTCCACGCGAGGAAGGGCACCCCGAAGGCCCCCCTGCACACCCGCCTGCACCACATCCGGGCGGACGACCTCGACGGGGACACCGCGCAGACCGGCGGTATGCGCAGGTTCAGTGCCGTCAGCGGCAGGACCGTCGGCTCGGAGAAGCTGTGGATGGGCCAGACCCACGTGGCTCCCGCGACCGCGTCCTCCGACCACCACCACGGAGAGTCCGAGACCGCCATCCATGTGGTCAGCGGGCACCCGGAGTTCGTCTTCCTGGACGACTCGGGGGAGGAACCGGAGGAGGTGCGGCTGCGCACCTCGCCCGGCGACTACGTCTTCGTCCCCCCGTTCGTACCGCACCGCGAGGAGAACCCCGACCCCACCGAGGAGGCCGTGGTCGTCATCGCCCGGAGCACCCAGGAGGCGATCGTGGTCAACCTGCCGCGTCTGTACGCCCTGGAGCCGGACGGAGCGGGCGCGGACGCCTGACGGACGGGTCTCCCTCGCCGGCCGGTGTGCCGGGGGACGGGCTCGGTCCGGCGCCGCACGGTCGGGTGCCGCCGGACCGTGCGCCGTCGCCGGCGCCACTGCCGGAGCCCCCGGCGATTCGGGGCGGGGTGCGTCGCCGACCGGCGGCGACGCCGCGAGGTGCGGCACAGGGGGCTCGCCGGCCCAGCACGTCGAGCGTCCGACCGACAAGCTGAAAGCCTGGCGGGCCATCGCCACTCGCCACGTCAGGTCTCACGCCACGCCTGCGTGAGCCGGGTCGACCGCGCGCACAGGTCCGCGCGGTTGGCGGCACCGGTCTTGTTCATCAGACTGGCGATGTGCTTCTCGACCGTGCGGGGCGAGATGAACAGCCGGTCGGCGATGTCCTTGTTGCTCAGGCGGTCGGCGAGGAGCCGGAACGCCTCGTACTCGCGCACGGTGATGCCGAGCGTCCGCAGCTCCTCGGGTATGCCGTCGGTACCGGTGCGGTGCTGGTGCACGGGGGCGCCCAGGCGCCGCAGGGCAGCCCGGCAGGCGTTGGTGACGGCGGGCACCCCCTGTTCGTGGAAGTGGTGCTCGGCGCGCCTGAGCCAGGCGACCGGCTCGCCCCAGCCGTCCTCGTGCGCGGCGTCCGCGACCAGCCGCAGGCCCAGGTGCAGGGCGGCCGGGTACGCGGCGGCGTCGCGCAGCGCCGAACCGACGCGCTCGGCCGCCAGCTCGCCCTGCCCCTCCCGGCCGAGCAGGACGGCGTCGGCGAGCTTCACGAACTGACGGTTCCACCGCATCCGTCCGACCGCCGTGGCGGCGATCCTCTCCTGCCGGGCGCGGTCCGCGTCACCGGCCAGTACGTCCAGGAGCAGCTCCAGCCCGTGCATGCCGCTGAGGTGGTAGGTGCTGGGATTGTGCCCCTCCAGCGCCGACAGCGCTCGCAGCTCGGACCGTGCCAGGTCGCGGTCCTCCTCCATCAGCGCGCAGAAGGCGCGGGCCATGCCCAGAGTGAGGGGCTCCTCCTGCGAGCCCGCACCTTCCCATTCGGCGAAGGAGGCGAGGGCGGCCTCCATGGCCTGCCGGTCGCCCCGGTGGGCCTCCAGCGACGCCAGTGACATCAGGAGGTACCGGACGACCGGGGCGAGCCCGAGCCTGCGCACGATGGCCAGGGTCTCGGCGGCGGCTTCCCGCGTCGCCTCCCGCGTGCCCCGCATCACCCCGTCCAGGACCAGGATGCCGTCGACGGTGTGCACGATGCTGATCGAGCCCAGCCGGAGCGCCTCCTCCCGTGCGGACAGCAGTCCGGAGGTGTCGCCCTCGGCGAGCCAGTCGTTGCCGCCTATCCGGGTCGCGGCGTACAACTTCCGCAGGGGGAGCTGGTGCCGCTCGGCCGTCGACAGGGCCTTCTCCAGCATGGCCCTGGACTCGTCCGGGTCCCGCTCGCGGGCCACGGTCGCCAGTAGCTCCCACGCCTGGCAGGCGACCGAGGGCAGGGCGTGGCGTTCGGCCGCGTCGGCCGCCGAACGGGCGAGCTTCTCCGCGTGCTGGGTGCGGTCGGGGCCCGGGGTGTCCAGCGCGAGGTAGGCGGCGGTGACATCGACGGCTGCCATCGTCGCACCGTCCGGACCGGCACCCAGCACCTCGCGGGCCCGGTCGATCTGCCGGTTCCCGTCGTTCCACCGTCCCGCCGTGTGCGCCACCTTGGCCAACCGGGTGTGCAGGACTGCCAGGCGGGACGCCCCCAACCCGGCGTTGTCCAGCGCGTGGAGGTGTTCGACCAGGTCGGAGGCGCGTCGGAAGTCGCCGGACTCGGCCAGGGCGGGCAGCAGGTGCTCCAGGGCACCTGCCCGCTCCTGCGGGTCCCCGGCCCGTGCCAGCAGGGTCTCGGCACGGCTGAGCAGCGTCACCGCCGAACCGAGCGCACCCGCCGCGAGAGTGCGTCGCCCCGCCTCCGCGAACAACCTGCCGGCCGCCGCGTCCTCGCCCGCGTCGGAACGCAGGCCCGCCGCCAGCGCGCACCACTCACCGGGTAACTGGGGGTGCAGCTTCTCCACCGCCTCCGCGCCCCGGCGTGCCAGCTCCGCTCGCCGGGGCGGTGTCAGCTGGGTGAACAGCGCCTCCACGGTGGGGGAGTGGCGGAAGGAGTACCAGTCGGGTGCCGGCTCGTCCGGGACCACCAGGCCGGCGGCGACACCGGCGTGCAGATGACTGAGGAGTGCCCGGTCGTCGATCTCGGTCATCCGCTGGAGCACGGTCAGCGAGAACCGTCTGCCCAGCACGGCCGCCGCCGACAGCAGGGTCAGGCCCTCCGAGCCCAGTCGGTCGATGCGGCGGAGGATTCCCCGGGCCAGGGCGGAGGAGACGTCGCCGCGCGGGTCGCCGACGGTCCGCCAGCCGTCCGGCGCCTGCACCAGGGTGCCCGCGCCGATCATCGACTGGAGCAACTCCTCGACCAGGTAGGGACTTCCCGCGCTGCCCTCCCACAGCCGCTCCAGCACCGGCGCGGGCACCTCGTCCGGAGGGGTTCCCAGCTGGCCCGCCACCAGTTCGCGTACCTGGGGGCGGGTCAGCGAGGGGAGTTCCAGGACCGAGGCCGCGCCACGCCGCCGGGCGGACTGCGCCAGATCCAGCGCGTCGCTGAAGTCCGTGCGGACGGTGGCGAGCAGCAGGACCGGGCTGTACGCCAGGTTGTCCACGAGGTATTCCAGGACCCCCAGTGTCTCGGGGTCGGCGTCGTGCAGGTCCTCCAGCACCAGCAGCCGGCCCCGGCCGTGGTCGGTGGCCATCAGCAGGCGCAGTACGGCCTCCCCCAGGATCACCATCGAACTGCTGTCGCCCGCGCCGGTGTTCCAGTCGGGTATCAGTCGTCCGAGGACCGGCCTGTAGGGCCCCAGGGGGAGTTCGTCGAGCGGTTCGCCGGCCCGGAACAGCGACATCAGCGCCTCGGTCAGCGGCCGGAAGGGGACCGCCGGGCCGGTGGTGCTGCTGCGTCCTCGCAGTACGCCCATCCCGGCCTCGATGGCGCTGCCCACGGCTTCGGCCGCCAGCCGGGACTTCCCGGCCCCGGCTTCGCCGACCAGGAACACCACGCCGCCGCGCCCCTGCCGGGCGTCCGACAACGCGCTTGCGAGTAGCTCAAGTTGAGCATCCCGGCCGATGAGGGAAGGCGCTTGGAAACGCATGAACTCGAAGCATAATCGGAATATCTGACGCGAGGGTATATGGCCGGCTTCCGATTCTGCCCCGGTCGGCCGAGCGCGCCCAAGGCCTTCCCCGTCCCGGGATGGGGAAGAGGCTACTGGGGCGCGGACACCGAGGTGTCGATCGAGCTGAGCGTGATCACGATTCCGCTGGTGAGGACCATCCCGGCCAGGATGCGGGCGCGTGCGCACGCGCGGTTGCGGCCCGAGAGGGTGATGCCGCCGGCCGCGTCCTGCTCGTCGGCGGTGGGCGTGACGGCGGTGTCGTCGGAGACGGAGCCGGTGGCGGCGGCGACGGCGGCGGACGTGGAGTGGCTGGAGTGCTGGTTCATGGGGATCTCCTTCTCGAGGGCGTGCGCGGGTGAAGGGACAGGGCGGAGCGGGGACGACCGGAGCGCAGGTACGAAGAGGGGCGAAGGGGCTGTGAAGGGCGGGCGCCGCTCTCTCAGCGGACGGGCGGCCGGCCCGGACAGAAGTGCTCCAGCAGGAGCGCGGACGGGACGCGGTCGGGGGAGTGCAGACGGAGCAGCCCGTAGCCGATGCCGGCCAGGCCCGTCAGCATTCCGGGAGAGGGCACCTGGTCGGGGGTGGCACAGCGGTGCTGTTGCGCCTCCACCGTCGCCAGCACCCGGCTGGTGGCGCGGGTCAGAGCGGCGGACGCCTCGCCGTCGCCCCGGCGCGCCAGGACGGTGAGGGCCTCCAAGACTCCGAAGGCACCCTGGCCCGCGCTCAGGTCGGGGCCGTCGGCGAGGGCGGTCAGCCGGGCGGCGAGGCCGCCGCGTCCCGGCAGGTGAGCGGTGGCGGCGGCGATCCCCGGCAGACCGGAGGTCCATGACGGGCCGTGCCCGGCGGGGCCGGCGTCGGCCGAGCGGAGCAGTCCTGCCGCCACCTCCTGGTGGCCCTCTCCGTCCGCGCGGTGCTCCGCATGGCGCCGCAGCGCCCAGCCGATGCCCGCGGCACCCTCGGCGAACCCCGCGGCGCCGCCGTCCCGCGCGGACGCGGTGGCCAGGCCGTCGGCCACCGCGTCCGCGAGGTCGCGGGTCCGGCGGGCGCCCGTGGCGTCGTGGGCGGCGACCGCGGCCGCCAGGGCACCGGCGACGCCGTCCGAGAAGCCGGGATCCGTGGAGGCCACCACGGCGTGTTCCAGAGCGGTGAGCGCGTCGGGCAGCGAGTCGGCAAGGTCGGCGTCGAGGAGGACCGACAGCCGCACCAGGCCGTAGAGGATGCCGCCGAGTCCGTCGTACCCCCCCGGTCCGACCGCCGCGCACAGTTCCGGGTCGGCGGCCAGCATCTTCAGCAGGGCCGGCAGCGGTCGTACGGCCTCGTGGGCGAGCGCCGTGTAGCGCCCCGCGCCCGCGAGGAGCCCGGCCTCGGCCAGGAACAGCGCGACTCCGGTGTAGCCCTGGGCGAGCCCGGCGCCCATGGGGAGGACCGACCAGTGCCCGCCCGGCAGGCGCTCAAGGCCCAGCCAGTTGGCCCGGCCACCGGCCCGCACGGCGCGGGCGGTGATCTCGTCGGCGATCCCGCAGGCCGCCGCCAGCAGCCGCGACGGCTCGGGCACCACGGCCGGTACCGGGGTCAACACCAGCGCGGAGCGCGGGCGGACCAGCGTGGAGCCGGAATCGCGGGCCGCCAGCGCGGCCGAGACGATCCACTCCTGGTCCCGGCAGTCGACCTCGTCCATCCGGGCGATCTTGGCGCGGACCGCGCTCAGGCTCGACACCGGCAGCAGGTCCGCCACCCAGGTCCCACCCGCGGTCCCCACCTCCGTGCCGGAAGGGCGGTGGACGAACATCGGGACGTCCCCGCGCCACAGGTCCTCGGTCTCGTGCTCCACCAGCCGGCCGCGTGCCGGGTCGTGCGCCGATTCGGTCCACAGCACCGCGAACGCGGCGTCCCGGGCGAGCGCGTCGCCGAGCAGCGTCGGGTGGGTGGACTCCTCCAGCAGGGTCGAGTACAGCCGAGTGGAGCGGACGATCAGCCGTGCGGGACTCTGCGCGTGCCGCTCCAGCAAGGCCCCCGGAGCGGCGAGTTCCGCACCGTGTGCGCGGATCGCCGCGTAGGCGGTCCGGAAGCCGTCCAGCAGGGCGGCCCGGTGGTCGGCGCCCTGGAGACGGTGCCCGCCCGGCAACGGCTGGTTCTGCGCGGCAGGACTGACCACCGGACCCCGTACGACGCGCATGGTGTCCAGTCCGCTGTCCTCCCACCGCATCCCCTCGCTCGGGAACGTGCCCTCCCCCGCCCGGCCCAGCGCGGAGATGTCCAGCGCGCCGTACTCACCGATCAGCAGATGGGGCAGCAGGCAGGTCCGGTGCACCGAGGCCTGGAGGGCGTCGGCGGCCGGGTCGGCCCCGGCCGTGGCGGCCTGCGGAAGTCCGGTGTGCAGCAAGGTCTCCGCGTCGACCAGCACCGGGTGGTCCCCGGCCGCGATGAGGTTCTCGTAGTGCATGTCCGCGCCGTCCACCGCGTACAGCAGGGCCAGCAGCGCACCCTGGCGCCGGTAGAAGGCGTCCGCCTCCGTCACCGAACCGCACCAGCGGTGCTCGACGAACTCCAGCCAGCCGTGCTCCTGCCGCCGCACCGTGCGCGGGGTGCGCAGTTCGAGTCCCTCGACCCGGCCGGTGAGCCAGCGCGTCAGGTCGTCGAGGAGCGCGTGGTGACCCAGCGGGCGAGGCTTGTAGACCGTCCGCGAACCGTCCGCGAACTCCAGCACCGCCACCGCGCGCCCCCCGGCGTGGGCGTCACCGCGGCCCAGTTCCACGCGGGTGAGGGGGCCGGGGTCGTTGCCTTCGAGGAGGTCGGCCACCACTGCGGCGCGGTCCGCGTGCAGCCGCAGGCCGAGCTCGGCAACCGCGTCGGCCGCGTCCAGAGCCGTCTCGGCCAGCATCCGCGCCAGCACCGGATAGGCGGTGAACAGTGCCCGCAGACCGTCCGCGCCGCCGGTGGTGGCGAGGAACGAGGCGAACCGGTCGCGCGACGTCGCCCCGGAGAGGCGTCCGGCGCGCCGGGCGCCGTCCAGTTCGCGGACCAGGGTACGGGCCGCCTGCCGGGACAGTCGGCCGAGCAGCCACTGCTCGAACGAGGTGCGCAACACGTTCCGTTCGGCTGCGGGAAGCAGTGCCAGCCGGTGGTCCAGGGAGTTCGAGACCGATGTCACCAGCGGTGCCACGACCGGTGTGAAGACCTCCGGCCCGGTGGCGTCGTCACACGGCACCGGAGGTGCCGCGCCGACGGAGCGAGCCAGCGACTCCTCGACGTGACCGGCCCAGCGCGGGGTGCCGGCCCGGTGCGCGAGCCGCTCCGGCGCCTCGTCGGCGAGGGCCCGTACGGCGAGTTCGTCGAGGCCCAGATGGGCCAGTCGGGCCGCGAAGCCGGCCGTGTCGCCGGCGTCCCAGGGGGCGCGGCCGGAGACGGCGGTCGTATCCGACGCCACGGGACGTCCGGGGGCGGCGACGCGCTCGGCGAGAGAGAGCGCGGGGGCCCACCAGGCGAGCGGCAGGTGCGCGCTTCGGGGAGTCGTGGATACGGCTGATTCGGTCACATGAGGAAGGTCGCAGGCCGCGTACGACCCCCACATGGGGGTGGTTCCCCCATATTGTTCGGCGGCGCCCGCCGAAGGGCGGGGGCCGGGTGGGGGGACGCACTCCGTGGGCAGGCCGTGCTCCCGGAGCCGGGACGGCTGCCGCAGGTCACGGTCCACGTCCGGCGGTCCGTGCGCGCCGCCCGGCCCACCGGCGCGCCCCCTTCGGCGAGGCGGTCCCGCCGCCCGACGGTTCCCCGCGTTCCCGGGGTCAGTCCCCGGTCGGCGGCAGCAGGCGCGGCTCCAGGCGTTCCTCGCGCACCCCGTCGCCCTCGCGGGTGACCACGTACGCACCCTTGCCCGCCGACTCCGTGACCGCCTCCACCAGCCGGGTGCCGTGGTAGACGAGCCCCACCCCGTCGTCCGTGCAGTGCGCGGACGACAGGGTGCCGTCGGCGACCAGCCGGTGGATCATCGGCCTGCGTCCGGGGTCGGAGTCGTAGTGGACCCCGTTGCCGTACGGCAGGAAGCCGAGCGCGTCCACCACCGGTCGCAGCAGCGGCCCGTAGGAGTCGGTCGTGCCGCCCTCGAACCAGCAGATCGAGCCAGCGCTCACCCCACTCAGCACGACCCCCGCCTGCCAGGCCCGCCGCAGGTGCGCGTCCAGGCCGTGCACCCGCCACACCGCCAGCAGGTTCGCCACCGAACCCCCCATGACCCACACCACGTCATGGTCGAGGATCGTGCCCTCCACGTCCTCCACGCTCGGCATGGGGAACAGGTGCAGCGGCGTCAGGTCGAAACCCGCCACCCTCGCGGCCTCGTGCATGCGCGCGGTGACGTGCTCCGCGTCCCCCACCGCCGTGCCCAGGTACAGAATCCGCGGACGGCGCCCGTGCACCCCCGACAGGTCGACCGCGTGGTGGACCAGGGAGTCGAACAGCACCCGTGCGCGGGCGCCGGAGCGATGCCCTCCGGATGTGGCCAGGACGGTCGGCTGCGAAGCGGGCATGCGCGCGATCGTAGCCGCTGGCCCGCCCGCGCATCCCCCGGCGGGCACCCTGACCGCCGCGAAGTGGCGGAAACAGCTACCCGCCGAGAAAGGCGGCCGGACGCCCCCGGGCGCCGCGCGGTGCTCCGGCACAACTTGGGTGGTCGGCCCGCATCCGCTGGCGCCCCGGCCCCCGTCTACTGGTGTCCGGCCGACGGAACCCCGCGGCGGCACGGGACCGCGCCGCCACGCCCGCAGGACCGTCGTCGACTCGACTTTGTGATCACCAGGTGCCGTACTGACGAGACAACAGGAGTGAAGGACATGCGGACCACTCAGGCTATCGACTCCGTCGCACGAAGCGTCTATCTCGCCATGGTCGACCTGCCAGACGCCGGGATCACCGAGTTGGCGGCGCGGTTGCGGGAGGCCGAGGAGACGGTACGGCAGGGGCTGGAAGAGCTGTCGGCCCTGCTGCTCGTCGTTCCCGGCGACACCGCGACCGGCTGGCGGCCGGTCGACCTGGAGCTGGGCCTCGCGGCGATGCTCGCCCGGCAGCAGGCCGAACTCGCCCGGCACCGGCTCCAGGTGGAGGACAGCCGACTGGAGGTCACCCGGCTGCTGACCGAGCACGGCCGCGCCGGCCGGGACAGCGCGCCGGGCGTCGAGTGGCTGGCCGGAGCGGACACCGTGTGGCGGCGGGTCGCGGAACTCGCCGAAGGATGCGAGCAGGAATGGCTGACGGTCGGTCCCACCGAACGCCTCGCCACGGCCGCCTCCGGGGGCGTCCCGCCCGTCGAGGAGATCCTGCGCCGCCGCGGCACGGCCGCCCGCACCATCGTGCTGGAGAGCGTCCGCAACGATCCCGACGCCATGGACCGGCTGCGCGGGAGCGGCGACGGCATCGGCTCGATCCGTACGCTGCCCTCGCTGCCCGCGTGGATGATCCTCTGCGACCGTACCCACGCCGTCGTACCGGTCGTCGGCGTCCAGTCGGTCGCCGGCGCCATGGTGTGCTGCGTCGAGTCGGTCACCGAAGCGTTCGCCGCCCTGTTCGCCCGCCTCTGGAAGGAGGCGTTGCCACTGGCCGAGGCGCGCCCGCGAACCCGCGGCAGCCTCTCCCTCCAGGAGCAGCACGTGCTGCGGCTCTGGGCGCAGGGCCTCACCGACGCCGCCGCCGCCCGCCGGATGGACGTCTCGCTGCGCACCGTGCGCCGGCTCTCCGAGAAACTGACCGACCGCTTCGGTGCGCAGAGCCGCTTCCAGCTCGGCGCCCTGGCCATCGCCCAGGGCGGAATCCTGGTCGAGGACACGGTCTGACACGCCCGGTACCCACCCCGCCGAAGCGTCCCGACCCACCTCGACGCGCCGACGCACGCCGCCGCGCCTCCGGCGCCCCGAAGCACGCACTCCGCGCACCCCCACCGTCGCCGGAACGGTGGGGGTGCGCGGTCTCATCCGGCGGACGCGAACTGCGCGTCGATCGCGGCCATCAGCAAGTCGGCGACGCCCTGGGCCAGTTCCGCCGGCGTCGGGCGGTCGAACACCGTCCGGACCGGCACATCGACCCGCAACGCCTTCCGCAGCCTCGACACGACCTGGGTGGCGAGCAGCGAATGCCCGCCCAACTGGAAGAAGTTGTCGTGGACGCCCACGCGTTCGACGTTCAGGAGATCCGCCCAGACGGCCGTGATGTGGCGCTCGACGGCGTTGCGCGGTGCCGTGTACGACGTCCCGAGGTCCGGCCGGCGGCCGTCCGGCACCGGCAGCGCCGCCCGGTCCACCTTGCCGTTCGCCGTCAGCGGCAGCCGCTCCAGCACCACGAACGCCGCCGGGACCATGGGTTCGGGCAGGTGGCGTCCCAGGTGCGTGCGCAGTTCCGCGACGCTCGGAACCTCCGTCCCGGCGGCCACCAGATAGGCGACCAGCCGCTTGTCGCCCGGCGTGTCCTCCCGGACGACGACGGAGACCTCTCCGACGCCGGGGTGCGTGATCACGTTGGCCTCGATCTCACCCGGTTCGATGCGGATGCCGCGGATCTTGACCTGGTCGTCGATCCTGCGCAGGAACTCCAGCTGCCCGTCCTCCCGCCACCGGACCAGGTCGCCGGTGCGGTAGACCCGGTCGGCCGCCTCCTGATCGGACACGAACGGAACGAACCGCTCCTCCGTCAGGTCCGGGCGCCCCAGATAGCCGCGCGCCACCTGCACGCCGCCGACGAGGAGCTCACCGGGGATTCCGGCAGGCAACAAAGCGCCGTGCTGGTCCACCACGAAACACCGGGTGTTGCCGATCGGCGGGCCGATCGGCGGGACGGCTTCGCCGGGTACGCACACGGTGGAGGTGACGATGACCGTGGCCTCCGTGGGCCCGTAGTTGTTGACCACACGGAAGGGAAGCCGGGCCTGCGGCGGCAGCGTCAGCCGGTCGCCACCGGTCAGTACGTAGTCGAGGGTGCTCTCCGGGCCCCACTCGAGTGCCGACAGGGACTCCAGCATCGGCGTGGACAGGAACGCGGCGTGGATCCGCCGCTCGCCCAGCCAGTCCCGCAGCAGTTGCGGGGCGAGCCGGACCGAGTCGGTGGTGACGCAGCAGGTCGCACCCCGGGTGAGAGCGAGCCACAACTCCCAGGCCGCCGCGTCGAATCCGATCCCCGCGAGCAGCGCGAACCGCTGCCCCGGCTCCAGACCGTACGTGACCGCCGTCCAGTGGACGAGGTTGACCAGGCCGCGGTGCTCGACCTGGACCCCCTTGGGCCGGCCGGTGGAGCCGCTCGTGTAGATGAGATAGGCCAGGTCGCGCGAGGAGGAGACCGGTTCCGGGTCGGTGACCGGTTCTCCGGCCAGCGGACCCGCGTCCGCGTCGCAGGCGTCGAGCAGCAGCAGGGGGACACCGGGCGGCAGACGGTCCGCGTGCGCGGAGTGGGTGAGGACGACCGGCGTCCGCGTGTCCCGCACCATGTACGCCAGACGCTCGGCGGGATACTCCGGGTCCATCGGCACGTACGCCGCCCCCGCCTTCAGCACCGCGAGCTCCGCCGTCACCAGGTCGGCCCCGCGGCCCAGGCACACCGCCACCGGCATGTCCGGCCGCGCCCCGTACCGGGCCCGCAGATGGTGGGCGATCCGGTTGGCCCGTGCGTTCAACTCGCCGTACGTCAGGGAGGTTTCCGGCGTCTCGATCGCGACCGCGTCCGGCTGTCGGGCGGCGCGCTCCTCGAAGAGTCCGTGCACGGTGACCGTGTCCGGGAAGGCGGCCGTGGTGGCGTTCCACTCGACGAGCGTGCGCCGCCGTTCGGCCGGGGTGAGCAGGCACAGCTGCGACAGCCGGCTCCCCGGGGTGCCGGCGACCGTGTCCAGCAGTGTGCCCAGGTGGCCGGCCAGTCGCTCCACGGTGTCGTGCTCGAAGAGATCGGTGCGGTACTCCAGGGAACCGCCCAGAGCACCGTCCGGCCTTTCGGACATCACCAGACTCAGATCGAACTTCGCGTCCTGCCCGGTCACCGCGAACGGCTCCACCGTCAGCCCCGGCAGGCTCCACACGTGGTCGTCCGGCGTGTTCTGCAGAGCGAACAGCACCTGGAACAGCGGATTGCGCGACGGATCGCGGTCGGGCGACAGCTCCTCCACCAAGCGCTCGAAGGGAAGATCCTGGTGGTCGTACGCGCCGAGCGCGGTGTCCTTGACCCGCTCCACGAGCTCGGGGAAGGAGGGGTTGCCCGACAGATCGGTGCGCATCACCAGCGTGTTGACGAAGAAACCGATCAGATCCTCGGTCTCCGCCCGGTTGCGGCCCGCGATCGGCGACCCGACGACGATGTCGTCCTGCCTGCTGTACTTCGCCAGCAGTACCTGGAACACCGCCAGCAGCACCATGTACAGGCTCGCCCCGCTCCTGGTGGCCGTCGCCCGCAGCCGGGCGGCGACCTCGGCCGGAACCTCGAACGCCACGGTGGAGCCGCCTCCGGGCGGCCCCGCCGGGCGGCGGTGGTCGGTCGGCAGTTCCAGCGGTTCCGACCCGGTGAGCCGGTCCCGCCAGTAACCCAGCTGCGCCTCCAACACCTCACCGGTCAGCCGCTCCCGCTGCCACACGGCGAAGTCCGCGTACTGAACCGGAAGTTCGGGCAGGGTGTCCCGACCCCTCCCCGACACCGACGCGAGGTACCCCTCGCGCAGCTCGCGCGCCATGACCCCCTCCGACCAGCCGTCCGCCGCTATGTGATGCACCATCAGCAACAGGAAGGCCTCGTCGTCGGCGAGTCGCACCACATGGGCGCGCAGCACCGCGCCCGTCGCCAGATCGAACGGACGGCGGGCCTCGGCCTGCGCGAACCGCGTCGCCGCGGAGCGCCGTTCGGCCGGATCGGCGACATGGCGCAGGTCGTGGACGGCCGCCACGACCGGGGCCGGCGGGTCGACGATCTGTCCGGGTTCGCCGTCGGAGGGGACGTACCGCGTCCGGAGGATCTCGTGCCGCGCCACCATGGTGGTGAGCGCCGCCTCCAGCGCGGCCACGTCCAGCACGCCGCGGACCCGCAGTGCGAACGGGACGACGTACTCGGCACGTCCCGGCTCCAGCTGGTCCAGGAACCACAGTCGTTGCTGGGCGGAGCTCAGCGGCAGCGGACCGCCCGTCCGGGCGGCGGGCACGATCCGTGCCGAGTCGTCCGGGGCGAGCCGCTCCACGCGGGCCGCCAGCGCGGCGACGGTGGGCGCCGAGAAGAGGACGCGTACCGGCACCTCCACGCCGAGCGCCGCACGCAGCCGTGAGGTGACCTGCGTGGCCAGCAGTGAGTGGCCCCCCAGCTCGAAGAAGTTGTCGTCGACGGAGGTGACGTCCGTACCCAGTACCTGCGACCAGGCCGTCGCCACCGCGCGTTCGGCCGGTGTGCGCGGCGGGGCGCCCCGGCCGGGCGAGCGGGGCTCCGGAGCCGGCAGCGCCCGCCGGTCCACCTTGCCGTTCGGGGTGAGCGGCAGCCGGTCCAGCACCACGAACGCGGACGGCACCATGGGGGCGGGCAGCTCGCGGCCCAGCCGGTCGCGCAGACTCTCGGGGGACGGCGCCCGCCCCGCCGGGACGACGTACGCCACCAGTCGTCTGTCGCCGGGGACGTCCTCGCGCAGGACGACGGTCGCGGCGGCGACCTCGGAACCGGCCAGCAGTACCGACTCGATCTCGCCCGGTTCGATGCGGTGGCCGCGCAGCTTCACCTGGTCGTCGAGGCGCCCCAGGAACTCCAGCTGGCCGTCGGGCAGCCAGCGCACCCGGTCGCCCGTGCGGTAGACCCGCCGAGGTGTGCCGTCCACGTCCACCGTGACGAACCGCTCCGCCGTCCGCTCCGGCAGTCCCTGGTAGCCGCGGGCCAACCCGATCCCGGATACCACGAGTTCACCGGGAACGCCGATGGGGACGGGCCGGTCGTGGCGGTCCACGACATGGACGACGGTGTTGCGGACCGGCCGTCCGATCGGCGGTACCTCCACGCCGGGCACCACCTCCGCGGACGTCGTGACCACGGTCGACTCGGTCGGCCCGTAGTTGTTGACGACGCGGAACGGCAGCCGCAGCCCGGCAGGCAGGCGCAGCGCGTCACCGCCGGTCAGTACGTGGGCCAGTGAGGTCGGCTCCGACCAGTCAAGCCCGGCCAGTGCCTCCAGCATGGGCGTCGACAGGAACGTGCCGTGCACCCCGCGCCGGGTCAGCCAGCCCTGGAGGAGTTCCGGCGTACGCCGCACGGTGTCCTCGGGCACGCACACGGTGGCGCCGGCCGCGAGAGCGGGCCACAGCTCCCAGGCCGCCGCGTCGAACCCGAGGCCGGCGAGGTGCGCGACCCGGCGGCCCGGCGCGGCGCCGAAGCTCCCCACCGTCCAGTGGATCAGGTTGACGAGGCTGCGGTGCTCGATCTGGACTCCCTTGGGGCGGCCGGTGGAGCCGCTGGTGTAGATCAGGTAGGCCAGATCCCGCGGGCCGGCCGAGGGCTCGGGGTCGTGCTCCGGAAGGTCCTGGATCAGGGCCCGGTCCCGGTCGGTGCGGAAGCGGCCGGGCGTCCGGGGCAGCAGGTCCTCGTGCGCGGCATCCGTCACCACGTGCACCGCACCGGAGTCCTCGATCATGAAGGCGAGCCGGTCGGCCGGGTGTTCCGGGTCGAGCGGCAGATAGGCGGATCCCGACTTCAGTACGGCGAGCAGCGCGGTGATCTGGTCGGGCCCGCGCTCCAGGCACACGGCGACCACCCGGCCGGGTCCGGCGCCGGCCGCCCGCAAGTGCCGGGCGAGCCGGTTCGCACGCTCGTTCAGCTCCCGGTAGGTCAGCTCCCCGGTCTCCGACAGCACCGACGCCGCACCGGGCAGGTGCGCGGCGCGCTCCTCGACGAGCCGGTGCGCGGTCGTCGAGGCGTCCGCGACGGGGGAGGCCGCCCCGGACCACTCGGTCAGCAACTGGCGGCGTTCGGCGCCGGCCAGCATCTCCAGCTCGGACAGCCGTCGGTCCGGGGCCGCGACCGCCGCGCCGAGCAGCGTGGCGAAGTGGCCGGCCAGCCGGGCCGCGGTGGCGCGGTCGAACAGGTCGACGGCGAACACGAGGTTCCCGTCGAGCGATCCGTCGGGCCGCTCGGTCAGGAAGAGCGTCAGGTCGAACTTCGCCTCCTCCGCCCTCACCGCGAACGGCTCGACCGCCAGTCCCGGCAGGCCCCAGGCGTTCTGGTCCGGCGTGTTCTGGAGCACGAACATGGTCTGGAAGAGCGGGGTGCGCGACAGGTCCCGCTCCGGGGCGAGCTCCTCCACCAGCCGCTCGAACGGCAGGTCCTGGTGATCGTAGGCGCCCAGCGCGGTCTCCCGGACCCGGTCCAGCAGGTCGCCGAAGCCCGGATCGCCGGACAGGTCGGTGCGCATCACCAGGGTGTTGACGAAGAAGCCGATCAGCTCCTCCGTCTCGGCCCGGCCGCGCCCCGCGACCGGGCTGCCCACCGCGACGTCCTCCTGCCCGCTGTACTTGGACATGAGCAGCTGGAACACCGCCAGCAGCGACATGAACAGGCTCGCGCCCCGCCCTGCCGCCGTCCGCCGCGCGGCGTCGACCACCTCGGCGGGCACGGTGAAGGCGACCGCGTCGCCGCGACCCGAGCGCTCGGCCGGCCTGCGATGATCCGCCGGCAGCTCCAGAGGCTGGAGACCCGTGAGCCGGTCGCGCCAGTACGCCGCCTGCTTCTCCAGCGCCGCTCCGGCCAGGACGTCGCGCTGCCAGAGGGCGAAGTCCGCGTACTGGATCTCCAGCGGCGCGAGACCGGCATGCCGCCCCTCGACCGCCGCGCCGTACAACTCTCCTATCTCACGGGCGAGTACGCCCTCCGACCAGCCGTCGGAGACGATGTGGTGCACCGCGATCAGCAGCAGCCACTCCTCCTCGTCCACGCGCACCGCGACCGCCCGCAGCAGCGGCCCCGTAGCCAGGTCGAAGGGCCGGCCCGCCGCCTCGCGCAGGAGGGCGAGGGCGCCGGCCTCACCGATGCTCCGCCCGTCGTGCGTGTCCACGTCCATCTCGCGCGGCGCGTCGACGACCTGCACCGGCCGGCCCGTGCCGTCCGCGACGAACCGGGTCCGCAGGATCTCGTGCCGGGCCACCAGCGTCGTCAGCGCCGTGCCGAACGCGTCCGGCGAGAAGCCCCCGGTGACCCGCAGCCCGGCCGGAACGACGTACTCCGCCCGCCCAGGGTCCAACTGGTCCAGGAACCAGAGCCGTTGCTGTGCGAATGAGAGGGGAAGCGGCCCCGCCGGGCGGTCCGCGCGCGGTATCACCGCGGCCGTGCCGGGTTCGAGTGCGTCGACGGCGGCAGCCAGCAGGGCGGGGGTCGGCGCCTCGAACAGGGTGCGGTGCGGCACCTCCACACCCAGGTCCCGGCGCAGCCGGGCGGCGACCCGCGCGGCCAGCAGCGAGTGCCCGCCCAGCTCGAAGAAGTCGTCGTCGACGCCTACCGGGTCCACGCCCAGCAGCTCGGCCCAGATGCCCGCGACCGCCACCTGCGTCGGAGTGCGGGGCTCCGCGTAGGCCGTCGACAGGTCCGGCCGCGCGCCCTGCGGCGCGGGCAGCGCCTTGCGGTCCACCTTGCCGTTCGGTGTCAGCGGGATGCGCTCCAGCGTCACGTACCGGGCCGGCACCATGTGCTCCGGCAGATCCCGTGCCAGGGCCCGGCGCAGCTCGGCCGCCGCCGGAGCGGTGCCGTCCGTCGGCACCAGGTACGCCACCAGCCGCTTGTCGCCGGGAACGTCCTCGCGGACCACGACGGCCGCCCCCGCCACACCCGGCCGGGCGAGCAGGGCGCTCTCGATCTCGCCCAGCTCCACCCGGTGGCCGCGCAGCTTGACCTGGTCGTCGATCCGGCCCAGGTACACCAGCCGGCCGTCCGGCAGCCACTTCACCAGGTCCCCGGTGCGGTACACCCGGGCGTCCGGGTCGGCCGAGAACGGGTGCGGGACGAACCGTTTTGCCGTCAGGTCCGGGCGCCCCAGGTAGCCGAGGGCCACGTTCACGCCGCCGATCAGCAGCTCACCCGGCACGCCCACCGGCTGGACCTCGCCGTGCGCGCCGACCACGTACACCTCGGTGTTGTCGATCGCGCGGCCCATCGGTACGTGGTCCGCCGCCGGGTCCACCGCCTCGGTCCGGCCGACCACGTTGCCGACGGTCGCCTCGGTCGGTCCGTACTCGTTCACGACGGTCGTGTCGTCGGTGCCGTTCGCCAGTATCCGGTGCGTCAGCGACGGCGTCAGGTCCTCGCCGCCCGCCACCACCGTCGCGATGCCGTGCCGGAGCCCGTCCCGTTCCAGCCGGGCGGCCAGCAGCTCCAGGTGCGAGGGCGTCGCCTTGAGGAAACTGATCCGCGCGCCGGTGGCCACGAGTTCCACGGCCGCGTCGAACACGGTCGCTCCCGGCTCCGGGCTCGGTACCACCAGACGCAGACCCTGCACCAGGGGCAGGAACAGGGCGGTGACCGTCAGGTCGAAGGCGGCCGACGAGCACAGCAGCGAGCCGATCTCCGCACCCGGCGCGGCCGGGTAGTTGCGGTCGCACCAGTACAGGTAGTTGACGACACCCCGGTGTGCCACACGGACTCCCTTGGGGCGGCCCGTGGAGCCGGAGGTGTAGATGACGTAGGCGAGATCGTCCGCGCTCGCGACGGCCGGCGGGGCCGATCCGTCGCCGTCCGGCCAGGCGCGGTCGGTGAGCAGCAGCTCCGAGTCCGGGGCGAACAGACCGGCGTGCGCGGACTGCGTGACCACCACCGGCGCAGCGCTGTCGCCGACCATGTACCGCAGCCGCTCGGCCGGGTACGCCGGGTCCAACGGCACATACGCGGCACCGGACTTGAGCACCCCGAGCAGTGCGCACACCAGATCCGGGCCGTGGTCCAGGCACACCGCGACCAGCGCCCCGCGCCCCACGCCCCGCTCCCGGAGGTGGTGCGCCAGCCGGTTGGCCCGCTCGTCCAGCGCGCGGTAGGTCAGCAGCCGGCCCGCGTGCTCCAGGGCGACCGCGTCCGGCTCCCGGGCAGCCCGCTCCTCGACCAGCCGGTGGACGGTCGAGGTGTCCGGGAAGGGCGACCGGGAACCATTCCACTCGGAGAGGACGCGCGTCGTCTCCGCGGGCGTCAGCATCTCCAGCGCGGACGTCCGGGCCTGTGGCTCATCGGCGGCGGACCGGGCGAGAACACCGAAGTGGCCGGCCAGGCGCTCCGCGGTGGCCCGCTCGAACAGGTCGGTGCGGTAACCGAGAAGGCCGCGCACCCCGTCGCCTTCCGCCGTGAGCTCCAGCGTGATCCGGGCCGAGGGCGGGAACACGGCCGGCTCCTCACCGGCGGCCCGCCACGCGAACCACGGGGCGCCGTCCAGCGCGCCGCCCGCCGCGTCCGCGATCTCCCCGTACGGCAGGGCGACGTGCGCCCGCACGGCCACCGCGACGTGCGCCAGCGTCTCCTCGAACAGCGGGTCCCCGTCCGGGCTCCGCACGGCGCGCGCCCGGCCGCCGCCGTCGGCCACCACTACCGGGACGTCGCCCCGGCCGGAGTGGCGCGCGAGCAGCGCGTGGAACACCGCCAGCAGAACGGACGGCAGTTCCGTCTCCCGCTCGCGGGCCAGCGCGGCGAGCGCCCCGGCCGTCCGCGCGGTTACGCCGAAGGGGACGCGGTCCGAGGGAGCGGGACCGTCGTGGGACGGACGCCCGTCCGTCGGCAGCTCCAGCGGCTCCAGGCCCCTCAGAGCCTGCCGCCACTCCTCCACCTGGTGATCAGCGTGATCAGCCACCGTTCACTCCCCATCGTCAGCACGTTGTCAGCGGTTGCGAGCGTCCGAGCACTCGCCGCGCGAGCGGTCGCGGCGCTCCGGGGCCGGCAGTGCGGCCACCGGCACCGGAGGGACGCCCGCGGTGAGCACGCTAGGACGCGTGGGCGGGCGCCCCCAGTGGGCACAAGTGACGCCCTGTCGGCTGGTCACAAGTGCCCAGTGCCGCGACCGATCAGGGCTGGCCACGATGGACGACGTCACCCGCCGACCTCCTGCTCCCCGGCGCCCTCTCCCCGACAGACCGCCCGACGTACGCCGGGCGTCGACGCTTTCGGGCAGAGGGAGGCCGTACCGAGCCGGCGCGCGGGCCGACGGCCCGATCGCAGCGATCGCGGTCCCCCACGGAGAGGAAAGCCGGTCGTGCACCTGCGTAGCCAGTCCCCGCAGAGCCCGCCCCACGCGGTCCTGAGCACCATCCCCTCGGACTCGCACACCTGGAACCTGCTGTTCCTCCAGCTCCTGCTGGAGGAACAGGGGTGGGAGGTCACCAACCTCGGTGCCTGCGTCCCCGTCGAGACCCTGGTCACCGAGTCGGCCGCCAGGCCTCCCGGTCTCATCGTCGTGAGCACCGTCAACGGCCACGGCGCCGAAGAAGCACCCGCCCTGGCTCGCGCGGTGCGCGCCGAACCCGCCCTGGCGCGGGTACCGCTCGTCATCGGCGGCAAGCTCGACACCGAAGGGGGCACCACCCCGGAGGACCGTTCCGAGTTCATCGAGGCCGGATTCGACGCCGTCCTCATCGGACCGAACGCCGTACCGGGCCTGCTGGCGTTGCTCGATTCCCTGGCCCAGCACGGGAGCGGAAGGGCCTACGCCGATGCTGTCCACTGAGTCCGCCGCAGACGGAGTGACGCCGGGCCCGGCGCCCGGGGGCGCCTTCCACCGCTTCATGGACGACGCCGCACGTTCCGGCACGCTCGTCGTCCAGCCCCGCATGGGCTTCGCGGACCCCGACCGCATGCGGGCCGGCCTGATCGCCACCCGCGGCGCCGCCGCCACCACGGTCGGCACCCTCACCCTCGACAGCTTCACCCGGGTCGGTGACTACGCCGCCGCCGCCCGCGCCGCGGAGCAGGGCCACCCGCTCAATGGCTACCCGCTCGTGAGCATGCCCGTCGCCACCACCACCGGCATGCTCGACGGCGTCCGCGGCGAGGCGTTCCCCGTGCAGGTGCGGCACGGGTCCGCGCAGCCCGGCCGGATAGTCGAAGCGCTGATCGGCGCCGGCCTCGACGCCACCGAAGGCGGCCCCGTCTCCTACTGCCTGCCGTACGGCCGCACCCCGCTGGCCACCTCCGTGAAGGCGTGGCGCGAGGCGTGCCGCACCCTCGCGGGACTCCGGGCCACCGGCGTCGAACCGCACCTGGAGAGTTTCGGCGGCTGCATGCTCGGCCAGCTCTGCCCGCCCTCGCTGCTCATCGCCCTCTCCGTACTGGAAGGGATGTTCTTCCGGCAGTGCGGGCTGCGCAGCATCTCCCTCAGCTACGCCCAGCAGACCAGCGCGGAGCAGGACGAGGAAGCCGTCCACGCCCTGCGCGCCCTGGCCGCCGACCACCTCCCCGACACCTCGTGGCACGTGGTCGTCTACGCCTACATGGGCGTCTACCCGGAGACCAGGCACGGTGCGGCGGCCCTCGTCGCGGACGCGGCCCGACTCGCCGTGCGCACCGGAGCCTCCCGCCTCATCGTCAAGACGGCCGCCGAGGCCGCCCGCATCCCGTCGATCGCCGAGAACGTCACGGCGCTGGAGACGGCCGCCGCCGTCGCGCGTACCGCGCACCGCACCGCCCCGCCCCCGTCCACCGGCATCGAGGCCGAGGCCCGTGCCCTCGTGGAAGCCGTCCTCGGCCTGCACGACGACCTCGGGCAGGCGTTGATCCGGGCCTTCGCCCGCGGCTACCTCGACGTTCCCTTCTGCCCGCACCCCGACAACGCCGGCCGTACCCGCAGCGTCGTCTCCGAGCGGGGCCGCCTGGAATGGTCCCGCACCGGGTCGCTGCCGCTGGGGCCCGCCGCCGTCGTGCACCACTCGCGCCGACTGACCTCGTCGGAGCTGATGCACGCGCTCCACCACGTCAAGACCCGCTACGACACACCCGCCGTCCCGCTCCCGCAGGCAAGTTGATCAGCCGTCACATCGCCCTCGCCGCAGCCCTTTCGGGCCGGTGAACCGTACGTCGACCGGACAAGGACCGACATGACACTCCAGATCGACCTCCCCCCGGCATTCGCCGCCGCTCCCGTCCTGCCCTCGCCGCTGGAACACCTGCGCGACCCTCGCACCCGGGCGGCTCTGCGCGTCCAGCAGGCCCTGGTCGCGGGTGCCCGCGCCTACCTGCGCGCCGACGACGCGGTGGAGATGGCCCACCCGATCATCGGTCCCGTCACCGACCCCGGCTCGCGCGGCGCCAAGCAGGTCGACGTCGACTACTACGGCCACCGCTACAAGCTGATGACCAGCGCCATCCTCTACAAGCAGGCGTCCCTGCTGGCGTACGACCGCATCTTCCTCGTCGCGCCCAACGTCCGCCTGGAACCCCTGGAGACGAGCTCGACCCACCGCCACCTCTCCGAGTTCCGGCAGATCGACGTCGAGTACGCGGGCGCCACCCGCGACGACGCCATGGACATCGCCGAGGGACTCGTCCGCCACGCCGTCACCACCGTCGCCGACGAATGCGGTGCCGAACTCGCCGTGCTGGGCCGCGACCCCGACACCCTGCGCCGGTTCGTCGCCGAGCCGTTCGCCCGCGTCCCGCACGGCGAGGTCGTCGACCGTCTGCGCGCCGACGGATATCCGCAGGCCGCCGGTACGGAGATCGAGTGGGAGGCCGAGGAACGCATATCCCGCCAAGCCGACGCCCCGTTCTTCATCGTCGGTTACCCCAAGGGCTCCCGAGGCTTCTACGACAAGGAGAGCCCCGCCGAGCCCGGCACCCTGCTCAACTTCGACCTGATCGCACCCGAGTCCTGCGGCGAGCTGTGCAGCGGGAGCGAGCGCGAGAACGAGTACGCCACCCTGGTCACCCGGATGCGCGAGACCGGCGAGAACCCCTCCAAGTACGCCTGGTACCTCGACGTCGCCCGCCACGGCATCCCTCGCAGCGCCGGCTTCGGTATCGGCTTGGAACGCCTCACCCGCTGGGTCGCCGGCCTTGACTCCGTCTGGCAGGCCACGGCCTTCCCGAAGCTCGCGGGGGTCGTGTCCCCGTGACGTACCTGACCGCACCAGGACTGCCCGAGGACGCCATCCGCGCCCGGGCCCGCGACGGAGCCGCCGCGGCCTTCCCGCCCCTCGACACCTACGGCACCGCGGTCTTCGGCGCGGCCCCCGGCGAACGGGGCGACGAGATCGACGCCCTGCGCCTGGCCCCGCCCGTCTTCATGCCCGGCCGCCTCGCCGAACTCATCGAACTCGGCCGTGAGCCCCTCTACTCGGACGTCCGCCTCGCCACCGCGCTCGGCGGCTTCGACGCCCCCGTACCCGTCTACGTGTCGGCCCTCGGCTCCACCCGCGTCGCCGGTACCAGCCTCGCCCTCAGCCGGCAGGCCGGACGCCTCGGCATCCCCATGGTCGTCGGAGAGAACGTCGCTCCGATGAACGGCTTCCGCAGCAGCGGTGACGACCACCGCAAAGGGCTCCTGGAGCGCATCCACGCCTACTGCGAGGAACTGCCGGACGGCGTCGGAGGAGTCTGCGTCCAGCAGAGCACCGAGGACGCCGACTCCGAGGTCTGGAACCACGTCTACAGCGACCCCGCCGTCTTTGGACTCCTCGCCTCGGGCCGCCTCGGCTTCGAGATGAAGGTCGGCCAGGGCGCCAAGCCCGGACTCGGCGGTCTCACCATGATCAGCGAGGCGGTCGCCGCGGACCTCGACGGGCAGTACGCCGTCGAACGCCTCGCCCCCGACGGCGGAGAGGTCCTGCGCTGCTCCAGCCCGGGCACCTTCACCGAGGAGATCTTCCGGCGTCAGATCCAGCTCATGCGCAACAACTACCCTCGCGCCCGCTGCTGGGTGAAGCTCTTCCCCGGCCGGGACGTCGGCAGGGCCGCCGACATCGCGTGGGAAGCGGGCGCCCACGCCGTCACCGTCGACGGGGCCGAGGGCGGCACCGGCTGGGCTCCCACCGGCTTCCTCGGCCACGTCGGACTGCCGCTGGCCGAGTGCCTGCGGCGCGTGGAGCCGGCCGGCCGGACCCTGCTCGCCAGCGGACGCGTCTGGGACGGCATCCGCGCCGTCAAGCTGCTCGCCCTCGGGGCCCACGCGGTCGGTCTCGGCCGTGCCGCCCTGATCGCCACCGACGAGGACCCCGAACGAGGACTCGAACGGCTGCTGGACGCCATGGCCCTGGAGATGCGCATGGCCGTCAGCTCCCTCGGCAGGTACACCGCGCACGAGACCGGACCCGAGGACCTGTGGAGGCCCGAGTCATGATCTACGAGCACACGTACGAGCTCGTCACCGACGACCTCTTCGTCCGCCTGACCCGGATGGCACCGGGCGCCGACGTCTTCCTGAAGATCGAAGGCCTCAACCCGGCCGGCTCCGTCAAGCTCAAGACGGCACTCAGCCTGGTGGAGGACGCCGAGCACCGGGGCGTCCTCACCCCCGGTGCCCGCGTCATCGAATCGTCCTCCGGGAACCTCGGCATCGCCCTCAGCTCCATCTGCGCCACCAAGGGGTACCCGTTCACCTGCGTGGTCGACCCCAACACCAATGCCACCAGCATCGACCACATGCGTGCCCTCGGAGCCGAGGTCGTCGTCGTGGACACCGTCGACGCCAACGGCGGCTTCCTCCAGTCCCGCATCGCCCACATCCGGCGTCGCGTGGACGCCGACCCCGCCATGGTGTGGCTCAACCAGTACGCCAACCCGGCCAATCCCCGCGCCCACTACGAGCAGACCGCGCGCACCCTGCTCAAGGAGCTCCAGCACATCGACTACCTGTTCGTCGGCGCCGGCTCCACCGGCACGTTCGTCGGCTGTTCCCGGTACCTGCGGGAGTTCTCCCCCGGCACCCGGATCGTGGCCGTCGACGCCCTCGGCTCCATCATCTTCGGGGCGCCGCCCGGCCCTCGCCGCATCCCCGGTCTGGGCGCCAGCCGCATCCCCGAGCTGCTCGAACCCGGCCTCGCCGACGACGTCGTGCTCGTCGCGGAGGAGGACGCGGTCCGCGAGTGCCGGCTGCTCGCCCGCAGCCACGGCCTCCTCGTCGGCGGGTCCACCGGCTCCGTCCTGGCCGCGATCCGCCAGTACGCCGACGCGTTCCCGGTCGGCGCCCGCATCGCCGCGATCTCGCCCGACCTCGGCGAGCGCTACCTCGGCACCGTCTACAACGACGCGTGGGTGGGAGAACACCTCGGCGTCCTCGCCTGACCACCGCTCCGTGCCCGCACCTCCTCCGCAACCCGCGAAAGGGACCTACCGATGTCGACTTTTCACGTGATCGACGGCGTCGTCGCCGAGGACGTCATCACCTCCGCGCCGTCCGAGATCCTGGACATCGTGCGAGACACGTACCTCCAGCACAGTCGCGGCGCGACCGTGAACCCCAACAGCTACTTCCTGCGCTTCCCCGACAACCCCGGCGCCCGCATCATCGCCCTCCCCGCCCACCTCGGTGGCGAGGCACCGGTCTCCGGCCTGAAGTGGATCGCCAGCTACCCGGAGAACGTGCGGCGGAACCTGCCCCGTGCCTCCGCCGTCCTGCTGCTCAACGACGCGGAGACCGGGTACCCGTTCGCCTGCCTGGAGGCCTCCCGCATCAGCGCCGCCCGTACGGCGGCCTCCGCGGCCCTCGCCGTGGAGACCCTGGCCCCCGACGACGCGCCGCGCACGGTGCTCTTCGTCGGCGCCGGAATCATCGGCCGCACGGTCTCCGACTTCCTCGCCGCCCGCGGGCTCAACGTCCGCGAGTGCCTCGTCCACGACCACGTGGACGCGTATGCCGAGAAGTTCGCCGACCACGTGTCGGGCACCCACGGCTGGCAGGCCAGAGCCGTCACCCAGATCGACGCCGCCCTGGCCACCGCGGACCTGGTGGTCCTCGCCACCACCGCGCCGGCGCCCTGGCTGGCGGACGGCCAGACCCTGCTTCCGGACCAGCTCATCCTGAACCTGTCCCTGCGCGACATCCACCCCACGGTCATGATCAAGTGCCACAACGTCGTCGACGACGTGGACCACTGTCTGACCGCACAGACCTCACCCCACCTCACCGAGACGGAGTACGGCACCCGCGACTTCATCGACGGCACGCTCGCCGACGTCCTGCGTGGCAAGGTCACCCTCGACCGTGACCGCCCCACCGTCTTCTCCCCGTTCGGCCTCGGCGTCCTGGACCTGGCGGTCGGCAACCACATCTACCGGACCGCCCTGGAGAGTGGACGGGCCACCGAAGTGCCGCACTTCTTCACCGAGTTGACCCGCTGGTGACCTGAACTTCGCGCGGTGACGGCTCGCCCCGGTCCGGGGTTCCCTCCGAAGGATTCGGAGGGAACCCCGGACCGGGGCGTTTCGGCGTGGACGGCACCGCCCGCGTGCAGCGTACGGACGCCCGTCCCCCCGCCCGCGGGAGGTGCCGTCGGCGGTCGGCCGATGAGCGCCGACGGGTACGCACGCGCCTGTGCCCGTACGGGGGTACGTGGAGTGCGAACGCGCGCTCAGTCGTCCACGGGGTGACCGCCGTCGCCCTCGACCACGACACGGTCCGCGCCGGCCGTCTCCGCGCGCTCGACCATGGTGACGTCGACCTCGCCGTCACCCGTGGTGTCGAACTGGTACAGATCCGCCGTGCCGTCTCCCGTGGTGTCCGTCATCCATACGTCGGGCTTGCCGTCACCGTTGGTGTCCGCCGCCAGCACCACGTGGTGAAGGTTGCCCCGGGTCTCCACAACTTCTTCGATTCCGTCCATGCCGGTCGACTGCCCCTGGTGCTCCGTCGGAAACTCCGCTCAGGCCGAGGACAAGTACGGTGCGCGTCACGGCGGTTCGGCGGTGGGACGCCCTGCACCGCGGACTTCCCGGCTACGAGGGCGAGCATGAGGGGGAACGTGACGACGCCCCCCGGCCGCGCGCCCTCGCGTCGGCCCCCGGCCGGCCGCACCGTGCCGCGCGGGCGGCGGCCCTGCCGGCCCCGATCGACGGAAGCCGCCCTCCGCGGGAGCGGAGGGCGGCTTCGGCGGCGCACGGCATCCGTCAGGCCGGCAACAGGGCCTCCGCCGCACGGTCGGTGCTGCCCGTCACGCTCTCCCGTACCGCAGCGAGCAGCACGGACAGCTGCTCGTCGCCCTTGACCATCTCCATGTGGCGCCCCGGCATCGCACGGATGTCCAGGCCCATCGGGTAGAGCTCGCTCCAGTGCGCGACGTACCGCGCCTGCGGTACCTCGTCCCCGCTGCCGTCGCGCACGGTGTCGCTGACGAACAGGGTCGCCGGGGCGACCGAGCCCCCGGGCCGGTAGGCGGCGAGCGAGCGCACCTCGGCCTCCAGTACCGCGTAGGGCAACCACTGGTCGAGCGTGATCGCGGACTCCTCGATGTTCATCTCCGGGGCCAGCCGCTTCATCTCCCGCTCCACGGCGTCACGCCGGGACCCGGTCCGGTCCTGGCCGTGCTGCCACAGCGCGTTCACCCTGCGGTACACCTCCGCGTGCCGCTGGAACCGGTCCCGCTGGTCGTCCCCGGTCACCGCCGGCTCCAGGAGGAGCAGGCGGGCCACCGCCCGCGGGTCGCGTTCCCCCATCGCGTGCGCGATCACCGCGCCGGTCGACCACCCGAGGATCGTGCAGGGTCCCTCCGGCTGCACCTCGCGGATCTCCCGCCAATAGCGGTCGGCGACGGCCTCGAAGCCGACGAGCGGCGATTCGCCCGCGTTCAGCCCCGGCGCCTGGACACCGTAGACGGTGAACACCCCGGCCAGACGGTGAGCGAGTGCCCGGTACGGATGTGTGCTCCCGCCGCCGGGGTGCACGCAGAACAGCACGGGGAGAGCGGGGTCGACCGTGCGCGACAGCGGGACGACCAGCCCGCCGGACGCCGGCCCCGACTCCGGCATGGTCTTTGGGGCGTCCAGCACGGCTGCCAGACCGGCGACCGTCGGATGCCGCGTGATCTGTTGCAGCGCGATGTGCAGTCCGGCCTCCCGGACCCGCGAGGCCACTCTCACCGCGCTGATCGACTGGCCTCCGAGCGTGAAGAAGTTGTCGTGCACGCCGATGGTGTGGACGCCGAGCACGTCCGCCCAGATCGCCGCCAGGGTGCGTTCGGTGTCGGTGCGGGGGGCGGTGTAGGCGTTGGCGAGGTCGGGGCGGTGGTGGTCGGGTGCGGGGAGGGCTTTGGTGTCGACTTTGCCGTTGGGGGTGAGGGGGAGTTCGGGGAGGGTGATGAAGGTGGTCGGGATCATGTAGTCGGGGAGTTGCTGTCGGAGGTGGGTGCGCAGGGCGTCGTTGTCGATGGGTGTGTTGGTGACGATGTATGCGGTGAGGCGTTTGTTGCCGGGGGTGTCTTCGTGGGTGGTGACGGTGGTGGTGTGGATGTGGGGGTGGGTGTGGAGTGCGTTTTCGATTTCGCCGAGTTCGATGCGGTAGCCGCGGAGTTTGATTTGGTTGTCGATGCGGCCGATGAATTCGAGGGTGCCGTCGGGGCGCCAGGTGACGAGGTCGCCGGTGTGGTAGGTGCGGGGGCTGTCCGGGGTGTGTTTTCCGGTGGTGGTGGGGTTGGTGGGGGTGTGGAGGGGGTTGGGGGTGAAGCGTTGGGTGGTGAGGTCGGGTCGGTTGTGGTAGTTGCGGGCGAGGCAGATGCCGCCGAGGAGGGCGTGTCCGGGGATGCCGATGGGGGCGGGTTGGTTGTGGTGGTCGAGGACGTAGGTGGTGGTGTTGGTGATGGGTTGGCCGAGGGTGGTGGTGTGTCCGTTGGGGTCGGGGGTGGTGGTGAGGCTCATGACGTTGGCGACGGAGCCTTCGGTGGCGCCGTATTCGTTGCTGATGGTGGTGTGGGTGGTGCTGTGGTCGAGGAGTTGGGTGACGAGTTGGGGGGTGAGGTTTTCGCCGCCGGCGACGATGGTGGTGATGTGGTGGTGGGTGTTTTGGGTGGTGAGGTGGGCGGCGAGGATTTCGAGGTGGGAGGGGGTGGCTTTGAGGAAGCTGATGGGGGTGTTGGTGAGGATGAGTTCGATGGCGGCGTCGAAGGCGGTCTGGTCGGGTTGGGGTGTGGGGATGTGGAGTTGGGTGCCTTGGATGAGGGGGAGGAAGAGGGCGGTGATGGTGAGGTCGAAGGTGATGGAGGAGTAGAGGATGGTGCCGATTCCGTGGGGGTGGGTGACGGGGTAGTTCTGGTCGCACCAGTGGAGGTAGTTGACGACGCCGCGGTGTTCGAGGGCGACGCCTTTGGGGCGGCCGGTGGAGCCTGAGGTGTAGATGATGTAGGCGAGGTCGTCGGGGGTGGCGTGTGGGTGGGGGTTGGTGTCGGGTCCGTCGGGCCAGTGGGTGTCGGTGAGGAGGAGGGGTGTGGTGGTGGGGAGTCGGTGGGTGTGGTGGGTGGTGGTGATGATGAGGGGGGCGTTGGCGTCGTTGATCATGTAGGTGATGCGGTCGGTGGGGTAGTCGGGGTCGAGGGGGACGAAGGCGGCGCCGGCTTTGAGGATGCCGAGGAGGGTGGCGATGAGTTCGGGGGAGCGGTCGAGGCAGACGGCGATGAGGGTGTCGGGGGTGATGCCGGTGGTGCGCAGGTGGTGGGCGAGTCGGTTGGCTTTCTGGTTGAGCTGGGCGTAGGTCCATTGCGTGGTGCCGTGGGTGAGGGCGATGGCGTCGGGGCTGGTGGTGACGCGGTCTTCGACGAGTTGGTGGATGGTGGCGGTGTCGGGGTAGGGGCCGGTGGTCCCGTTCCAGTCGACCAGGATCTCCTGACGCTCCCGCGCGGTCAGCATGTTCAGCTCCGCGATGCGGGCTCCGGGAGCCGCTACGACGGACTCCAGCAGGGTGTGCAGATGGCCGGCCATCCGTTCGACCGTCGCCGCGCCGAACCGGCTCCTGTCGTACACGAACCGGAATTCCAGGGTGTGCCCCGCCGATGCGACCAGGGTGAGCGGATAGCCGGTGCGTTCCACGCAGTTGACCAGGCGCCGGGTCAGTCCCTCGGGGAAGTCGGAGGCCTTCTGCACCACCGGGTAGTTCTCGAAGACCAGGATGGACCGGAACAGTGGCTCCCCGCGTGCGATGGAGCTGTTCTTCTGTACGTCGACGAGGTGGCAGTACTCCCACTGCCGCATCTCCAACTGCTCGTCCTGGAGGTCCCGCAGCCAGCCCGCGACCTCCAGCTCACCCGAGAGCCGGCCGCGCACCGGGAGCGTGTTGATGAACAACCCCATCATCGAGTCCACGCCCGGCAACGCGATCGAGCGCCCCGAGATGGTCGATCCGAACAGCACCTCGTCGCGGCGGCTGTAGCGGGACAGCAGGATCGACCACAGCCCCTGCACCAGAGTGTTCATGGTGATCCGCTGGGACCTGGCGTAGTCGCGGGCCCGGGAGAACAGGTCGGCGGAGGCGTGCACCTCGAACTCACCCACACCCGCGTCCCCGGTGTCCCGGTCCACGTGCAGGTCGGTGGGCTCGGTGATGCCCGCCAGATACTCCGTCCAGAACTCCGATGACGAATCACCCTGTTGGGCGTTGAGCCACTCGATGTAGCGGCGGTACGGAACGGTGGGCGGCAGCACTGCGGGGGCACCGTCGAGCAGACCGCGGTAGAGGGCGAACAGCTCCTTCTGGAGGATCTGCACGCTCCAGCCGTCCATCAGGATGTGATGGAACGACCAGACGACGAAACGCCGTTCCTCCGCGGCGCGCAGCACGGTCACCCGCACCAGCGGGGCCCTGGACAGGTCGAACCCGCGCTCCCAGTCCTCCGCCAGGAAGGCGTCCAACCGCTGGTCCTGGTCGGGCAGGCCGCGCAAGTCCCGTACGGCGAACGGTACGGGAGCCTGCCGCTGCACCACCTGCACCGGCTCCGACACACCCTCCCAGACGAAGGCGCTGCGCAGAATCGTGTGCCGGTCGACGAGTTGCTGCCAGGCCTGACCGAACAGCACCTCGTCGAAGGGGCCTTCGACCTCTTCCGTCATCTGCACCATGTAGGGGCGGGTGTCGGACGTGTCCTCCAGCGAGTGGTACAGCATCCCGAACTGGAGGGGCGAGAGCCCGTAGACGTCTTCCACGTTGTGCGTGCTCATATCGAGAACCTCTTCAGGATCGCGGCCATGTCGGTTTCGCCGACATCGGTGAGTGGGACGGCGGGGGTGGTCCGGCGGGCATCGGCGGCGCCTTCGGCGCTGCCGGCGATCAGAGTGCGCAGGTGGCCCATGACTCCGTCGGCCAGCCGCTCGACGGTCCGCCGGTCGTGCAGCGCCGAGGAGTAGCCGACGTACAGCCCGAACGTGTCGCCCTCGACGGCCGCGGTCACGTCGATGACGTTCCACCGCATGCCTTCGGGGCTGATCGAGTGGCCCTTGGGCTCGTCGGCGGGGGCGTACCGGCCGATGCCCGGAAGATCCCGGGTGAACTGCCCCAGGTAGTTGAAGTTGATCTCGGGGACTGGCTGCTGCCCCAGGACGGACGCCATGTCCGGCGCCCCGAGGTGACGCAGAATGCCGTAACCGACACCCCTGTTCGGGATGCGTTCCAGCTGCTCCTTGACGGAGTCGAGCGAGGCGGTCGGCCCGGCGCCCGGTGCCAGCCGCAGCGCGACGGGGAACACGGAGGTGAACCACCCGACCGTGCGCGACAGGTCCACGTCGGGGAACAGGTCCTCGCGGCCGTGCCCCTCCAGCCCGATCAACGCCTCGTCCTCGCCGGTCCAGTCCCGCAGCGCGTGGGCAAGGGCGGTGAGCAGCGCGTCGTTGATCTGCGTACGGAAGGCGCGGGGCACGTCCCGCAGCAGGGCGCGGGTCTCGTCGGAGGTGAGGGTCGCCGCCACGGTGGACGCCGAGCCGAGGTCGTTGCGCCCCTGCCGGTCACGGGGAACCCGCCCGCCGGGCTTCGCCTCGGCCCAGTACGCGAACTCGGCGCGCGCCGCGTCCGACTCCGCGAAGCCGCGCAGCTTTTCGGCCCAGGCGCGGAAGGACGTCGTCTTCGCGGGGAGGCTGGGTGCCTGACCGACGGCGCGCTGCTCGTAGCAACTGCCCAAGTCCTCCAGGAGGATTCGCCAGGAGACCCCGTCGACCGCCAGGTGGTGCACGGCGACGAGCAACCGCTGCCCCCGTGACGCCCCCAGCTCCAGAAGGGCGCACCGCACGAGCGGTCCCTTTGCCAGGTCGAGACCTTGCTGCGTCTCTTCCGCGATACCCAGCGATACGGAGGCGAGGGCGTCGTCGGCGACGTCGGACAGGTCGTGGACGTCGAGGATGCCGGCGTCCACCGACTCGTCCAGGTACTGCCGCCAGCCGTCCTCTCCGTTCTCGCACCGAAGCCGCAGTGCGTCGTGGTGCTCGATCAGGTCGCCCAGCGCATGCCGCAGGACGTCCGGGTCCAAGGCGTCGGTGGCCAGCAGTTCGGCCTGGTTGAAGTGGTCGAAGGCCGGTAGCTCCTTCTCGAAGAACCAGTGCTGGATCGGCGTCAGGGGTACGTCGCCCACCACCCGGCCCTGCTCCGCGTCGACCACGGCCGTCGTGCCGGCGTGGGCCGCGATCTCCGCGACGGTCTGGTGCTTGAAGATCATGCGCGGAGTGAGGCGAAGGCCGAACTTCTGTGCTCTGGCGATCATTTGGATGCTGATGATCGAGTCGCCGCCGAGCTCGAAGAAGTTGTCGTGGATGCCTACGGTCTCGATGCCGAGGATGTCGCCCCACACCGATGCCAGGGTGCGTTCGGTGTCGGTGCGCGGGGCCACGTAGGTGGCGTCGAGGTCGGGGCGGTGGTGGTCGGGTGCGGGGAGGGCTTTGGTGTCGACTTTGCCGTTGGGGGTGAGGGGGAGTTCGGGGAGGGTGGTGAAGGTGGCCGGGATCATGTAGTCGGGGAGCTGCTGCTGGAGGTGTGCGCGCAGTTCCTGTGTGGTGGGGGAGGGGGCTCCGGGGGTGGTGACGATGTATGCGGTGAGGCGTTTGTTGCCGGGGGTGTCTTCGTGGGTGGTGACGGTGGTGGTGTGGATGTGGGGGTGGGTGTGGAGTGCGTTTTCGATTTCGCCGAGTTCGATGCGGTAGCCGCGGAGTTTGATTTGGTTGTCGATGCGGCCGATGAATTCGAGGGTGCCGTCGGGGCGCCAGGTGACGAGGTCGCCGGTGTGGTAGGTGCGGGGGCTGTCCGGGGTGTGTTTTCCGGTGGTGGTGGGGTTGGTGGGGGTGTGGAGGGGGTTGGGGGTGAAGCGTTGGGTGGTGAGGTCGGGTCGGTTGTGGTAGTTGCGGGCGAGGCAGATGCCGCCGAGGAGGGCGTGTCCGGGGATGCCGATGGGGGCGGGTTGGTTGTGGTGGTCGAGGACGTAGGTGGTGGTGTTGGTGATGGGTTGGCCGAGGGTGGTGGTGTGTCCGTTGGGGTCGGGGGTGGTGGTGAGGCTCATGACGTTGGCGACGGAGCCTTCGGTGGCGCCGTATTCGTTGCTGATGGTGGTGTGGGTGGTGCTGTGGTCGAGGAGTTGGGTGACGAGTTGGGGGGTGAGGTTTTCGCCGCCGGCGACGATGGTGGTGATGTGGTGGTGGGTGTTTTGGGTGGTGAGGTGGGCGGCGAGGATTTCGAGGTGGGAGGGGGTGGCTTTGAGGAAGCTGATGGGGGTGTTGGTGAGGATGAGTTCGATGGCGGCGTCGAAGGCGGTCTGGTCGGGTTGGGGTGTGGGGATGTGGAGTTGGGTGCCTTGGATGAGGGGGAGGAAGAGGGCGGTGATGGTGAGGTCGAAGGTGATGGAGGAGTAGAGGATGGTGCCGATTCCGTGGGGGTGGGTGACGGGGTAGTTCTGGTCGCACCAGTGGAGGTAGTTGACGACGCCGCGGTGTTCGAGGGCGACGCCTTTGGGTCGGCCGGTGGAGCCTGAGGTGTAGATGATGTAGGCGAGGTCGTCGGGGGTGGCGTGTGGGTGGGGGTTGGTGTCGGGTCCGTCGGGCCAGTGGGTGTCGGTGAGGAGGAGGGGTGTGGTGGTGGGGAGTCGGTGGGTGTGGTGGGTGGTGGTGATGATGAGGGGGGCGTTGGCGTCGTTGATCATGTAGGTGATGCGGTCGGTGGGGTAGTCGGGGTCGAGGGGGACGAAGGCGGCGCCGGCTTTGAGGATGCCGAGGAGGGTGGCGATGAGTTCGGGGGAGCGGTCGAGGCAGACGGCGATGAGGGTGTCGGGGGTGATGCCGGTGGTGCGCAGGTGGTGGGCGAGTTGGTTGGCTTTCTGGTTGAGCTGGGCGTAGGTCCATTGCGTGGTGCCGTGGGTGAGGGCGATGGCGTCGGGGCTGGTGGTGACGCGGTCTTCGACGAGTTGGTGGATGGTGGCGGTGTCGGGGTAGGGGCCGGTGGTCCCGTTCCAGTCGACGAGGATCTCCTGCCGCTCCCGGGCGGTGAGCATGTTCAGTTCGGAGAGGTGTGCGTCGGGGGTGGCGGCGACGGCGGCGGCGAGGGTGCCGAGGTGGCCGGCCATCCGCTCGATCGTCGCCCGCTCGAACAGATCCGTCCGATACTCCAGCACGGCCTGCACCTCGTCGCCCGACTCCGCGGCCGTCAACTGGAGGTCGAACTTCGCGTCCTGACCGCCCACCCCGACCCGCTCGACGTCGAGGCCGGGCAGGCCCCAGGCATCCCCGTCAGGGGTGTTCTGGAACACGAACAGGGTCTGGAACAGCGGGTTGCGCGACAGATCGCGGGTCGGAGCCAGTTCGTCGACGAGCCGCTCGAACGGCAGGTCCTGGTGGTCGTACGCGCCCAGCGCCGTGTCCTTGACGCGCTCCACCAGTTCGGCGAAGGTCGGGTCGCCGGACAGGTCCGTCCGCATCACCAAGGTGTTGACGAAGAAGCCGATCAGATCCTCGGTCTCGGCCCGGTTGCGGCCGGCGATCGGGGTGCCCACCGCGATGTCGTCCTGGCGGCAGTAGCGGGCCAGCACGATCTCGAACAGCGACAGCAGCGTCATGAACAGGCTCGCACCCTGCCGACCCGCCATCGTCCGCAGTTCCTTCGCCACCTCGGGCGGGATCGTGAAGTACACGCTGTCCCCTGCGGCGCCCTCGCGCTCGGCGGGGCGTCCGTGGTCCGTGGGCAGTTCCAGCACCGGCACTCCGGCCAGTCGCTCGCGCCAGTACGCCAACTGCTCGTCCAGGAACGCACCGGTGAGCTGTTCGCGCTGCCATACGGCGAAGTCCGCGTACTGGACCGGGAGTTCGGGGAGTGAGGCATGGCGCTCGGCCAGGGCCGCCGCGTAGAGCTCGCGCAGCTCACGGGCCAGGATGCCGGACGACCAGCCGTCCGAGACGATGTGGTGCAGCGTGATCAGCAGAAACTGATCGTCCTGCGCGACCCGCACCAGGTCCACGCGCAGCAGCCGGCCGCCGTCCAGGTCGAACGGGCGACGCGCCTCTTTCCCCATGAGTTCCTGTGCGGTCCGCTCCCTGCCCTCAAGGCCCGGTGCGGCATTCCGTACGTCGTGCACCACCGGGGTGACCGACCACGGTGCGTCGACGATCTGCGAGGGGCGACCAGAATCGTCGGTGACGAACCGGGTGCGCAGAATCTCGTGCCGAGCCACCAGGCCGGTGAAGGCGGAAGCCAGGGCGTTGGTGTCCAGCTCTCCCCGGACCCGTAGGCCCATGGGCACCAGGTACTCCGCGCTTCCCGGTGTCAACTGGTCCAGGAACCAAAGCCGTTGTTGGGCGAAAGACAAGGGGAGAGGGCCGTCGGCGCGGTCGGCCGGCACGAGCGGCGCCTGGGCGGCTGTCGCCGGACCACGCAGGACTGCGGCCAGTGTCGCCGGGGTGGGCGAGGTGAAGAGCGCGCGGACCGGCACGTCGATACCGAGCTGCTGCCGCAACCGGGAGGTCACTCGCGTCGCGAGCAGCGAATGGCCGCCGAGCGTGAAGAAGTTGTCGTGCACGCCGACGGTGTCGATGCCGAGGATGTCGGACCAGATGGAGGTGACGACGTGCTCGGCAGTGGTGCGCGGGGCCACGTAGGTGGCGTCGAGGTCGGGGCGGTGGTGGTCGGGTGCGGGGAGGGCTTTGGTGTCGACTTTGCCGTTGGGGGTGAGGGGGAGTTCGGGGAGGGTGATGAAGGTGGTCGGGATCATGTAGTCGGGGAGTTGTTCCTGGAGATGCGCGCACAGCTCGTTCGCCTGCGGGCTGGTTCCCGGGGTGGTGACGATGTATGCGGTGAGGCGTTTGTTGCCGGGGGTGTCTTCGTGGGTGGTGACGGTGGTGGTGTGGATGTGGGGGTGGGTGTGGAGTGCGTTTTCGATTTCGCCGAGTTCGATGCGGTAGCCGCGGAGTTTGATTTGGTTGTCGATGCGGCCGATGAATTCGAGGGTGCCGTCGGGGCGCCAGGTGACGAGGTCGCCGGTGTGGTAGGTGCGGGGGCTGTCCGGGGTGTGTTTTCCGGTGGTGGTGGGGTTGGTGGGGGTGTGGAGGGGGTTGGGGGTGAAGCGTTGGGTGGTGAGGTCGGGTCGGTTGTGGTAGTTGCGGGCGAGGCAGATGCCGCCGAGGAGGGCGTGTCCGGGGATGCCGATGGGGGCGGGTTGGTTGTGGTGGTCGAGGACGTAGGTGGTGGTGTTGGTGATGGGTTGGCCGAGGGTGGTGGTGTGTCCGTTGGGGTCGGGGGTGGTGGTGAGGCTCATGACGTTGGCGACGGAGCCTTCGGTGGCGCCGTATTCGTTGCTGATGGTGGTGTGGGTGGTGCTGTGGTCGAGGAGTTGGGTGACGAGTTGGGGGGTGAGGTTTTCGCCGCCGGCGACGATGGTGGTGATGTGGTGGTGGGTGTTTTGGGTGGTGAGGTGGGCGGCGAGGATTTCGAGGTGGGAGGGGGTGGCTTTGAGGAAGCTGATGGGGGTGTTGGTGAGGATGAGTTCGATGGCGGCGTCGAAGGCGGTCTGGTCGGGTTGGGGGGTGGGGATGTGGAGTTGGGTGCCTTGGATGAGGGGGAGGAAGAGGGCGGTGATGGTGAGGTCGAAGGTGATGGAGGAGTAGAGGATGGTGCCGATTCCGTGGGGGTGGGTGACGGGGTAGTTCTGGTCGCACCAGTGGAGGTAGTTGACGACGCCGCGGTGTTCGAGGGCGACGCCTTTGGGTCGGCCGGTGGAGCCTGAGGTGTAGATGATGTAGGCGAGGTCGTCGGGGGTGGCGTGTGGGTGGGGGTTGGTGTCGGGTCCGTCGGGCCAGTGGGTGTCGGTGAGGAGGAGGGGTGTGGTGGTGGGGAGTCGGTGGGTGTGGTGGGTGGTGGTGATGATGAGGGGGGCGTTGGCGTCGTTGATCATGTAGGTGATGCGGTCGGTGGGGTAGTCGGGGTCGAGGGGGACGAAGGCGGCGCCGGCTTTGAGGATGCCGAGGAGGGTGGCGATGAGTTCGGGGGAGCGGTCGAGGCAGACGGCGATGAGGGTGTCGGGGGTGATGCCGGTGGTGCGCAGGTGGTGGGCGAGTCGGTTGGCTTTCTGGTTGAGCTGGGCGTAGGTCCATTGCGTGGTGCCGTGGGTGAGGGCGATGGCGTCGGGGCTGGTGGTGACGCGGTCTTCGACGAGTTGGTGGATGGTGGCGGTGTCGGGGTAGGGGCCGGTGGTCCCGTTCCAGTCGACCAGGATCTCCTGACGCTCCCGCGCGGTGAGCATGTTCAGTTCGGAGAGGTGTGCGTCGGGGGTGGCGGCGACGGCGGCGGCGAGGGTGCCGAGGTGGCCGGCCATCCGCTCGATCGTCGCCCGCTCGAACAGATCCGTCCGATACTCCAGCACGGCCTGCAGTCCGTCCGAGGTCTCGACGGCGGTCAGCGTGAGGTCGAACTTGGCCACGCCGCGCTCGATCTCGACCGGTTCGACCTCCGTACCCGCCAGCTCCCACGCCTCGCCGTCCGCGCTCTCGGGTGCCTGCAGGACGAACATGGTCTGGAACAGCGGATTGCGCGACAGATCCCGCTCCGGTGCGATCTCCTCCACCAGCCGCTCGAACGGCAGGTCCTGGTGGTCGTACGCGCCCAGCGCCGTGTCCTTGACGCGCTCCACCAGTTCGGCGAAGGTCGGGTCGCCGGACAGGTCCGTCCGCATCACCAAGGTGTTGACGAAGAAGCCGACGACGTCTTCGATCTCGGCCCGGTTGCGGCCGGCGATCGGGGTGCCCACCGCGATGTCGTCCTGGCGGCAGTAGCGGGCCAGCACGATCTCGAACAGCGACAGCAGCGTCATGAACAGGCTCGCACCCTGCCGACCCACCGCCTCCCGCAACCGTTCGACAACCTCGCCCGGCACCGCGAAGGTGACCACGTCACCGGTACCGTTCGTGTGCGCCGGACGCGGGTGGTCCGTGGGCAGTTCCAGCGGCTCCAGGCCCGCCAGACGGCCACTCCAGTAGCCGAGCTGCCGTTCCAGGGCCGGCCCGCTGAGCTGTTCGCGCTGCCATACGGCGAAGTCCGCGTACTGGACCGGGAGTTCGGGGAGTGAGGCATGGTGCCCGGCCAGGGCCGCCGCGTAGAGCTCGCGCAGCTCGCGGGCCAGGATGCCGGACGACCAGCCGTCCGAAGCGATGTGATGAACCGTCAGCAAGAGGTAGTGGTCGTCCTCCGCGAGGTGGACGAGGTTCGCGCGCAGGGGCCGGCCCGTCGTGAGGTCGAAGGGCCTGGTCGCCTCGGCGCGCAGCACCTCGCGGCCCCGCCCCTCGGCGTCGGCGTCGCTCCGCAGGTCGTGCACGGCTACGTCCACCGGCCACGGGGCGGTGATCACCTGCTGCGGCCTGCCGTCGTCGTCGGCGGGGAAGGACGTCCGCAGCACCTCGTGCCGTGCCACCAGTGCGGTCAGCGCCGTCTCCAGCGCGGTGATGTCCAGCCGCCCCCGTACCCGCAGGGCGGTCGGAACCAGGTAGTCGGCGCTTCCGGGGGTCAGGCGGTCCAGGAACCACAGTCGCTGCTGTGCGAAGGAGAGCGGCAGCGGTCCGGCGGTGTCCCTGTCGAAGCGGACGATGCGGTCCGCTTCCGCGCGTCCTCGCATCCGGGACAGCAGCCGCGCCTCGATCGAGTTCTCGCCCATGATGAATTCCGTCCTCATTCTTTTCGGGTGGGCAACGGGTCTCTGCACGTGGGCAGCGGACCGCTGAGTTCAGGAAGCCTGTTCTTGCGCGCCGAACAATTCGATGAGCTGCTTCTTCACGCCCGTGACGGTCGGCGCGCGGAAGAGCTCGCGCAGGCCGACGCGGATTCCGGTCGCCGCCTCGATGCGGTTGACGAGCTGAATGGCGAGGAGGGAGTGTCCGCCGAGTTCGAAGAACCCGTCGTGGATTCCGACCCTTTCGAGTCCGAGCACCTCGGCCATGATTCCGGCGATCTCCGCCTCGATCTCGTCCCGGGGTGCCGTGAATCCGGCCGTGGTATCACCCTCGTCGGGGGCCGGCAGTGCGGCGTGGTCGACCTTGCCGTTCCTGTTGAGCGGGAGTTCCGGCAGGCTCACGAAGGCGGACGGGGCCATGGCGCGGGGCAGCCGCTCGGCCGCCCACCCGCGCAGCGCTCCGGCGTCCGCCGTACCGACCGGCGACGGCACCCAGTAGGCGACGAGCCGTTTGTCGCCCGGAGTGTCCTCGCGGACGGTCACCGCGCAGACACCGACCGCCTCGTGGGTGAGCAGCACCGCCTCGATCTCGCCGAGCTCCACCCGTACCCCGCGCAGCTTCACCTGCCGGTCGATGCGGCCCAGCAGGTCGAGCTCACCGTTCGCGGTGAAGCGGCCGACATCGCCGGTGCGGTACATGCGGCCACCGGTGAACGGGTCGGGCACGAAGCGCTCGCCGGTGAGCTCGGGCCGCTCGTGGTAGCCGCGTCCCACGCTGTCACCGCCGAGGTACACCTCGCCCAGGATCCCCGCCGGTACGGGGCGGCGGTCCGGGTCGAGGACGTACACCGTCTGGTTGACCATGGGCCGTCCCGCGAGGACCGGGCCCCGGGGGTCGGTGCGCGACGCCCGCCAGTACGTCGTGTCGACCGAGACCTCCGTCGCCCCGTACAGGTTGATCAGGTCGCCGGGGAATCGGTCGAGGAAGCGGGCCACCAGGGTCGGCTGGAGGGGCTCACCGCTGGCGAAGGCGTACCGCAGGCGGGCGCAGTCCTCGGGCCGTGCCTGCGTGACGAACAGGTCCAGCAGGCTCGGGACGAAATGCAGGCCGACCACGTCGTGGGCCCCCATCAGGCGCGACACCTCGGCCATGTCGAGCCGGTCGGAGCCGGGTACCAGCACCACCTTCGCGCCCTGCCACAGCGGCCAGAAGATCTCGTAGGCCGACACGTCGAAGGAGAGCGGTGTGGCCTGGAGGAAACCCTCGCCCGGGGCGAGAGGGAAGGCCTCCTGCATTCCGGCCAGGTAGTTGACGACGCCCCGGTGTTCGATGCGGACGCCCTTGGGGCGGCCCGTCGAGCCACTGGTGTAGATCAGGTACGAGAGGTCGCCGGGTCCGGCGACGGGCTCGGGGGCGGTGGCCGGAAGGGAGTCGGGCAGGTCCGCCGCGCTGTCGACGGTCAGCACGGCCAGGCCCTCGGGAAGCAGGCCGGCGTGCGCGGAGTCGGTGACGACCAGCGGCGCACCGGAGTCCTCCACCAGGTACGCCAGGCGCTCCGCCGGGTGCTCCGGGTCGAGCGGTACGTACGCCGCACCGGCCTTCAGGATGCCGAGCAGCGTCCACACCAAGGCGGGGGAGCGCTCCAGGCAGACGCCCACCGGAACGTCCGGTCCGACCCCCGGCTCGGCGCGCAACCGGTGGGCCAGGCGGTTGGCCCGTTCGTCGAGTTCGCGGTAGGTGAGCTCCTCCGTCCCGCAGACGACGGCGACCGCCTCCGGGGCGAGGGCCGCGCGCTCCTCGAAGAGCCGGTGCAGGGTGGCCCCTGCCGGGACGGGGGCGGCGGTGGCGTTCCACTCGGTCAGGATGCGATGCCGCTCCTGCGAGCCCAGCATCTCCAGACCGGACGAAGGGGTGTGCGGGTCGGCGGTGGCCGCGTCCAGCAGGCGGGTGAAGTGGTCCACCAGGCGGCGTGCGGTGGACTCCGTGAACAGGTCCTCCGCGTAGACGACGGCGCCGTCCAGCGTGCCGTCCGCCGCCTCCGCCAGGTACATCGACAGGTCGAACTTGGCGTCGTGAGAGGGGGATTCGACCGGCTCGGCGGTCAGGCCGGGCAGGCCCCACGCGTCCGCGCCCGGGGTGTTCTGGAGCGCGAACAGGGTCTGGAACAGCGGGTTGCGGGACAGGTCGCGGTCGGGGGCCAGCTCCTCCACGAGGCGTTCGAAGGGGAGGTCCTGGTGGTCGTACGCGCCCAGGGCGGTGTCCTTCACGCGGGCCAGCAGTTCGGTGAACGACGGATCGCCGGAAAGGTCGGTGCGCAGGACGAGCGTGTTGACGAAGAAGCCGATCAGGTCTTCCGTCTCGGCCCGGTTCCGGCCGGCGATCGGGGTGCCCACCGCGACGTCCCGCTGACCGCTGTAGCGGGCCAGCAACAACTGGAACACCGCCAGTAGCGTCATGAACATGCTCGCGCCGCCTTCTGCGGACACCGTCCTGGCCCGCGCGGCGACATCGGCGGGCACCGAGAACCGGACGACCGCTCCGGTGCCCGTGCGCTCCGGCGGCCGGGCGTGGTCGGTCGGCAGCTCCAACGACTCCAGGCCCGCCAGACGGTCGCGCCAGTAGCCGAGCTGGCGCTCCAGCGGCTCGCCGGTCAGCCAGGAGCGCTGCCAGAGCGCGTAGTCGGCGTACTGCACCGGAAGCGGGGCGGGCGCCGCCTCCGCTCCCGCGCCCAGAGCCACCGCGTACAGGGCGGACAGCTCACGCACCAGTACGCCGATCGACCAGCCGTCGAAGGCGATGTGGTGCACGGTGACCGCCAGGACGGCCTCCTCGTCGGCCAGCCGCACCAGCACCGCGCGCAGCACGGGCCCGGCGGCGAGGTCCATCGGGCGCAGGGCGTCCCCGGTCAGGACGGCCGCGAGGGCGTCCTCTCGGGCCGGGCCGTCGGAGACGGCCCGCAGGTCCCGTACCAGCACCGCCACCGGACCCGCCGGAGTGACCGACTGGACCGCCGATCCCGCGTCGTCGGTGGCGAAGCGGGTGCGCAGGATCTCGTGGCGCTCCACCAGCGCGGTGAACGCGGTGTTCAGCGCGTGCACGTCGACCGCACCGCGCACGCGGAAGGCGAAGGGCAGCAGGTACTCTGCGCGCCCCGGCTCCAACTGGTCCAGGAACCAGAGGCGTTGCTGGGCGAAGCTCAACGGCAGCGGACTGCCGTCGCGCGGTACGGCACGGATGCGGGAGACGCCCGCCTCGTCGAGGTCCGCCACCGCCGATGCCAGCAGCGCCGGGGTGGGCGCGCTGAACAGGGTCCGTACCGGTATGTCGACGCCCAGTCGCCGGCGCAGCCGCGACACGACCCGCGTGGCCAGCAGCGAGTGACCGCCCAGCGCGAAGAAGTCGTCGTCCACCCCGACGGTGTCGATGCCCAGCACCTCGGCCCAGACCGCGGCCACCGTCCGCTCCGTCTCGGTGCGCGGAGCCGTGTACGCGGAGCCCAGTTCGGGCCGGTCCGAGGCGGGTACGGGCAGGGCGCGCCGGTCCGTCTTGCCGTTCGGGGTGAGCGGGATGCGGTCCATGGGCACGAACGCGGCAGGCACCATGTAGTCCGGCAGGTCCCGCTGGAGGTGGGAGCGCAGGCGGCCCGGTTCGACCGCCGGGTCCGCGACGACGTAGGCCACCAGCCGCAGATCGCCCGGCACGTCCTCGCGCAGCAGGACGGTGGCGCCGGTGACCGAGGGGTGGGTGAGCAGCGCGGCCTCGATCTCGCCGGGTTCGATGCGGTAACCGCGCAACTTGACCTGGTTGTCGGCCCGGCCGACGAACTCCAGATGCCCGTCCGGATGCCACTTGGCCAGGTCACCGGTGCGGTACACGCGCCGCGGGGTCCCGTCCACGGTGACGACCGTGAACTTCTCGGCGGTCAGGTCGGGCCTGCCCAGGTAGCCGCGCGCCAGACCGGGGCAGCCGATCCAGATCTCGCCCGGGACGCCCACCGGTACCGGCCGGCCGGTGCGGTCCACCAGGAACACCTTCGCGTTGGCCACCGGGCGCCCGATCGGCACATGGTCGCCCGGCCCGGTGATCAGTGCCGTGGCCGCCTCCTGGGCCGCCTCGGTCGGGCCGTAGCCGTTGACCAGCGGTACCGAGGTGTGGCGGAACCACTGGCGTACCTGCTCCTGCTGGAGGGCCTCGCCGCCGAGCCGTACCAGTCGGAGTTCCGGGCCGAGGCTGTCCGGCCCGTCCAGCTGGGCGGCGAGTGCGCCGAACGCCGACGGGGTCAGCCACGCCACCGTCACCTTGTGGGTACGCAGCGCCTGCGCCAGCATTCCCGGATCCCAGGCGTCGTCGCGCAGCACCAGCGAGGCGCCCGAGACGAGCGGAGCGAACAACTGACCCACCGAGGAGTCGAAGGAGATGGACGCGAACTGCAGTACCCGGTCCTCGCAGGTGAGGCCGAGCCGGCGCCGGGTTTCCCGCATGCGGGCGCGCAGAGCGCCATGGGTGATCTGCACCCCCTTGGGGCGGCCCGTCGAACCGCTCGTGTAGATCACGTACGCCAGGTCGTCGGGTCCCGGGCCGGGCTCGGAGACCTCACCGGTGGGCACGGGCGGCTCCGGCGGCCAGGGCGCGTCCAGCAGCAGGCGTGGCGTCGCGGCGGGCAGCCGCTCGACGTGCGCGGACCGGGTGACGATCAGCGGGGTTCCGCTGTCCCCGACCATGTAGGCGAGCCGGTCGGTCGGGTACGCCGGGTCCAACGGCACGTACGCGGCGCCCGACTTGAGAATGCCGAGCAACGCGCTCACCATGTCGGTGCCCCGGTCCAGGCAGATGCCGACCAGCGTGCCGGGGCCGGCCCCGCGCTCGCGCAGCCGCGCCGCGATCCACTCGGCCCGCCCGTCCAGCTCGCGGTACGTCAGACGGTCCGAGCCGCAGGAGACCGCGGGGGCGCCCGGACGCTCGGCGGCCCGTTCCTCGAACTGCCGGTGCACGGTGACGAGGTCGGGGGCGTCGGTGTCCGCACCGTTCCACGCGGTGAGGATCTCCCGCCGCTCCAGGGCCGTCAGCATTTCCAGGGCGGACAGCCGGGCGGCAGGGGCGTCGGCCGCGGCACCGAGCAGCGTCTCGAAGTGCCCGGCGAGCCGCACCATCGTCGCCGCGTCGAAGAGGTCGGTGGAGTAGACGACGGTGACGTCCAGACCGCGGTCGGCGGCCTCCGTCACGTAGAACGTGAAGTCGAACTTGGATTCCTGTGCCGCCACCTCCAGTTGGCGCACGCTGAGCCCCGGAAGCTCCCAGGAGCGACTGTCCGGCGTGTTCTGCAGGACGAACATGGTCTGGAACAACGGGTTGCGGGACAAGTCGCGTTGCGGCGCAAGCTCCTCCACCAGCCGCTCGAACGGCATCTCCTGGTGGTCGTAGGCGCCGAGCGCGGTGTCCCTGACCCGGTCGATCAGCTCGGTGAACGTCGGGTCGCCCGACAGGTCGGTGCGCATCACCAGCGTGTTCACGAAGAACCCGACGAGGTCCTCGATCTCGGACCGGTTGCGGCCCGCGATGGGCGTGCCCACCGCGATGTCCTCCTGGCCGCTGTAGCGCGACAGCACGACCTGGAACACCCCCAGCAGCGTCATGAACAGGCTTGCGCCCGTGTCGTGCGCCAGCCTGCGGGCCCCGTCCGCGGTCGTTGCCGGGATGTGGTGGGTGAGCATCGCCCCGTTGCCGCTGCGCCGGGCCGGGCGCCTGCGGTCGGTGGGCAGCTCCAGCGGCTCGGTGTCCGCGAGTCGCCCCCGCCAGTAGTCCAGTTGCCGGGACAGCACCTCGCCGGTGAACCAGTTCCGCTGCCAGACCGCGAAGTCGGCGTACTGGAGAGGGGGTTCGGGGAGGCCGGCGGCGAGACCCGTGACCCGGGCCGTGTACAGGGTGGTGAGCTCCCGGGACAGGACACCCACCGACCACCCGTCGAAAGCGATATGATGAACCGTCAGCGACAGCAGATGATCCTCGTCCGCGAGCCGGACCAGCAGCGCCCTGACCACCGGCCCGGTGGCGAGGTCCAGGGGCCGGAAGCCCTCGGTGGTCACCAGCGCGGTCGCCGCCTCCTCGCGGGCACCGGCGTCCGTGACCGACCGGAGATCGTGCAGGACCAGCGGCAGCGGACGAGGAGCGTCGACCACCTGCCCGGGGGTGCCGTCGCTGTCCGTGACGAAGCGGGTCCGCAGCACCTCGTGCCGCACGATCAGCTCCGACAGGGACTCCTCCAGCGCCGCCACGTCCAGCGGGCCGCTGATACGCAGGCCCATCGGGATCAGGTACTCGGCTCGGCCCGGCTCCAACTGGTCCAGGAACCACAGCCGGCGCTGCGCGAACGACAGCGGCATCGGCCGTCCGTCACGGGTGGCGAGGGGGATCGCGGCGGTGTCGTCGGGGGCGGACGATCCGGTGAGGAGATCCGGTCCGTCGTCCGGCCCCTCGTCGACGGACTCGAACAGCCGACGGGCCCGCTCCATGGCCTCCTCGGCGAGGAACGACGCCACGGACCGCAGGGTCAACGGTCCCGGCGCGGTAGGCGCCCGGAACTCCGAGCCGAATTCCTCCGCCACCCGGCGCGCCATGTCCACGGCCTGTTCCGCGGTGCCGCCCAGAAGGAAGAAGTCGGATTCCGCCGCCGTCACCTCGGTGCGGAGAACCGACCGCCACACGGCGGCTATGCGGGCTTCGGCCGGCGAGAGCGGCTCGGACGCCGCTTCCCGGACGGGAGCCCGGACCACCATCGGATTCGTAGTCATGCGTCCACCAGTTCCTCGTCGTCGACCCGTAACGGAGGGCCCTCGGGTGCTCAGCCGATTTCGACTCTGGCAGAGCGATCTTGACGAGATAACTGGTTACTTCTGCCCGCGGGGCCTGGGCACTTCTGCCCGTACGCGGTGTGGCCGGGCTGGGTGCCCTGGCCCACACCGCGTACGGTCCACGGCCGTCCCGCGACCGTTCAGGCCGCCGCCGGCACCGAGGCATCCTCCCGCGCCACGGCCTGCCCGGCGGGCCGGCCGGCCGCCGCCTCCGAAGCCGCACCACCCGCACCTTGCGCGGAGCCGTTGCTGTCGGGGGCGCTGTCGGCGACGGCCGGTGCGGACGCCGCCCGCTTGCGCATCCCGGACCATTCACGGCTCAGGCCGGGTACGACGATCGCCACGAGATACAGACCGCCCACGATCCACAGTGCCGTCGACGTGCCGGTCAGGGTCACCAGCCCCGCTCCCAGCAGGCCGCCGAACGGGATGCCCGCCCACGTGACCGCCTGCGCCATGGTCTTGACCCGGCCCAGCAGGGGGGTCGGGATCAGCTCGTACGTCACGGCGCCCACGATCGGGTTGACGAAGCCGGACCCCAGTCCGCCCACCGCGAGCACGGTCAACACCAGCCACAGCGGCGCGCCCATCGCCATCGCGGCGAACCGGGGCACGCCGCCCAGGGTGAAGCCGATCAGGTAGACGGTGCGGCGCGGCAGCCGTTCGGCCACCCCGGCAGCCACCAGCGCGGCGACGATCGACGTCGCGGCGAACACACTCACGACCAGGCCGATGGCCTGCGGGCCGGCGCCCGAATCCTTCGCCCAGACCGGCAGCAGTACCGACATGAACGCCTGGTCGAGCAGGTTGGTCACCGCCAGCATGCCGATGATGGACCGCAGCAGCTTCGCGTCCCGGAGGAACTCGGCTCCCTGGCGCAGCTGCGCGAAGTAGCCGCCGCTGTCCTCCACCGGCTTCTCGTGCGGCTCGGGCACCGGGTCGGTCAGGGTGGTGGAGACGACCAGCGCCGAAATCGCGAAGAGCGCGGCCGTGACCCACAGCGCGTACAGGCTGCCGAAGGCGGTGACGACCACGCCCGCGAGGGCCGGTCCCACGGTGGTCGCCGTCCGCTCGACGGCGGCGGACAGCCCCGTGCCCCGCTCGATCGGTACCCGGGCGGCGCGGGTGGCCGACGGTACGAACAGCCCCTTGGCACCGTTGGCCGGCCCGTCGGCCGCTCCGACGACCGCGAGCAGAGCCAGCAGCAGCCCGAAAGGCAGGTTGCCGGTGAGGTAGAGCAGCGGGGCGACGGTCATCGCGACGGTGGACAGCAGGTCGCCCGCCACGCTGATGCGCTTGGGGCCGATCCGGTCGATGAGCGGTCCCGACAGCGCCTGCGCGATCACGTACGGGACGATCTGGCAGAACGCCACCAGACCGGTCTTCCCGACGCTGCCCGTGGTCGTCAGGACGAACCAGGGGAGGGCGACGGATAAGACCCGGTTGGCCGACAGGGCCGCGGCGTTGGCCGACAGCATGCCGAACAGGCCGCGCAGGACCCGGGGGCCCGTGTCCGGAGCCGCTGTCCGTACTGCGTTGTCCGCCGCCGTTTCGGCGGCCGTGGTCCGAGGGGGCATCGGTCTACTCCGTGTCCTGGGTGGGGTGAGGTGCCGGTCCTTGCTGGTCCTTGCCGGTAGGGAACAACTGGAACTGGAAGGAGACCCGCTCCGCGTCCTGCGGCACAGCCGCGTCCGGGTCCGGGGCGGCCGACGTGCGCCGGCGGAGCAGGGCGTGGATCTGCGCCGTCAGCTCCTTGGCCTCGGCCGGCGTGAGGTTGAGCGCGTAGTCGCCGAAGTCCTGTGCGTCGCGCCACTCGGGAGTGAGCGACGGAGTCGCGACGATCGCCGCCGTCAGGGCGTCGGACCAGACCCGCCCGAGTGCCTGGAGATAGGCGATGCCCAGCCCGTCGCTGCCGTCCAGCACCTGGTCGTCGGGCACGACCGTGTTGGCGTGTGCCGCCTGCCACCACCGGTCGCGTCGCCCGCCGTTCGAGGGCGCCTCCGTGATGAAGCCGTACTCCGCGAGCCGGCGAAGGTGGTAGCTGGTCGCCCCGGTGTTCTGATCGAGCCGTCGCGCCAGCGTGGTCGCCGTGGCAGGGCCCTCGGTCCGCAGGACGGTGAGGATCTGGACCCGCAGCGGGTGGGCGATGCCGCGAAGGTTTCGGGCCGTCAGATGGACCTGTGAGGGCTGCTCCGGTAGTTCCATGCCTCTGAGGCTAGACCACACAGAAAGCTTTGCATAGAAGTGTGTGCACAGAAATCTCTGCATTGGGTTCGCGACGCGCTCCGCGGGCAACTTGGTTGGCCGGTCGGCCTGGTGACGGCATGCCGGTGGGGAGAGGCCGGGTAGGTCGCGCTGCACCGGTGGCGGCGGCAGGGGGCCGGAGGCGGAAGCGCCGGACGCCGTGGTGGCCGGTTCGTTCGGTCCGGGCACATCGCGGACCGGTCCACCGGAAACGGGGGGGGGCGTCGGGGACGGCGGCGGGGCGCCAAGGGCCGCACCGTCGGCGGCTCCGCAGGGTGGTCGTGGGGCCGCGATGCGGGCCCGCAGTGACACGGAAGGGCCGGGTACCGGCGCTTGAGCGCCCGTACCCGGCCCGAGAGGGAATCCGGCAGATTCCGGCTACGCGGTCTGCCCGTTGCCCGAACCGCTCACCGACGCGGCCTTGATGCCCTTGGTGATGGTGTCCAGCACCGAGAGCTCCGGCGCCTTGGCGTTGATGTCGAATCCGGAGCGGACGACCACCAGCAGGTCCTTGCTGTTGGGGGAGGGGAAGGCGAGCGATTCGACGTACCCGTCGTCGCCCTTCTTCGTGACCACCTTCCAGCGCACGAGGTAGCCCTTCTGGCCCGCCACGGTGACGGCCTCGGACTTCATCTCCTGGTGGGAGGTGATTCCCTCGTAGATGTCCGCGCCGTAGGACTCCTCGGCGTTGACCGAGATGTCCTTCTTCGCGGCCGCCTCGGCGGTCTTCTCCGTGTTCTCCAGTGCCGCCGCGGGCGCGGAGAACACCCCTCCGCGCACGCACTTCTGGCTGGTGTCGCCGGGGCAGGCGTACTCGCCCGTCGTCAGGCCCGCGCCGACCGTGCCGGACTCGCCGGTCCAGCCCTTCGGCACCGGCAGGCTGATGCCGCTGGCGACATCGGTCGCGTAGCCGTCCTCCGTCGGGATCTGCGATTCGGGCGCCTGGTCCTGGCCACCGCTGCCGCCGTCACCGTTCTGGTCGCTTCCGCCGTCGCTTCCGCCGTCGCTTCCGCTCCCACCGCTCTGGCCGCCGCCTTGGCCGCCGAAGCCGCCGCCGCTCTCGCCCGGCGCGCCCTGGCGTCCTTGGCCACCGGACGGCGGGCCGCCCGACTGCGCGACCGAGGGCGTGGCGGACTGTTTTCCGTCGCCGTGCCCCAGTGCGTACGCGCCACCGCCGACGGCGGCGAGCACCACCACGCCGACGGTGACGCCGACGCCGATGCGGATACGGCGGCTACGGACGGCGGCGGGTGCCACGCGGAGTTGGTCGGTCCACTGGGTGCCGTCCCACCAGCGCTCCTGCGCGGGGCCTATTCCTGAATACCCGGGGTCTGGATGCCAGCCGGGCGGGCTCGTCTGGTTCACAGCCGTACCGTATGCGGACTGAGTGAGAATCACATGAAATGGCTGGTGTTCTTTCTCTCCTCGCGCCCCCTCGCCTCCGGCACTCGCGTGGGCGTCAGCCCAGCAGAGCCGCCGTGGTGACCGTCACCGGTGCCGCGAGAACCGTGGAGAGCAGGATCGACTCCCGGGCCAGCCGCACGCCCGTCCCGTAGTGCGAGGCGTACGTGAAGAGGTTCTGGGCTGCGGGGAGTCCGCTGGTCACCACCACCGCGAACAGGGGCGCCCCCTCCAGGCCGAACACCCCGGCGGCGATCGCCCAGGCGGTCAGCGGCTGGGCGAAGCTCTTCAGCGCGACGGAGAGGAGCACCGCCCCCCGGTCCGTACCGCGACCGGGCATCTCGCTGCCGCGCAGCGAGATGCCGAAGGCGAGCAGCACCCCGGGCACCGCGATTCCGGCGATCAGTGTGACCGGCTCCAGCACCGGCCCGGGGACGCGCCGTCCCAGGACGCTGACGACGACCCCGGCGAGCGAGGCCAGGACGATCGGGTTGCGGAAGGGCGTGGTCAGCAGCCGCGCCAGGGAATCCCGCTCGCCGGGGCGCGAGGTCTTGATGACGGTGAGGGCGACGGGGGAGACGACCAACTGCTGGAAGAGCAGGATCGGCGCGATGAGGGTCGCGTCCCCCAGCACGTAGACGGCGATGGGGATACCGAGATTTCCGGCGTTGACGTAGCAGGAGCAGAGGGCGCCGATCGTCGTACGGCCCACGCTCCAGCCGCGTACGGCTCCGACCGCGACGAAGGTGCCCGCAACCACCAGGGTGGAGAGCGCGGTCACCAGCAGCGGCAGCGAGACCATGGCCGACAGGTCGGCCTTCGTCATCGTGGTGAAGAGCAGGGCGGGCGAGGCGACGTGGAAGGACAGCCGGGTGAGTACGGGCTGTCCGTGCTCGCCCAGCAGGCCCGACCGGCCGATCAGATAGCCGACGGCGATGATGCTCGCGATGACACCGAAACCCTCCAGGACCCCGGTCATCGACGCGCGCCGACGGAGCGAAGGGGATGGGGGCGACGAGCGGCACAGGCCGACGATTTTCGGTGTGACATACACGCAACGTTATGGAGTGCGGCTCCTTCCGCACAAGGCGTCACCGATCACGCCGGTCTTTGGTCCGACCACAGCACGTGTGTGACATAGTCGGGGCCCAGTACGTGTGGCGCCGCGTCCGTCCCGGGGCCGTCGGTCGCCGCCCGGCCCGGGCCGCATGGTGGAGGTCCAGCCCTCCGGGCGGACGGCGCTGCTTACCGCCGGTGCGACCGGCCCGACCAGGGAGTGGCAAGTGCCCGTCGAATGGGAACCCGTGCGGCAGTCCCGTACCCACGAACTCGTGCTGCGGAGCATCGAGGAGCGGGTGTTCGCCGGCGAGCTCAAAGCGGGGGACCGCCTGCCGCCGGAGCGTGAGCTCGCCCCCGTCCTCGGCGTCAGCCGGTCCGCCCTGCGCGAGGCGCTGCGGGTACTGGAGACCATCGGCGTCCTGGTGGCCCAGCCCGGCCGGGGGCCCGACTCCGGGGCGCGGATCGTGCGCAACCCGGACGACGCGCTCGGGCGGCTGCTCCGGCTCCACTTCGCGCTGGGCAGCTACAGCCTGGAGGACGTCATGGAGGCCCGGGTCGTCCTGGAGCGGTCCGGCTTCGAGGCCGCCGTCACACACGCGCGCGACGAGGATCTCGACGAGGCCGCTTCCCTGGTCGCCGCCATGGCGGCCCCCGGCATCGGCGTCACCGCCTTCAACGACCTGGACACCCGCTTCCACGTGCAGATCGCCCGCTGCTCGGGCAACGCCCTGACCTCCACCCTCACTTCGGCCGTACGCGAGTCCGTACGCCCGCTGATCCTGCGGGCCCTGGAAGAGGCGGAGGACTGGCCGGCCACCGCCGCCGCGCTCAACGCCGAACACACCGAGCTGCTCCGGCTGGTACGCGCCGGACGGGGCGCGGAGGCGGCCGACCTGGTCGAGCGCCACATCCGCAGCCTGCACGGCACCCTGGTCGAAGACCAGGGCGTGAGTCGAAAGTAGCGCCGTCCGCCCGGACAGCGGAGCGCCCGGCGCGAGGCCGGGGAACTTCACTCGGCACACCATCCAGAGTATGGTCCGACCATACAAAGGACGTAGAGAAACGATCGAGGAGGCTCCATGCGCGTCGGGCTCTTCGCCACCTGTCTGGGAGACACGCTGTTTCCCGAGGCGGTGAAATCCACCGCGGTGCTGCTCGCCCGCCTGGGCCACGAGGTGGTGTTCCCGCCGGGGCAGACCTGCTGCGGTCAGATGCACGTCAACACCGGCTACCAGCGCGAGCCCGTACCCCTGGTACGCAATTTCGCCGAGCAGTTCGGCGACGCCTCCATCGAGGCGATCGTCATGCCCTCCGGCTCCTGCGCGGGCTCGGTCCGCCACCAGCACAGAATCGTCGCCGAGCGGTACGGCGACGCAGCCCTGCGTGCCGGGGTCGCCACGGTCGAGGCCAAGACGTACGAGCTTTCGGAGTTCCTCGTGGACGTCCTCGACGTCACCGGAGTCGGCGCGTACTTCCCGCACCGCGTCACCTACCACCCCACCTGCCACTCGCTGCGCATGCTCCGCGTCGGCGAGAAGCCGCTGCGACTGCTGCGCGCCGTCGACTCCATCGACCTCGTGGAACTGCCCGAGGCCGACTCCTGCTGCGGCTTCGGCGGCACCTTCGCGGTGAAGAACGCCGAGACGTCCTCCGCGATGCTCCAGGACAAGATGCGCAACATCGCCTCCACGGACGCCGACGTCTGCACCGCAGGTGACTCCTCCTGCCTGATGCACATCGGCGGCGGGCTGCACCGCGTCAAGTCCGGCACCCGCACCCTGCACCTCGCGCAGATCCTCGCCGCGACCCGTACCGCGCCGTACGCCATGACGGAGGCCGCCACCGTATGAGCACCTTCCTCGGCATGCCCGCAGCCCCGCCCCGCTCCCCGTACGGCACCGGCAACCTGCGCGGCGAGCGGAAGTTCCCCGCCGCCGCGCACGACGAGCTGCGCAACGAGCAGCTCCGCCGCAACCTCGGCAAGGCCACCCGCACCATCCGTACCAAGCGACTCGACGTCACCGGCGAACTCCCCGACTGGGAGGAGCTGCGCGACGCCGGAGCGGCGATCAAGACCGACACCATGAACCGGCTGCCCGAACTCCTGGAGCAGCTGGAGGCGAAGGTCACCGAACACGGCGGCACCGTCCACTGGGCGCGCGACGGTGCCGAGGCCAACGAGATCGTCACCCGCCTGATCAGGGCGACCGGCAGCAGTGACGTCATCAAGGTCAAGTCGATGGCCACCCAGGAGATCGGTCTCAACGAGCACCTCGAATCGGTCGGCATCACGCCCTACGAGACCGACCTCGCCGAGCTCATCGTGCAGCTCGCCCACGACAAGCCCTCGCACATCCTGGTCCCCGCGATCCACCGCAACCGCGACGAGATCCGGGAGATCTTCCTCAAGGAGATCCCCGGCGTCGACCCGGACCTGGACAACGTGCCCGCGCACCTCGCCGCCGCCGCGCGCGCCTATCTGCGCGAGAAGTTCATGACGACCAGGGTGGCCGTCTCCGGCGCCAACTTCGGCATCGCCGATACCGGCACCCTCTCCGTCGTGGAGTCCGAGGGCAACGGCCGGATGTGCCTCACCCTGCCCGACACCCTGATCACGGTGATGGGCATCGAGAAGGTGCTGCCGCGCTACGCCGACCTCGAAGTCTTCCTCCAGCTCCTGCCGCGCTCCTCCACCGGCGAGCGGATGAACCCGTACACCTCGATGTGGACCGGGGTGACCCCCGGCGACGGCCCGCAGTCGTTCCACCTGGTGCTGCTCGACAACGGCCGCACCGCCGCGCTCGCGGACAAGGTCGGACGCGAGGCCCTGAACTGCATCCGCTGCTCCGCCTGCCTCAACGTCTGCCCGGTCTACGAACGCGCCGGCGGACACGCCTACGGCTCGACCTACCCCGGCCCGATCGGCGCGGTCCTCACCCCGCAGCTCGCCGGGATGCACGCCGCGAAGGACGACCCGAACAGCTCGCTGCCGTACGCCTCCAGCCTCTGCGGCGCCTGCTTCGACGCCTGCCCGGTCAAGATCGACATCCCGTCGCTGCTGGTCGAACTCCGGCACCAGAACACCGAACAGGCCGGTACGACGGCGGAGAAGCTCGCCATGAAGGCCGCCGCCACGGTGATGAAGAGCCCTAAGCTCTTCACGGCCGCCCAGAAGGCGGCCGGTCTCGGGCGGGTCGTCGCCGGCAAGGACGGCACCATCGGGCGGGTACCCGCGCCCTTCGACGGCTGGAGCGACAGCCGGGACACCCCGGCCCCGCCGAAGCAGACGTTCCGCGCCTGGCTGGCCTCGGCCGAGGGCGCCGCCACGATGAAGGCGGCGGCCGACGAGGGCGCCGCGTTGAGCGCCGGAGCGGACCGCCCGAAGGACCCGACAAAGGACGAGAAGTGACGACCGCACGCGACACCGTCCTCGGCCGGGTGCGCGACGCCCTGGCGCTCGCCCCGGCCCGCCCGGTCACCGTCCCGCGCGACTACCGCACCGGACGCACCCTGCCCGACGCCGAACGGCTCGGGCTCCTCACCGACCGGCTGGTCGACTACAAGGCACAGGTCCACCCCTGCACCTCGGACCGCACCGCCGAGGTGATCGCCGAGGTGCTGCGGGAGCGGGGTGCCCGCCGGATCGGTGTACCGGCCGGGCTCGACGCCGAATGGCTGGCAGGCTGGGAGGGGGAAGTCCAGCGGGACTCAGCCGACATCCCGGCGCCCGCGCTCGGCGAACTCGACGGCGTTGTCACGGCGTCCGCCGTCAGCTGCGCGGAGACCGGCACCATCTTCCTGGACGGGTCCGGGGACCAGGGGCGCCGCGCGCTCTCCCTCGTCCCCGACCTGCACGTCTGCGTCGTCGACCTCTCCACGGTGGAGGTCGGGGTGCCCGAAGCGGTCGCGCGCCTGGTACCGGAGCGGCCGACGACCCTGATCAGCGGGCCCTCGGCCACCTCGGACATCGAACTGGAGCGGGTGGAAGGGGTGCACGGCCCCCGGACGCTGGTGGTGATCGTCCGCACGGACGTCTGACGCCCGTGAACGGCCGGGTGCGGCGGCGGTCGAACCCGCCACCACCCGGTCACCGTGTGCCGTGCTCCACCGACACGGAGTCGGCCCCACCCGTGCCGAAGACGATCCGGGTGACCGCCCCGTCCTCGGACCAGGCCACCTCCACGGTGTCCCCGGCGCCCCGGGCGTCCGCCGCCACGTTCACTCCGCTCACCGCCGTGCCCACCGGAGCGGGGGCCGCCTCACCGGTCAGCGAGGCCAGGGCCACCAGCACCACCGTGCCCTCGGCGTCCACGGCCAGCCGGGGCATGACCGCCCACCGGGTGTACGCCGTGCCCTGCGGGGCGCGCACCTCCTCCTCCCACTCCCAGCCGTACAGCCCGTGCAGCACCGAGCGCGGTGACGCGTCCGGGGCCGTCGCCCAGCCGGTCTGCTCGACGCGGGCGCCCGCCGGGACGCCGAGGAGCCGGTGGACCCGGAGTTCGTAACGACCCCGTACGAAGGTGACGCTCTCCACCCGCAGTCCGGGGACGGCCGGCGGCCGGCCGGCGAAGACCGGCATGTGCCAGGAGGCCGCCCAGCCCCAGCCGTCCCCGTGCCCGGCGCCCAGCGGGTGGATCCGGCGACGGACGCTACGGGCGGCGCCGACCCGGACGGAGAGATGGTTGTCCGCCACGTTCACCGGCGAGGAGGGACCGGTCGCCGTGGAGTACGCGAACCGCCCGTAGTGCGGGTCCGCCTCCGCCGCCGACTCGCCCTCGTGCGGCCGGACATGGTCGCTGCCGTGGTTGTGCAGCCGGACGATCCCGTCCGCCCGCGTCGACTGCACCAGCAGCCCCGGTGCCGGCAGCGACAGCACCCGGTCCGGGCCCTCGCTCGGCGCGGGCTCCTCCGGCGCGGTCCACAACGGGTGGTCCGCCGGGGCGAGCAGCGAGACGAACGCCTTCGACGCCCAGTACGGCGACGCCGGACCCGAGTAGTGCTGGAGCGTCGCCTCGTGCGGACCGTGCCACCCGAGGCTCAACAGCCCGTCCTCGCCGGTCGCGCCGCGCTCCAGGAAGTACCGGAGCGAACCGCTGACCAGCCGCCGGGACGCCCCGGGGGAGAGCGGAGTGTGCCCGGAGACCGCGCCCATGCCGACCGCCGCGCCCGCCGCGAACCGGTAGGCGAGGGAGCGCCCGAAGTGCAGCGGCGCCCCGTCCGCGCCGAACATCAGGGAGAAGCTCTCCAGGTGCTCGCGCAGCCTGCCGCCGTAGTGGGCCAGGAGCTCCCGGTCGCCCGAGAGATGGGCGTCCAGCACCGGATAGAGGTGCAGCGCCCAGCCGTTGTAGTGGTCGAAGGCGCGCCCGTCGCCGTCCGCGTACCAGCCGTCCCCCCGGTACCACCCCTCCAGCAGGTCCAGCGCGCGGGCCCGCGCCCGCGCGGTCTGCGCGTCGCCCCGGCCGACGGACTCCAGGAACCCGGCGACGGTGAAGGGGAAGAGGTACCAGTTGTTGGGCGCCGGGGTGTGCCGCAGCGATCCGCGCAGCCACTCCTCCGCCCGGTCCTGGGTGCCGCCGTCGAGCCGGTCCCAGAGCCACGGGCGGGTCAGCCGCAGACCGAGGGCGACGGACGCCGACTCCACCATCGGCTGACCGAAGACCGTGTGGTCGCGGATGAGCGGCCAGGACTCGGTGTCGTCGCGCCCGGGGGTCCGCGTACCGGCGGCGAGACCGTCCGCGTACCGCTCCAGCCAGCCGTGCGGGTCCTTGCCCTCGGCGCCCCCGACCCGGAACGCGGCGGCGAGGAAGGTGCGCGCGTACCCCTCCAGCCCGTCGGAGCGGACACCGGAACCCGAAGGGCGGCCGGGCAGGTCGAGCATCGCCCGGCCGGGGGTCGCCCACTGCCAGGCCGCGTGCAGCAGACCGTCCGCGGCAGCCTCCCAGTGCGCCCGGGTGTAACCGGTGAGGGGGCTGAGCGCGCGGTCGACGCGGGGGAGTCGGAAGGGGAGAGGGAGGGGGGCGGTGGTCATGCGAGGAAGGCCAGCCTTTCCGGTCGTACGGGATGGGCGAAACCGTCGCCCGCGGCCCAGCGCGCGACCTCACCGGTCGCCAGATCGGCCAGCCGCCGCCACTCGTTGCCCTGGGACCCGGCGAGATGCGGGGTGATCAGCGCGTTCTCGCACCCCCAGAGCGGATGGTCGGCGGGCAGCGGGTCCGGGTCGGTGACGTCCAGGACCGCGCGGACGCGGTCCTGACGGAGTACGTCGGTGAGGGCGTCCTGGTCGACGACCGCACCGCGCGCGGTGTTGATCAACGTGGCGTCCGGCCGCATGGAGGTGAGCAGTTCACGGCTGACGAGCCCCCGCGTGCCGGGCAGCAGCGGAGTGTGGACGCTCACCACGTCGCTGCGGGCGAAGAGTTCGGCGAGCCCGGTCCCCTCGACGCCGAGCGACGCCGCCTCCTCGGCCGACACGTACGGATCGTGCAGCAGCACCCGCAGGTCGTACGGGCGCAGCAGCTCGATCACCCGTCTGCCGATCAGTGAGGCGGACAGGATGCCCACGGTACGACGGTAGTTGCCGACCTCGTCGGGGGTCCGCAGCCACTCGCCCCGGGCGCGCGCGACGCGGAAGTCCCGGGCGCGCTCCAGCACCCGCTTCCCGGAGAGCAGGATCATGGCGACGGTGTACTCGGCGACCGGCAGCGCGTTCGCGGCGGCGGCCGAGGAGACCGCGATCCCGCGTGCCCAGCAGGCGTCGGTGACGAGGCCACGCACCGAGCCGGCCGTGTGGACGACGGCCCGCAGCCCGGGAGCCGCCGCGAGCACCCCCTCGTCGACCGGCGGACAGCCCCAGCCGGTGACCAGGATCTCCGCGTCGGCCAGCGCGGCGCGGGCCCGGTCGGTGGTGAAGTCGTCCAGGGCGGGCGGCGGCGCGAGATCGCAGACCTCGCCGAGCGCGGCGAGAGCCTTTGGCGGAAGCACCGCCGCCGCCGCGTCCGCCTTCATGGCGAGCACGGCGCGGGGCCGGCGGGGCGTACGGGTGGAAGCGGAACTGTGCATGTCTCTCCTGGTACGGGGGCGGTCCGCGGCGGCCGCCGGTACGGAAGCTGTTGCGGACCGCCCCGGGGGACGGATCGCGCCAGCCGCGCTACTTCACGGCGCCCGCGGTGAGCCCCGACCGCCAGAAGCGCTGGAGCAGGGCGAACGCGAGAATGAGCGGGACGATGGCGAGCAACGAGCCCATGATGACGACGGGGTAGTACTCGGGGGAGACCGACGCCGAGCTGTTCCAGGTGTACAGGCCGAGGCTGACCGGATACAGGTCCTGGTTCGAGAGCATCACCATCGGCAGGAAGAAGTTGTTCCAGATGGCGGTGAGCTGGAAGAGGAAGACGGTGACGAGGCCGGGCCCCAGCATCCGCATCGCCACCTTGAAGTAGGTGGCCAGTTCGCCCGCACCGTCCACCCGGGCGGCCTCCAGTACCTCGTTCGGTACGTACCCCTGGCTGAAGATGCGGCCCAGGTACACCCCGAAGGGGTTGAAGAGCACCGGGATGAAGACGGCCCAGAAGGTGTTGACGAGCCCCGCCTTGGACGCCATCAGATAGAGCGGCAGCGCCAGGACCGTCTGCGGCACCATGACGGCCGCGAGCACCAGCCCGAACATCTTCTCCTTGTGGCGGAAGCGGTACTTGTCGAAGGCGTACCCCGCGGCGATGCTGATCAGCGCGCCCAGGGCCGCGCCCAGCACCGCGTACAGCAGGCTGTTGGCGTACCAGCGCCCGTACAGGCCCGCGTCCATGGAGAACACGTCCTTCAGGTTCTGGACGAACGAGAAGCCCTTCAGGGAGAGGACGTCGCTCTGGAAGAGCGCGTCGCGGTCCTTGGTCGCGGCGAGCACCAGCCACAGGACGGGCAACAGGGTGTACAGCACCGAGATGCCCACCACGAGGTTGACGACGGCCCGTCCGGTCAGGCCCGGCCGCCGGGCGGCGGAGGCGGAACCGGCACGACGGGAGGTGGTACGGGGTATGGCCGGAGCGCTCATCGGGCGTCCTCCTCGGCTGCGTCGGCGCGGTTCGTCCACCGGGTGACGCCGTAGGACAGCGCCACCGTGAAGGCCAGCAGGATCACCGAAGCGGCAGCCGCCAGGCCGTAGTTGTTGCGGGTGAACGCGGCGTCGTAGATGTACATGCTGGGGGAGAAGCGGGAGTTGATCATCGGGGTGGACTGGCCGAGCAGCATCGGCTCGGTGAAGAGCTGGAGAGCGAAGATCAGCGTGAACATCGCCACCATCACGATGGAGGAGCGCACCAGCGGCGCCTTCACCTGGAGCGCGGTGCGCACCGGCCCCGCGCCGTCGACCACCGACGCCTCGATCACCTCGCGCGGCACGGCCTGCAACGCGGCGTAGAAGACGACCATGTTGTAGCCGAGATTGCTCCACAGCGCGATGTTCACGATCGAGGGCACCACGGTGTGCACCCCGAGGAAGTCGACCGTGATGTCCGCCTTGCCGAGCAGGTCGATCACCGGGCTGAGCCCCGGGGTGTACAGGTACAGCCAGATGATCGCGGCGATGATGCCCGGCACCGCGTGCGGCAGGAAGAGCGCGAGCTGCGCCCAGGCGCGCAGTCGCACCACGCCCGAGTCCAGCAGCAGGGCCAGCGCGAGCGCGCCGACCACGATCAGCGGGATGTAGATCAGGCAGTACAGCGCGACGACGCCGAGTCCGCCGAGGAAGGTCGGGTCGGTGAGCACGGCCACGTAGCTGCGCACTCCGACGAAGACGGTCTTCTCGGGCCCGAAGCCGAGTCCGGGCTGGTCGTCGCTGAAGAAGCTCAGCCAGATCGCGGTGCCGACCGGGATCAGGAAGACGGTCACCAGGAGGACGAAGAACGGCGTCATCAGAGCGCCGGCGGCGCCGAGTTCACGCCGTCGCGCCGTCACGCGACCGGCCCCCGCCCGGGCGGGCGGTGCGGGACGCACGGTCCGCCCCGCACCGCTCACGGGGACGACGGGCGGGGTGGTGCTGGTGCTGGCCATGGGGTCACCTGCCTCTCTGCTGCGTGGGGGCACCGGTGCCGCGTGGGGGGAGACCGCCGGTGCGGTGGTGCGAGGGCACCCGGGGGCGGCTCATGTGGAACGCTCGCTGGTGGCGAGGCCGAGCGCCCGCAGATCGGGCATGGTGCCCTCCTGCGCGGCCTCGATCGAGCTCAGCAGCGAGCCCTTGCCGCCGCTCGCCCGGGCGAACCCGTCCTGCATGACCTTGCCGGTGGCGGTCATCCGGGGACCCCAGATCCAGCCGTCCCGGACGATGCGCGCCTGCTCCTCGAAGACCCGGTAGATGTCCTGGCCCGCGTAGTAGGAGCGGTCGAACGCCTGGCTGCCCACGGAGACGAGGCCGGGTGCGGCCGGGTACTGGCTGCTCGCCCCGCTGGAGAGCCGGGCCCGCAGCGCGTCCGGGTGCGAGACCTGCCACTCGATGAACTCCATCGCGGCCTCCGGACGCGCGCAGTCCTTCGTCACCGCGAAGGTGGACCCGCCGTGCGTCCCGTTGGACGGGTCCGCCGTGTCCCACTGCGGGAACGGCGCGATCGCCCACTGCCCCTTCTGGCCCGGGCGGGCCTTCATCTGGGCCCCCGCGTCCCAGGCGCCGCTGAGACGGACGAGCACCAGCCCGTTGCCGATCTGGGCGTCGCTCTGCCGGCTCTCCACGGCGTTCATGAACACCTGCTCCCGGTCGATGAGCCGCTGCCAGTACGCGGCGACGCGCCGGGTCGGGGCGTCGGCGAGCGAGACGTTCCAGGTGCCGCCGGTGGTGGAGAACCACTGGGCGCCCGCCTGCCAGGCGTACGCGGCCATCTGCGTGGCACCGTCGGTGGGGAAGAGGACGAGCCGCCGCTCACCGCCCTTGCGCCGTACGGTCGCCGCCGCCTCCTCGAACTCGTCCCAGGTGCGCGGCACCCGGAGCCCGTACTCCTCGAACAGATCGGTGCGGTAGTGCATCACCATCGGTTCGAGGTCGAGCGGGACGGAGAAGATCTTCTTGTCGAACGTGGTGAGCCCCAGCGCCTGCGGCAGCAGCTTGGCGCGGAGCGTGTCGCTGACGAGGCCGGTGAGGTCCCGGGCGACACCGTCGATGGCGAACCCGGGTACCTGCGGGTACTCCAGGGTGGCCACGTCCGGGGCGTTCCCGGCCCGCGCGGCGTTGCTGAGTTTGGCGTAACCGCCCTGACCGCCCGAGGGGATCTGCTGGAAATCGACCTCGATGGTGCGGTGACCGCGGTTGAAGGCGTCCACCACTTCCTGGCTGCCCCGAAGGGCGGACCAGAAGGTGATGCGGGCCTTGCCGCCCTTACTGCCGGTGCTGCTGGTGGTGCTGGTGGTGTCTGTACTGCTCGTGCTCCGCCCTGATGTCCCGCCGCCGGAGCAGGCACTGAGTGCACCTGCCACCGGCAGCGAGGCCATCGTGGCCAGCACGGACCGACGACTCTGTCGATCAGGCATGCGCGCCTCCCGCGGCTCCTGTTCGGGACAACGGGAATCCTGATCGCCTGATCGGAAAGGGTCAATAGATCGATCAGAAGAAATGTAAAGCGGTCAAACGATCGGACTGTGCGGCGGGTTGCCCACCGCCCGCGCCGAACCGCGCACCTTCAGTTCCGGCAGCAGCTCCGTACGCCGCGCCGGCCCCCGCGCCCCCGCGCCCCCGCTCAGCCGGTACAGCAGCAGCTCGGCGGCGGCCCGCCCGATCTCCGCCTTCGGCGGCGAGACCGCGGTCAACGGCGTGGTGCCCAGCGCGGCCACCACGTCGTCGTACGCCACCACCGAGCAGTCCTCCGGCACCCGCACCCCGCTCTCGGACAGCCGCTGGACCAGCATCAACGCGTCCACGTCACCGTGCAGCACGGCCCCGGTGGCACGGCGCTCCCGCAGCACCGCCGCCAGGTCCACCGCCTCGCCGCGCCCGCCGGAGCCCTCTTCGCCCCGCTCGCTCCCCCCGCCGTACCGGCCGTCCGAGGCGACCGCGTCCGGCGAACTGAGCACCATGTGCCAGTCCTCCACCTCCGGCCGCGCGGCGGAGACCTCCGCGAAAGCCGCCCGGATGCTCCGGGCTGTCGGGCTGTCGTCCCGGGCGGCCAGCACGATGCGGCGGTGCCCCAGGGACACCAGGTGGTCGACGGCGAGATGGACGCCGTACCAGTGGTCGGAACAGACCGAGTCCAGGGCGTGCAGCGCACTCCCCGGGCGGGGCCTGCGCTCCATCAGCACGGTGGGCACCCCCACTTCGGCGAGCCACTCGTTGTCGGACTCCTCCCACGCGGCGCCGCGCCAGCGCGGTGCGATCAGCAGCCCGCGAGCGCCGGCCGCGAGCGCCTGCTCCACCAGGGGCCGTTCCGTCCCCCGGGCCTGCGGAGCGATGTGCAGGGCGACCCGCACACCGTGCTCGTCCAGTACCGAACGGGCGCCGTGCAGGGTCTCGTACAGGTACGAGTGACGCTCCGGCACGACGAGCGCGACCGGGCCGCCCTCGGCCCCCGCGTCAGCCCGCGCCCCCGCGGGGGCGCGGGCCGGTTCCTGCGTCAGGGAGGTGGACCGTGCCACCCCGTGCCCGCGCCTGAGCCGTCCCTCGCGGGCCAGTTCCTCCACGTCCCGGCGGACCGTGACCACGGAGACGTCGAGTTCGTCGGCGAGCGCGGTCACCTTCACCGCCCCTCGCGACCGCACCACCGCGAGGATTCGCTGCCGCCTGAGTTCCACCGGCTCCCGCATGTTGGCCCCTTACCCCGTACTGCCGCATGGTGTTCGTTTGAGCGCTTCTTCGATCGCTCGCGGGCGCAGCATAGGCAGATCGTCCCGGGCGGACGCCAGGGGTGGGGCGGGGAGGCCGTCCGCCGGGTGGCCGGGGATGCCGTCGGGTGGGCGGGGGCGCCGATGGGTGGCGTGTGGTGCGGTGTGGGCGGTGCTGGTCGGGCGGCGTGTGGTGCGGGTGGTGCGCTGGGTGTGGGCGGTGCGCTGGGTGTGGGCGGTGCGCTGGGTGTGGGCGGTGCGTCGCGTCCGTACCGATGTGTTTAGCATTCGGTACGCAATGGATACCCTCACGCTTGCCCAAGTGGCCGTGCTCGCCGCGGCGTCCGCCCTCGTCGGCTTCTCGAAGACCTCGATCAACGGCGCCAACACGATCAGTCTCGCGGTCTTCGCGGCCGTGCTCCCGGCCCGTGAGTCCACCGGTGTGCTGCTTCCCCTCCTGATCGCCGGTGACGTCCTCGCCGTGCTCGTCTACCGGCGGCACGCGCACTGGCCGACCCTGCTACGGCTCTTCCCCGCCGTCGCGGTCGGCCTGGTGGCCGGAACGCTCTTCCTGAAGTACGCGGGTGACGGCGCGGTACGGGCGTCGATCGGAGCCATCCTGCTCGTCATGGTCGGCGTCACGCTCCGGCGGCGCCGGCGGACGACAGGGCCGGTGGCCGACGGGGAGCGGGCGGAAGGCGGCCACGGCGGGGAGGCCGAGCCCGGTAAGGAGGCCGGGGAACGGGCGGCGGGAGCGGACGGTACGGCGCCGGGCCCTCCGGGGCGGCGGGCCCGCAACGCCGCACGCGCCCAGGCGGGAACCTACGGGGCACTCGGCGGCTTCACCACCATGGTGGCCAACGCGGCCGGCCCCGTCATGTCGCTCTACCTGCTCTCCTCCGGAATGCGCAAGCTCGGCTTCCTCGGCACGTCCGCCTGGTTCTTCCTGATCGTCAACGTGACCAAGGTGCCGTTCAGCGTGGGGCTGGGCCTGATCGACGGGCGCTCCCTGCTGCTCGACGCGGTTCTGGTGCTCTTCGTCCTGCCCGGCGCCTGGCTGGGCCGCCGGTGCGTGGACCGGATCAACCAGCGGCTCTTCGAGCAAATCGTGCTCGTGGCGACGGTGGTGGGCGGGCTCCAGCTGCTGCTGCTCTGAGAGGGCCCGCCCGATACCGGTCGGACATGCGGACGCGAAGGGCGTGGCGTTGTGGGTGCCCGCGTCCTCGTTGCTCAGGGAAGCAGCAGCCAGTCCGTCCCGACGGCGGCGAGCAGGCCGATGCCGAGCAGCCAACTCGCCAGTCTCGTGCGCCCGTTGCGGCTGAGTTCCATCACCACGCCGCACAGGATCAGGGCGAGCCCGTAGACGCCGACGACCAGCACCGACGAACGGCTGGCGATGCGCATCCACAGGACGACCGCCATCACCGCCATGCCCACCGAGGACAGGACGATGCGCAGCCGTCTGGCTTGACGAGGCGTCAGGCGTCGCTCTCCCCTGTCCTCCGCGCCCGTTTCCTGCTCGGAGGCGTCCCGCTCCGGGGCCGCCTCGTAGCCCGCGGTTTCCCCGCCGGGGGCCGTTCCCCCGGGAGGTGCGCCTTCGCTCTCGTCCTCGCGGTCCTCGCGGTCCTGGTTGTGGTTCTCGTCCTGGTTCGCGTCCTCGTCCTCGACCCGGACCTGTTCCCGGACCTGTTCCCGGTCAGCAGTGCTCATGGAGCCGGATCGTAACGGCTGTCCGCCGCAGGGGGTACGGCGAGCCCCGTGGGGCCGGGGCCCGCGGGGCCTCGACGGTGCCCCCGTCCGGTCGCGCGGCGGTGGTCGCCGAGCGCATCCGTCAGCCGCGACGAGTATCCGGAACGGGCCCCGCACCGCCGGACGCGGCCGAACGCGGACGCGCCGCGATCCCGGGGCGCCCCTACGGGCGGAGCCGAGGCGCCTCCGCGGCGGCGTCCACGCCGCCGGTCGCGCGCCCCCGGCCCGCCGGACGGGCAACGGCCCCCGTCTCCGGGGGCTCCACCCGCCCCGCCAGTTCCCGGGCCCACCCGATCAGCGCGCCGACGCCGATTCCGTACGGCCCGCGGGCGCGGTACGCCTCCAGTACCGCCGCTCCCCGGCGCAGCAACCGGGCACCTCCTACCGCGTTCCCGCGCGCCGCGTGGGTCAGGCCCACCGCCAACTGGGCCATGGCACGCCATAGTTCCCGGTCCTCCTCGGGGCCCGACTTCCAGGCGTCCTCGAAGACCTCGTGCGCGTGGAAGGGCATGCCCCCGTCCAGCAGCCGCTGGGCCTCCCGCAAGGTCTCCTCGGGGGAGCGCACCACACCTTCGGGCTGACGACCGACCCCCTCGGTCCCGTAGGGCAGGGGACGACCCAGCCCGTCCCGGGGGCGCGCGTTGCGCGCTCGGCCTTCGGCGTCGCGGTCCCTGTGCGTTTCGTCCACGGCTCGATTGTGCACCTGAGCGGCTCTTACCTGCGGCGAACTGTTCGAACCACCGCCCGCACCGCCCCGCGCGCGACTACGCTCGGCTCTGTCCGCATCACCTTGGGGAAGGGGAGGCATGAAGCCGTCCCGGCCGTTGTACGAGCGCGATCCCGAACTCGCCGCAGCAGCAGACGCGGTGGCCGCGCTCTGTGGCGCGCAGGCCGTCGGTGGCCTGCTGGTCTGCAGCGGGGAGGCGGGCCTCGGCAAGACCGCGTTGCTGGCGGAGATCCGGGCCATGGCCGCCGACCGCTGCACCGTCTGGTCGGCGCGCGGCGGTGAGACCGTCACGTCGGTGCCGTTCCACGTCGTGCGCCAACTGCTGCAACCCGCGCTCGTCCAGATCCCGACCGACCAGCTCCGCGAGCTGTTCGGCGACTGGTACGAGACCACCGCACCCGCCCTCGGACTCGCGCAGCCCAGCGGACCGCAGCCGGACCCCCAGGGTGTCCGGGACGGCCTCGACCACGTGGTCCGCCAGCTCGCGATCCGGCACAGCCACCGGCCCCTGCTGCTCATCGTGGACGACGCGCACTGGGCGGACGGCGAATCCCTCGACTGGCTGTCCTCGTTCACCGAGAACCTCGGCGATCTGCCTTTACTCGCCGTTCCCGCCTACCGTCCACGAGAAATGGCCGACCGGGGCAGGGCTGGGGCGTTCGACCCGAACGCGGCGAGCGACCCCGCCAGGCTCGTCCGCGTCCCCCTGAGCGCGCTCACCCCCGACGCGACCGCCCACCTGGTCCGGGAGACCCTCGGGGAGCACGCGGACGATCCGTTCTGCCGCGAGGTCTGGGCGGTCACCGGAGGCAACCCCTACGAGGCGGTCGAACTGGTCGCCAAGGTGCAGGACGAGGAGATGCCGCCGGTGGAGGATTCCGCCGGCCAGCTGCGCGAACTCGGCGCCTCGGCCCGGGGCCGCGGGCTCGTCGCCCGTCTCGAACGGCTGGGAACCAACGCCAACAGGTTCGCCTGGGCCGCCGCCGTACTGGGCACGGAGATCTCCCGGGACATCGCGGCCAACCTGGCGGGGATGAGCGCGGCGGAGGCCGCCGACTGCACCCACAAGCTCCGCGAAGCCCGCATCGTCACCGGTTTCGACCCGCTGGAGTTCGTCCACCCGCTCATCGCCTCGACCATCTACGACTCGATCCCTGGGGCCACCCGGACGGCCATGCACGGGCGGGCGGCCTGGGCCCTCACCGACGCCGGACACGGCGTCGCGGCGGCCTCGCGCCATCTGCTCGAAGTACACCCGGACGACGACCAGGGTGTGGTCAGACAGCTCCGCGAGGCGGCCAGGCACCATCTCGCGGTCGGTGCTCCGGAAGCCGCCCGGCGCTGTCTGGAACGCGCCGTGGAAGAGCCGCCCCGGCCCGAGGACCACGCGCTGATCCTCTACGAACTGGGGTGCGCGACGCTCCTCAGCTCGCCCGCCACCACCGTGCGCCATCTGCGGAACGCTGTCGACACACCAGGTCTGGACGACCGTCAGCGGGTGGACGCGATCTTCCGGCTCGCCGCCGCGCTGGCCCACAACAACGAGCTCAAGGAGGCGGCCGACACCCTCGCGGCGGAGTCGGCACGTACCGCTCCCGGGCCGGGCCTGATGCGTCTGCAGGCCGCGCACTTCCAGTGGGAGGGGATGCAGCGGGAGGAGTACGACGGTGCGGCCCGCTCGCGCAGGCTCGCCGGCAACGCGAACCATCTGGAAGGCCGGGACAACCCCGAGCGCGCCCTGATCACCCTGCGCGCCTTCGACGCGATGATGCGGGGCGAGAGCGCCGAGCTCGTCGTCGAGTACTGCGAACGCGCGCTGGTCGACGGCAGCCCGGCCCGTGGCCTCGGCTGGACGGACCCGGAGTGGGGATTCGAGTTCCCCACCATGGTCGGCATCACCTATGCCTTCACCGACCACTACGAGCGGGCCCAGAGCCTGTTCGGCGAAGCGGTGCGGGCCTTCGAGATCTCCGGCTGGAGCGGCGCGCACCTCGCCTTCGCCCATACTCTGCTCGGCCTCGTCGCCCGCCGTCGCGGAAGGCTCGCGGAGGCCGAGGGCTTCCTGCGCGAAGGACTGCGGCTCGCCGACCGTGTCGGCAGCGGCCTTCCCGTCCACTGGGACGCGGCGTGCCTCCTCATCGACACCCTGCTCGCGCGGGGTCGTACGGCCGACGCCCGCAAGGTCGCGGACCAGTACCAGTTCGGTGCCCCGTACCCCAGCGCCATGGTCCTCCCGGACGCCCCGTGCATCAGCGGCCGTCTGCTACTGGCCGAGGGACGGACCGAGGAGGCCATCGCCGAGCTCGAAGCGGCGGGGCTCGCGCTGGAGGCGCGTCAGCGGCACAACGGTGTCTGGGCGCCCTGGGCGTTCGACCTGGCCCGCGCGCTGCGCGACACGGACCCGGTCAAGGGTGCGGAGATCGCCGCCCAGGCGAGGACGCACGCGGAACGCTTCGGAACGGACACCGCGATCGGTGAGGCCCTGCGCTGCCTCGCGGTGTTCGCACCCGCCGAAGAGGCCGAGAAGCTGCTGGCCGACGCCGTACGCCACCTGGAGGCGTCCACCTCCGAGTACGAGCACGCGCTCGCCCGGTACGAGTACGGCATCGCGATCCGCAGCACTCGGGAGCTCGGCCGCGCCCACAAACTGGCCCTCGCCTGCGGTGCCGACGGACTCGCCAACCGTGCCCAGCAGGCACGCGCGTCAATTCGACCCTCGGAGTGAGGTAATGTTTTCCCTGCGCGGCCGACCGGGAAAACCGGGAGGAAACGCAGCGGGACGTGGCGCAGCTTGGTAGCGCACTTGACTGGGGGTCAAGGGGTCGCAGGTTCAAATCCTGTCGTCCCGACTGGAGACAGTCGCAGATCAGGGCCGGTTTCGGAGCAATCCGAAACCGGCCCTTGATCTTTTTGGGGGGCGGCAGGAACCGTTCTGGAAGCCTGGCGCGGCGTACGGCTACCACGCCGTGGTGATCGGCGCGCCGGCCGGCGACGTGATGCGGCTGGCCACCGGCCGATCGATCCAGGAGCTGTACGAGGCGTTCGCCGACCCGGAGCCGGGCATCGCGTACGGGTACACCCGCCGCCGGTACGCCTACCCGGGTGGCGAGGCGCCCGAGAACACGCGCCTGGTGGAGGCGGTGGTACGGGCGGCCCGGGGCGCCTGACGGGGACTCGGGCCGCCGCGTCGTACCGGCGGCCCCGCGCTCACACCGTGAAGCGCACGGCTTCCAGCCAGGAGTCGTTGTTCAGGGTGCCGCCGAATATGTAGTTCCCGGAGGCCTGGCCGATCGGCTTGTCACAGGCGAGACCGCCCCAGCCCGAGCGCACCCGGGCGCTCTGGCAGACCGCGCCGTCACCGACGTTGATGACGAAGCCGAGCATGTAGGGATAGTTCTTGGCCGTGCTGCCGATGTAGTTGTCGATCCCGTCGGCCACACCGTTCCAGGGGGTCTTCCACTCGTCATCGTGTACGAAAGCATTGCCGGCGGTGCCCTTCGTACCGGACACCGCGATGTTGAGGGCCTTGATCTTCTTGCCCGTGATGCCGGTCGTACCGCCGTCGCACACCACGCTCTGCCAGCCGTTGCCCTCGACGTAGGCGCGGTAGCAGATGTGCCGCCCCGGCTGCCGGGCCGCGAGGCGCGACACGGTCAGGGCCGCGGTCTGCGGTATGGGAGCGGCCGCCGACGGCTTCGGGGTGGCGGGCACCGTCTTCTGCGGAGCGGGCGCGGCGGGGAGCGGGGGCTGGTAGGCCTGTGCGGGAGCGGCGGGCAGCGGCGCCGCCACCGGGGTGGGGGAGGCCGTCGGGGTGGGGGAGGCCTTCGGGGTGGGCGACGCCGAGGCCGCCGGGGTGGGGGAGACGACGACGGCCGGGGGCGGCGGGAGGACGCGGGCGGCCGCCGCTTCCTGGCTGTCACCGAGGTCACCGGCGCCGTCGCCCGCCAGTGCGGCGGTGAGCGCGAGGGGCGCGGCCACCGCCGCGGCCGTCCAGCCCAGCGTGGTCCAGACGCGGCGTCCGGGGGCCATTCCCCGGGGCCCGCGGACGCGGCGGCGGCGGAAGGCGTCGGCGAAGTCCGGCCCGGCCGGGGACGGTCCGGCCGGGGTCGTCGGGTCCGGGGACGACCGGGGTTCCAGGGGCTGCTTCGAGTGCTCGGACTGCGAGTTCATGGGGGTGATTGGCTCCAGTCGACGGTCGCGGAGCGGGCAGGAGCGGATCGGGTCCCCCGCTGTCGGGATGTCCGCCGGCCGGGGGTCGGCCCGGGGCGCCACCCTAACGCGGGTTTGTCGCCGCGAGTTTCGAGATCTGCAATGTTCTGAGCTTTTACTGAGCATCAACAAGCGTCTGTGGATCTACGTTGACTGAACGTCACCGTGAACAGAAAGAACATGAGAGGGCATTCCCCCGTGCCCTTGATTCTCCGCCCCCGGGCGATGTGGAGCGAAACAGTGATCGATGCTCACGGCACACCAGATTCGTCCTCTCGACCCGCCACGGCCGAGCGCCACCGGGCGTTGCTCCTGAGGTTCGCGAACCGGCTCACCGGGGACCCGTACCGGGCGGAGGACATCGTCCAGGAGACCCTCCTGCGCGCCTGGAAGCGGCCACCGGCCGCCGTGCCGGTCGACGACGACGAGCGGCTGCTCGCCTGGCTGTACACCGTCGCCCGCAACCTGGCCATCGACATGCACCGCCGCGACCGCGCGGTGCCCGTGGGCGCGCTGCCGCAGCAGCTGCTGAGCCGCAGCGGGGAGTGCGACCTGGCGGAGCAAGTGGTCGACCGCCACGTGGTGCGCAAGGCGCTGGCCCGGCTGTCGCAGGAGCACCGGGAGGTGGTCGTACGGGTCCACCTCTGCGACCGCCCGAGGGACGAGACCGCCCGGGAGATAGGGATATCCCCGGGAACGGTCAAGTCCCGTACCCACTACGCCCTGCGGGCCCTGCGCAGGGAGTTGGCCGCGTGAACGGCGTCGACCCGATCCGCTGGATCTCCGACCACCGGGACGGCATCATCCGGTGGACCCTCCTGGTGTGCGTGGCCTTCCTGCTCTTCCTGCTGGTCCGGCACTTCGCCATGAAGCTGGGCGGCTGGAAGGCGGCCGGCCGGCGCGTGGCGCGGGAGACCGCCCTCACCGGTGCGGCGTTCGCCTCCCCGGCGCGGGCCTGGCTGCGCTACCGCCGGGTGCTGCGCATCCTGGTGCGGCGGCTCCGCTCGCCCGAGAGCTGGCGCGACGCCGAACGGGCCCTGTCCGCGGCGCGGCTCGCGGCCGCGCCCGCCGTGCCGTACGGGGTGCTCGTCGACGACCGGACGGTCACCGTCCTGCTGGCAGGGCGGCACGTTCCCCCGGCGCCCGAACCCTGGGCCGCGGAGGCCGAAGCCGACGATCCGCTGCGCTGGACGGTCCTGCGGTCGGAGCTTCCCGCCGTGGTGCCGGAGGCGGGGCTGAACCGGCCGGTCGTGGTCGCGATCGGCGCCGAGGACGAGCCCGCCGGCCGGTGCGCCTTCCTGGATCTGGCGACGGGGCCGCCGACCCTGGCACTGGACGGGGACGAGCGGGCCCGCGCGGCACTGCTGCCCACCCTCGCCGCGCAGTTGGGGCGGCGGCTGCCGCCCGGGCAGACGGTCGTGGCCGAGGGCGTGCTGCGCGGATACCCGGGCGAGCCGGTGCGGGAGGCGTACCGGAGGGCCAGGGAGACACCGGCCCGGCTGGGTACACCCCCGTTCCTGGCGGCGCGCGAGCTGCCGGACCCGCTCCCGCCCGAGATGGCGGGGCCCCCGGCGGCGGTGCCGGCGCTGCGGGTGCTGGTCCTCGGCTCCGGACGCGGATACGTACGGCGGCTGCACGCCGACCGGTACGGGCAGCTCGCGCTCCCCGGCACGCCGCTGCTGCTGCTGTCGCACGCCCTGCCGCGCGCGGTGTCCCGAACCTTGAAGCGGATCCCGCCGGTGCATCCGCCCGCCCCCTCGGCGGACGGGATGCGGCCGCTCTTCGCGGAAGAGGACGAGGCCGTCCCCGCAGGGCCGAGCGAGGCCGACCCGGACGAGGGGGTGCCGACCGCGGCCCCCGCCGCCCGGGAGATGCGGCGCACGGCACCGAAGACCAGCGAGGCGTCGGCCGGGCCCACCCCCGTTCCGGCCGGCGTCTCGCTGCCCATCCCGCGGCCGAGGGTGCGGGCCGCCGCAGGCCCGGAGACGCACCCGGCCGCCGGGGCCCCGGCCGGCCGGGACCCGGAGCGCGCACAGCCTCCCGCGCCGGCGCCCGCACACGGCGGGCCGGGGCACCCGCCGGAGCCCGGCACCGACGGCCCGGTACCACCCGTCATCTGGGCCGGCTCCGACCCTGACCCGGGAGCCTGGTCCGGGCTGGTCGCCGACCCCGGCGGACCGGACGGACCCGACGGGCCGGACGGTCCCGGACCCCACGGGCCGGGCGGGGAGCCCGATCCGGATGCCGGGGTGCCCTCCGCCCCGCCCCCACGACACCGCTGAAAGCCACCGCAAGGAGTGCCGTGAGACTCACCCTCTCCACCGTCGACGCCCGGGGCCACCGCGCGGACCACCTGCTGGACCTCCCCGACGGCGCCGACCTCGCCGCCCTCGGCGAGGCGCTGGGATCCGCCGAGCTGTATCTCGGGAGCAGTCCGCTCCACCCCGACCTCCCCGTGCGGGGCAGCGGACTGCGCGAGGGCTCGGTGGTCGGCCTGGGCGTCCCGGTGCCCTACCCGGCCGGGGCGTCCGAGGCGTGGCGACCGCCCGACTCCGACCCCGTCCTCGTCGAGATCCAGCACGTCGGCGGACCGGGCGCGGGCAGGGTCTGGCGGCTCGGCCCCGGTGACCACGAGGCCGGTACCGACCGCGGCTGCGTCCTCAGCCTGGACGGCGGCGGGGCGCCCGCGCGGGGCACCTGGATCACGGTGGGCACCGACGGGCGGGTGACCCTGCGGCTCGCCCCCGACGCGGACGCCGAGTGCGGGCTGCGCAGTCTCGCCCCGCCCCCGCCGGTCGACCCGACCACCGGCACCCCGCTCACCGCCGAGGAGCCCGCCGGCCCGCAGGACGGCGGCCCCGGCGGTCACACGCCGGAGCCCGCCCCGCCGGGCCCCGACGGCCACCCCGTTCCGCCGCCGCTGCCGCCCGTCGGGAAGCTGCCGCTGCCGGACGACGGCTCCGTCGAGTGGCCCGCGTACGCCGACCTGTCCCTCGGCGACCATCTGCTGCGCCTGAGCCGGCCCTTCGAGGCGGACGCGGCCGTGAACCGGGCCGCCGACGGCGTGGGCATCGAGTACAACCGGCCGCCGCGGATCGTCCCGCACCTGGACACCGAGTCGATGACCATGCAGGGCCCGCCCGCCGACAACACCAAGCGGCCCTTCCCGTTCCTGATGATGATCTCGCCGCTGATCATGGGCCTGGTCATGATGTTCCTCTTCCGCAGCCTGTACTTCGTCGTCTTCATCCTGCTGACGCCGCTGATGGCCGTCGGCAACTGGGTCTCCGGCCGGCGCACGGGGCGCAAGCAGTACGAGGAGAACCTCCGGATCTACCTGGTCCGCCGCTCCTGGACGGAGCTGGAGATGCGTCAGGCGACCATCGACGAGAGGAAGCTGAGGGCCGACACCTTCCCCGACCCGGCCTCGGTGCTGCTGACCGCCTCCGGGCCCGGCAAGGGACTGTGGCAGCGGCGGCGCCGCGACCCCGACCACCTCACCCTGCGCGTCGGCACCCTGACCCGGCCCTCGCTCAAACGCATCGACGACGGCGCCCGCGACGCCAACCACCGCCAGGTGCACTGGCGGATCGCCGACGCCCCCTTCGGCATCGAACTGGCCGAGCACGGGGTCGTCGGCATCAGCGGTCCCGGCGCCGCCCCGCGCGCCCTGGCCGCCTGGGCCGTCGCCCAGGCGGCCGTCCTGCACAGCCCCCGCGACCTGCGGATCGTCGTCCTCACCGACCGCGAGCACGCGGAGGCCTGGAACTGGGTGCGCTGGCTGCCGCACCTGCGCTCCACCCGCCCCGGCGCCGCCGTCGTCAGCCTCGGCAACGACCCGGAGAGCACCGCGCACCGGGTGAACGAGCTGATCGGCGAGATCCAGAACCGCTCGGACAACAACACCTCCGCCCTGAGCCGCTCGCTCCAACGGGAACCCGACATCATGGTCGTCCTGGACGGTGCGCGCAGGCTCCGCGACGTCCCGGGCGTGGTCCACCTGCTCACCGCCGGGCCCGCCGCCCGGGTGTTCAGCCTCTGCGTCGACGAGCGCGAGCGGCTGCTCCCCGAGGAGTGCACGGCCGTCGTCACCACCACCGGCAACCGGCTGACCGTCCGTACCTCCGGCGTGCCGGCCGTGGAGGACGTCCGGGCCGACCAGGTCGACGCGCAGTGGTGCGAGGAGGTCGGGAGGGCCCTCGCACCGCTGCGCGACGTCACCGTCGACAGCGACTCCGGACTGCCGGAGGACGTCCAGCTGCTGCCGCTGATCGGCCACGAGCCGCCGGACCCGGCCGCCTTCGTCCGGGCGTGGGCCCGCCGGCCCGCCACCAGCTCCTTCGTCGTGGGCTCCGGATACGACGGCCCGCTCACCATCGACCTGGTCCGCGACGGGCCGCACGGCCTGATCGGCGGCACCACCGGCTCCGGCAAGTCCGAGCTGCTCCAGACCATGATCGCCTCGCTGGCCGCCGGCAACCGGCCCGACGAACTCGCCTTCGTCCTGGTCGACTACAAGGGCGGCAGCGCCTTCCGCGAATGCGACCGGCTGCCGCACACCCTCGGCATGATCACCGACCTGGACGGGCACCTGGTCCGCCGGGCCCTGGCCTCGCTCGACGCCGAACTGCGGCGCCGGGAGATCCTGCTCAACGAGGTGGAGGCCAAGGACCACACCGAGTACCGGGCCAAGCGGCCCCGTGACCCGAGGCTCCCCGCACTGCCCCGACTGCTCATCATCATCGACGAGTTCGCCACCGTGGTGCGCGAACTCCCGGAGTTCGTACCCGGCTTGATCAGCCTCGCCCAACGCGGCCGTTCGCTGGGCCTGCACCTGGTCCTCGCCACCCAGCGGCCCGGCGGATCGGTGAGCAACGAGATCCGTGCCAACACCAACCTGCGGATCTCCCTGCGGGTGACCGACCGCTCCGAGAGCCAGGACATCATCGACGCCCCGGACGCCGCCGGTATCTCGGCGAACCACCCCGGCCGGGCCCTGGTCCGGCGCGGTTCGGCCGCCCCGGTGCCCTTCCAGACGGCCTACGTGGGCGCCGAGCGCGGAGGCGCCGCCCCCGACCCGGCGGCCGTCCCCGACCGTCCACTCCGGCCGATCCGGAGCTCCGAACTGACCTGGCAGCGCCTGGGCCGGCCCCCGGCCCTGCCCGAACACTCCGACGACGACCCCGAGGCGATGACGGGACCCGCCCCGGAGGAGCTCCCCACCGACCTGAAGGCCCTGGTCGACACCCTGATCGAGGCCACCGGACGGCTGGAGGACTTCACCCGGCAGCCCAGGCCCTGGCTGCCGCCCCTGGACGAGCAGATCGGCCTGGAGGAGCTTCCCGCGCCCCCGGAGCCCGCGGAGGGCGAGCTCCCGGCGGTCCCCTACGCGCTCCTCGACATCCCCTCACTCCAGCAGCGGCGCCTCGGCGCCATCCAGTGGTCGGCCTTCGGGCACCTCTACGTCATCGGCGCCCCGCGCTCCGGCCGCACTCAGGTGCTGCGCACCATCGCCGGATCCACCGCCCTGTGCATCGACAGCGGCGACCTGCACATGTACGCGATCGACGCGGCCGGCGGCGGTCTCGCCGCACTGGAGGCCCTGCCGCACTGCGGGGGCGTGGTCTCCCGCCACGACACGGAGCGGATGGAGCGGCTGGTCAATCGCCTGGTCGCGGAGTTGACGATCCGCCAGCGTCTGCTGTCCCAGCACGACTGCGCGGGCATCAACGAACTGCGCGCCAAGCTGTCCGCGGCCCGACGCCCCGCCCATCTGGTCCTCTTCATCGACGGCTGGGACGCGCTGAGCCAGCTCCTCGACGACTACGACGGCGGCCGGGTCTACTCCGACGTGGTGCGGTTGCTCCGCGAGGGCGTCGCGGCGGGCATCCACGTGATAGCCACCTCCGAACGCGTCCTGCTCGGGGGCCGTCTGGCCGCGCACAACGACAAGCGTCTCGTGCTCCGGCAGACCGACCCCAGCGACTACAACGTCGTCGGCATGGGCCGGGACCGGGTCCCCGCCCACGTGGCACCGGGCCGAGGCTGGCACGCGCCGGGCGGGGTCGAGGCGCAGATCGCGCTACTGCCGACCATCTCGCCCGAGAGGCCCGACCAGGGTGACGCGCTGCGCGGCATCGGCAAGCAGGCCTGGGCGCGGGAGAGCGAGGTGCCCTCGCGGAAGCGGCCGTTCAAGATCGGCGAGATGCCCACCCTGATCGGCTTCCAGGAGGCCGTCGACCAGATCCCCAAGGCTCAACTGCGCCCGTTGTGGGCGCTGATGGGCGTCGGCGGCGACGCGGTCGGCCCGATCGGCTACGACTTCCAGGAGGGCGGCGGCTCCTTCGTCGTCGCGGGACCGCCCCGGACCGGCCGCAGCACCGCGCTCGCCGCGATGTCCGTCTCCCTGCTGCTCGGCGGCACCCGGCTGATCGTGATCACCCCGCGCGAGTCACAGCTGCGCCGGCTCGCCGCGCACGACCTGGCCCACGTGTTCCGCGAGCCGGACCCCTCCAACGAGGCGCTCACCGAAGCCCTGAACGCCGTCGCGGGACAGCCGGTGGTCGTGGTCGTGGACGACGCGGACCTGCTGCTGGCGGCGGACGCCGACCGCACCCTGCGGCAGGTGGCCACGTCCGGGCGGGACCACATGCAGGGCCTGCTGCTGGCCGGCCTGCCGGAGTCGATGCACTCGCTGGGCTGGGTGGGTACGGCCCGCCGGGCCCGGCGCGGGCTGCTCCTCGGCCCCAAGAGCCCCGGCGAGGGCGACCTCATCGGGTCCCGCATCTCCGGCGACCAGATCCGTACACAGCTGGGGGCGGGACGCGGCTGGACGGCGGGCGAGAACGGCAGCGCCATCGCCGTGCAGGTGCCGCTGACGGTCCTGGACGCCTGAAGATCGCGGCGGCGTCGAAGGGCCGGGCCACCTGGCCCGGCCCTTCGACGTACGTCTCACCCGGGGAACGTCACTTCTGTGCGGCGGCCTCGGCCTGCGCCTTCTTGATCTCCTCGACGATCTGCGAGTCGGACTGCCCCATCGACTCGGCGATCTTCTTGAAGTTGTCCGCGTACGAGGCGATGTTGGCCGCGGAGGTCTTCATCTGCTTGCTGAACTCGTTGTAGGCGTCCCGCATGACGGGGCTCGCCTTCTCGAAGACCAGGCCGTTCTGGAGCAGACCGCTGACGGTGCCCTCCAGCGAGGTCAGCTCGTTCGATATGTCCGTGAGCTTGTTGCCCATGGTGGTACAGCCGCTGAAGATCTCGTCGTAGTCGAATACGACGTCGTCATTGCCGACAGGCATCCTGACAGCCCTTTCTGTTGAGTGTCCCTGCGTCGTACGAGGCGCCAGGCCGTGTCCGACCATTCCCGCCCGGCGGGAATGGTCGGACACGGCCCCGGGCCGATCAGTTGCCGCTGCTGTTGACCTTCTCGGCCAGGTCGGCGTCCATGCCCTGGACCGACTCCTTGATCGCCTGGAACTGCTTGGCGTAGCCCTTGATGGACTCCGTCGCCTGCGTCAGGGCGGTGTTGAACTTCTCGTACTGCTGCTGGAGGGCGGGGCTGCTCTTCTCCAGGACGAGGAAGGTGGACAGCAGACTGTCCACCTCCTTCTTGGCCTCCGTCATCCGGGGCACCAGGGTGACGTCGACGCTGGTGTTGAGCATGCCGGCGACCCGGTCGATCTCGGCGTAGGAAAGGCGGATGTTGGCTACCACGAGTGGTTCTCCCTCTGTCGGGCGGAGCTTCGAGTAGGTGCTGCGGGCAAAACCGCGGTGCGCGTCAGGCGTAGGTGTACGAGTAGTCGTCCTCCTCCTCGACGACCTCCTCCCACTCGGCGGTGGGACCCGAGCGGGTGTACTGGGTGGTCTCGTCGTCCTGGACGACCTTCATCGTCCCGGAGCCGTCGTCGTTGATCACCACCGTCGAGGTGCTGGTCTTGCCGTCGCCGCCGGTGGTGGTCACCGTGTAGTCGCGGGTGTCGTACGGCTTGCCGTCGCCGGGCGGGTCGACCATCTTCGGCGCGCCCTGCTCGTAGGTGGTGGACGTGGTGAACGTCTGCCCGTTGGTCTTGACGGTGGACGTCTCCGTGATGACGTTGTCGTCCTTGTCGAGGACCAGATCGACGTCGACGGAACCGGTCGTCGTCTCGGAGTGGTAGTGGGTCGGCGGAGTGTCCGGCGGCTTGGGCGGCGCGTCGCCGGGCTTCAGCGGCGGGTCGTCCGCATCGCGCCACGCCTGGCACCAGCCGGGTGCGTCATCGGCGTTGCAGACCATGCGGATGCTCGCGTCCGGGTTCTTCTCGAAGTAGTCGGAGGCGCCGATGCTCTTCAGGAAGTCGTCCCACTCCTTCTTGTCCTGCACCCAGTCGTCGTACGCCTCCTTCTTGTTCTTCCAGTCCTCCAGCCCGATCGACTTGCCCATGACTCCGGCGCTGCCGCTGATCTGGGAGTCGGCGTCGAAGAACACGTCGGAGACGCTCTTGAAGAGTTCGGCCAGTTCGTTCAGGCCGTCCTTGGCCTTTCCCTGGCGCCTCTTCGAGAAGGAGTAGAAGTAGTTGAACTCCGCCGAGAGATTCGCGTTCCCGAGGATCCTGCGGCGCTCGCTGGACTTCGCGTCGCCCAGGCTTTTGTAGGAGCCGTCGCCCGCTCCCGCTCCCGCCTGGGACGCCAGATCACGGAGCTTCGACTGGACCTCGTGGAGCAACCCGTAGTCGATGGCGAAGTCCGAGGTGATGTCGGCCACGGCCACCTCCTTCCTGCTCGTACCTTGCTTCGACCACGCTCCGGACCCCACTTCGGTTCAACCGGGCCGAGGATTGGACGGCGGCAGCCTTGAACCTGACGGGTGGCCCGTGCGTGGTCGGGATGAGGACACGACGCCGGACGACGGAGGGGGTGGCCGGGCATGGCCCGTCCCACTGACTGGAGTGCGCTGGGACTGTCCGAAGACCCGACTCCGGGTGATCCCGACGAGCTCGACCGGGTCATCGTCTCCCAGTACACGCTGATCGAGCTGGCACGGACCATCGACAGCGGGCTGGCGGAGGTCTCCAACAAGGCGTCCGAGGCCTTCAAGGGCAAGACCGCCGACGCGCTGCGCGGCAAGATCGACGGCCGGATCCGGGGCTTCGTCACCACCTTCAAGACCGCCCACGAAGACGTCCGCACCGCCCTGCTCACCTACGTCGGAGTGATGCGCGCCCAACAGCGGGTCGCCGACGACGCGCTGACCGCGGCGGCGGCCCTGCCGGAGGACGACACCGAGGGCCGCGAAGCCCACAAGGCGACGGCGAAGTCGGCCGGGGACACCATGGAGACCGCGGCCGACACCGCGGCCACCGCGATCGCGACAGCCGCGGAATCGATCTCCTCGCCGGTGGACGAGTGCGAGGACCTGTGGAAGGCCCTGACCTGGATCGCGATCATCCTGATCATTCCCGCGATCCTCGTCGGCGGCCCGATCGCCCTGCTGGCATTCGGTCTGAACCTCGCCATCATGATCAAGACGGCGATCGACTTCTCCCGCGGTGACGCCGGCCTGACCGAACTGCTGCTGTCGATCGTGGGAGTGCTCGCGCCGACCACCAAGGGCCTGAACGTGGGCCAGGCGTGGAAATCCATCAAGGGATTCGGCGCACAGGGCATCAAGGGCACCAAGAACCTGGTCCTGGGCGGCCCGAACTCCCTCGGTCTCTTCGGGCGGCTGGGCCTGGGCATCGACGACACGTTCAGTGCCACGAGTTCCTGGCTCAAGGGCGGTCTGGGCGACGCGATCAAGTTCAACAAGATCAAGGGGCTGGAGGGCGTCACCCTCCTGGGCGGCGGCTCCGGCAAGGGATTCCAGTTCTTCCCGCTCGGCGTGCAGCTCGGGGTCATCAACACCATCGGCGCCAAGGGCTTCTTCGGGCTGCACAGCGTGATCGTCGGCCTGAACGGCATCAAAATGGGCGCCGGAGCGATCGCCAACGGCCTCTCCGGTGTCAAGGGACTACGGCTCTTCCTGCCGGTGGCCGCCGACGAGATGGGCCAGGGCCTCTTTCTGGCCTTCAAGATCGGCTTCATCGACCGCGGTGTCTTCGGCATGTACAGGTACGGGGCGTTCGTCAACGGTTCCTTCATCGGCGCGGGCAGCAAGGCCTCCGGGGTCGGAGCGGGCGTCTCCAACTTCTTCGACGCCGGCAACGGCGCAGGCATGGGCCTGGTCAAGGCCGGCGACTTCCACTTCGCTCCCGGCACCTTCGGCAACATCGGCGGCCCCGGCGGGCTCTTTGCCCCCGGCGGCCTGGTACCGCCCGGCCGGTTCGCCGCACCGCCCCCCGGCATCTCGCTGTCGATGCCGACGTCTCTCTCGATCCACCTCGGCGAACAGGGCGGTTTCGCCAACCTCGGCCAGATCAACCTGCCCTCCATCGACGCCCGTCTCGCCGATCTGCCCTCCCTCGGAATGACCGGCGACCAGGCGCTGCCCACCCTCGGCGCCGTCACCCGCATCGACCTGCCCGGCGGCCTCGCGGGCCTCCCCAGCCTCGAGAACCTCCCGCAGACCATGCCCGCCCTCGGCCAGGTCAACATCCCCCAACTCGGCTTCTCCCCTTCTTCCGTGCCGTCGATGACGCTGGGCACCCCGTCCGTCGACGGCAACCTCGCGGGCCTCCCGAGCCTCGAAAGCCTCCCGCAGTCGATGCCCGCCCTCGGCCAGGTCAACATCCCTCAACTCGGCTTCTCCCCTTCTTCCGTGCCGTCGATGACGCTGGGCACCCCGTCCGTCGACGGCAACCTCGCCGGGCTCGGCCAGGTCACCGTGAACGCCCCCTCGCTGCCCGCGCTCGGACACATCAACGTGCCCTCCCTGGGCACGGCCGGTGCGGGCCACCTCGGCCTCATCCGCACCGACATGCCATCGGTCCACGCGCAGGTCGTGGACCTTCCGTCGGTGGGCAGCACGGGTGGCCCCATGGGGCAGATCCAGCTCGGCAGCGTGAACGTGGCGTCGCTCGGCCTGAGCACGCCCCACTTCTCCGCGACGCAGATCAACACCGCGCCGGCCGGCGGCTTCGCCTCCCCGAACCTGAGCCCCGCCCTCGGCGATGCCGCCGTCCCGCACGCCGACACCCACCTCGGCCAGATCGAGCTGCCCGGCACCGGCACGGTCCTGGGCCACACCGACCTGCCGAACGTGAACCTGACCATGGGACACGTGGACGCCCCGGACACGCACACCGGCCCGATCGACACGGACCTGCCCACCAGCCACACCGGGGCCGTCCAGCTGCCGGGGCTCGGCCAGAACGACCTGGCACTCTCCGTACCGCCGCCCACCGCGCACCTGGCTCCCGGCGCCCTCTCCGCCCCGGGCATCAACGGCAGGCTGGTGGACGTCCCGACCGTACTGCCCGGCAACGGCTCGCCGATCACCACGCCGAACACCGCTCCCCTGCTCAACAGCTCGGCACTGACCCCGCCGAGCAGTCAGTTCTTCGCCGGCCTGATCGCGGCGATGAACCGCGAACCCCTCACCGTCTTCATGGCCCCGCACATCACCTACGATTTCCATCACACCTTCACCCACCTCCCTCAGATGCCCGCCGGTGTCCAGGTCCAGGTCACCCCCGGCACGGCCGGGCAGCTGGTGGACGTCCACGTGACGACCCCGGCCGGCACACCGGGGTCGGTGACCGCCACCCACGTTCCCGTGAACGGCCAGGACGTGCTGCGCGTCGAGCACACCCAGCTGGACGGGACGATCCAGCGCCTCGACTTCGAGCTGAGCGCGGCCAATGACCACCAGCTGCTGGACAGCCGGACCATCACCCCCGCCCACGTCACCGGCGAGGACATCGAGTTGGAGACCTTCCGGCCGGACACCGTCGCCGGCTCCTCGGGGGCCGGGGGCCTCGGGGGCGCCGGCCGCACGGTGCCGCTGCCCACCCCCGTCGTGCACGTGGTGCCGCTACCGGGCCTGACGGGCACCAACGTCACCATCCGGACCGATGTCACCGGCCAGATCACGCACGCCCATCCGGTGGCCGGGGGTGTGCCGGTCACCGTCCAGCACCTCGCCGGGAGCGGCCCCGGCGGCGTCGACATCGTCCGCGTCGAGCAGACCGTCACCGCGGGCGCCGAGATCCGCCGCTGGGAGTTCACCGCCGACCTGACCGGCAACCGGCTCGTCGCCGACGAACGGGTCTTCCCGCTCAACGACGGCGCCCTGGGCGGCGGCGTCATCAGCGTCGACCTCGCCGCCGGCGTCCCCACCGTCCGCCACCTGGACAGCACCGGCGCCGTGCGGGCCACCGGCGGGCGGCCCATCCGGATCGGCCCGACCTCCCTCAACATCCCCTCCGCCCACGGCTTCCACCTCTACGACCCCACCACCGGCCTGCAGACCCACACCGGCCTCACCCTGGTCGACGCCCACGGCGCCCCCACCCCCCTGCACGTGCTCACCCCGCACACCCCGCCCGGCGGCGGAGCCGCAGTGCCGCTCCGGCTCACGGGCGCCGACGGGGTGACCCCGCTCGGCACGGTCACCGTCCCCGCCCACGGGGGCGGCGTGTTCCACGTACGGCCCACACCGGCCCCCGGCGCCGCTGCCGTCCCGCACCTCAGCGTCCACCGGGCCGACGGCACCTTCTCCCACCACGCCCTGCCGGTCCCGGCCGTCACCCTGGCCGGGGGAGCGGGCCCGGCCTTCGTCCGCCTCCCGGACAGCGCCGGCGGGCTGCCCTCGCTCGTCCACCCGGACGGTACGGGCGTCGCCGGGGCCACCGTGCACCCGCAGGGGGTCAACGGCGCGCTGGGCTTCCGGATCGACCAGAACGGGCAGCACCTCGTCGTCAGCCCGGCCGGTGTGCACACCCACAGCGCGGTCTCCCTCCAGGGCCCGGGCGTCCCGGCCGCCGGCCAGTTCGTGTTCAGCCCTCCCGGCACCCCCCACACGCCCCTCGCGCGGCTGCACGACCGGAGCGGCGCCCCCGGCGCCCCGGTGGCGTGGGTGGACGGCACCTACCACGTGGCCCTGGGCGGCAACCAGTTCTCCGTCCACACCCCCAACGGCGCCTACGCGCACCAGGCCCTCGCCGTGGGCGGGCTGACCGTCGCCCCGCCCGGCGGCACCTTCCTGCGGGCCGACCCGGCCAACCCGGGCGGCTCCCTGCTGACACGGGGCGACGGCACACCCGTCCCCGGCGCCCAGGTCCACCCACAGGTGGGCGGAGACTTCCGCGTCACCCACAACAACCAGCACATCACCGTCAGCCCCACCGGTGCCCACACCCACGACACCGTCACCCTCCAGGGCCCGGGGGCCGGCCAGTACGTCTTCACTCCGGTCGCCACCCCGAACGTGCCCGTCGGGCACCCGCGGACCGGCAACGGGGCCGTCGACACCACCGTCACCGTCCAGCGGACCGGCGGCGAGTTCCGCCTCACCGACGGCCACGGCACCGTGAACGTGTTCGACCCCGCGACCGGCGCCCATCTCCGCACCGACGTCCCCGTCAGCGGCGGCACGGCACTCGACGGCCACTTCGTCCGGACCGACGCGGCCGGGACCGTCACCGTCGTACGCGCCGACCTCAGCGCCGCCCCCGGCCTGCGGGCCACCCCGCAGCCGGGCACGGCAGGCGGCGGCTTCCGCCTCTACCAGGGCAGCGCGCATCTGGTGGTCGACCCCCGGGGCGCCCACACCCACACCGCCGTCGAACTCCGGGCCCCGGGCACCGCGGGCGGCACCGGGCAGTACGTCTTCCACCCCGCGGCGCCCGGCGGCGCGGGCCCGCACCCGCAGGTCAAGGACGGTACCGGCGCCGACCTGGCGGACACCGTCACCGTCCGCCCGGACGGCGGCCTCCAGGTCAACGGCGCCGGGACGATCCGCGTCCACGACGCCACCGACGGGGCCTTCCGGTTCAGCCTCTTCCGCCTCGTCGACGCGGCAGGCGCCCACCTGCCGGAGACCGTACGGGTGTACGGGGCGGGCGGTATCCGCTTCCTGGACCAGCACGAGAACGTGGTCGACGGGTCCGTGGTCACCGTCCGGCCGGGCGGCGGGTTCCGGGTCGAGAAAGCGACCGGCGAGTTCTCCCTGTACAACGCGGGCGGGCGGCTGGACTTCCGGGCCGTCCCGGCCGCGGGCGGCGCCCCCAACACCCTCACCGTCACCCCGACGGGCGGCACCGCCTTCACCGTCGTCCCGCTCGGCGACGCCGTGAAGCTCACCGACGCGAGCCTGTCCCGGTTCGTCGACATCACCCCGGGCGGTCCGCGGGTCCTCGACGGCCACCTCACCGTCGTGCCGGGCCACACGGTCGCCCCCACGGCGGCCGGCGGCTGGCGCGTCGACCCGCCGGGCAACCTCCGGCTCCGGGAGTTCACGGAGTACGCCGCCGACGGCACGCTCACCCTCCAGCGGATCAACATCGTCACCAAGGGGCGGATCAAGGCCAACAACCACCTGGAGCTCTACCACGTCGCCACCGGCGGCGCAGGCGGGAACCCGGCCGGCACCTGGAAGCTGATCCGTACCGACGGCGCGGGCGTTCCGCTCCCCGGTGCGGGCGGCAGGTGGTTCGGACACGGCCTGATCACCGCCACGGGCATTCCGCAGGGCCGGGTCCACCTCACCACCCACTCCGGAGTCACCATCTTCGAGTCGCGGCCGCTGCCCGGCGGCAACACCCTCCACTCCTTCCAGTCCAGCGCCAGCGCCGAGGTCTCCACCTTCTCGTTGGGCAACCAGCGCGGCGAATGGCACGAGATCGACCCCCAGGGCACGCTCGTGCGCAACGGCGACCGGCACTGGGGCGAGAGCGGCCGCAGCTGGTGGGACTCCACCGGCACCAGCGGGGTCGACCGGGTCCTGCACTTCCAGCAACTCCCCGACGGCGGGCACGTCCTGGGCACCCTCGACCGCAACGTGTTCCACCAGAGCACGGGCAGCGGCACCTGGTTCCGCTTCGACGCCGACTTCAAGATGATCGCCCAGGGCGCCCGCGCCTACGGGCCGGGCCTCGGCCGCGGCTTCACCGACACGATGGACCACCCGCTCACCGGCCAGAGCTTCGTCGTCCACGAGAAGTTCGGCCGCTTCCAGACCGACCCCCACGACGTACGCAGGCTCTTCCAGCGGGAGATGGGCGCCGACGGGGCGCCCAAGACCACCTCGGTGTCGCTCTCCGCACCCGGCAAGGAGATCGACAGCCTCAGGCAACTGGAGAACAACGGCGGCCTCCTGGAGGTCCGGAGGGTGGCCGAACAGCGCCCGCCGAACTGGTTCCGCTACCTCATCAGCAGCGAGTACCGCACGACGGACCTCGGCCCGTTCCCCTGGCTGAAGGCCGACAACCTGCCGCAGCTCAACGAATGGCGGGTCCGGCCCACGCCCGGCGGGGCCGTCGGCGCCCACGGCATCCGGCTGCTCACCCAGAACGCCGCCATCACCGACATCTCCAGCACCGGGCAACTCGTACGCGAGACCCGCAAGCTGTTCCACGGCAACGACCTGACCGTCGGCAACGTCAAGGTGCCCGACGACCCCGCGGGCGCTCCGGTGAACATCCCCGCCCAGTACCTGCCCTGGTCGGAGGGGGTGGGCAAGCTGCAGGGGCACCGCACCTTCAACCCCGCCGACTTCCAGGCCCCGCCCGGGGGCGGTGTCCACGTCAACCAGGTCATCTGGCACGACCGGTTCACCACGAACCTGGGTGACGGCGACTGGTTCAGCCCCAACGCAGCCAAGCAGTGGCAGATCGCGCGCACCGGCCTGAACGACGGCACGGTGATCGAGTACCGGCCGATCCCGGCGGTCCGCACCGGCGCCGCGGCGGGCGACGGCGGCGCAGCCTTCCGGCAGAACTTCCACATGAACCACGGCGACTGGACACGCTACGACCACCACGGCTTCGTCGTAGGCCGCTCCGACACCTGGCCAGGCGTCCAGGGCAGCCCCGACCTGCGGATCACCGCACACGGCCCGGCCACCGGCAGGATGACCTGGGTGGACTCCAACAACCCGCACATCAGCGGCGTCCGCCTCACCGCCCACGGCCGGGACATCAACCGCTACGGCTGGGACCGCGAGTCGTACCAGGACCTCGGCGCCGACGGACGCATGATCCGCGACCACCGCCTCCTCGCCGACGGCACCACCGTCGACTCCTGGCGCGTCAGCCGCGACGCCGCCGGCAACGAGGTCTGGCACTGGAACAAGATCGACGCACACGGCAACATCCAGGTCTTCGGCACCGGCGCCGGCGACCAGGTCCGCCACTGGTTCGACGCGCAGGGCAACGCCCTCCCCGGCTGGGCGGAGGGCGCCCGCTGGTCCGAACACGTCACGAGCCTCGGCAACACGAAGATCCAGGAGATCCCCGCCAGGCCCAGCGCCGGCGCCTTCCAGAACACCTTCGGCGACGCCCCCTTCCGCGTCCGCGAGTACGTCGCGAACCCGGGCGACACCTTCAACGCCCACGCGTGGAAGGAGTTCGACGGCGGCACGGTCGTCCGCCAGAAGAAGGAACTGCTCGACGGGAACTTCCTGGAGAGCGAGAGCTGGCAGAAACACTGGCGCCTCTACGGGCCGGGCGGCACCAACCTCCTCGCCGAACGGTCCATCTCCGGATGGATCTATGAGACCAACGCCTTCGGCCAACTGAAACTGGTCGGCCGGGAATCCAACTTCATCGACTGGGCCAACCAGTACCGCGGCTACAACCGCATGTGGAAGGACGCCAACCGCTGGGAGTTCGGCGCCAGCGTCGGCGGCGAGTCCGTCTACCGGCCCTACCTCACCAAGGCGATGCAACAGATCGCCCTCGACGCGGGACACGAGTTCATCGTCGACTTCGCCCTCAGCCTCACCGTCTTCGGCATCGTCGCCCTGGTCACCGGGGCGAAGTTCACCGCGACCGACCTCGCCAAGGCCGCCTTCGGCGCCATGATGGGCTCCGTCGTCAAGAGCTTCGTCTCCGGTCTGCACCACGCGGCCGGCCGCGGCACCCCGTGGAAGAACGGCTGGGGCCACGTCGACTACGGCTACGCCTACCAGCGCCACCCCAGCGACGACGACTGGGGCGGCGAATGGGCGGGCCACGACAAGGTCACCCGCTGGCGCGGCGGCACCTACGACTTCGGAGTCGGCATCGCCACCGGCGTTCTCGGCGGATTCGCCTCCGGTGCCGCCTCCGCCTCGGTCTTCGGGGTGAAGACCGCGAGCGGTGAGCTGATCCACCTGTCCAAGGCGGACGCCGCCATCGCCGGGCTGATGAGCTCGGTCGGCGGCACCCTCGGCGGGCTCACCGTCGGCGCTGCCCGCAGCATGATCCACCTCAACCTGGCCGGCCGCTGGTACCACCGCGCCGGCATGGTCGACATCTATGTGGCGCCGGCCCTCGGAAAGCTCATCGACAAGTCCTTCTCCGCCTTCTTCATGGGCAGCGCGGTCCGCGGCTGGTTCCACCCGAGCTGGTACACGGACGGCGGCACGCAGGGCGGTCGCCCCAACGTCGACAACCTCCCGCAAGGAGCAGGCACATGACGACCACCACCGGCACCCCACCGCTGCGCGTGGCGGCCAAGGGGTGGGGCGGTCACCGCACCATCGCCTCCGCCCTCGCCGCCGCCCCCGCCGGGGCCGTGATCACCATCGCCCCCGGCGTCTACACCGAGTCCCTGCGCCTGGAGCGCCGGGTGCTGCTGGAGCCGGAGTACGGCTTTGGGACCGTCCACCTGCGCTCCCCCGGCGGGCCCGTGCTCGACGTCACCGCCCCCGGTTGCGAGGTGCACGGGCTCGAACTGCGCGGCAGCGATCCCGCCGAGCCCGCCGTGCGGGTCGCCGACGCCGCCGGGCTGACCCTCGCCGAGTGCGACCTCGGCAGGGGCCGGATCGACGTGCTCGGCTCCCGGGACGGCACCTGGGCCGCCGCGAACTCCGCCCTCACCTTCGCCGACACCCTGGCCCGGGCGCTGCGCGACCCGGTCGGCGGCGGGGTACTGCTGGTGCGCGGCGGCCGGCTGCACGACGCCCGGCACGCCGCTGTCCACCTCGAAGGCGACGCTCGGGCCCGGCTGGTGGACACCGCCATCGACACCGTCGACGGGCTCGGAGTGGCCCTCGGCGGCAGCGCCGTGCTGCTCGCCGAGCGGCTGCGCGTCAGCGCTACCGCCGGCTCCTCGCTGCGCGCCCGCGGCTCCTCCCGGGTGCTGCTGCGCGACACCCGCCTCAGCGGCCCCGGCCGCCACGGCCTGCTCATCGAGGACGAGGCCGAGGGCCTCCTGGAGGACTGCCGGATCATCGGCCCCGCCCGGGCCGCCGTCCAGGCCGGTGGCTCGGCCACCGTGGGCCTGGCCGACTGCCGTCTCTCCGGGTCCGGGACCGACGCGCTGGCCGTGGGGGGATCGGCCCAGCTCACCGTCCACGGCTGCTGGCTCCTGGACTCGGCCGGCCACGGCATCCTGGTGACCGGCGAGGCCGTGGCCCTGGCCGTGGACATCCTGATCGCGCGCAGTGGAGCGGCCGCCGTACGCGTCTCCGAGCTGGCCCGGGCCTCCCTGAGCGGCTGCCGGATCGGCGTCAGCGGGGAGCACGGGCTGACCGTCACCGACGACGCCCACGCCGAACTGGCCGACACCACGCTCTCGGACGCGGCCGTGGCCGGGGTGCACACCGACGGCCGGGCCCGCCTCACGCTCACCGGCGGCCGCATCGAGCGGGGCGAGACCGGGCTGCGGCTGCGTTCCACCGCCGAGGCATCGGTACGGGGCACCACCGTGAGCGGCCCGAGCAAGGCGGGCGTGGAACTCGGACCGCGCGCCCGTACCACCCTGGAGGGCGTACGGATCGGATCGACCGGCAGCGCCGGTGTGGTCCTCGCCGCCGGAGCCCGGCTGGCCATGGAGGGGTGCACCATCGAGGCCCCCGGCGGCAGCGGGATGGTCGTCTCGACCGGCGCCGAGCCGGCGGTGAGCGGCCTGCGGATCGACCGGGCCGCGAAGAACGGCATCCTGTTCGGGCCCGGCGCGGGCGGCACTTTCGCGTACTGCGACCTGACCGGCGGAAACTTTCCCGCTCTGCACATCGGCGCGAACGCCGCCCCCCGGTTCACCGGCTGCCGGGTCCTCGACTGCGGTCAGGACGTCGCCCTGGCCGACGAGGCCGCCCCCGTCTTCGAGGACTGCGTCTCGATCCGGGTCAAGAACCCGCTCCTGCCGGGAGTCACCGCCGCGCCCGGCCCCCTGCCCAGGAAGCCCGCCGCCCCGGACGGAGCCGCGCGGGGTACGGGCCCCGCGGGCGGCGCCCGTACCGCCCCGGGGGGCACCGCGGCGGCCGGCGGTGGCTTCGCCTCCCTGTCCGACCTCTCCGAACTCGGCGAGCCCGAACCGGAGCCGGAGACCCTGGAGGAGTTGCTCGCCGAACTGGACGAGCTGGTCGGGCTCGACGGGGTCAAACAGAACGTCGGCGGCATGGTCAAGCTGATGCAGACGGTGCGGCTGCGCCAGCAGGCCGGGCTCCCGGCGCCGCCGCTCAGCCGCCACCTGGTCTTCGCGGGGAACCCCGGCACCGGCAAGACCACCGTGGCCCGCCTCTACGGCAGGCTGCTGAAGGCCCTCGGCCTGCTGGAGCGCGGGCACCTGGTGGAGGTCGACCGCAGCGCCCTGGTCGGCGAGTACGTGGGTCACACCGGCCCGAAGACCACCGAGTCCTTCAACCGGGCCCGCGGCGGCGTCCTCTTCATCGACGAGGCGTACGCGCTGGTCCCGGCCGGGGTCACCAACGACTTCGGCCTGGAGGCGGTGGCCACCCTGGTCAAGCTGATGGAGGACCACCGCGACGAGGTCGTCGTCATCGCCGCCGGCTACCCCGGCGACATGGAGCGCTTCGTCTCCTCCAACCCGGGGCTCGCCTCCCGCTTCACCCGCAGCCTGGTCTTCGCCGACTACAGCTCCACCGAGCTGGTCCGCATCGTCGAGCACCACGCGCAGCGCCACCGCTACGAGCTGAGCGACGGTGTCCGCGGAGCGCTCGGCCGGTACTTCGACGCCGTGCCGCGCGACGCCCGCTTCGGCAACGGCCGCACCGCCCGCCAGGTCTTCCAGGCCATGACCGAGCGGCAGGCCATGCGGATCACCGAGCTGACCTCCCCGGTCGAGGCCCAGCTGGTGGTCCTCGACGAACAGGACATGCCGGAACTGGTCCCGCCGGTCCCCCCGGCCTCCTGAGGGCGGAACGCGGAGTCGCTCGTGGTCCGTCTCCCGGCACCGGCCGCGCGGCGCAACGGCCCCCGGTTGGATTGCGCGGACCCGGGGGCCGTTGAGGGAGAGGGGTGCGGGGTCAGGCCACGACGCTCATGCCTTCGCGGAGCTTGCGCAGGATGCGGTTCAGCAGCCGGGAGACGTGCATCTGGGAGATGCCGAGTTCCGCGCCGATCTGGGCCTGCGTCATCTCGGCACCGAAGCGCATCCGGACGATGAGACGCTCCCGTTCGTCGAGCCGCTCCAGCTGCGGGGCCAGGTCGTGGAGGTTCTCGAAGGTCTCCATCGCCGTGTCCCAGTCGCCGAGCACCTCGGCATGGCCGCGCTGCTGGCGCCCGTCGTCGTCGCCGGAGGACGGTACGTCGAGCGAGCCGGCCGAGTACCCGTTGGCGGCCACGAGCCCCTCGACGACCTCTTCCTCGCTCAGGTCGAGGTGGGCGGCGAGCTCCTTGACCGTCGGGTCCCGGTCGAGCCTGACGGAGAGCGTCTCCTTGGCCTTGGCGAGCTCGACCCGCAGCTCCTGCAGGCGCCGGGGCACATGGACGGACCAGCTGGTGTCGCGGAAGAACCGCTTGATCTCGCCCACGATGTAGGGGATCGCGAAGGTGGTGAACTCGACTTCGCGTGACAGGTCGAAGCGGTCGATGGCCTTGATCAGGCCGATCGTGCCGACCTGGATGATGTCCTCGGTATCGTCACCGGCCCGGTTGCGGAAGCGCTGCGCGGCGTAGCGGACGAGGGAGAGGTTCATCTCGATGAGCGTGTTGCGCGCGTACTGGTAGGTGGGGGTGCCTTCCTCCAGCGTCCGGAGGCGGTCGAAGAACGCCTTCGACAGGGACCGCGCATCCTGGGGAGCGATCTTCCCGGCATCCTCGACCCACGGCAGATCCTCCACCGCGGACCGTGTGCCCACACCAGTCATGCCGCACGGCTCCGTGAGCACATCGCGTTCCGCGGCGGTTCGCGCCGACACAGCCGTCATGGTGTCACCCTCCTTCTCGTGCACTTCTTCGCGCGGTCCTGTGCCCCGCTGCCCGGAGGCCATTCCTGCTTCTTCCGACAAACTTCTGATGTGCCGTCATCGATCTCGCCGGGCGTGAGCCGAAGGGACCGTGTGTCACCACCTGCGTGCGCGGCCCCGACCCCCAAGTTCACACGCGCAGCCGGCCGATCTTCCGTCCGCGGGCGCCCAGCGGTGGAGACCACCACCGGCCCGCGCAGGCCCGGCGCCCGCTGGTGCACGGCTGCCCGCAGCAGATCAGCCGGCGCCGGCCGGGCCGACGGTGGTGTGGGTGCGCCGGTGTTCGGCGTTGATGCGCTGTGCTTCCTCGAGCTGGTCTTCGAGGATGATGATGCGGCAGGCTGCCTCGATGGGCGTGCCGTGGTCGACGAGTTCGCGGGCGCGGGCGGCGATGCGCAGCTGGTAGCGGGAGTAGCGGCGGTGTCCGCCGGCGGAGCGCAGTGGGGTGATGAGGCGGGCTTCGCCGAGGGCGCGGAGGAAGCTCTGGGTGGTGCCGAGCATGTCGGCGGCCCGGCCCATGGTGTAGGCGGGGTAGTCGTCGTCGTCGAGACGGTCGTACGAGTCGTCTGCGGTCATTCGCACCTCTTCCTGGAGCGCGTGGAGGGGCCCTGGTGCCTGTGGCACCAGGGCCCCGAAGGAACTACACCATCTGCCGGCCCTGGTCCTGCGCCGGCCTTCTGTGTCCGCCGTCCCGACCTGAACGGTGTCGGGAGTGCGGGGATCGCGGTTGCTTGACCGGAGACCACCTCACTGTCGATGTCCTGCGGTACCCGGACCCTGTTGTCGCGTCCGGGCGATCCTGATGGCGCTCGGCTCCTCCGTTCTTCCCTCGGTGATCAACTACCTACCAGTGGGGACTGGGAACTGCTGGTACTGCCTTTATGTGTACTGCTGGTGATGCGAACTGCTCTGTGGCCTGTGACAGCACCACTCTTCGGCAGCCGGACCCGTCGCCCGTCCTGCGTCTGCTCCGGCTTGGAACCCCACTGCCGAACTACCCGGTGCGCGCGTCCGCAGCCGACGCCTTCACCGAGGTACCGCTCACTCCACTTCGCTGCTGAGTAGCGCCCCGCCCTTTGCGGGAACCGCGGTCCTGCTCGTGGCGGCCCCTGATCACTGCGGGCCACCCGGTCCGGTCGTCAGCCACGTCGCCGTCCTGCACTGCTCTGGCTTCGCGACTCCACCACCGCACCGTCCTGCGCACTGCAACTACATGTGCTGTTCCCGGCAGTTCGTGTCTGCCGGTTCTTGCTTTCTCTCTGGGCTACGAGAGAAACCATAACCACACCACCGCCCAATGTCTACTCTCGCCATGACAGATTTTCGCCCGTTCGATGATGAGGTATTCGGAGTCGAACAGTGATGGGTGCCGCCGGCCCCTCATCTCGGTGAAGCGGGCGGGGTCGGGCTGTCCAGGCCGCTGGTGGACGCCCGTGCCGGCGTGGGCGGCGGCGGCTGGTACAGCGGGATGAAACCGGCGAACCCGCTGGACGAGCACGGCCGGCGCGTCAGCTCCGTCGACCAGGAGATCAACCACACCCCGGCGAAGGCGTCCTACGCGCATCTCGACGCGGCCGGCTTCCGCACCAGCGAGAGAACGGCGGCGCCGCGGGCATGGGCCCCTCGATCCTTCGATGACGGGCTCCCGCAAGGAGAGCGACCAATGGCGCGAGAGCCAACGGCAGTTCATCGATGCCGGCCGTGGGGGCCAGGTCATGAAGATGGACATCGACGAGATCCGCGCGCTCTACGGAGACAAGTACGACACCCACGTCAAGGACATGGCCGACAGCCCGCGGCACAACAGGGAGTTCCAGGCCATGCTTCAGGTCAAGGGGTGGACGATAGACTGCGGCTTCCCGAAACGACGGGCTGGAACGACGAGGCGCAGACGCCGAAGGGCTGAGGACGGGCCATGGATCTGGTACTCGACCCGCCGCGCGGAGTCGCGCCGATCCTGCTGGGCATGACGCGCGCCGAGGTACTCGCCGCCGCGCCCGAGGCCTGGGGCGAGCCCCGGGTGCTGCGGCGCCCCGGCAGGAACTCGGCGAAGGTCTCGTGGACCCTCGACCACGTCGGCGTACAGGCACTGCTCGAAGGCGACGGAACCCGCGTCACGGCCGTCGAGCTGTGGTGGCCCGGTGAGGGCCGCATCTCCGGCACGCGCGTCCTGCTGGAGAAGGACGAGGTGTTCACCACCCCCGCCGCGGAGCTCTTCCGGCACGCCGCCGGACGGGGCTGGACGGTCGACACCTCGCGCCCCGAGTACCCGGTGATCCCCGGAGTGTCGCTCGGTTTCACCCGGCACACCTCGCAGGAGGTCGAACGGGACGCCGACGGGCTGCCCGCGTACGTCACGTCGGTCCTGGTGGGCGACGAGCACTACTACGACTACCTCCGTCAGCCGCGCGGCTGACCGGCACCGCCCCCGTACGACCACCGGGCCGGACCGGCCGTGACCCCCCGCCGGGTCGGCTGCTCCTGCTCCTGCCCGGCCCCGCGCCGCGCGGGAGCGGCCGTGACAGGGGCCGGCGAGGTGGAGTGTCCGCTGGCCGGACGACGACTGTCCCCACGCTGTCCGGCCGTCCCGGACTTGGGTGTACCTCGGGCCGGGGGCGTCCGCTGAGCCATCCGAGGAGCGGCTGCCCGGTACCGGCCGCCGTCTGCCCCGGACTGGGGCGCCGCAACACCCCGGGGACTGGCGCGAGGTGCAGCGCACCACCGTCCCTGTCATGCGGCTTCCGCCTCCGCTGCGGCCCGGCGGGCCGGTCGGTGCGCTTCGGGAAGGGCTTCGGGCGTCGTCGGAGGAGGGCGCACCGCGTGGGCATGGTCGGTTTGGACGTTGCGCGCGGCGCCAGGAGGACGACGGATCGCGTGCGGTGTGCCGACCGGATCACGCCACATGGCGGTGGGTACGACGCGCGTCGGCCCGCGCGGTCGGTGGATGCCGAGATGACGTACTGGTGCAATTGATGGGATGAATATGGAATCTCCATATGAATTCGAAGGTAGGTTCCTCTGTTGTCCTACGAAGCGATGGTGCACTCCGGGGCAAGTGGACAAAATTTCGCCCATGGCTTTACATACATCCCATCTCTGTTGTGGCCTCACCCGGCCTTGGCCCAGGAACTCTCCCGCTCCGGGACGAGCGCGAGGACACCCGCATGATGCTCCGAACCGCCTGCGCGGCCGCCGCCGTCGGCCACTTTGTGCCCTTACCGGTCAGCCGCCGGGTCGGCGGCACCGGCAGCTTGGCGGCGAGGGTCGGGGACGGGTTCCGGCTTCGCGCACCGGGCGACGGCAGGCCGGCCCGTCGGGGCCGCCACGGCAAGTCGCGTCCGGTGGCCGCTCTCCGGCGGAGGTCGCCGCGACCCTCGCCGACACCCCCTCGTTCTCCATCAACCCACCCCTGTTCCCGTCCTGGAGGAACCCGTGCTTCTGACCGAACTGCTGCACCCCGGCATGCTGGAAGCCCTGGCCGGCGCCGGACACGGTGCCCGCGTGCTGCTCACCGACGGGCACTACCCGGCGAGCACGGCCGTCGGGCCGCGCGCTCGAATCGTGCACCTCAACGTCACGCCCGGCCTCCTCGACGTACCTCCGGTGCTCGACGTGCTGTTGCGGACCGTTGCCGTCGAATCGGCCCAGGTGATGGTGCCGCCGAAGGGGGAACCCGAGCCGGCTGCCATCGCCGACTACCGCGCCCGGCTCGGCGCGGTGCCGGTGGAGTCGCTCGACCGGTTCGCGTTCTACGACGCGGCCCGTTCCCCGGACGTGGCCCTGGCGGTCGTCACCGCGGACACCCGCACGTACGCCAACCTGCTGCTGACCATCGGCGTCCGCGCGGAGGGGACCCTGGCCGCGCGATGACCCGTGCCGTCCGCCGTGCGGACGGCCGCACGGCGGACGGCACAGGGCGCCCGCGCGGTGACTGCCGTCGCTCGGTAGGCTGACGGGCTTCTGGTGCACGACTCCTGGGGCTCGGCCCCTCGGAGTCGGCCAGGACGACCTCATCGACGGCCACACGGCAGGGCTTTTGACTGTGATCTCCTCCACGCGTACGGCGTCCATCCTCCGCGGCAACGGGACCGGTGCGGTGATCGCGGTGGCAGCGCTCCTCGTACTGGCCACGGGGTGCGACTCCGGTGCCGGCGAACCGGCCGGTGCCTCCGCGAGTACCGCGAGCCGCCCGGTCGACGACACCGACATCACCGCCGTGCCGGGCGAGCGATTCACGCTCACCGTCGACCAGAACTCGTCCATCCGCGAGTACTGGTACCTGGTCGGCCCTGCCCCCGACAGCTCGGTGCTGGTCAGCCGCGGCCAGGAGTACGCGTCGGCCTCCGGCGACGGGCCGGAGGCCGGTTCGGGCGGCCGGCTCACCTTCACCTTCGAGGCCAAGGGCAAGGGGACCACCCGGTTCACGCTGCTGCACTGCACGTTCGCCACGTGCCGGGGCAACACCGCCACGCTGCCGCCTGCGGCGATCACACCCCCCGCGACCGCGTCCCCCTCTCCCTCCCCGGTTGGCGAGCGCGTCACCTACGTCGTCACCGTCGGCTGAACCGCGGCTGAACCGCGCCGGACCAGTCGTCCGGGGCGAGGGTGGCGAACCGGCGTACGCCCGTGTACGGCGTGGCCGCGACGGCCCAGCGGGCGTGGCTGCGGCTGTCGTTGCCCTTGGACTCCGTCGTGCGACCGCGGCGGAGGGCCGCTCCGGCCGAGGCTCCCCGTCGTCGCGGAGGAGGGTGGCTTCCGCCGTGCCGCGGCGGAGAGGTACGCGCGCGGGACCGCGCGGAGGCGACCGGAGCAGTCCTTCCGGGGTGTCCTGGGCGCCGCCCGCTCCGGGCGCGCCGGGCCCCCACTCGCGCTGTCGCCCCGAAGTTGCCGAAGCGTGCCGTCGACTCCCTCGGCCGTCGGCTCGTCGGCCCGTCCGCTCTTGTCCGCCCCGCGCGGGGAGTGCGCCGCTCGGACGCACGGTTCCGTTCTCCCGAAGGACGCTCGCAGGATGCGGAGGCGCCACCTCCGACCATGGGGGAGAATTTTCCCACTGTCTGAAAACGGTTGGTGCGGGATCCAGGACCCCGGCAGCCGCCCCGGTCGGTGGCCGAAGGCGGACTGGCCTCGTCCGTATGGCTGTTGGTCCGGGCGGCGCACGGGAGACAGCGCATTCTTCGCATGGCGGGCAGGGCCTTCCGGTCCGTCGCCGAAGGGCCGGAAAGGGCTGATCGCGAACAATTGGGCCCCTGCGTTTTTCCGCCAGGTTTCGCAGGATGACCATGAAAGCTACACAGGGCCATCACTATTGGTGCGACAGATGCGTGACGACCGGCTTCTGAGGGGGCGCCGGCGTCGCACCAGGGGGTGCGTCTGCTCCACAGGTATGCCTGGAGCCGTACCCACCCCTGCCCGGGGAGGGGAACAACCGCATGAAGCGGACCATCCGCACGGCCGCGCTCACGGCCTGTGCGCTCATAGCCGCGCTCGGCCTGCCGGCCGGAGTGGCTCAGGCCGACACGGCCACGCCCCGAATAGACCTGAGGGTACTCGTGGTCACCGACGGGGGACCGGCGACCAGAGCCGTGGAGGCCGAACTCGACGGCGAGGGAATCCCCTACACCGAGGTCGACCTGAACTCCGCGTCCAGGCCGACCATCGACGCCTCGTTCCTCTCGGACACGGTGGACGGCCGTCCCAGGGCCAAGTTCCAGGCGGTCGTACTGCCCAACGACAACCCGTTCGCCACGGGTCCGGAGATGGCCGCTCTGGCCGCCTACGAGCAGACCTACGCGATCCCCCAGGTCGACGCCTACACCTACGCGCGCCCCGAGGCCGGTCTGCAGTACTACGTCTACGGCGGCTACGCCGGGAGCCTCGACGGGATCACCGCGGGGGTGACCGACGCGGGCAGGGCAGGACCGTTCGGCTATCTCGACGGAGCGGTCCCCTTCGAGGACAACGACGCCTCGGTGAGCGAGAGTTACGGCTACCTGGCGGTACCCCTCGTGGGCGCCGACTTCACCACGTACGTGGACGCCCCCGTGCCCGGTACGACCGGCCGGGCCTCCCTCGTGGGCGAGTACCGGCACGACGGACGGCGCGAACTGGTCGTCGGATTCGTCTACAACCAGTACCAGCAGCAGTTCAAGCTGCTCGCCCGCGGCATCGTCGACTGGATGACGGACGGCATCCACCTCGGGGCGTCCCGCAACTACCTCGCGGTCCACGTCGACGACATCTTCGCCGCCGACGACCGCTGGAACAGCACGTACGACTGCACGCCCGGCGACGTCGACTGCACGGACCCCGGTGCCACCGGGTCGACGATCCGCATGACCTCCGCGGACGTGGCCTACGCCACGTCCTGGCAGGAAACCAACGACTTCACCCTCGACCTCGCCTACAACGCCCTCGGCAGCGAGGACTTCAAGGAAGAAAACGACGGCTCGGATCCACTGCTCACCTCCCTGGTCGCCGACAAGGACGACTTCCGGTGGGTCAACCACACCTACTCGCACGAGTTCCTCGGCTGTGTGCAGAACACCACCGTCGTCCCCTGGGTGTGCGCGACCAACACGGACGGATCCACCCAGTGGGTCTCCCAGGCGCAGATCTCCAGCGAGATCTCGACCAACGCCGCCTGGGGGCAGGCGAACGGCCTGCCCATCGACACCACCGAGCTGATCACCGGTGAGCACTCCGGGTTCTTCGTCACCCCGCAGCAGCCCGTCGACAACCCGAACCTCGCCTCGGCCTTCACCGCCAACGGCATCCAGTGGGCCGGGTCCGACAACTCCCGCGATCCGCAGCAGCGCCAGGTCGGCTCCGCGCTCACCGTGCCCCGCTACCCGGTGAACATCTACTACAACGCGGGCACGAAGGCCGACGAGGTCGACGAGTACAACTACATCTACGGCAGCCGGGCCCAGGGAGGCAGCGGCATCTGCGACGACAACCCCGCCACCACCACCTGCCTCGCCGCTCCGCTGTCCACCACCACCGGATTCGACGACTACATCGTGCCGTTGGAGAGCCGCCAAGCCCTCGGCCACGTCCTGGGCAACGACCCCCGGCCGCACTACGTGCACCAGTCCAACCTGGCCGAGGACCGTTTGCTCTACCCCGTCCTGACCTCCGTGATCTCCCAGTACCGGGCGCTCTACGCCGATACCGCCCCGGTCGTGAACCTGCGGCAGAAGGACATCGGCGCCGAACTCCAGCGCCGCGCCGCCTGGAAGAGCGCCCTCTCCGCAGGCACGGTGACCGCGTACCGCATCGGCTCCGACGTGACCGTCCAGGCGCCCGCGGGCACCCAGGTCACCGCGACCGTGCCGGCCGGCACCACCCTCGGCGGCTCCGAGTACGGGACGGCCTACGCCGGCGAACGGTCCGGCTGGACGGCCTCCACGGGCTCGGCACTCGCCCTGACCCTGCCCGCCCCGGCCGTCTCGCTGACCGGAACACCCGCCTCGGCCGACTCGGTGGAAACCACCTCCACCGCGCCCGGGACCAGGATTCCCGCGGGTCTCACCGACTAAGGGCTGTCCCGCGATTCCTGGCGGGTGCGCGACGACGGTCACGGCACCTCGCCGCACTGTCGGAACGTCCGCACTCATCCACGTGCGAAACACGTCCTTGGTCGCGCACGTCCCCCGCACACCGACCGGCGCAACCCGCCACCGGTCCTGGCCGAGCCCGTCGGCCAGGACCGGCTCGAACCCACCCCACACCTCGGCCGTGGAGCCCCAGCGATGCACGTTCAACAGGGCGGGCGCCGAACCGGCGCGACGCATGTCACCCTGCTCACCGAAGGTACCTATCCGCACAGTCACGGCGGCGTCAGTGTCTGGTGCGACCAACTCGTCCAAGGCATGCCCGACATCGACTTCGACGTCATAGCCGTCACCGGCACCGGACGCGAACCGGCGGTGTGGGACCTGCCCGCCCAGGTGTCGCGGGTCACCTCCGTCCCGATGTGGGGCGACCCGCCGGAGGGGCGGGCCCCGCGCGGGCGCGCCCGCGCCCGGCTCGGCGAGGCGTGGGAGCGGTTCCTGACCGCGCTCGTCGACCCGTCCGCCGAAAGCGGCTTCGCGCCCGCCCTCTACACCATGGCGCGGGCCGCGTCCGCGGGCATGCTCAGCCCGTTCCTGCGCGGCGACACCGCCATCGGCGTCCTGACGTCGGTGTGGAACCGGCCCGGACTCGCCATCCGCGAGTCCGGACCCAGCCTGCACGACGCCCTGACCGCCGTGTCGCTCCTGGAACACGCGCTGCGCCCGCTGTCCGCCGAGCCCCCCGCGCACGGGGTGGCCCACGCGGTCAGCGGCGGAGTGGCGGTCCTGCCCGGCCTCGCCGCCCTCGAACGGCACGGAGTCCCGCTGCTGCTGACCGAACACGGCGTCTATCTGCGCGAGCGCTACCTCGGCTACCGCACCGCCCCCTACCGCTGGCCGGTCAAGGCGGTCGTACTGGGCTTCTTCCGGCTGCTCGCCGAGGAGACCTACCGGCAGGCCTCCCTGGTCACCCCCGGCAACCGGTACAACCGGCTGTGGGAGGAGGAGGGTGGCGCAGCCCCCGAGTCCATCCGCACCGTCTACAACGGGGTCGACCCGGCCGCGTTCCCGATGGCCGGACCGGAACCGCTGCGGCCGACGCTGAGCTGGGCCGGGCGGGTCGACCCGATCAAGGACCTGGAGACGCTGATCCGGGCGTTCGCGCTGGTCCGCGAGAAGATGCCGGACGCCCGCCTGCGGATGTTCGGCGGCACCCCGCGTGGCGGCGAGGCGTACCGGGAACGGTGCGAGGCGCTGGCCGCCGAACTCGGCCACGGTGACGCGGTGGTGTTCGAGGGCCGCGTCGACGACATCAAGGACGCCTACGCGGCCGGGAACGTCGTCATGCTCTCCAGCATCAGCGAGGGGTTCCCGTTCACCCTGATCGAGGCCATGTCCTGCGGGCGGGCGACCGTCTCCACGGACGTGGGCGGAGTACGGGAGGCGGTCGGCGACACCGGACTCGTGGTGCCGCCGCGCGACCCGGGCGCGATGGCCGCCGCCGCGCTGGAACTGCTCGGCGACGCCGGCCGACGCCGCACGATGGGGGAGGCGGCCCGACTGCGGGTCGTCGAACAGTTCACCCTGCGGCAGACCGTCGACACCTTCCGCGCGATCTACCTGGAACTGCCGGCTCTCGGCCCGCGTCACCAGGCCGACCCGCGGGGCGCCGACGGGACCGCCGTACCGGCCGAGGCCGCGCCCCGGCCGAAGGGCGCGGGGGGCGCCCACCGCCGTACCGCGACGGGCACCCGCTCGTCCGTTTCCGCCGGACCGAGGAGCATGGCCGGATGAGCGGGCCGATATCCCTCGAACCCGGTGGCCCCGAGCAGGAGACGCTGGCCATCCGACTGGCCGACACCCGCCGGAGCGTCCGCAAGGTGTCGGACGATCACACGGTCCTCCTCGACACCCGCCGGATCGCCCGGCGCGTGGCGGCGGACCACACCATGGCCCTGCGGATCCCTCGCTTCCACCCCGACGAGGAGGCTGTCAGCATGCTGGCAGCCGACCTCGCGGACCGGGTCGGGCCCGCGGTCCACCCCTACGAGGTCGCGGCCCTGCTGGAGTCCGAGGGCCTGACCGCCTCGCTGATCCAGGAGCGCTACGGCCACCCCAACCTGTTCTCGCTGGCGACCGCGCTGTACGAGCGGGTGCCCCGCACGTTCCCGGAGCCGGCGCTGCCGGCCGACCCGTGGCGGCCCGACACCCTGCGGTGTCTGCTGCGCGGCGCGCTGTTCGCGCTGCCCGGTCTGGCGTTCCTGCTGACCGCGCCCCTGTGGGACGCCGGCGGGCACACCCGGGCCCTGGTCGTCGCCGGCCTGTTCTCCTGGGCCTGGGGACAGGCACTGGGCCACCGGGCGCATCTGCGGATGGCGGTCGGCCGCCGGGAAGCGGGCCGCACCCTCCTGCTCGGCGCACCGCTGGGGGCCGCGCTGGCCACGGCCGCGGCCGGCGTTCCGGACGGCTTCGGCCCGGTGACGGCCGTGGCGGCGGCACAGTCGGTGTACCTCGCCGCGGCCGGCGCGCTGCTGGTGCTGGGCCGGGAGCGGCTGCTACTGGCCGCGCTGAGCCCGCTGATCGGCGGTGCGGCCGTACTGCCCTGGTGGGAGCCGGGGAAGGAACTGCGCGCGGGGCTGCCGCTGCTGGCGCTGCTGGCCACCCTGGTGGTCTGCGCGGTGGCCCTGGGCGCCTGCCTGCGCACACCGCCCGCCGCCGGGCGCCGTCCGAAGCTGGTGTGGTCGCTGCCGTACGGCCTGTTCGGGCTCGCGGCAGGCACACTGGTGCTGCTGGAAGGCAAGGTCAACGCCTACGCGGTGATCGTGCTGACGCTGAGCATGGGGCCGGCGGAGTGGCTGCTGTACCGCTACCGGGGCATGTCGGTCGCGGCGCTGCGCGCCACGGCCACGCCCGCCGGGTTCCTGCTGCGCTCCACCGGCGTACTCGCCCTGTGCCTGCTCATCTACCTGGGCCCGCTCTTCCCTGCCGCGCTCCTCAGCCACGCGGACCCGGCCACCCTGCTCACCCTCGCGGCCACGCTGTGGACCGCCCTGCTGCTCCAGGCGTTCGGCGCGGCCTGGCCCGCCGCGACGATCTGCCTCCTCGCGGCCGGCACCTCGGCGCTCGTCAACCGCCTCGAACTGCCGCCCGGCACGGCGATCCTGCCGCTGAGCTGTTGCGCCGCCGCGCTCCTGCTGATCGTGTGCGCGCTGCGCATGCTCGGCCGCCCGTCGCCCCACGCCTGACGGCTCACCACCCCACCGCCGCCCGGCCCGGGCCCCGGTCCGGCATCGACACATCCGCCGCCGTACCGCACGCTCCTCCGCCGGCCACCGCCCCGACCCGCACCCCGACCCGCTGCCCCGGAAGGACCATTCCGTTGACCTCCGCACCGCTCGCCGCCGTCACCGGAGCCGAAGGATTCATCGGCTCCCACCTCACCGAGGCCCTGGTCGCCCGGGGGTACCGGGTGAGGGCCATGGCCCAGTACAACTCCTTCTCCTCCTTCGGCTGGCTGGAGACACTCTCCGCCGACGTGCTCGACCAGGTCGAGATCGTCCTCGGCGACGTCCGCGACCCCGGTTCGGTGCGCGGCCTCCTGGAAGGCGCCGACCTCGCCTTCCACCTCGCGGCGCTGATCGCGATCCCGTACTCCTACCAGGCGCCGCACAGCTACGTGGACACCAACGTCACCGGCACGCTCAACGTGCTGGAGGCGGTCCGCGCCCTCGGCACGCCCCGGCTGGTGCACACCTCCACCAGCGAGACGTACGGAACCGCGCAGACCGTGCCGATCAGCGAAGACCACCCGATCAACACCCAGTCCCCGTACGCCGCCTCGAAGGCGGGCGGCGACCGGCTCGCGGACAGCTACCACGCGAGCTTCGACACTCCCGTGGTGACGCTGCGCCCGTTCAACACCTTCGGCCCGCGCCAGTCGATGCGCGCGGTCATCCCCACCGTGATCGGCCAGGTCGCCGCCGGTGAGACCACCATCACGCTCGGCGACCTGCGCCCCACCCGCGACTTCACCTTCGTCAAGGACACCGCGCAGGCGTTCCTCGCGGTGGGCACGGCGCCCGCGGAGAAGGTCGTCGGCCGCACCCTGAACGCCGGTACCGGCGGGGAGATCTCCGTCGGCGACCTGGTCGGCCTGATCGGCAAGGTGATGGACGCCCCGCTCGACGTCCGCGAGGACACCGCCCGCATCCGGCCGGCCAACTCCGAGGTGATGCGCCTGGTCGCCGACGCGAGCCGGCTCACCGGAGCCACCGGCTGGACGCCCGCGCACACCCTGGAGGAAGGGCTCGCGCAGACCGTCGAGTTCTTCCGCGAACCGGCCAACCTCGCCCGCTACAAGACCGGCATCTACAACATCTGACCCGCTGTCACGTCCAACGTCGACGCCCTGCGTCCGACAACGAGGGGGAACACCATGCATGTCGTCATCCTGGCCGGTGGCAAGGGCGTCCGGCTGCGGCCCTACACGACCGCCCTGCCCAAGCCACTGGTACCCATAGGCGACCAGCACACGATCCTGGAGATCGTGCTGCGCCAGCTCGCCAACTCCGGATTCACCTCCTGCACGCTGGCCATCGGCCATCTCGGCGAGATCATCCGCGCCTACGTCGGCGACGGCTCCCAGTGGGGACTGCGGATCGACTACGCGACCGAGGAGAGCCCGCTGGGCACCATGGGCCCGCTGCTCACCATGCGCGACCGGCTTCCCGAGACGTTCCTGGTGATGAACGGCGACGTCCTGACCGACCTGGACTTCGGGGAGGTGCTCGCCACCCACCGTTCCGCCGACGCCCCGCTGACCATCGCCACCTACGCCCGCAAGGTGCACATCGACTTCGGTGTGCTCACCACGGACGACAGCAGGGTCGTCGCCTTCACCGAGAAGCCCAGCATGGACTACCGGGTCTCGATGGGCGTGTACGGCCTGTCCCGGTCGACGCTCGACAACTACACCGCCGGCCTGCCGCTGGGCTTCGACGAGCTCGTCCTCGACCTGCTGAAGGCCGGGAACCCGCCGCACGCCTACGAGTTCGACGGATACTGGCTGGACATCGGCCGCCCCGACGACTACGACCGGGCCAACGCCGAGTTCACCAGCCGCAAGCAGCTTCTGCTCAAGGGAGCCTGACCCCCCTCATGCGCATTCTCGTCCTGGGCTCCACCGGTTTCCTGGGCGGCCATGTCGTCGAGCACCTCCGCACCCTCCCGGGTGTGCGGGTGCTCGGCGCCGGCCGCTCCGAGGCCGCGGAGTTCGATCTCGACCTGGCCGGCGACAGCGTCAAGCGGCTGGCGAAGACCCTGGAAGCGGCGGCACCGGATGCCGTGATCAACTGCGCGGGCGCCACCGGCGGTGATCCGGTCACCCTCGCGGAGGTCAACTCCCGGGGCGCCGCGGCCCTGTGCGCGGCGATGGGGCTCGCCGCCCCGGTCGCCCGGCTGGTCCACCTCGGGTCGGCCGCGGAGTACGGTCCCGGCGTTCCGGACGTCCCCGTGACCGAGTCCGGCCCCACCTGCCCGCTCTCCCCGTACGGCGCCACCAAGCTCGCGGCCACCCTCACCGTGACCGCCTCGGGACTCGACGCGGTGGTACTCCGGGTGGGAAACCCGGTGGGCGCCCGCGCCCCGCTGGCCGGACTCCCCGGCCGGATCGCCGCCCTGCTGCGGGCCGCCTCCGACGACAGCGCCGCGGTGCTGCCGCTGGGCGACCTGTCGGCGTACCGCGACTTCGTGGACGCCCGGGACGTGGCACGGGCCGCCGGTCTCGCGGTGACCGCCGAGGGTTCGCTGCCGCCGGTGCTGAACATCGGTGGCGGACAGGCCGTGCCGGTACGGTCGCTGGTGTACCGCCTGGCCGAACTGGCGGATTTCCGGGGGCGGATCGAGGAGAGCTCCGACGGCTCCGCGCGCTCTGCGGCGGTGTCCTGGCAGTGCTCCGACATCTCCCTGGCCGGTTCGGCTCTCGACTGGCGGCCCGTCCACTCGCTCGACGCGTCACTGGCCGACCTGTGGGCGGCCACCGCGCCGCACGGCGGGGGCGACAGCGCGCCGTGAGCCTCCTCGTCCCGCTGTACGTGCATCCCGCCGAGGACCCGGGCGCCTGGCACCGGCTGATCACCGCCGCCGACCTGACCTACGGCGTGGTACTCAATCCGGCGAGCGGGCCCGGGACCACGCCGGACCCCGCGTTCGCGTCCGCCGCCGAGGCGCTGCGCGCGGCGGGCGCTTTGCTGCTCGGGTACGTCGACACCGACTACGGCACCCGCGACCCGGACCTGGTCCTGGACGACTTCAGGCTCCACCGCGAGTGGTACGAAGTGGACGGCTGCTTCCTGGACCAGGTGACCTCCACGTCGGTGGACCTGCCGGCATGCCGCCGGCTGGTGCGCCGGGTCAGGCGGGCGGGGGCGCGGGCGGTGGTACTGAACCCGGGGGTCCAGCCGGCCCCCGGCTACACCCGGCTCGCCGATCTCACCGTGACCTTCGAGGGGCCCTGGTCGACGTACGTCTCGGCCTTCACCCGGCCGCCCAAGGCGGGGAAGCCGGGGAAGGAACCCGCCGACCGGCTCTGCCACCTGGTCTACGGGGTGCCGGAGGCGCTCGTACCCCTCGCGGTGCGCACCGCGGCCGAGCGGGGGGCGGCGGTGTGCGGGCCGGTGACGGGCGAACTGCCCAATCCCTGGGCAGCGTTGTCGCCCGCACTCACCGGGAAGGAACGATGAGGAACACCATGGCGACCTGGCGGGCGGCCCTCCTGGCGCTGCTGACGGCGGCGGCGCTCACGGCGTGCGCCGGTGCGGCGGACGAGGACAGGGCGGGAGGGGAGGGCGACCGGTCCGCCTCCCCGGGCGCGGAAGCGCGGGACCCGCACGCCTCCCGGACACCCACGACGTCCGCGACCCACCGTCCGTCACCCGGGTCGTCGGCCCCGGCCTCCCCGACGACCCGACCGGCCACCCAGTCCCCTTCCGCGAAGGGCGGCCCCACCGGCTCCACCCGCTCGGCCGGCTGGTGGCGTCCGAAGCCGGGACTGGACTGGCAGTGGCAGCTCGACGGCCGGGCCGACCAGTCGGTGGACGTGTCCGTCTACGACATCGACGGCTTCGAGAACTCCGCCGCCGACGTGGCCCGCCTGCACAGGAGCGGCCGCAAGGTGATCTGCTACATCAACGTCGGCGCCTGGGAGGACTTCCGGCCCGACAAGGCCGCCTTCCCCGCCTCGGTCCTCGGCTCCGGCGACGACTGGGACGGCGAACGCTGGCTGGACGTACGGCAGATCGCGGTACTGAAGCCCATCATGGCCCAGCGGTTCGACATGTGCCGCGCCAAGGGGTTCGACGCGGTGGAACCGGACCTCGTCGAGGCGTACAACAACGACAGCGGCTTCGCCATCACCGCCGCCGACCAGCTCGCGTACAACAGGATGATCGCGAAGCTCGCCCACGAGCGCGGCATGGCCGTGGGCCTGAAGAACGACCTGCCGCAGATCCCCGCCCTGCTGGAGGACTTCGACTTCGCGGTCAACGAGGAGTGCGCCGAGTACGACGAATGCGGCGAACTGACGCCGTTCGTCGAGGCGGGCAAGGCGGTCTTCCACGTCGAGTACGAGGTGCCCGCCTCCGACTTCTGCGCGGACGCCCGCCGACTGGGCCTGTCGTCCATGGAGAAGAAGCTCGAACTGGGGGTGTGGCGGAAGGCCTGCTGACGCGTTCGCCCTCGGGTGCGGACCACGGCGAGGTAAATCGGGGGGCCGCTGCGGGGGAATCTGTCACGATCACCGGCTGGGCGCATGGGACGCGGTGGCGGACCGGGTCGCCGCTGGGGCCACCGTGACATTCCGGCCCAGCGGCACCTCCATGGTGCCGCTGATACGCCACCGGCAGCAGGTGATCGTCGCTCCGGTCGACCCGTCGGCACTGGAGACCGGGGACATCGTCCTCGCCCGTGTCGCCGGGACGGTCTACCTGCACGTGGTGTCGTCCGTGGACCCCGCGAAAAGGCGGGTGCAGATCAGCAACAACCGGGGCCGCGTCAACGGCTGGACCGGCTACGCGCGCGTCTTCGGCATCTGTGTGGCCGTCGACGGTGTCGCCCGGAAAGGGGCCGCGGACAAGACGGTCGCGGCCGGCTCGAACGGCTCCTCCTGAACCTGACGCTCCAAGCCTCCCGGCGGACCCCGGTGCGGCTGTCCGCCGGGGCGCGCCGCGGACTCGGGAATGCCCGCACGGGGCGGTGCACCGACGAATCCGTGTACGGGAAACCAGTTGTGGCGATTCCGGGACATCCACCACGGGCGAATGCGGGCAGGCATGACGTCGACCATGGTTCCGGCGGCGATCAGCCGCAGGCCATCGAACAAGGCAAGGAGCGTTCTTTGATGCGTACCGACCAGAGGATCGGCGTCGTCCTCGCCGTCACCGTGCTGACGGGCGGGGCAGTGGGCGCGGGAGTCGTGCAGGCCTCAGCGGCGACGGGCCGCGGCACCGCTCCCTCGGCCTGCCGCCCGGCCAACCACACGGCGACGATCGCCCCGTCGGACAGCTCCGCAGGTCACCGCCACTACCGCGTCACCCTGACCGCGCCGCGCGGGTACGAGCCGTGCGAGCTGGCCGGTTCGCCCACCGCCGTGCGGTTCCTGGACCACGGTTCGGACAGCGGCATCACGGCGGGCACCTACGGCGACCAAGCCGGTGCGGTGACCTTCGGGCCCGGGCACCCGGTGCACTTCGACTTCCAGGTCCCGAACACCGGTCCGGTCACGTCCGTGGACGAGGTGTCATTCACGCTCCAGGCTCCGGGCGGCGAGATCCCCGGCGCGTCCTTCGCCGAAGGGGCGTTCACGGTGGCCGACGGCACCCTCGTCGGACCGGTCCAGCAGGGCGCCTGACCCTCTTCCGCACACCGGTGGCGTTCTGCGGGCAAGCCCTCGGGACGCCACCGGTCGCGGACCGGTTCATGTCGGTGTCGCGCCCCGGCCGGTTCTTCACCTCGCGCCGTGCGGGGTGCCGCGTACTTCGAGGAGTACGCCGACCAGCTGAGGGCCGTCCACACCGACTGGTCCGCCGATCGGATCCACTCGGCCGCCAGCAGGTACGTGTCCGCCCGAGATCGCCCCGCACGGCGCCGGCGCGGCCGTCGACCTGCCCCTGACCGACGCCGACGCCGACGGCCCGGCGGGCGGGAGTTGTTTTGACCTTGCGCTATTCCTCTGCGCCCCTGCGGGCTACTCGCAGCCGCTCGGAGTTCGTCGGGCATGGTGGGGACCAGGAGGCGACCGCGTCGCCGAACTGGCCTCTGATGCTTCATCAGTCGTCTTCGTCGTCGGCCATGGCCGCCTCATAGGCCCGCAGAGTCTGGACGAACATGTGCCGCTGTTCGGGGGTCAGGGGATTCAGTGCCTGACGCCAGGCACGCGCTCCCCGTGCCAGCCAGCTGTCGATGGACGGTCGTTTGCCATCGGTGATACTGACGATGCGCCGACGCCGGTCCGACTCGTCCTCGCGCCGCTCCAGGATGCCCTTCCGGCTCAGCTCGCCGACCATGAGGCTGACGGTGGTCGGGGCGACCTCCAAACGGGCGGCCAGATCCTTCACGGTCATCGGGCCGTCGAACAGCAGATAAGACAGCAGCGACAGGTGCCGCGGCGCGAGCGCAAGCGACTGGATCTCCTCAGGCACACGGATCCGCTTCGCGCGCCCAACCATGCGAGGCATGAGAAGCAGCAACGCCCTGATCGCCTCGTCGACTCCCGGCTCGGTCCCGTCCCGGTTCGCCTTGTGGCCCCGGTCCTTGGTTGACATCGCCCATCCTCCCATTTAGTTTTGATGACAAATATGTTTGGCTTGCAAAACAAAAGTGTCTTCATGGTAGCGAACCACCTGAACGGAGCTGTGATGCCGCACTTCGAGGTACGGATCCACGAAGAGGAGCTCGACGGAAAAGTCGAGCCGAAACTCGTCCTTGCCCTGACTGAGGCGCTGGTCAAGGTATACGGAGAGCGAGCACGCTCCATGGCGGTCGTCGAGCTGTTCGGCATCCCACGTCACCGCTGGGGCATCGGCGGCGTACCCGCCGAGGTGAACGCACCGATCGTCTCGCTGAACGTGCGTGAAGTGGCGTTGAACCTGCCGGGGATCGGCAATGCCCCCACGCAGCTGATCACGTCCATCACCGATGCCGTGGTCGAGGTCTTCGGCGAATCCGTCCGACAGCACGTGACCGTGTACGTGGTCGGCGTTCCAGCGGGACGCTCCGGCGTCGGCGGCGAAGTCGATCCGCCCCCGGGCAACTGAGCATCAACCGTGTGTCCGTGCCTGTCACCGCTCGTCCGCAGCCCGAGCCGCGAGGTATTCGGCCCAGTCGCGTCCGGCAGGTTCTGGGGCACTTGCCTCGGAATGGAGGGGACGGCGAGCTCGCGGGGTGAGCCGACGGCTCGTGGTCCACTTCAGGAAGTGTCGGATCAGGTAGCGGCGTTGGCTGGTGGCTCCGAGGCGTGGGACCTCGGCGAGTGGTACCGGCCCGGGCTTCGGACATGAGCGTCCGATCCTCCGGGGTGTGACCGCCAAGTCCTGTGCCGGGGGCCGTCGCCCCCTCGGCCGGGGCCGCGCCCAGGTCCCGGCGGGGTGTGCGACCGGGCCGCGCACGTACACCGCCGGGCCGGTGCCGGAGAGATCCGGTACCGGCCCGGCGCTTTCCCGCGGTGCCGTGACGACCGCCCGCCGGCGCGACGCGGAGCGTGTCCGGTGGCCGCGGGCCGGAAGCGTGGTCCCGTCACCACCACCCGAAGGCGAAGCACGCCAGGGCGGGACCGACCACCACGGACACGAGCCCGCACCGCAGGAGTTGACGGAAGAGCGGCGTACGGTCCTCCGGCTTCGCGGCGCCGAGGATCAGCCCGCCCGTGATGCCCAACGGGTTGATGTCGACCAGGATCGAGGCCAGCGCGACCGCGAGTACCGCACCGACCGGCGAGGCGCCCTCGGCGACCACGGCGGGCACCAGCGGGATCGTGGTCGCGAAGATCGCGATGGAGCTCGCGGCGAAGGAGGTGACACCGGCGATGTAGCAGAGGACGAGCAGGCTCAGCATCGGAGAACCGTCCACCCGCAGCAGATCGCTGATCCGGGTGAAGGCACCCAGGTCCTGCATCAGCCCGACGTAGGTGAGCAGCCCGCCGATGAGCAGCACGATGTTCCACGGGATACGGGAGACGATCTCGTTCGGATCCAGCCGGAGTGCGAGCTGCTGGACGACCGCGGCGGTGAGTCCCAGGTAGCCGATGTTGATGTCGAAGCCGACCGACAGCACCACCACGGCGAGCAGGCATCCCAGGGTCAGGTAACGGCCCCAGACCGGCGACGGGGCGCGGCCGGTGGTCTCCTCGGTGGCGGGATTCTCGGCGTCCCGCGATGCGCCGTCGGGTGAGGCGTCGAGAGTCGAGTCCGGCTCGCCGACCGGCGTGAGACGGCCGCGCGGCATGGTCCCGGTGCGGTACCCGAACACGAGACATCCGGCGCAGATGACGAGGCCCGCCAGCAGTCCGCCGAGGAAGAAGGCGACCGGGGCGGAACCGGGCAGGTCGAGCCCCATCTTCTCGCCCAGGTTGTTGGCGCTGGTGCCGAACACGGCCAGGGGCGAGAGGAGACCGCTGATGATGCCGGTGATACCGAGGACGGCCGCGATGAACGGGGGTATCCCGTACCGGGCGGCGAGCCCCAGCGCGATGGGCGCGACGATGGCGGTGGCGGCGGCCGGCAGGGTGCCGATCGCGGTCAGCACGGCACCGACCAGGAACGGCACCAGCGCGACCAGCAGCGCACGCCCGCCGACCATGCGGAGCACGCCGTCGAGGAGCCAGTCGAGCGTGCCGTTGATCTGGGCGACGGCGAACAGCGCCGTGATCCCGACCAGCAGGACGAAGAAGTCGCCCGGGAAGAACGCCGTGACCTCGTCGGCGGTGCGATCGGCGGCGAGACCTACGAGGAAGGCGGCGGGCAGGGCCGCGAGCCCGATGTTGAACCTCGGGACGAGCGTCGCCAGGAAGAGGGCGACGAGAACGACGATGGAGACGTCGGCCATGGACATCGGTGAGCCTCCCTGGATCAGATGACGCCGCGGACGGCGAGGTCGTCGATGGCGGCGGGTTCGAGGCCGAGTCCGCCGAGTACGGAACGGGTGTGCTCGCCCAGGTGCGGCGCGCTGCGGTCGACGATCTGGCCGAATCCCGAGAACCGTCCGGCGGAGCCCTGCACCAGGCGGGTGCGTCCGTCGTGCTCGTCGGTCACCTCGACCACCGATCCACGCTCCCGCACATGGGGATCGGCGCAGATGTCGGCGGCGGAGTTCACGGGTCCGCAGGCTACGCCCGCCTCGTCCAGGAGCTTGGTCAGGGGTGCGAGATCGTGGTCGGCCACCCAGGCGGCCACCCGCCCCTCGATCTCCGCGCGGTGCTCGATCCGGGCCGACATGGTGTCGTAGGCGGCGAGGTCCGGGGCGTCCATGGCGACGACCAGCCGGCGCCACATCTGCTCCGTCGACGCGGGCAGGGCCATCCAGCGTCCGTCGCGGGTGCGGTAGAGGTTGTTGGGGCTGATGTGCGGATTCTCGTTGCCCTGGCGTTCCCTGACCTCGCCGGTCTCGCCGTAGTCGACGATGAAGTCCTCCATCATCCGCAACAGCGGCTCGTACAGCCCGATGTCGGCCAGCTGGGGCTCACCCGTCAGGTCGCGCTGGCGCAGTGCGAGCATCGCCGCGAAGGCCGCGTAGATCCCGGTGACCCCGTCGGCGACCGGATAGCCCGCGAACACCGGCGGACCGTCGGGGAACCCCGTGCGATGGGTCAGCCCGGCGAAGGCCTCCGCGACACGGGCGAAGCCCGGGCGCTCCGCGTACGGGCCGGTGCGCCCGAAGGCGCTCACGTGCACCATGACGAGGTCGGGCCGGTGGGCGAGAAGGTCCTCGAAGTCGATGGAGAACCGGCGCAGGGTCGCCGGCCGGAAGTTGGTGACCACCACGTCGGCGGTGGCGGCGAGCCGGCCGACGAGGCCGGCGGCTTCCGGGTGGTGCAGGTCGATCGTCACGCTGGACTTGTTGCGGCCGACGACCGCCCAGCCGGCGGAGACGCCGTCGTCGTCGAGCGGCGGGTAGCCGCGCGCCGGGTCACCCGCGCCGGGCTGTTCGACCTTGATCACCTCGGCGCCGAACTCCGCGAGGAGGGAGGAGGCCAGGGGGCCGGCGAGGACGGTCGAGATGTCCAGGACACGCACGCCATTGAGAGGTCCGGGCACGAAAAATCCTTTCACGAGCAATCAGCACGTCACGGCGATGCGTGACCCGCGTCACGATGTCGTGGTGCGTGCGCTGCGGGAAGATGCCGCCCACTGGATCCTGTGATAGCCAATGGCAATAACATGGGCCGATGCGAGTCGAACGTGCCCGGTACTTCCTCGCCGCGCTGCGCACTGGATCCCTCCGCTCGGCGGCGGCGGCCTGCGGTGTCAGCCAGCCCACCATCGGACAGCAACTCACTGTTCTGGAGGAGGAGTTGGATGTCGTCCTGCTGACCCGGAGCCCGGGAGGCGTGCGCGCGACACCGGCCGGTGAGGCGCTCGTCGGCCCGTTCACCCGTCTCGTGGCGGCCGAGGACGCCGTGTGCGAGGCGGCGCTGGCCTCCAACGGGACCTACCAGGGCAGGGTGTCCATCGGCGGCGGTTCGGTGACCGTGGAGACGATCGTCGCCCCGGTCGTCGGGCGGCTGCTCGCGGACCACCCGGGTCTGCGCTTCTCCGTGCGCGAGGGACCCTCGGGCGACATCGAGAGCGCGGTGCTGGGCGGTGAACTCGACCTCGGCGTGGTCACCACGCCCGACGAACCCGCCCCGAGCGGTCTCGCCCGCAGGCGGCTGATGACGGCACCGCTCGGCGTCCACACCCGGCCCGACCATCCGCTCGCCCAGCGCGGTGAGGTGACCTGGAACGACCTGGAACACTTTCCGATCGTCACCATGAGACCCGGCACCGTCCTGCACCAGCGGCTGCGCAAACACCTTCCCAAGGGGCAGGTGATGGTCGAGGCGATGTCGGCGCGCACCGTGCAGACCATGGTCGCCCGGGGCGCCGGGATCGGGCTCCTCGCCCGGTTCGACACCCGCGGGACGGCGGGAGACCTGACGTGGCTGCCGCTCGCGGACACGGAGCCGGTCGAGGTCAGCCTGGTCCAGCGCGCCGACAGCCAGCCGTCGCGGTCCGCCATCGTCGTGCGGCGGCTCATCACCGCCCGCGCCGACGAGCTGGCGGGACGCCAGGCCTGAGCGGGCCGGCCGGAGCGACCGGCCGCCCCCGGCGGCGCGCGGAGACGACCGTGTGCGAAACTCGGCGATCATCCCAGCGGAGCGGGAGGCCCCCGGAATGCCGTACGCCGCCAACAACCCCATCCACCTGGACGCGGTGGCGGACGGTCTGGCGAAGAACCCCGCGCTGCCGCCCGAAAGCGTCCACCGGCTCTTCGCCCACCGCAGGGGATTCGGAGAGATCGCCAAGCGCCCTGACCTGACCGACGACACGATCGGTGCGATCATCGCCGCCGGCGACTACTGGCTCACCCACTCGCTCGCCCTCAACAGGGCCCTCCCGCACGCGCACCGGATGACACTCGCCAGGCATCCGGACCCGGGAATCCGTGTGGCCCTCGCGGTCGCCGCAGCCGACGCACCGCGAGAAATGTTCGAGCGACTGCTCGCCGATCCGGATCCGCGGGTGCGCGAACAGGTAGTGGAGAACGACCATGTCCCGGAGGATCTGCGCGCCCGATCGGCGGCCGACCCGGACCCCGGAGTCCGGGCCGCGCTCGCCCAGTGGTGGCCCGGGGCTCCCGAAGCGGTACGCCGCATCCTGCTGACCGATCCCGACGACTCGGTACGCGCGGGAGCCTGCTCGACCTACTACCGGCGGCTTCCGCGTCCCGTCCCGCCCGCCGATCTGGTCCCTGCCCTGCTGGCCGACCCCGTCACGCGCGCCGGAGCGGTACGCCACACCGCGCTGGACGCCGAAGCCGCGTCCCGACTGGCCGACGACCCGGACGAGGACGTGCGCCGGGAACTCGCGGCACACCCCGGAATCCCGTCGTCGGTGCGCGACGTACTCGCCGAGGACCCCAGCGCGCTCGTCAGGCTCCGTGTCTTCGCCCGCCCGGACACCCCGCCCTCGACCCGTGCCGCGATCCACGCGAGGATCGTGACCCACGGCTCCGACTGGCTCGCCGACCACCTCGACTACCTGGACGACGACGCGCCGGAACGGGAGTTGACGCACCACCTGGCGTGGGCGGAACTCCGCTCACTGCGGCTCCCGTGGGTGACGGCCGACCCGCTGCCGCACGTGGACTCGCCCTACGCCTGCTTCCGCGCGTCGGCAGCCATGTCCGACTGCCTCCCCGAGCAGGTCGTGGCCCGGCTGCTTCACGACGAGGAGAGCGACGTCCGTACGACGATGGCTCTGCACGCCCGCGACCGGATCGATCCCGCGACCGCCGAACGCATCGACCGTAGCCACCGACCGGCCAAGAGAACGGCATGGCGTCCGGCCGACGAATTCCCCCTCCCGGCAGCCGTTCTGCGCCTATTGGCCACCGACCCCGAACCGAGAATGAGGCAACTGGCCACCCGCGAACCGGATCTGCCGTCGGAACTCCTTCGCGCTCTGGCGGCAGATTCCGATCCGGGGGTGCGCCGAACGGTCGCGGCCCATCCCGGAGTTCCGCTCCGGGAACTGACACGGCTGCTGGCCGATCCGTCGGAACAGGTCGCGACCGCGGCTGCCGGAAACCCCGTTCTGCCGCCCGCGGAGATGCACCGGCTTCTCGCTCTCGCCGGACTGTGAAGGAAACCGGCGTGCAGCGATGCCGTTACGGCACCGCGCGCGGCGTCTCTCAACCGCCCGACACCGCCGTCGTCGTGAAGCGGTCGCCGCAGACGCGGGGGTCGGCGGTCCGCAGGGTGAGCGCCCGGGTGGAGCCCGGCGGATAGACCTTGAGGTAGTCGGGCCGGCCCCAGCAAGGGGAGTCGGAGACGCCCTCGTTGTTGGTGTGCAACGTGACCTCGGCCGTACCGCCGGGGCCGATCGCCGTACGCGTACCGGCCGTTCCCTCGTGCGTGGCCGGGACGCCGACCGCGCTGCCGTCGCGCCGGATCAGCGAGACTCCGGGGTAACCCGTCAGTGTGCACGTCTCCTTGGACGTGTTCGTGAAGGTGAGCCGGTAGTAGACCTGCCCCGCGCCCGCGTCGGCGGGAGACAGGCCCATGGTCAGCGTCTCGGCCGCGCACCGCTGTACGGCGCTCGCACCACCGGCCGCGGACGTCGCGGTAGGGGAGGCGGGATCGGACGGTCCGGAGGGGGCCGGGGCGGTGTCCGGCGCCGAGGGGCCGCCCGCGGTCGGTTCACCGGATGCGATGGGCGCTTCGGGCGTGGCCCCGCCCGCGACGGAGCTGCTCGCACCGGCCGGTTCGGTCGCATCGCTGCCGCCGCAGCCGGCCGCGGCGAGGGCGATCGACGCGGCCAGCACCGGGACGACGCCGAACCGGCGGAGCCCACCGGGACGCGGCGTACGCGCGCGGGGCCCCGGGGCGGGGGAGCGGACGGCGGGCGGTGTGGTGGTGCGCGGGAGAGAATCCATGTCTCTCGCCTGCTCGGTACCGCGCCGTTCGAACCTTTCCGACGTGGAACAGGACCGGAATCGGTACCGGAAGAGGAAGTACCTCGCGCGGAAACGTACGAACCGGGGCGTGTACGGCTTTGAGGCGCGTGCCGGAACGCACGAATCGCGCCGCCCGCCCGGTCCTGGGACCATGGAGCGGTCGGAACAGCAGCTTTCCGACCTCCCGATCCAGCTGGAGGTGGCCATGTCATCGAAGCGTCGGCGTAAGAAGAAGGCCCGTCGCAGGCATCCCGCGAACCACGGCAAAAAGCCTCAGACCTGACGTTCCGTCCCGCGTCCCTTCACTTCTCCCGCGTCTCCCGCACTCCGCGATGCTCGTGGGGATCACCACGGGCGGCGGGGCGGACGGTTTCTTGGCGTGCCTGGTCTGCCACGACCCGGGTCCGGCCCCGCCGCTCACGCGACGGGGCCGGACCCGTTCGCGGTGGGCCGGGCACGCGGGAGATCCGTCAGCCGTGGTCCGTGTCCTGGTCGGCCGCTGCCGGTGCGCCGGACCGCTGCGGCGGGAGAGCCGGGTCGGCCCCGCCGGGAGCCGCCCCCGCCGCCGGGACTCGGCCCGGGCCCTTGCCGAGGAGCCACACCGCCCCGGTCAGCGCGACGGCGGCTGCCGCGAGGAGCTGTACCCGGTGGTCGAAAGCGGTGACCATGAGCGTGCCCAGCAGGAGGGCGGGCCCGGTGGGGCCGAAGACCAGTGTGCCCGCGGTGGCGGCGACCCTGCCGAGCAGTGCGCCCGGCGTCTCCTTCTGGACCGACGTCATGGCGCTGATCAGCGGCCACGGAAGCCCCAGACCCACCATCAGCCCCCCGGCCAGGACCAGCGGGAGGAGGCCGGTCGCCCGCGCCAGCACCCCGGCGGCGAAGAGCCCGAGGCCCAGGGCCGACACCGTACGGGAGGACAGCCGGCGCAGCAGCGGGCCGGCCGACAGCCCGCCCGCGACCGATCCGAGCCCTTGGACCGTGGCGAGCACGCCCACGAAGGCGGCGGGCCGGTGCAGACCGTGCTCGACGAGGGCGTAGTTGGCGGAACTGCTCAGGCTGGAGGCGGCCATGGCGCAGCCGCCCACGACCACCAGGGAACGCAAGTGCGGGTGGCGCCACAGGTGGCGTACCCCGTCCGCGGTCTCCCGGGCCCAGTTCGCGCGCTCCGCCTTCTTCACGGGTGCGGGTTCGTCGACCCGGATCAGGGTGAACGCGGCGGCGGCCAGCAGGAAGGTGAGCGCGTCCAGCAGGGCGGCGGTCGGCCCGCCCACCACGACGAAGAGGCTCGCACCGGCCAGCGGGCCGATGAGGCTGGTGCTCTCGACCGCCGTTCTCACCAGCCCGTTGAAGTCGCCGCGCAGCCCGGCGGGTATCGCGGCGGCGATCAGAGCGGCCTCCGCCGCGTCCATCAGCACACTGCCGACACCCACCAGCGCCAGCACCGTGAACAGCACCCAGACGTCCGGGGCGGAGCGCACGGCGAGGGGCGCGGTCATCACGAGGGCCAGCACGAGGCAGGTCGCGATCAGGAGCGGACGGCGGCGCACCCGGTCGGCCATGGTGCCGATGAGCGGCCCTGCCGTCGCCGGGGCCCACGCGCAGAAGGTGACGAGGGCGGCGAGCGCGTCGGAACCGGTCAGTTCCTTCACCCACACACCCGCGGCCAGGGACATGGCCGAGTCGCCGAACCCGGAGACGAGTACCCCCGCCAGATAGATGCGGGCGTTGCGGTCCCTCAGTACTCCGGCCGGGCCCCAGGCCATGACCGTCCCCCTCGGTGATCCGGCGATCCGGATGGGCACCCTACTCCCCGTCCGCGCCGTACAGGCCGCCCTCAGCCGACCAGCCGCAACGAGGTCGGGGATACCCCGATCCGTACCGACTGGCCCCACGTCAGCTCCAGCGCGTCGGACTCCATTCCGTCGCCGAACACCACCATCCGGTCCGACTCGACCGTCAGCCGCAGCCGCCGGCCGCGCCCCAGCTCCCCGGCGACCATCGACGTTCCCGTCACCGGCGACGGCCAGGCCTCGCGCACGAACCAGAGCAGTCGGGGGTCCGAGGGGGCGGGCAGCCGCAGGGTGCTGCCGCGTTCCTGCCAGAGGGAGCGGAGCCAGCCGGTGGCGCCCGTGCCCGTACCGACCAGCACGCCCGAGGACGCCTGCGCCTCAGCGGCTCCGGGGTGAGGCGCGGCCCCGGTGTCCGGCCCGATCCGGTAGCGGGCGGTCTGGTGTCCCGGCGGCCCGAGGTAGATCTCGTTGAGGGCCACCAGCCGCTCGCCGTCGTCCGCGACCGCCTCCACCATCGTCAGCTCGTCGACCCGCCCGCCGGCCGCGGGTGTGGTCACCGCGCGGAGCAGGGCCGCCGTGTCCCGTACGCGGTGGCGCACGAGGACGCCGGGATTGCGCCCCGGGTCGGTGTCGATGCCGATCACCGGCTGCCCCGAGAGGTACTTCGCCGCGTTGGCGACCAGTCCGTCCTGCCCGGCCACGATCACCACGTCCTCCGGCGCGAAGAGGAAGCGGTCCAGGTCGGCGCGTTCCACCCGGGAGCGCCGCCAGGTGAGCGGCACCGCCGACGCCACGTCGGCCAGCGCCCGCAACGTCCGGTGGTGCCGTTCCGCCACCTCGTCCAGGGAGCGCCCGCGGGTGGAGAGGAAGAACGCGGCCTGGCCGTGCGTACCGTGCCGGGCGAGCAACTCCTCGTACTCCGTGGTCCGGTGCACGAGGACGGCGCGGGGGGCGAGGCTCACGCCGGGGTCCCGCCACCGGGGCGGCCGAGGCGCGAGAGCAGCCCGGTCAGCACGTCGGGGGAGAGGGTGAGGCTGTCGATGCGCGGCAGGTTCTCCGCCAGCCTGGTCGCCGCGAGGGCGTGCAGGGTGGCCGCGTCGACCTCCGCGTGGACGCGCAGCCAGGCCGCCTGCGCGTCGGCCCGGGCCGCGCCCGTCTCTCGTACGGCCTCCGCCTCCGCCTTGGCCAGCCGTACCGCGCGGGAGGCCTCGGCGCGGGCGCGGACGTCGTCGGCCGCCGCCTTCTCCTCGGCCTCGCGCCGGGCGTTGGTACCGCGCTGGTCGACCAACTGCTCCTCCCGCCGGGCCAGTTCTATCTGGCTGGCGAGTTCGTTCTCGGCGATGGCGCGTTCCCGTTCGACCGCCACCGCGCGGCGTTCGTAGGTGGCCCGATCGGCCTCCTGCTGGATCTGCTCGCGGGCGGGGGTGCGCAGGGCGCGCTCCACCTCGGCCTCCGGGCGGATGGCCACGACCCGGGTCGCCACCACGTCGATCCCCGTCGCGGGCAGCCGGGGCTCGGCCGCGAGTCCGGCGGACACCCGCTCGCGCACCAGGGCCACACCGTCGACGAGGGCGGTGGCGAGCGGGGTACGGGCCAGGGCGTCGAGCGTGTGCTGCTGCGCGGTCTCGGTCAGCAGGGTGGCGATCTGTTCGAGCGGGGAGCCGCGCCACACGCCCGTGTCCGGGTCCACGGAGAAGTCCAGCCGGGCCGCCGCCTGCGCCGGGTCGCTGACCCGGTAGGTGACGGTGGCCTGCACGGTCACGTCCTGGAAGTCGGCGGTGCGGGCGTGGAACGCCATCGCCAGCTCCCGGTCGTCCACCGGCACCTCGGAGAGCGCGGCGCTCAGCGAGCGGTACCAGAAACTCAGCCCGGGACCGTCGTGGGTGAGCGTGCCGCGCTTGTGGTGACGGATGTGGGCGGTGGGGGCGGAGCGCAGGTGGCGCCAGCCGAAGCGCCGTGTGATGTCGGCCATGGGAACGGCCCCTTCCATTTCTCGTCAGGATGACGACAAGTGAGACGATAGAGGCGCGAGGGGATATCGTCAAGAGGACGAAAAAAGGCTCCGAGGGCGAACCCTCGGAGCCCTTCGGCCACGCGAACGGCCGGCGTCTTCGGTGGAAGTCGCCGGCCGTCGGGGTGCGCCGCCCCCGTCCCCACGGTGCGGCGCGAGCGGGCCGTTCCCTCCGCTGGGATGGACGGCCCACGTTCGGTCAGGGCTCGGTCGCAGGATGCTCCAGGCCGAGCCCGGGCAGGATGGCCCGCTCCGTGAAGCGCACGAGGTACTCCCCGTCGGCCTGCCGGGCGTCGAGCAGAGGGCGCACGCGCACCATGCCGAACAGCTGGGCCGCGACGTACTGGGCGGTCGCGCAGTCGGGGGTGATCTCGCCGCGTTCGCGGCCCCTGCGGACCATCGCCTCGATCGCCGCGATCTCCGGCATCACCAGCGACTCGCGCATCGCGCAGAGCAGCTCCGGACTCTGCAGGGCGGCGTGGCTCAGTGCGTGCACCAGCGAGGTGTCGAGGCCGGAGCGGGCGCCGATCGCCCGTGCCGCCGCCAGCAGATCGCCGGCCAGGGTGCCGGTGTCGATGTGGGCGAGCGACTCGCGCCGGGTGCTGTGCAGTGCCGCCACGACCAGCTCGGGCTTCGACCCCCACTGCCGGTAGAGCGTCGACTTGCCGCAACGGGTCCGCGCGGCGACGCCCTCCATGGTGAGGGATTCGTACCCGCTCTCGCGGAGCAGCTCCAGCACTGCCGCGTAGAGCTCCTGAGCGCGCTCCGGTGTGATTTTCGACCTGGGTGACCGGGGTGAGGGTGTCGCTGAGTCCTGCGCCTCGGTGTCCCGGGTCGCCGCGTTTTCCTGAGCTCCCTGTGCGGAGTCCCGGGTCGGCACGGTTCGTTCCTCCTGGACTCGGCGGGAAAGCCTTTCGATACGCCAGTGTACCGATACGTTTGCGTATCGGTACACTGGCGTATCGATTGGGTGTGGAGGGAACCGCACCCAGGTACCACCACAACCGTCAGTAAGGGGCACGGGTGATGTACGCCCGCAGAACGCCTGTGGGACGGGAGCCGGACATCTCGGCCCGCCCGCCCCTCGTCCGGGAGTTCCTGCTCGTCGTCGGGCTCTTCGTCGTCTACAAGCTCGGGCGCCAAGCGGCCAACGGCCATGTCGACGAGGCTTTTCACAACGCCGGACACGTCTGGAACTTCGAACGTGCGCTCGGTCTGCCCGGGGAGGGAGACGTCCAGGGAGCCCTGCTGCACAGCGAGACTCTGATCCACCTGGCGAACTCCTACTACGCGGCGGTCCACTTCCCGGCCACCGTGCTGTTCCTGGTCTGGCTGTACTGGCGGCACCCCCACCACTACGTCTGGTCCCGCCGAATACTCGCGGCGCTCACCGGCGCCGCCCTCGCGCTCCACCTCCTCTTCCCGCTGGCCCCGCCGCGCATGCTGGCCGCCGCGGGACTGGTCGACACCGGCCAGGTGTACGGACCCACGGTCTACGGCGCCACGCCCACCACCGACACCGTGGCCAACCAGTTCGCGGCGATGCCCTCGCTGCACTTCGGCTGGGCCCTCATGGTGGCGATCGGGCTCGTCGCCGCCGGCCGCTCCCGGTGGCGCTGGCTCTGGCTGGCCCACCCGCTCGCCACCCTGCTGGTGATCGTCGGCACCGCCAACCACTACTGGCTCGACGCCCTCGTCGTCTCGGCCCTCCTCGCGCTCGCGCTGGCCGCGATCCCGCTGCACCAGCCCTCCCGGGCGGTACGGCTCCGAGGCCCCTGGCCCTCCGCCGCCGGACTCGTAGGCCCCGCCGGAAGCCACGCGGCCCACGCCGCCGGCGTGCCCGCCCCGGCCGGCGCCCACGCCTACGCAGGCAACCCGTCCGCCCCGCGGCGGACCCTCACCGCACCAGGAGCCGGACGGTGAACGCCACGCTCGTCGCCATCCTTTTCTGCCTCGTCTCCGCCGTCGCCTACGCGGCCGCCGCCGTGGCCCAGTCCCGGCTGGCCGGACGCACCGCACCCGGCTCCGGCGGGCTCCGACTGCTCGGTCGCGGCGCCTGGTGGGCGTCGGTCGGACTCAACGCCACCGGGGCCCTTCTGCACGTCGCCGCCCTGAGGTACGGGCCGCTCACCCTGGTCCAGCCGCTCGGCGCGCTGACCCTGGTGGCCGCCGTACCGCTCGGCGCCCGTACCGCAGGCCGCAAGGTCAGCGGCACCGAGTGGCGGGGCACGGTCCTCACCCTCGTCGGACTGGCCGCACTGCTGACCGCGGCGGGCGGCGCCGCGCCGCACGAGACCCTCGGCCTCGGGGAAGCCCTCGGGGTCGGCGCGGTCACGCTGGCGGTGGTGTCCGGCCTCGGCAGGCCCGGAGCCCGCCCCGGCCTGCGGCACGCGGCAGCCTCCGGGATCACCTCCGGGGTCGCCTCCGCACTGACCCAGACCCTGACGGTCGCCCTCACCGACCACACCTCGGGCGCCCTGTTCACCCCGCGCACCGTGGTGGTGACGCTGCTGGTCGCGGCCTTCTCCATGGGCGGGATGCTGCTCTCCCAGACCGCGTACCGCGACGGCCTGGGCGCGCCGCTCGCCGTACTGACCCTCGCCAACCCGGTGGCCGCCGCCGCGATCGGGATGGTGCTGCTCGGCGAGCGCCTCCAGGGCGGCCCCCTCAGCGTGATCCCCGCGGTCACGGGCGTCGCGCTCTCGGCGTACGGAGTGGTCCTGCTCAGCAGGGCGCAGTCCCGGACGCAGGCCGCGGCAGCCGGCGTACCGGTGCCCGAACAGGTGTCGGACGATGCCGGCACTCCGGTACGTCCCGTGCCCGCTTCCGCGCCCACCTTCGTACCCGCCCCCGTCGCCGTGCGGGGCCGCCACCCGGCCTCTCCGGTACCCGACGTCCCGGGGACCCGCCGGAGATCCGGAGTCCGGCGGCGCACGGTCATCGGGAGCCCGCGGAGCCTGAAGCGGCCGGTGGCCGAAAGCCCCGAACCCGTGACGGCCTCCGGAAGCTGACCGGACCGGGGGCGGTCGTTCCGACCCGACCGTGCGGGGGCGCCTCAGGTACTGGTCATGACGACGTGGTGGGCCAGGAGACGCTCGGCGGTCAGTTCTCGCGGGTAGACGGCGACCTTGCCGATCGCACCCAGGAAGAAGGACCTCAGGCTCGCGGTACCGATGCGCACGGGGGACGGGGTGTCGCCCGGCACGATCGAGTAGTCGGCGAGCGCGTCCTGGTCGCGCAGCCTCCCGTCGCGGTAGATCTTCGTGTAACCGGTCGGGTACGAGGGGCCGGCGGGACTGGTGTTGATCACCAGGGCGTAGTGGATCCACTCCCCGGGGTACAAGGTGTCCTGGAAGTAGGAGCCGGCGCCCAGGCCTCCGGCGGGGTTGAAGGCGTACCCGGAGACGCGGTTGGCCCGGCCCTCGGTGTTGTCGGCGCTGTAGACGCGCGCCGCCCACTCGGCCTGGTTGACCGTGGCGTAGGTGAGCTTTCCCAGCCAGTGCACGTACCCGGTGCCCTCGCTCGCCGGGAACGTGAGGGTGTCGGGCCGGAACCAGGCTTCCACCGTCAGCGCCCCGGTCGTCGACACGGACAGGGAGCGGTCGTCGGGGACCTCGACGTACTGGCCGGGGGTTCCGTCGAAGAGGGTGGCGCTGTCGCCGTTCGGCAGATGGCTGTGGGACGGCGAACCGTGGAAGAGGGCGCGCCCGCCGCCCGGGGACAGCTCCGTACCGGCGCCGCCCAGCCGGAGGTAGAGCACGGGGTCTTCGGCTTCGATCAGTTCGTCGTACGCGCTCACATGCGTCTCCCCTGGCACTGGGCCGATCCGACGGCCGGATCGGCCCAGGTTAGGCGCGTACGCGGCACGTGCGGGAGGGCGTGAACGCCGGCACCGGGCGGCTCCGCCGGGACCCGGCACGCGGGCGCGTGGGAGGGGGCGCGCACGCCGGACCGCCGGGCCGGCCCCCTGCCCGCCGTGGCTGCCCGGACGGTCACGGGGTGCCCGGCGGTGCGGCGCCCTCCCGCACGGCTCCGTCCGGCCCGCCCTCGAGCTCTTCGATCGCTCCGGTCAGCCAGGTGATCCAGAAGTTCTCCAAGTCGATGCCGCCGCGCAGCAGGAGGTGGCGGAGCCGGTCGTCCTGGCCCTTCCTCCGCTCCGGGGGGAAGTCGCGCCTCTCGATCTCCAGGTACTTCGCCAGCTGCCGCCGGTGCAGCTCCAGATGGCGGCGCAGCTCCCCGCCGAGCCGGGGTGCCCCGACGACCGCCGCCGCCCGCATCCGCAGCAGCAGCGGATCGCGGACCGGCTTGGGGTCCTCGGGGAGCGCCACCCAGGCCGCCAGCTCCTCGCGGCCGGCCGGCAGCACCTCGTACTCCTTCTTGCTGCCCCTGGCCGGCTGCTCCGGCAGCAGGGCCCGGATCCGCCCGGCCTGCTCCAGCCTGCCCAGCTCACGGTAGATCTGCTGGTGCGTCGACGACCAGAAGTAGCCGATCGACCGGTCGAACCGGCGGGTCAGCTCCAGTCCCGACGACGGCTTCTCCAGCAGAGCGGTGAGGATCGCGTGCGGCAGTGACATGGGGTGCATCCTACGAACGCGGACGGAGGCACGGGTTCAGAGCGCGGCGGCCAGCTCCGTGCCCTGACGGACGGCCCGCTTGGCATCGAGTTCGGCCGCCACGTCGGCGCCGCCGATCAGATGCACCGGCCGGCCCGCCGCGCGCAACTCCTCGTACAGCTCCCGGCGCGGTTCCTGGCCGGCGCAGAGCACGACCGTGTCGACCGGCAGCAGGTGCTGCTCGCCGTCCACGGTCAGGTGCAGCCCCGCGTCGTCGATCCGGTCGTAGGTGGCGCCCGCGATCATGGTGACACCCCGGTGGCGGAGCTCCGTGCGGTGGATCCACCCCGTGGTCTTGCCGAGCCCCGCGCCGACCTTGGTGGCCTTGCGCTGGATCAGGTGCACCGTACGCGGCGGCTTCGGACGCTCCGGCAGGCGCAGCCCGCCCCGGTGCGCGTAGGTGGTGTCCACGCCCCAGCCGCGCAGGAAGGCCTCGGGGTCCTGGCTCGTCCCCTCCCCGGAGTCGGTGAGGAACGCGGCGACGTCGAAGCCGATCCCGCCCGCCCCCACGATCGCGACCCGGTCGCCGACCGGAGCCTTGTCGCGCAGTACGTCCAGGTAGCCGACCACGCTGGGGTGGCCGGCCCCCTCGATGGGCGGGGTGCGCGGCTCGACCCCGGTGGCGAGCACCACCTCGTCGTACCCGTCCAGCGTGCCCGCGTCGGCGCGGGTGGCGAGCCGTACGTCGACCTCCAGCTCGCGCAGCCGGGTGCGGAAGTAGCGCAGCGTCTCGTCGAACTCCTCCTTGCCCGGCACCTGGCGCGCCACGTTGAGCTGGCCGCCGATCTCGTCGGCCGCGTCGAAGAGGGTGACCGCGTGGCCGCGTTCGGCCGCGGTGACCGCGCAGGCGAGTCCGGCCGGTCCCGCGCCGACGACGGCGACGCGCTTGCGGGTCCGGGTGGGGGAGAGGACCAGCTCGGTCTCGTGGCAGGCCCGGGGATTGACCAGGCAGGACGTGATCCTGAGGCTGAACACGTGGTCCAGGCACGCCTGGTTGCAGCCGATGCAGGTGTTGATGGCGTCGGAGCGGCCGGCCGCGGCCTTCGCCACGAACTCCGGGTCGGCGAGGAAGGGCCGGGCCATCGACACCATGTCCGCGCGGCCCGAGGCGAGGATCTCCTCGGCGACCTCGGGGGTGTTGACGCGGTTGCTCGTCACCAGCGGTACGGAGACCGCGCCGCGCACCTTCTCGGTCACCCAGGTGAACGCGCCGCGCGGCACCGAGGTCGCGATGGTGGGGATGCGGGCCTCGTGCCAGCCGATGCCGGTGTTGATGATGGTCGCCCCGGCCGCCTCGACCGCGCGGGCGAGGTGCACGACCTCCTCCAGCGTCGATCCGTCGGGGACGAGGTCGAGCATGGAGAGCCGGTAGATCAGGATGAAGTCGTCGCCGACGGCCTCGCGCACCCGGCGCACGATCTCGACGGGGAAACGGACGCGGTTCTCGTACGTACCGCCCCAGCGGTCGGTGCGGTGGTTGGTCTCCGCCACCACGAACTCGTTGATGAGGTAGCCCTCCGAGCCCATGATCTCGACCCCGTCGTACCCGGCGCGGCGCGCGAGTACGGCGGCGCGGACGAACTCCTCGATCGTCTCCTCGACCTCGTCGTCGGTCAGCGCGTGCGGGGTGAAGCCGCTGATGGGCGCCTTGAGCGCGCTCGGCGCCACCAGGGCCGGATGGTGCGCGTACCGGCCGAAGTGCAGGATCTGCATCGCGATCCGGCCACCCTCCGCGTGCACCGCCGAGGTGATCAGGGCGTGCTCCTCGGCTTCCGCCCCGGTGGTCAGCTTGGCGCCGCCCGGCGCGGAGCAGCCGCGCTCGCTGGGTGCGATGCCACCCGTGACGATGAGGCCGGCGCCGCCACGGGCGCGCTCGGCGTAGAACGCGGCCATCCGCTCGAAGCCGTTCTCGGCCTCTTCGAGTCCCGTGTGCATCGACCCCATGACCACCCGGTTGGGCAGGGTGGTGAATCCGAGGTCCAGCGGGCTCAGCAGCGTGGGGTAGGGGCTCATGGGGGTCTCCTCGCGCGGTGTCGTCCCGCCAGTTCTAGAGGATCGGAGAGGCATTGTGCAACAAGTTGCACAATGATGTGCGTCGCATCCGGGCGTCCCGCGAGGTGCGCTGTGGGGGCCGGCGGGACCTCCCCCGTACGGCGTAACAGGCCGCGCCCTCGCGAAGGCGCCGGGCGAGAGTGGAGCCGTACCCCGTCCTCCTCGTCCCCGGGAGCTTCCATGGCCTGCCTCAACCGGCGTGACCTCGGCCTGCTCGTCCTGCGCGCCGGCACCGGCGCCGTCCTCGCCGCCCACGGCTCCCAGAAGCTCCTGGGCTGGTTCGGCGGCGGCGGGGTCGAGGGCACCACCGCCGCGATGGAGGCCATGGGCTTCCATCCCCCCAAGCACAGCGCGGTCGCCGCCGGGCTCGGCGAGACGGGCGGCGGCGTACTGCTCGCGCTCGGCCTCGCCACCCCGGCGGCCGGCGCCGCCGCCGCAGGAGCGATGGCGGGCGCGGTCGCGGTGCACGCCCCCGCCGGATTCTTCGCGCAGGGCGGCGGCTACGAATACCCGGCGTTCCTCGGGTTCGCCGCCGCCGCGATCGGCCTCGCCGGCGCCGGCGACTACTCCCTGGACCACGCCACCGGCCACGTGCTCGACAAGCCCTGGGTGGTCGCGCTGGCCTTCCTCGGCAGCGCCGCGGCGGCAGCCGTCGTCGTCGGCAAGCGCGCGAAGGCCCAAGGCGCCGCCGCCGCGGGGGAGTCCGACGAGGACTGAGAACCTGCCCGCGCGACGCCGGTTTCCGGACCCCTGGCATTGATCCAGCGTTCAGGGGCATCCGTCGGTCCATGGAGACCAGTGCGATAGCGGAACGCGGACGAGGACAAGCCCGGAGCGGGGCCACCGGAAAAGCGGTCGAGACGGCGGCGCGCGCCGGATTCGTGGCGCGCGGTGTCATCTACCTGCTCGTCGGAGTGCTCGCCCTGCGCGTGGCCTTCCCGGGCGACAGCGGCGGCGGAGAGCAGGCCGACCGGGGTGGCGCCCTGAAGAAAGTGGCCGAGCAGCCGCTCGGCGGGGTCCTTCTGTGGCTGCTCGGCATCGGACTCGTGGGCATGGCGCTCTGGCGGCTCTCCGAGGCGCTGTTCGGCCAGGCCGGGCCGGACGGGCAGAAGCCCATGAAGCGGATCATCGCCGCCGGGCGCTGCGTGTTCTACGCCTTCGTCGCGTACTCCGTGATCTCCTACGCCGCCGGGGACAAGGGCAGCGGCAGCGGGTCGAGTGACAAGCGGACCGACGATGTCACCGCCAAGGTCCTCGACTGGTCCGGCGGCCAGTGGCTCGTAGGGATCGCCGGAGCCGTCGTCGTGGGCGTCGGTCTGTGGCTGATCTTCCGTGCGGTGACCCTGAAGTTCCGCAAGCACCTCGACATGTCCGGTACCGGGGAGAAGGTCCGCCGGACCGTCGACGCGGTCGGCGTGTTCGGCGGAACGGCCCGGGGCGTCGTCTTCGGCACGGCGGGCGGCTTCGCCATCGCCGCGGCCGTCCAGCACGAACCGGGACAGGCCAAGGGCATGGACGACACCCTCCGCTCCTTCACCGACACCCCCGCCGGTCCCTGGCTGCTCGTGCTCATCGCCCTCGGACTGGCCGCCTTCGGCGTCTTCTCCTGGGCCAACGCCCGCTGGCGCAAGGTCTGACACCCCCGTCCACCCCGACACGGCCCCGCCGGGCACCCCCACCCACCGGCGGGGCCGTCCCCTGACCCCTGTGCGGCGCGCCCTCAGACCAGGCCGCGCGCCTGCTTGAACCGGTCCAGCGCGTCCGCCAGACCGACCAGCGGAGCCGGGTAGTCCAGCGCGGCGCGCTCCGGCTCGGGGAGCTGCCACGGCTCGTGCACCGCCCCGCCCCCGATGCCCGCCAACTCCGGTACCCAGCGGCGTACGTACGCCCCGTCGGGGTCGTAACGGTGGCCCTGGCGCACCGGGTTGAGCACGCGGTTGGGGCGGCTGTCGGTCCCGGTGCCCGCCACCCACTGCCAGTTGAGCTGGTTGTTGGCGACGTCGCCGTCCACCAGCAGGTCCAGGAAGTGACGCGCGCCGATCCGCCAGTCCACGTACAGCGACTTCGCCAGGAAGCTCGCCGCGAGCAGCCGGCCCCGGTTGTGCATCCAGCCCTCGTGGCGCAGTTGACGCATCGCGGCGTCCACGACCGGATAGCCGGTACGCCCCTCCCGCCACGCCTCGATCTCGTCCCCCGCCTCCTTCTCGTCCCGCCAGTCGTCGTGCTGCGTACGGTAGTTCTCGTGCGAGGCGGCCGGGCGCGCGGCGAGGACCTGGTAGTGGAAGTCCCGCCAGCACACCTGCCGTACGAACGCCTCCGCACCCGCGCCGCCCGCTCCGCGGGCCCGCCCGACCAACTCGGCGGGTGAGACCGTGCCGAAGTGCAGATGCGGTGAGAGCCGTGAGGTCGCGTCGCCCGCGAGGTCGTCGTGCGTCTCCTCGTACGAGTCGAGTCCGGCCCTGCGCCACGCGGTGAGCAGGGCCCGGCCCGCTTTCTCGCCGCCCTCCGCCAGTCCGGGCGAAACCCCGGACACCGCTTTCCGGGACGGCAGTTCGCCGGAGCGCGCGGCGTCCGGCACCCGAAGCGCGCGGGGCGGGGTGAGGGGGTCCCGCAGACGTTCCTGGGACCAGCGCCGGAAGTACGGGGTGAACACGGCGAAGTGGTCCGCTCCCGAGCCCGTGGGCCGTACCGCCCCGGGGGCGACGGCGGTCACCACCGCGTCATGGACGTGCAACCTCCGCCCCTGCGACTCCAGTTCCCCGCGCAGCCGCTCCTCGCGGGCATGGGCGTACGCGCTGACTCCGCCGGACATGTGGACGTCCGCGGCGCCCGTCGCGGCGGCGACCCGGCAGACCTCCTCGGCCACGTCCCCGGTACGGATCACGAGGCGCCCGCCCCGCTCGCGCAGTCCGGCGTCCAGGTCCCGCAGGCAGTCGGCGAGGAAGGCCCGCCGGTTGGGCACCGCGAAACCGGCCCCCTCCACGCGCCGGTCGAGGACGAAGAGCGGCACCACCGTGTCGCTCGCGGCCGAGGCGGCACGCAGCGGCGGATGGTCGTGCAGCCGCAGGTCGGAGGTGAACAGGACGACCGAGACGGTCATGGCGCTACTCCTGGACGGGATCGGAACCGGAACGGGGACATCTGGTGCGATCGGTGCTTCCGCGCGGCTCGGCGGTCCGGATGCGCCGCACCCCCGAAGAGGCGCGGGGCACCGGCCGTCCGGGCCGCCGGCCGCTGTTCGGGCTCAGGACTGTTCCCGAGGACGCGGACGCACCGCCGCGGTCTCGGCCCGGGCACGGGCCGAGCCGGGGGGCCGGGACGCGGCCCGGGCGATGTTGCGGGCCATCCCGCCGAAGACGATCGCGTGGAAGGGCGAGACGCTCCACCAGTAGGCGTGGCCCAGCAGCCCGCGCGGATGGAAGAGCGCCCGCTGACGGTAGTGGGAGTGCCCGCCCTCCCGGTTCTCGACGTACATCTCCAGCCAGGCCAGCCCCGGCACCCGCATCTCCGCCCGCAGCCGCAGCAGCCTGCCCGGCTCGATCTCCTCCACCCGCCAGAAGTCCAGCGAGTCCCCCACCCGGAGCCGGTGGGCGTCCCGGCGGCCCCGCCGCAGCCCGACCCCGCCCATCGCCCGGTCCAGCCACCCCCGCACCGCCCAGGCCAGCGGGAACGAGTACCAGCCGTTGTCGCCCCCGATCCCTTCCACCACCCGCCACAGCGCCGCAGGGGAAGCGTCGACGTCCCGCTCCCGGACGTCCTCGTACAGGCTGCCGCCCGCCCAGTCCGGGTCCGTGGGCAGCGGGTCGCTCGGCGCGCCCGGGAGCGAGGCCGAGGACCACCGGGTGGTCACCTTCGCGTCCCGCACCCGCTGGAGCGCGAGGGAGAGCGCCGTGTCGAACGGGAACGGCTGCCCCGGCCCGTCCGGTACGTACCGCGCGATGTCGTGCTCGCGGCAGACCACCTCGTACCTCAGCGACTCCGCGAGCGGTCGGGCGATGGACCGGGGCACCGGGGTCACCAGCCCGATCCAGTGGCTGGACAGCCGGGGCGTGAGCATCGGGACGGGCAGGATCAGCCGTTTCGGCAGGCCCCCGACCTCGGCGTACCGCTCCATCATCACCCGGTAGGTGAGGACGTCGGGCCCGCCGATGTCGAAGGAGCGGTGCACGTCCGCGGGCATCCGGGCGCAGCCGACGAGGTAGCGCAGCACGTCCCGGACACCGATCGGCTGGATCCGGGTGGACACCCAGCTCGGGGTGACCATGACAGGCAGCCGCTCGGTGAGGTAGCGGAGCATCTCGAAGGACGCCGACCCCGAACCGATGATGACGGCGGCCCGCAGCACGGTCGTCGGCACCCCCGAATCCAGCAGGATGCGGCCGACCTCCGCACGGGACCGCAGATGAGGAGAGAGCTCGTCCTCCGGTACGTCCCCGGGGGTGAGGCCCCCCAGGTAGACGATGCGGCGCACCCCGGCCGCGCGGGCCCGCTCACCGAAGTTCCGGGCCGCCCTGCGGTCGGTCCCCTCGAAGCCCGGACCGGTACCCAGCGCGTGCACCAGGTAGTACGCGACGTCGATGTCCCGCATCGCCGAGTCCAGCGACTCCGGATCGGTGACGTCCCCGCGCACCACCTCCGCCTCGCCCACCCAGGGATAGTCGCGCAACTTCTGGGGGGTCCTCGCCAGGCACCGCACCCGGTGGCCGGCGAGGAGCAGCTCCGGCACCAGACGGCCCCCGATGTAGCCGGTGGCCCCCGTCACCAGGCAGCGCAGGCCCTTCCCGTCGTCCCTGGTCCCCTTGGCCGTCTCCATGGCGCCTCCGCCTCGCGTTCGATCCGGGTCTTCCTCTTCCACCGTCCCCGCCCCTACCGCATTCCGCCCGGCGGGGCCCGGTGGAGGCACCGTGCCACGGTCCGGGACGGCCGAATGGGTCGCGGGGCCGCTCCGGAGTCCTCCTCACCGGCCCCGGCAGCCACCGCCCGGCCGGTCGGCGTGATCCCCTCGGGAGCCGGGGCCCGCGGCACCGGCACACCGCCGGCACGGATCGGGGCCCACCCGCATCCGCCGGACGAGGGACGGCGGAAGAGACGCGACGGGTCCGGAAGACCGCGGACCCGCGACGGACCCCGTACCGCCGGCACGCCGGCCCGGCGGTGCGGGGCCCGCCCGAGCGGTACGGAGACCGATGCGACCAGAAGGACCAGCGATGCGCCTCACCCGGGCAGCGGTTTCCGCCTCTGCCGACCACCGGCGGTCGGATCGGTCCTCCGGGGGCGCGCAGCCACCCGACCGGCCCCGCCGCCCCGCCGAGGGGGCGCCGGCAGGTCCGGACGCCCGGGAACCGTACGGCGCGACGGCCCGCGCGCACGACGACCCGGCGGACGGCGACCACACCCGGACGCACGACGGACCCCGCAGGGCCGCCGACGGCTCCGGCGGGACGCGCGGCAGCCGCGACCCGGACGGCCCGGCCGCCGCGCCGCCAGGGCCCGGATCGCGAGCCGCCGCCCCCCTCGACCCGCTCGAATCCGTCGAGACCGTGGAAGCCGTCGACGCCGACGTGGCCGGAGCCGTCCTGCGTACCGCCCGCACGGTGCTCCGGGACCACCTCGCCGAGGCATCCGCCATCGACGACGTCTTCACCCGGGACCTGGCCCGGCGAGTCGCGGACTTCACCCTCGGCGGCGGGAAACGCGCCCGGCCCCGCTTCCTCTGGTGGGCGATGCGGGCCTGCGGCGGTGCGGACGCCGCAGGCGCGGCGCTACGCCTCGGCGTCGCACTCGAACTCATCCAGACCTGCGCCCTGGTCCACGACGACGTGATGGACGGCTCCCCGCTGCGCCGGGGCCGCCCCGCCGTCCACGTCGAACTGGCAAGCGTCCCCGGCGGACCCCCCGACACCGCGTTCGGCACCTCGGCCGCCGTCCTCGTCGGCGACCTCGCGCTCGCCTGGGCGGACGACACCGTCGCCGCCGTCCCGACGGACCCCGCCACCCGGCGCCGGGTCCTCACGATCTGGCGGGCGATGCGCACCGAGATGGTGGCCGGCCAGTACCTCGACCTGCACGGACAGGCGGCGGTCACCCGAACCTCCACGCACGCCCTGCGGACCGCCTGCCTCAAGAGCGCCCTCTACTCCGTGGAACGCCCCCTCGCCCTGGGCGCCGCGCTGGCGGGCGCCGACGACCGAACGACCGCCGCGCTCTGCGCGGCCGGCCGGAGCGCCGGTACCGCCTTCCAGCTCCGCGACGACCTGCTCGGCGCGTTCGGCGACCCGGCCGTCACCGGGAAACCCTCCGGCGGCGACCTCCGCGACGGCAAGCCCACCTACCTGGTGGCCGTCGCCCGGGAGCGCGCCGAGGCGGCGGGCGACACCGCCCTGCTCGCGGTCCTGGACGCCGGCGTGGGCAACCCCGCCCTCACCGACGAAGGGCTCGCCCGGGTACGGGACGCACTCACCCGGAGCGGCGCGCGCGCCGCCGTCGAACACCGGGCGGACCGGCTCGCCGCGGAGGCCGAAGCCCGCCTCGACCTCGCGGGACTCCACCCGGAGGGCGCCCGGCAGCTGCGCCTGCTGCTGCGGGAGGCCGCGGGCGGGCGCACCCCGCCGCGGTCCGGGCCTCCCGTCCCACCGTCCGCACCCGGCTTCGGCCTCGGCCACGGCCCCGGCTCCGAAGGAGACACCACCCGATGAGGACCGTCCCCGGGCGCACCGACCACGTCGTGGTGATCGGCGCCGGCCTCGCCGGCCTGTCGGCGACCCTCCATCTGCTCGGCGCCGGGCGGCGGGTCACCGTCGTCGAGCGCGACCCCACACCGGGCGGACGCGCCGGGCTGCTGGAGCGCGGCGGCTACCGCATCGACACCGGCCCCACCGTGCTCACCATGCCCGACCTCGTCGAGGAGGCCTTCGCCGCCGTCGGACACCGGCTCGCCGACCGGCTCGACCTGATCCCGCTCCACCCCGCCTACCGCGCCTGGTTCGCCGACGGCTCCACCCTCGACGTGCACACCGAACCGGCCGCGATGGAGGCCGCCGTGGAGGAGTTCGCGGGCGGCCACGAAGCGCTCGGCTACCGCCGTCTGCGACGGTGGCTGGAACGCCTCTACGCCGTCCAGATGCGCCGCTTCATCGACGCCAACTTCGACTCGCCGCTCCAGCTCCTCCACCCGGACCTGGCCCGGCTCGCCGCACTCGGCGGCTTCGGCCGGCTCGACGCGCGGATCGGCCGCTACCTGAGCGACGAACGGCTGCGCCGCGTCTTCTCCTTCCAGGCCCTGTACGCCGGGGTGCCCCCGGCCCGGGCGCTCGCCGCGTACGCCGTCATCGCCTACATGGACACGGTCGCCGGGGTGTACTTCCCACGCGGCGGGATGCACGCCCTGCCCCGGGCGCTGGCGGACTCCGCCGCGGAGGCCGGTGCCGCGTTCCGCTACGGCGAGTCCGTCAGCAGCCTGGAGCGCTCAGGCGACCGGGTCACCGCCGTCGTCACCGACCGGGGCCGCATCCCGTGCGACGCGGTCGTCCTCACCCCGGACCTGCCCGTCAGCTACCGGCTGCTCGGCCGTACCCCCCGCCGACCGGGCGGGCTGCGGCACTCGCCGTCCGCCGTCGTCCTGCACGCCGGAACGGACCGCACCTGGCCCGGACTCGCCCACCACACCCTCTCGTTCGGCCGGGCCTGGAAGGGCACCTTTCACGAACTCACCCGCACCGGCTCCCTGATGAGCGACCCGTCGCTGCTCATCACCCGCCCCACCGCCGGAGATCCGGCGCTCGCACCGCCCGGCAAGCACCTCCACTACGTACTCGCCCCGTGCCCGAACACCGACATCGGCCCCTGCACACGCACCTGGGACGAGCTGGCACCCCGCTACCGGGACAGCCTGCTGACCGAGCTGGAACGCCGGGGCCTCGCCGGACTCGGCGCCGCCATCGAGGAAGAGTGCCTGGTCACCCCGGTCGACTGGACCGCCCAGGGGCACGCCGCCGGAACCCCGTTCTCGGCCGCCCACACCTTCCCGCAGACCGGCCCCTTCCGGCCCCGCAACCTCGTGCGGGGCACCACCAACGCCGTACTCGCCGGCTGCGGCACCACCCCCGGCGTCGGCGTGCCGACCGTCCTCATCTCCGGAAAGCTCGCCGCCGCCCGGATCACCGGTCCGCCCTCGTCCGTGCGGCCCCGGCCGGCCACCGCGACCACCCCGCGCCCCGTACCGAAAGGCACCCCGCATGACCGCCCGTGAACTCGACGCGGCAGCCATCCACGACCCCGCCCTGCGCGCCGCGTACGCCACCTGCCGGAGGCTCAACGCACGCCACGGCAGGACGTACTTCCTCGCCACCCGGCTGCTCCCCGCCGACCGCCGCCCCGCCGTCCACGCCCTCTACGGCTTCGCCCGCCGGGCCGACGACATCGTGGACGACCTGAACACCGACGCCGCGCCCGGGGACCGCGCGCGGGCGCTGCTCGCCTTCGAAGAGCGGCTCGCCGAGGGCCTCGCGCACCGCGCCACCGGCGAACCGGTGATCCGGGCACTGGTCCACACCGCCGACGTGTACGGCATCGACCACCGCCACTTCACCGACTTCATGGCCTCCATGCGCAGCGACCTCACGGTCACCGAGTACGCGTCCTGGGACGAACTCGGCGGCTACACCCACGGATCGGCCGCCGTGATCGGCCTCCAGATGCTCCCCGTCCTCGGTACCGTCGTCCCGCGCGAGGAGGCCGCCCCGTACGCCGCCGACCTGGGTGTCGCCTTCCAGCTCAGCAACTTCCTCCGGGACGTCGGCGAGGACCTCGACCGGGGCCGCGTCTACCTCCCCGCCGACCTGCTCGCCGCGCACGGCGTCGACCGCGAACTCCTGCTGCACAGCCGGGCGTCGGGCGTTCGCGACCCACGCATCACGTCGGCCCTGCGGGCCGCCGCCGCGTACAACCGCGAGATCTACCGGCGGGCGCTGCCCGGCATCGCCCTGCTCGCCCCCGAGTCGCGTCCCTGCATCCGCACCGCGTTCGTGCTGTACGGCGGCATCCTCGACGCCATCGAGGCGGACGGCTACGCCTCGCTTCACCGGCGCGCCGTCGTCTCCCGAGCCCGCCGCGCCACGGTCGCCCTGGACGGCCTGGTACGCGCCCTCGCCGCCCGCTCGGCGCTCCGCACCACCGCCGCGCCGCGACGATCCGTCCGGTCCCGCCCCCTCCCGGTGTCGGACGCCCCCAGGGCCGGCCGGCCGCACCACGACCCGGCCGTCACCGGAGCCGGTCGAAAGGACGCGGCATGACACCCCCACAGGCCGACGGGCCCGGCCGCCGCGGCCGCCTTCCCCTGCGGCTGCGCCGCGACCCCGTACCGTGGGAACGGCAGCGCCCCACCTGGCGCGAGGCCCGGCCCGCCCTCATCGCGGGCGCCCTCAAGCACGCGCTGAGCCGACCCTCCGGCAACTGGTACGTCATCGGCGCCTCCCGCCGCATCACACCCGGCCGCTCCTTCGGCCGGACCGTCCGGGGCACCGAGGTCGTCGCCTGGCGCGACGCCTCGGGCCGCCTGCGCGCCGGTCCCGGCGCCTGCCCGCATCTGGGCGCACCGCTGCGGGACAGCCCGGTCCGCTGCGGCACCCTCGTCTGCCACTGGCACGGACTCGCCCTGAACGGCGAGCCGTTCGCCGGATGGGAGCCCTACCCCGCCCACGACGACGGAGTCCTCGCCTGGGTACGGCTCGACGAAGTGGGCGGCGAGACCCCGCTGGAGAGGCCCGTGGTCCCCGAACGCCCGGTGCCTTCGACGGCGGTCGACGCGGTGTACGAGGGCTTCGGCACCTGCGAACCCGAGGACGTCGTCGCCAACCGCCTCGACCCCTGGCACGGCGCCTGGTTCCACCCGTACTCCTTCGTGGACCTGACCGTGCTCGACGTCCCCGGCGGCGACGCCGGGGACGGCCGGGACGGATTCGCGGTCGACGTCTCCTTCAAGGTGGCGGGCCGCGTCGTGGTGCCCGTACGCGCCGTGTTCACGGCGCCCGAACCCCGTACCGTCGTCATGCACATCACCGAGGGGGAGGGCCGGGGCTCCGTCGTCGAGAGCCACGCCACCCCGCTCGGCGCCGACGCGAGCGGCCGGCCGCGCACCGCCGTGGTGGAGGCGGTCGTCGCCGCCTCCGACCGGCGCGGCTTCGCCGTCGCCCGCGCGGCGGCCCCGCTGCTGCGACCGCTCATGAGGGCCTCGGCCGGGCGGCTCTGGCGCGACGACCTGGCGTACGCCGAACGCCGCTGGGAGCTGCGCAGCAGCGGCCGGTTCCCTGGGTGAGGGAGCGACCCGAGGGTATCCGTCGCCGCTGACCACCGATGCCCGACGCTGGTGCCCGTCAGTACAGTTGGGCACGAGCCGGGGGCCCAGCCGCGTCCGCCACCTGGCTGCGTGCCCGGTGCCCGGACGAGCCGGGGGCGATGTGGTCGGGATCCGTTCGGCATCCACTTCTTGGGGGAACAGCACATGGTCAGTGTTCGTGGAAGTTTCGAGTATGCCGACGGGCTGACTCCCGGGCAGTCGAAAGACGGTGGGCTCCACCACAACCTGTACGACGAAGAGATGCACCTTGTCGGGCACGCCACGTTCGTCCCCGACGATCCTCACCACCAGGAGTACTCGTTCACCGACCCGCTGTCTCCGTGCGCGCACGAGTGCCACTGCGGGGCGCAACCCGAGGAACCGGAGCGTTTGGACGTGGAGGAGGTGCTGGCACTCTTGGTCATGCTCGTCACGTTCGTGCAGTGGAGCGCGCCACGCCTCAAGCGATGGTGGGACGGTCAGGCCCGTCCGTTCGTGGAGTCGACGCGCGGCAAGTTCGCCCGTACCCCCAAGAGCGACAACAAGGACGAGACCGCCGAGCCGCTCGTCCCGACCGGTTCCGATTCCTGGGAAACCTCGGGGGAGGGCGACACCGGACGTGGCGAGGACCGAGTGAGCATGGACAGCGAATGGGGGTCGGCACGACGTGGCGCAGCGTTGATGCGGAGGCTGTTCAGCGAGGAGCAGTTGAGGGTTCTGCGAGGGGAACGGATCGAGGAGAGTGACAGCTCCTCGGAGTCAGGTGCGCTCGTAAGGCGCACGCCCCAACAGATCAGGGACGACGTGAGACTGATGCTGGAGGAGAACCCTTCGCTCCTCACCAAGGAGTCCCAGTTCGAACTCATGAGGATTCTGGCGCGAGTTCGAGCCGTTCCCGGACTGCGTTCCATCGAGCGACGGAGGTATCGGGGACGCTGAGGGGCAGCTCTTGGTACTCCAGCCGCAGATCGTGATCTTCATGGATGGATGGCGACCTGGGCATTCTCGACGCGGCCGGCCGTGCCGGCGCACTGACGCTGGACGCCGACGGTCGCGGTGCCCTTCTTCGGATCGGCCGTCTCGTCGACCACGAGCACCGCCTCGGTGTCGCGCAGGTGCTCGACCACGTAGGCGCGTACGTCGTCACGGATCGCGTCGGCGTCCCATGTCGCCCGGTGGAGCAGGTGCTGCATGACGTGGTGCGCAGCCGAACCGGCCTGTCGCGTCACCCAGTGTGCTCCGACTCCGGGGCGGGCCGCCGCCACTTGCCCAAGCCCGCTGGAGTCGAGCGCCGTCACCACCGCGTCCCGAAGATCCGCGCAACCGTCCACCGTGATGCGGGCTCAGAGAACGCGCCGCATCCAGCCGTGCTTGTCCTCGGTACGACCGAACTGAATGTCCAGAACATGCTCACGCATGGCCAGGGTGTGCTTGCCGGGCGTACCGTCTCCGATGGTGAACTCGTAGCCCTCGCCCTTGAAGCCGACCATCGGAGTGATCACCGCGGCCGTGCCGGCCGCGAACACCTCGGTGATGCTGCCGTCGGCGGCCCTTGACCGGAGCTCGCCCAGGGTGATCGGCCGCTCCTCGGGGACCAGGTCGAGGTCGCCCGCCAGAGTCAGGACCGTGTCACGGGTGACACCTTCCAGAATGGTGCCGAGTGCGGGGGTGACCAGCCGGCCGTCCGCGGTGATCAGGCACACGTTCATGGTGCCGGACTCCTCCAGTGTGTTATCTCCCGCACTGTCCAAGTACATCACCTGGTCACAGCCGTGCTGCTTCGCGTCGACCTGCGCGGCGAGGCTCGCGGCGTAGTTGCCGCCGCACTTGGCCTCTCCGGTACCGCCCTTGGCCGAGCGGGTGAACTTGCTGCTGATCCACAGGGTCACACCCTCGATGCCCGAGGCGAAGAAGGGGCCCGCAGGGCTGGCGATCACCGAATAGGTCACCTGTGCGGCGGGCCGCACGCCCAGGAACACCTCGGAGGCGAACATGAACGGCCTCAGATAGAGGCTCTCTTCTCCGGTGGACACGGGAACCCAGGGCTCGTCCGCACGCACCAACTCTTCAATGCTGGCGAGGAAATCCTCCACGGACAGCTGGGGCAGCGCGAGCCGCTCGGCGGAGCGGGCGAAGCGCCGGGCGTTGGCCTCCGGCCGGAACAGCCAGACGCTGCCGTCCGCGTGGCGGTAGGCCTTCAGCCCCTCGAAGATCTCCTGCCCGTAGTGCAGAACCGCCGCACTCGGATGCAGCGAAAACGGCTCCAGCGGACCGATCTTTCGGTCCTGCCAACCGTCCGCCGACGTCCACACCGCCGAGGCCATGTGATCGGTGAAGTACTGGCCGAACCCCGGTGCGGCGAGGATGTTCTCGCGCTCGGCCTCGGGGGTGGGCTTCGTGGTCCGGAAGAGAGGGAAGTCGGTGGTCATCGCCGAATCCTAACGACATACTCCTTTGCCCCCGGAAGAGATGGCGGGGCGTCTCAATCGGTGGCACACCCAACTCGTCCGGCACACCCCGAAATTCGCCCGGATCGACCGGTCCGGCCCCCGCCCGGTGAGCCGCCGCGCGCCTTCTCCGCCCCGTGTGCCGGCCCAGCCGGGATGCAGGTCGGCCGAGATGCGGGGCGGACCGGGCGGAGGGGACTACGCCGTTCCCAGTCGGGCGAGTTGGCGCAGCACCACCGATCGTCCGCCGCGCGGCACCGTCCACAGGGTCTGACCCCGCACCCCCCAGTCGGCCAACAGGGCGTTCGCGGCCATGAACCCGCTGGTGGCGGCCCGTTCCATGAGGGCGACCGGCAGTTCGGTGCGGACCAGGTCGCCCGCGACGACCACGGCCTGGTGGGGTGTGCGTACGGCGGGACGGTCGCGGTAGCCGCCCACGGGGAAGTGCGGGCAGTCCGCCCGCCATTCGTGCCGGGAGTCCACCACCCGGACACCCGCGGTCTCCGGGTAGACCCGGTGCAACTGGCTTACCAGCTCGGCCTGTACGGCTGCCCGGTCCGCGTCCGGTGCCACCGCGTACGCGTGCAGCTCCACCACCGAGCCGCCGGTGCGGCGGGACCACCGAAGAGCCTCGCCCTCCCAGCGCTCCAGGACGCTTACGTTGTCCAGCGGGCCGTACCCACTGGTGCCGAGGAAGCCCGGGCGGTCGGCCGCCACGGGCCGCTCCAGCCAGAGTCGCGACACCAGGAACGGCGGGGCGGTGCGCAGCCGTGCCACCCTGCCGCGCCACCGGCCGTCGCCGAGTCCGGGAGAGGCCGCCACCAGGTGCCGCAGCCCGCCGGAGTCGAGTGCCAGCACCACCGCGTCCCGGCGGTGGGTGCGGCCGTCCGCCGTGACGTCCAGCCCGCCGTCCGGGGCGGGGGTCACGCTCTCCATCGTCGAACCGGTCCGCACCCGCACCCCGTGCTTCTCCAGATATCCGTGGAGCGGGTCCCACAGCGCCTGCGGGTACGGCTCCGCCGGTACGTCGAAGAGCAGGCCCTCACTGGAGCCGAGAAAGTAGATGTGGAACATCAGGACCAGTTCCGCGGCGGAGAGGTCGCCCGGATCGGCGAAGAAGCTTCGCGAGAACACCTCGAAGGCCAGGTGGTGCGCCGCCTCCGGGAAGCGGACACGCGCCAGGAAGTCGCGGGCGCTGACCGTGTCCAGCCGCTCGTAGACCTCGGGGACGCGCACGTCGAGCAGCGGCAGCGCGGCGCGCGGGTTCATCCGCAGCAGATCGCGCGCCCCGAAGGAAGGGCTGAGGGCGACGAACCCCATCGCGCTGAGCGGAGGGGTGCGCGGTACCCGCGCGAAGCTGTCGTACATCCCGTCGCTGTGCCGCAGCGGGTAGTCCGGCACGGCGGTGAGCGACTCCAGCCCGGGGTCCACCCGGCGGAGCAGCCCGCGCAGGTTGTAGTACTGACGGAAGAAGGCGTGGAAGCCCCGGCTCATGGTGACCGGGGAGCCGTCCGCCAGCTCGGTGGACCACCCCGCGAGCCGCCCGCCGAGGGTGGGTTCCCGTTCGTGGAGGGTGACCCGCGCGCCCCGCTCGGCCAGCAGGGTGGCCGCGGCGAGTCCGGCGATACCGCCGCCGATCACCGCCACCTCCGGGGCCCCGACGTCGAACCGCGCACGGCCCTCCGGGGCCCGGAGCACCTCGGCCCGTCGGTCACGACCGTGCCGCCGGCCGTCCGGGACCCGACCGCCCGACCGCCTCACGCCGTGCCCCGGTCCCCGGAACGGCGCGGAGCCCGGGCGACGAAGGTGTGGGCGATGCCGGTCTGCCAGCCGGGCAGCGGCAGCACCCGCACCTCCTCGAAGCCGGCCCGGCCGACCCGTTCGGCGAACACGGGCGCGGTGTCGAAGGCGATCACGCTGCGCCAGAGATGACGGTAGAGCTCCCCGTCCCCGGCGGCCCGGCCCAGCGGCATCACCACCGAGCGGCAGACCGAATTCCACAGGGCCCGGTGCGCCCGCCCTTCCGACAGGGCGTACTCGTGCACCGCCAACCGCCCTCCCGGCATGAGGAGTTCGCGGGCCGAGGTGAGGACGGTGTCCGGATCGGTGACGTTGCGGAAGAGATAGGCGGCGAACACCGCGTCGAAACGGCGGTCGACGGAGCCGCCGTTCCCGTCCGCCCGAAGGGTGTCCGCCAGCGCCTCCACCGGGGAGTGTACGAAGCTGACATGGGCGGGCCACTCCTTGGCGGCGGCCTGCGCGAGCATGCCCGCGGAGGCGTCGACGGCCACGATCTCCGCGTACGGGGCGGCGGACAGCAGAGCGGCGGTGGAGGCCCCCGTACCGCACCCCAGGTCGAGTACCCGCAGCCCCGCACCGCCGTGGGGCAGTCCGAGGCGGCGGGCGGAGCGCCGCAAATGGGCGTGGTAGCCGGGGTTGGCCGCCACCAGACGGTCGTAGGCGAGGGAGGCGTGATCGAACGCGGAGGACAACTCGGCGTCGTGCAGCAGGGTCATGGTGCGGTCATTCCTCATCGGAGGGGTGCGGGTTGGGGAGGGGGAGGGGGATGGAGGAGACGGGCGGATCGGGGGCGGGCCGGCGGGCGCGGAAGGGCAGTTCGGCGACCGTCCTGAGCATCGGGACGACCGGGGTGCGCAGTCCCACCAGCAACTCCTCGCGCAGTGGGGCCGATCCGTCCAGGAAACGGAGCAGGCGTGCGGGGGGCACCGAGCGGAAGAGGCCGGTGAAGAAGGCGGCGCCGTCCACCCGACCGGCGTCCAGCGCCCGCAGCATGACCGCGTCCATGGCGAGGGACCGGGCGCGGTAGGGGGACGGTGTCCGCGGTGGCTCCCCGGCGCGCAGCGCCGCCGCCAGCGACCGACTCTGACGTTGGACCGCGCTGAAGGTGTAGCCGGTGGAGGGCCGGGTGGCACCGCCCGCGGTACCGATGCGGAACACCGACCGTCCGACGCGCGGCGGGAAGCGGCCGTCCGTCATCGGGATGACGCCGTGCTCGGTCGCGGACACCCGGTAGGGCGAAGCGCCGAGCACCTCACCGAGGTGATGGTCCAACGCCCGTTCGTATGCCGCCGGTTCGAGGGCGTCGCGGGAGAACTCCGTGTACTCCACGAGGGCCGTGCGCGCGTCCAGCGGGAGCACGTAGGCGAAGGAGAGACCGTGGCGCGGCTGGGGGGTCCGGAAGTCCATCAGGTCGGCGGTGTCCGGATCGAACACCGGCCGCTCGGTGTGGACGAACCAGCCGGTGAAGTGCTGGAGCAGCGTGGTCCGGGCCGCCGGCAGCTGCTGGGGCGGACGCGAGTCGAAGACGTACCGCCCCCTCACCACGGTTCGACGGCCCCGGGCGTCCTCGCCGACCACCTCACCGCCGCCCCCGGCCGCGTCGCGCACCGCCCGTACGGTCAGTTCGACGCGTCCGAAACCCACGGCTGTCGCCAGGCGACTCTCCACCAGCGCGGTGAACGCGTCGGACCGGAGCATCTTGTACCGGAGCGGCGACGGCACCGCCACCGTGGGCGAGCCGTCGGCCGCGCGCACCCGCAGCCGCTGCCAGGAGGCGGACAGCGCCGCGTCGAACTCGCCGTCCGGTTCCTCCCAGAAACACCAGGTGCGCGGCGGCGGGCGGAGCGGCCCGGGCGGAGCGTCGACCAGGAGCACGGAGAGCGGCACTCGCCCGTCCGGCGCGCACAGCCGGTACGCCAGCGACAGACCGGCCGCTCCGGCACCCACGATGACCACGTCGGCGTACGTCAAGGGGGGACGCTCTCTCCTCCGGGAAAAGGTGGACGGGCGGGTGGCTTCCTGCCGTCCACGGGACGGCGCACGGGCGGGACATGGGCGCACCGGTCACAGCGGCGCGTGGCGTGCTCCGCGGCCGCACCGGTGCTCCCGCCGATACTCGCGCAGCCGGAGCGCTCCCGGACGCATCCGACGCGTGGGTGTCGCGCGTCGGACGCGCGCGGAGGTGCTTCTGCGCGCGCGTGCCCCGCCCTCATCCACCGATCTCGGCGCTGATCGCCTCCCACACCCCCTGCGGCGGCGGAAGGGGAAGGTCGGCGGCCGTCACCGCGCGGGCGGCCGCCACCACGGCCCCGAGCGCTTCGAACTCGGCTCGGCAGTCCGCGCACCGGCGCAGGTGCGCGACTACGGGGCCGTCATGTGCGGACCGGTGACCGAGAGCCAGTTCCGTCAGGTCGTCCTCGTGGACATGGTGCGCCATGTGCACCTCCCTCAGGACCTGCTTCCCCTCGGGGGCACCGGCCGGACGCACTCGGACGGTCTTCCACGCGCTCTCACGGGGTGACGTCGCGTCAGCGCATCTCCGGCGCGGCCGCCGTGAGCGACCGGCGCATCCGCGCCAGGGCCCGGCGGGCATGGCTCTTGACGGTTCCCAGGGGCAGGCCGGTCCGCTCGGCGATCTGCACCTGGGTGAGGTCGTCGAAGAAGGCCATGCAGAGGATGTGCCGCTGCACGGCGGGGAGTTTGCCCAGCTCCTGGACGACCAGGACCCGGTCGAGCACGGCCTCCGGCCCGCCTCCCTCGGTGCCGCGCACCTGTTCCCGCGCGGCGGACGCGGAGGCCAGTTCGCCGCGCCGGGTACGGGCGGCCAGGGCGTCGGCGATCTTGCGCCGGGTGATGCCGACCAGCCACCCGGGCAGCGGTCCCCGCTCCGGGCGGTAGCCGGCGCGCCCCCGCCACGCGGCCAGGAACACCTGCTGGGTGACGTCCTCCGCCTCCCGGGAATCGCCGAGGGAACGCGCGGCCAGCGTGTGCACCAGGGTTCCCCACCGACGGAAGATCCGTGCGAAGGACTCCGCGTCGCCCCGGAGAAGTCCATCCGCCAGTTCTGCTGCGGCGTGCTCCTCGTCCTCGCTACGCTCCTCGGCGGGCGGGCGGACCAGGCCCTCCGGTGCGCGATGCCCCACCGGTACGTCGACTGCGGTCATCGGTGTCCTCCTCCTCAGGAACCCGGGAAGCCCGGAGTCCGGGCGGCGGAAGGCCGTAAAGACCGCACCGCCGCCCGGCCAGGAACGCCAACGGCTCGCCGGAGCCGGGGTGTTCCATCGGCGCCAGACAACCCGGCTCCGCACCAGCGCGGCAACATGCATCGTTTCTGCGTCGTATCGTGGGCGCATGGACGCATCGAGTCGCGGGCACGCGAAGACGTCGGGCCCCGGGATCACGGCCGCACCGGGCACCAACCGCCCCCGCCCCGCCGGTCATGACGGAGGACTGACCACCGGAGCCGTCGCGCGGCTGCTGGGTGTGGCTCCCACCACCCTCCGCTCCTGGGAGCGCCGTTACGGCATCGGGCCCGCCGAGCGGGAAGGCGGCAGACACCGGCGCTGGACCTCCGGCGACGTCGAACTCCTCATGCGCATGTGCGACTTCACCAGTGCCGGGCTTCCGCCGGCCGAGGCCGCCCGCGCCGCGCTCGCCGCCGCGCCGGGTGCCGGAGGTGCGCCCCCGGGCGCCGTCGGGGAGACGCGCCCCGCCCCGGCCCGTCCGTCCACCGCTCCGGGCGCTCTCCCGGTCGGCCGCGGGCGCACCGAAGCCCGGGGTCTCGCACGGGCGGCCGTGCGCCTGGACGCCCGCGCCGTCGAGGACCAGCTCGCCCGCGCGATCGACCGGCACGGGTTGGTGGCCGCCTGGGACGAGGTCATCATGCCGACCCTGAACGCCGTGGGCCGGCGGTGGGAGAGCTCCGGCGAGCGGTACGTGGAGGTGGAGCACCTCTTGTCCTGGCACGTCTCCACCGCTCTCCGCCGCGCCGCCGTCGGTCCGCCGCCCGCACGCGGCGCCGCCGTCTCCCTGCTCGCCTGCGCGCCGGACGAGAACCACACGCTGCCCCTGGAAGCGCTCACCGCCGGACTGACGCAACGCGGCCTGCCCGTACGGATGTTCGGGGCTGCCCTGCCGGTCGACGCGCTGGAGGAGGCGGCCCGGCGCACCGGTCCGGCCGGCATCGTCCTCTGGTCGCAGGGGCGTTCGACGGCCAGTCGGCCGCTGGCTCAGCGCATCGCCTCCATCGAGTGGGGAGTGCGCGGGGCCCGCGCGGCCCCGACCGTCGTGCTCGCCGGACCCGGCTGGGCGGGGAACCAACCGGAGGGCGTGCTGCGGCCCACCAGTCTGGCCGAGGCGCTCGCCCTGCTGTCCGCGCTCGCCTCCCGCTGAACCACGGGTGGACCGCGGCGCGCCGCGCCGGAAACCCGCCCCGGGGCCTCGGCGCTGCATGATGGACGCGACCGTGCACGGCGAAGGCACGGCCGGACCCAACGACGACAGGACACACCATGCCGCTCCAGGGCGAGTACGAGCCCAGCCCCACCCAGTGGGTGCGTGACCAGGTCGAGTTGTACGAGAGCTCCGGCGGGACGCGGGGCACCACGATGCGCGACATGCCGGTCGTCGTGCTCACCACCCGGGGCGCCCGCAGCGGGAAGATCCGCAAATCCGCGCTGATGCGTGTCGAGCACGACGGCGTCTACGCGGTGGTCGCCTCCCTCGGCGGGGCTCCGAAACACCCGGTCTGGTACCACAACGTCAGCGCCGACCCCCGGGTCGAGCTCCAGGACGGCCCGGTCCGCCAGGACATGATCGCCCGTGAGGTGACCGGGGACGAGAAAGCCGCGTGGTGGGAGCGCGCGGTCGAGGCGTTCCCGGACTACGCGGACTACCAGAAGAAGACGGACCGGGTGATCCCCGTCTTCGTCCTGGAGCCCGCGCCGGCACCTCACTGACCCGCACACCTCACTGACCCGCGTGGCCGCCACCGGCGGAGACTTCCGGGCCCTCACGGCAGCAGACGTGGCGACCGCCCGGCCGCCACGTCCTCCACCCAGCCGAACACGGCGACGGCGGCGGCGATCAGCGGCCAGACGACCACGAACTGGAACCACGTGCTGCCCAGCGGCAGACGCTCCTCCAGCGACGGGACCTGCCACATCGGATCGATCACCGCCACGCTCAGCATCAGTGCGACCTCGTGCCACAGATAGATGCTCACCGCCCGGGAGTTGAAGACGCGCACCACCCGCCCGATCAGCGGACGGCGGGTGGGAGCGGCGGGGGCGCCGGGCCCCGGGCCTGTCCGGAGGACCACGGTCGGGGTGTCGACGGCCGGTGCGGCACCCCGCCCCCTCGTCGAACCGTCCGCATCGCTCCGCGACGAGGGCGTTCCGGCGCCCTGCGACGCACCCCGCCCCGGCCGGTCCCGGTCCGCCCCGCGCCGCCTGAACCGCAGGAGCAGCGCGACCGCACCGCCGGACCAGAGCGCCTGGGCGAGCGGGATGTCGTCGAGGTCGTAGCTCCCGCCGGCCCGGTGGGTGAGGGCCCACCACGCACCCGCCGCCATCAGCCCCGCCGCCACCCCGACGACCCGTCCCGGCCGGATGCGGTCCAGGGTGCCGTCGCGGTGCGCGAAGCCCAGCAACCAGCAGAAGAGGAACACCGACAGATCGCTGATCCCGCTGCCCAGCCGCCCGTCCGGCACCCGCCACACCGTGCCCAGCAGCACCGCCGGTACGAGCGACAGGGCCAGGACCGGCAGGGGCCACCGGGAGAACGGGCGCAGCAGTACGGGGGAGAGCAGGACGAACCACAGATAGGTCCGCAGATACCAGAGCACCGCCCACGCCTGCTCGCCCCAGGCGTTGCCCGGCGGATCACCGACCGGCAGCACCCAGTACAGCGCGTCCGGGCCGGGAACCCACCCGTGCAGCACCATCGCCGTGCCCAGAACCAGCCCGAACACCCAGACCGGCACGAGGAGCCGGCGCAGCCTGCCGCGGATCACCGACCACGCGGGCCGCTCCAGCGAACGCGCCATCAGGGAGCCGGCGAGCGCGAACATCACGCCCATGGACGGGAAGACGAACCCCAGCCAGGGCCATCCGAAGGTGTGGTAGGTGACCACACGGACGAGCGCGAGGGCGCGCAGGCCGTCGATGTACGGGTCGCGCGCCCTCAGCTCCTCGAACCGCTCCGCCCGCCGCGGGGGCCGGCGCTTCGTCGCGGTCCTGCGGTGCGCACCGGCCATCAGTCCGCCTCCGTGGGGGCGCCGGGTACGCCCACCGCACCGGTGCGTCTCAGCTTCTGCCAGCGCAGCCGCCCGCCGGTGAGCGCGGTCAGCGCGGAGTGCATCAGCACCAGGTACATCATCTGCCGGTAGGCGAGTTGCTGGAGCGGCAGCATCAGCAGGTAGCGGTACTTCTCCCGGTCGAGCCGGAACGCGTAAGCCGCGCAGGCCAGTTGGATGCCGAGTACGGCCAGCCACGCCAGCAGCGACCCCTCGAAGCCGACGAAGAGCATCGCGTAGAGGGTGAAGACGTCGATGAGCGGGGCGAGCAGCGGGGTGAGGATCTGGAAGAGGACCACCAGCGGCATTCCGATCCGGCCGAACCGGCCCGAGGGCCCCCGGTCGGTGACGGAGCGGCGGTGCTTCCAGAGCGCCTGCATGGTGCCGTAGCTCCAGCGGTAGCGCTGGCGCCACAACTGGCCGAACGAGGAGGGTGCTTCGGTCCACGCCCGGGCGTGTTCGGTGTAGACGACCCGGTGGCCCGCACGGTGCAGGGCGATGGTGATGTCCGTGTCCTCGGCGAGTGTGTCCTCGCTCATCCCGCCCACCTGGAGCACCGCCTCACGGCGGAACGCCCCGATCGCGCCCGGAATGGTGGGCATGCAGCCGAGCAGGTCGTACATCCGCCGGTCGAGGTTGAAGCCCATGACGTACTCGATGTGCTGCCAGGCCCCGATCAGGGTGTCGCGGTTGCCGACCTTGGCGTTCCCCGCCACGGCACCGACCCGGGGGTCGGCGAAGGGCTGGACCAACTGCCGTACGGTGTCGGGTTCGAAGACCGTGTCGCCGTCCATCATCACGACCAGATCGCAACTCGCCTCGCGCACGCCGTTGTTGAGCGCCGCGGACTTGCCGGCGTTATCCTGTCGGACCACCCGGACCTGGTGCAGTCCGAGCGACTCGGCGATCTCCGCGGTCCCGTCGGTGGATCCGTCGTCGACCATGATGATCTCGATCGGATGGGTGCTCGCCGCCAGTGAGGTCAACGTGCCGGCGATGCACTCCTTCTCGTTGTAGGCGGGCACCACGACGCTCACCGGCCGGGTCACCGCGGGCCCCCAGGAGAACCGCCGCCGGTTCCGCCGCCGGCGGTGGCGCCCGGCGAGGAAGACCATCAGCCCGAACCTGCCGAGGACGGCGACCCCGACCACCCCGAGGAGGGTGGCCAGCGCCGGTACCGTCCACTCCGCCACGGCGACGGCGAGGAGCAGCCCCCGGCCCTCCCAGACCGACGCGGTGTCCGCGGTGTGGTGCGCGGCCTGTTCCGGGTCGTCGGAGCCGCCGGTCGGTACGGGCGCCGCCGTGCCGGAGTCCCGCGCGGCCTGCTGCCGGGCGCCGCTGACCGTGGTGAAGGTGTACCCGGCGGCCTTCATCTTCTTGATGTACGCGGGCAGCGCCTCCAGGGTCTGCGAGCGGTCGCCGCCGGAGTCGTGGAAGAGGACGGAGGCGCCTTCGCCGCTCGCGGGGGTGGCCCCCCGCACGATCGCGTCGACGCCCGGCGTCTTCCAGTCCTCGCTGTCGGTGTCGATGAAGACGCTGGTGTACCCCATCACCCCCAGCCTCTCGTAGACGGGCCAGCTGTAGTCGTCGATGGCGTCGGGGGTGGAGGAGTAGGGGGCGCGGAACAGGTTGGTGGTGATGCCCGCGGCTCCGGCCAGCGCGAGCTGCGTCTGGGCGATCTCCCGCGTCACGCGGGCCTCGCTCTGGTAGGAGAGGTCGACGTGCGTGAAGGTGTGGATGCCCACCTCGTCACCGTCGGCGACCATCTCGCGCACCACCCCGGGGTGGCGCGCGATCATGGAACCGACCAGGAAGAACGTGCCGGGTACGTCGTTGTCGTCGAGGACGTCCAGCACCTGCTCGGTCCACTCCGGATCGGGTCCGTCGTCGAAGGTGAGCACGATCGTCTTGTCCGGTACGGACTCCGAGCGTGCCTCGCCTCCCGCGAAGCTCAGGAACGGGCCGCCGTCCAGCACGCTCCGCGGCACGTCGTCCGCGGCCGCACCCGAGCGCACCCGCTGGTCGCCGCCCACCTCGGAGCGCAGATAGCCGTCCAGCAGCAGGGTGCTCACCAGCCCGAGCAGCAGCAGGACCGCCAGCACCGCGCGGGGACGGGGAACGGCCTGCCGGCGGACACGTTCCATCCGGCCCGGGGTCGCGTGCCGTGCCTCTCGGGCCGCCGAGCGGCGACGCCGTGTCGAGGCGGTCACCCGGCGACTGCGGCATCGGCGGAGTCCGCGTCACCGGCGGCGTCCGAGGACTCGCCGGTGGGCGAAGCCGCCCCGCCGACGGGCCGCGCGGACGCGTCCGGGGGCGCGTGACCGCCCGGGGCGGCCTTCGCGGGCTGCCCGGCGTCGAAGGGCAACAGCTGCGAGGGCGACGTGGAGAGGCCGCCCACGAAGGCGAGCCCGAGCACGGCCGCGTAACCGACGACGGCGAGCCCGAGCACGGCGCCGGCCCGGCGCAGCAACCGGGCCCGGCGCCCCGAGGCGTCGACGAACACGGGGCCCCCGGCCTGCCTTTGCCGTGCGGGACCCGCGTGCCTGCGGCGGCGGCCGTGCGGCGTCGGGGCTTTCTGGTAAGTGGTGTCGGCATGCATGAGCGCATGGTGACGGGCGCCGATGTGCGCCCCGTGGCAGGACCCTGAGCGCGCCCTGTGCGACGGCCCGCAAGCTGTCGGGTCGCTGAGAGCCGGGCCCGGCCGCCGACTCCGTGCGAACGCCCGACTTCCCCTGCCCGTAAGGGATTCGGCGCCGGCGGTGATGGCGCCGGACCGCCGGATGTGAGATGCGTTGGTTCTCGCGGACGCCGGACCGTGAGAGGTTTGCGGCGGATGCCGCCCCTTTCGTCACCCTTCCCGGGGCGCATCGGAGGAGAGAGCAGGTGCCTGTCTTGCGTGGGACACCATCCGTGCGCACACCGTCGAAACGCGTCACGGCGTCGCTCGCCGGCCTGGCCGCCCTCGCGCTGGCCTGCGGCGGATGCGCCACCGGTACGGTCGCCGACCAGAGCGCCAACGCGCCCGCACCGCCGACCGGTTCGGCGGAAGCCGCCGACGGCCCCGCCTACACCCCCTACGTCAGCGCCACCACCGCCTCGGACACCGACGGGGCGGGTTCCCCCGACACGTACGACCTCGCCTTCGTCGTCGCCGACGGCGGCGGCTGCACCCCGAGCTGGGGCGGCAGTGCGGCGGCCGACGACGCGGCGGTGCTCGCACGGGTCGCCGCGCTCACCGCGTCCGGGGCGGACGTGCGGGTCTCCTTCGGCGGCGCCGCCGGTACCGAACTGGCGCGCGCCTGCGGCAGCGCCCGGGAGCTCGCCGACGCGTACGCCGAGGTGCTGGACGCGGTCGGCGCGGACAAGGCGGACTTCGACGTCGAGGGGAGCACCCTCACCGACGAGGCGTCCGTGGCGCGCCGCGACCGTGCGATCCGGCTGCTCCAGAAGTCCCGGGACCTGGACGTCACGTACACCCTGCCGGTGATGCCGGCCGGCCTGGAGGCGAGCGCCCTCGCGCTGCTGGACGACGCAGTCACCGAGGGCGTCACTCTCTCGGCGGTCAACGTCATGGCGATGAACTACAGCGAGTCCCGCACCGGGGACATGGGGCAGTACGCACAGCGGGCGGCCCGCGCCGCCCACACCCAGCTGGCGAAAGCGCTGGGCCTCGGCTCCGCCGAGGCGTGGAAGGCCCTGCACCTCACGGTGATGGCCGGGGTCAACGACGTGGCGGGGGAGACCTTCACCCTGGCCGACGCGTCCGCCCTGCGGACCTTCGCCGGGGAGCGGGGAGTGGGGGCGCTCTCACTGTGGGCCACCTTCCGCGACCGGGCGTGCGCCGACACGGACACGACCGGGGCCGACGACTCCTGCAGCGGTGTCGAGCAGGAGGACGGTGCGTTCGGCGAGGCCCTCGGGGGAGAGTGAAGCGGCGGGCACCGTCCGTGGCGGGAGGGCCGGGGCACGACGTGAGGCGCCGCCCCGCAGGAGCGGGACGGCGCCTCACGGCCGTATCAGTGTGCTCAGACGGCCTGCGGCGCGGCGGTGGCCGCCTTCGCCAGCTCGGCGAGAACGGCGGTCAGCTGCTGCGCGACCTCTTCGTCGTCGGCCGGGTGCGTCTCGGCGAAGCGGACGACGGAGCCGGGCACGGAGAGCTTGACCTCTTCCAGCACGGAACCACCGGCGATGCCGACGGCCTTGCGGGCGTCGTCCTGGGCCCACACGCCACCGAACTGGCCGTAGGCGGTGCCGACCACGGCGACCGGCTTGCCGGTGAAGGCGCCGCCGCCGTAGGGGCGGGAGTACCAGTCGATTGCGTTCTTGAGGACGGCCGGGATGGTGCCGTTGTACTCGGGGGAGAAGAGGAGGAAGGCGTCGGCGCTGGTGGCGGCCTCGCGCAGCCTCGCGGCGACGGCCGGAAGCTTGCCCTCGACGTCGATGTCCTCGTTGTAGAAGGGCAGGTCGGCGATCTCGTCCTGGATCACGACCTCCACGCCCTCGGGGGCGAGCTTCACGGCGGCCTCGGCCAGCTGACGGTTGTGGGAACCGGAACGGAGGCTGCCGACGAGGGCGACGATGCGAGTGGACATGGGGGTCTCCTGTGGGAAAAAGTGCCGGGGACGGTGGCAGGGATAAAACCGGACCGTGGTCCGGTAATGGGTATAGCACGCGAAGCGGACCGCGGTCCACTTCGCTCGGATGGAGTTACGCTGGTGCGATGACCGCGCAGACCGGATCCGAAGAGGCACCCTCCGCCCGCCCTGTCACGCTGCTGCCCCTGGCCGGTCACGAGCCCCAGGAGCGCGCCGACGCCGCCCGCAACCGAATCCGCCTGCTGGAAGCCGCATCCCGGCTGGTCCGCGAGGTGGGCGCCGACCACGTCACCATGGAAGCCGTCGCCGCCGCGGCGCAGGTGGGCAAGGGAACCGTCTTCCGCCGCTTCGGCGACCGGGTCGGCCTGATGAACGCGCTCATCGACCACGCCGAGAAGGAATTCCAGAGCGCGGTCATCTGCGGACCGCCGCCGCTGGGCCCCGGCGCGGCTCCGCTGGAGCGGCTGGAAGCCTTCGGCGTCCACACGATCCGCCACATGATGAAGTACGTCGATCTGTACGTGGAGGCGGACAACTGCCCGACCCGCCGCTACAGCGCGCCCGCCCGGACGGTACGGGCCACCCACGTCACCGACCTGCTCCGGCGGGCCGGCGCGACGGGCGACGTGGAACTGCTGACCCAGGTGCTGCTCGCCTATCTGGACCCCTCGTTCCTCAACCACCACCGCAACGGCCGATGTTTCTCGGCCGAGCGCGTGGAGGACGGCTGGAAGGACCTGGTGGCCCGGGTCACGCACCGCTGCTGAACCGCACGCGCCGCGCGCAGCCGGTCAGCGAGGGCGCACGGCTCGCCGGACGGCCTCAGAACAGGGTGATGACCACGCTGATCTTCTTGCCGCGTGCCTGCGGGGTGATGGTGACCCGCTTGGAGAGCCGCCGCACCAGCGGCCATCCGTACCCTCCGACCCGTACGGTGTCGGGAACCGGCGCCACGGTCCGCGGCTCCGTGGGACTGGCGTCCGCCACGTCCAGCAACAGCCCCTCACCGCTGAGCCGGGCACTGAACCCGGTGAGCCCGCCCCCGTGACGGATGGCGTTCGTGACGAGCTCCGACGTCACCAGCATCGCGTCCGAGATGACCACGTCGTCCGGGTCCATGCCCCCCAGCGTGCAGAACTGCTCGTCCAGCAACTCACGCACGATGGCACGCGCGGCGGCGGCGTCGCCGGGCAGAGGCAGCCCCGTGCCGACGGATCCGCTGTCGTCGCGGCCCACCGGATGTTCCCTGCTCACGTACTCCTCCGCCCCCTGGAACACGGCACCGCCGGGGCGACGGGCCGTGCGTGTCGTGCCGGCTTCAGCATGTGGCCGCCTCTTCCACGCTCATCGCCATGGCGAAGGCGTCCGCCGTGCCGGTGACGTCGAACAAGCGACGTACGGCGGTGCGGAAAGGGCCCGCGAGCACCAGCCTCACGCCGGCGCGCTCATGACGTGCGCGCGCGTCGAGCAGGGTGTGCAGCACCGCGGAGTCCGCGAATTCCGTCTCCGACAGATCCACCACAGTACGTTCTCTCCCCTCGCGCAACGCCGTCCCGAGAGCTTCGGCCAACTCGGGCGCTCCGGAATTCTCGTCGGCGTCGCCCCTTACCCGGACGAGCGCGAACCCTTCCGCCGGGACCAGGAACGCCGTTCCCCTGGTCGGTCTCTTCCGCCCGGTCATTTCACTGATGGCGCTTCACCCCCGAGACGTACGCATCGGCGCAGGCGGAATGCCGCGCGGGCCCGGGGCGGCCGTCCGTACCCCGGGCCCGGACATGTGTGCTCCGCTTCACGGCGTCAGGATTCCGGCGTAATAGGCGCCCAGGCGCGTCAAATAGGCCGGGTCGTTGGTGTCCTGGTCGCGAGCGAACCGCGGAGCGTCCTTCACCTGCTCCTTCGTGCAGAGCAGGGTGATCACTCGGTGTTCGGCATCCACCCGCGCGACCATACCCATGGGAATGGCGGCGCTGCGACCGAATTTCCAATGACCGGTGTCGACGACGAGGTGGTCGAATTCCGGGTCGAGGGAACGGCGGTCCACTGTTCCGAGGGAGTCGTCGGAAGCCTCCACCGAGAACTCGGTCGGATCCGTCTCGGCCAGCACGTCCAGGGCCACGGGGCCGCTCCAGACATTTCTCACGCTCTCGCCTTTCCGTCCGCCCGCCGATTCGCGCGGGTCACACCGACCGCTTTCCCCGCGTGCCGAAACTCACACAGGAAGAGCCGCGCGCGCGAGGAGGGGCCCGTCACACCGCCCCGCCGGGGCGCCGGAGACGATGACGGGTTGCCAGAAGACCCTCGGGTGGAGGAGTGTTGCCGGGGGGCAATGATTCTGTCGTCGAGTTGATGAGGTGAGGGGTTCGCGCAGCGGGCCTTCTTCGTTTGGTGACTTCCGCACACCGGGCGCCTGCCGCCCGTGCGAGCGCTTCGGCCGAGCCGGCCTGGAACACGGCTCCCTGCCCCGCCCTGGTGGTGGGACCGAGAGGAGCCGTCGAGCGGGCCAATGACGCCGCTGCCGCCCTCTTTCCCGAGGCCCGTCCCGGAACCCCGCTGACGGACGCCGTTCCGTCCTGGCTGGCGGACGCGCACCTCGTCCGGCCGGCCGGGAAGGACCCGGCCACGGCCGCCGGTCCCGTCGGCGACCGGAGCTTCGAGGCGCACCCGGCCGGACAGGAGGACGGCGGGGTGGTGTGGTGGCTGGTGGACGACACCGACCGGCTGCGCGCCACCGAGGCGTTGCGCGGGGAACGCGAGCGCACCGCCTTCCTGACCGAGGCGTCCAACAGGCTGCTGTCCTCGCTCAATCTCGACAAATGCGCCGAAGTGACCGCCCAGTTGGCTGCCGCGCACCTGGCGGACGCCGCTCTGGTCGTGGCCCCGTCCACCGCCGGCACGCTGATCGCCCGGTGCTCCCGGGGCGGCGCCGCGACGCTCACCCGGGAGCGCGTCGACCCCGAGACGGTGCCCGGCCTCGCCGAGGCGCTCCAGGGATTCCCGCCCGTGCCGTCGCGATGGATGGACCCGGCACTCGCCCCGTCCTGGGTGGTGCCGCGGGACATGGGCGAAGTGGGCTCCATCGTGGTCACTCCGCTGCCCGGCCACGGCGTCCCGGCCGGGGCCCTCATCCTGCTCCGCCGCGGTGAACACCACGCGTTCAGCCGGAACGAGGAGACCTTCGCCCGGCTGTTCGCCGCCCGCGCGGGCGCGGCGATGTCCGCCGCGCGCATGTACGCCGAACAGGCCTCGATCACCGAGACCCTGATGCGGGAACTCCTGCCCCCGGTCCTCCACCAGGTCTCCGGAGTGGAGTACGCGGGCGGCTACCGCGCCTCGCGCGACGCCGAGCGGGTCGGCGGCGACTTCTACGACGTGCACCCCGCGGCGGTCGAGGGCGAACCCTCCCTCGCCGTGCTCGGAGACGTCTGCGGCAAGGGCCTGAACGCCGCCGTGCTGACCGGGAAGATCCGCAACACCCTGCACGCGCTGCTGCCGATGGCCGACGACCACCAGCGGATGATCGACCTCCTCAACGGCGCGCTCCTCAATTCCCACCACGCCCGGTTCGCCACCCTCGTCCTCGCCTCCGCGGTGCGGGACTCCGCCTCGGTGCGGCTGCGGCTGACCAGCGCCGGGCACGCCGCCCCGTTGATCGTCCGCGCGGACGGCGAGGTCGAGGAGGCCGCCACCCGGGGCACCCTGGTGGGGGCGCTCCCGGAGGCCAGGGCCGAGACGGTGGAGGCCGTCCTCGCGCCCGGGGAGAGCTGTGTGCTGTTCACCGACGGCATCACCGAGGCCAGGGGCGGCCCTCTCGGGGACGGCCTCTTCGGCGAGGACCGGCTGAGGGACGCGCTGTCCCGGTGCGGGGGGATGCCCGCCGAGGCCATCGTCGAGCACATCCAGATGCTCGCCTCGCAGTGGGTCGGCGCCGGACGCCACGACGACATGGCCGTCGTGGTCATCGCCGCACCCCGCACCCACCACCTCAGCGCGGTGGACGGCCACACCCGTGGGAGGTTCACCGCATGAGCACGCCCACCCGCCGGGCACCGGGCCACCCGCTGACACGACTCCGGGACGGACTGTGGGACGCCGTCCTGGAAGGCGACGAGCACACCGCAACCGGCCTCGTGCTGGACGCCCTCCACGACGGAGTGCACGCCGAGAGCGTGCTGCTGGACGTCGTCGTGCCCGTCCAGGGCCGGATCGGGATGGAGTGGGCCGCCAACCGCATCACCGTCGCCCAGGAGCACGCGGCCACCGCGATCAACGACAGGGTCGTCGGCGCCGTCTCCCGGAGCGGCGCGGCCCGCGCCGTCCGCGCGTCCGGTGCGTCCGGCCGGGTCACCGTCGCCTGCGTCGACGGCGAGTGGCACGCCCTGCCGGCCCGCATCCTCGCCGAGGTGCTCACCCTGCGCGGCCTGCGGGTCGACTATCTCGGCGCCCAGGTCCCCACCGCGCACCTGATCGCCCATCTGCACCGGACCGGCGCCACCGCCGTGGCCCTGTCCGCCTCCCTCGCCACCCGGCTGCCCGCCGCCCACACCGCGATCACCGCCTGCCAGGCGACCGGCACCCCGGTCCTGGCCGGTGGAGCGGCGTTCGGTGCGGACGGCCGGTACGCGCGCCTGCTCGGCGCGGACGCCTGGGCCCCGGACGCCCGCTCCGCCGCCGCTCTCCTCGCGGCGGGCTCCACCTCCCGCACCCCGCGAGCCCACCAGCCCATCGACGATCTGCCGCACCTCGGCGACCAGGAGTACACCCTGGTGGTGCGCAGCAAGGCGCAACTGGTCAAGGCGGTGCTCGTCGGGCTCGACGAGCGCTTTCCCGGGGCGCGCGACTACACCGAGTCCCAGCGCGACCGGACGGCCGAAGACGTGGCGCACATCGTCGACTTCCTGGCTGTCGCCCTCTACACCGACGACCCGGAACTCTTCACCGGATTCCTCGAATGGACCGGGGGGATCCTGAGCGCCCGCGGAGTGCCGGCGCTCTCCCTCGTACCGGCACTGGAGGTGCTGGGCGAGGAGCTCCGGGACTTCCCCCGCGCCACCCACCACCTCCGCGTCGCGGCCGCCCGGTCCGGTGCCCCCCTCCGTCCGCACACTCCCTCCGGAAAGCACGCATGACGACGACACCCTCCGAAGGTTTCCGGCTCCGCACGCGGTACGACGACCCGGGCGCGGTCCGGGTGGAGATGCGCGGAGACCTCGACCACACCAACGCCGACACCCTGCTCGCCACCGTCGTGGAACTGCTGGCCGGGCACCCGGACGCCCGCGAAATCCGTCTCGACTGCGCGTCGTCGGGAACCGTCGACTCCTCAGGGCTCGCCGCCCTGATCATGATCCGCAGACGGACCGGCGAGGCGGGCGTGGCCCTGCACTTGGACGGGCGCGGAGCCGCGCTCGACCGGTTGCTGGAGGTCACCGGTACGCTGGGGTACCTCACCACGACCTCCATGGACGCGGAGCGGACCCCGGGGCGCACCGGGCGGACCACCCCGGAGACCGCGCACGAGGCCCCCTCGGCCATCGAGGGCGTACAGAACCGCTCGGCCCGTCCCACCGGCCCGGACGGCACAGCCTGACGCACGCGGTGCGTCCAGCCCGCCCCCGGGGACACCGGGAACAGAGGGGAAACGCCATGAGGCCCGACGTCGAGGTCACACCTCCGGGCTCCCCCGACGTGGCGTTCGCGGCGGGCGACATCGTGGAACTGCTCGACGTGCTCTGGGAACGGAACCGCGACCGGGACTGGGCCGCCCCCGCCTCCCTGGCGCAACTCCGTCTGATGTACGCCGTCGACCGCGAGAACGGCATCAGGATGCGGGCGCTCGGAGCCGTACTCAACGTGTCCGCGCCCTCGCTCAGCCGGCTGTGCGACCGGCTCCAGTCCGTGGGCTTCGTCGAACGGCGGCCCAGTCCCCACAGTGGACGCGAAGTGACGCTGAACCTGACCGCGGAGGGGCACGCGCACCTCGCCGAGGTGCGCAGGAAGCGCGGCGAGGTGCTGAACGGGGCGATCGACCGCATGTCCGCCGGCCAGCGTGCGGAGCTGGCCCGGGGGCTCACCGGGCTGCGGGCCGCCCTGTGCGGCGTGCCGGTGGCTCCGCCGGTGTTCGCCGTGTCCGACGTTCGCGGCCCGGCGGGCTGAACCGCAACCCGCCGGTGGACACACGCTTGGTGACGGTGTGTCAGCCCGCGTGGTGCTCGGGGGTGTCCCCGGCGGTGCCCACGACGACGAAGTGCTCCAGCGTTCCGGTGACGGTGAACAGCCGCCGCACCTGCGGGCGCAGCGGGCCGGCGATGATGAACGCCCGCCCCCGGAGACGGTGTCCGCGCTCCGCCACGAGCAACTCGTTGAGCAGCCCGCTGTCCCCGAAGGTGACACCGGACAGGTCGACCACCGTGGCGGGCAGATCGGCCTCCGCCGCCTCCAGCCAGGCGGCGGCGAGAAGGTCGCGCTCCGCCTGGTCGACGGCGCCGGTGACGCCGATCACGAACACGTCCGGCTGTCTCGCCACCCGCACGGTGGCACCTTCGTCCCAGGTCATGGCCCCTATTTTCACAGGACCCTGACGCCGCCCCGACAACACCCCCCGGATGCGCGGGCGGAGCGATTTCGCCCCTGCGGCCGGAGAGCGCGCCGCACGGGAGGGCCCGGTCCGAGGAACCGTCAGGGTCGCAGGACCAGACGGATGGGGTCGCCCTCCTTGCGCTCCAGACGGGCCACCGCCTCCGCCGCCTCGGCCAGCGGCAGGGTTCCGCTGATCGAACCGGAGAAGTCCAGCCGTCCGCCCTCGACCAGCCCGAGGAGCTGGGGGAGCGCGACGGGCATGTCGGAGCCGTAGTGGCCGAGGATGCGCTGCTGGAGATAGCTGAAGCGGGTGCCCTGTGTGACTGTCAGCGGCTTGTCGGTGAGGCCGACGAGGACGAGCCGTCCCCCCTTGGCCAGGGCGGTCAGCGCCTGCTCGCGCACGGCGGGCACTCCCGCGAAGTCGAAGGCGGCGGCGAGTCCCGCTCCCGCCGTGACGGCGGCCACCCGCTCCGCCAGGTCCGGGGCGGCCGGGTCGAGGGCCAGGTCGGCGCCGGCGGCGAGCGCCCGCTGCCGGGCGATCGGGTTCGGGTCGACGGCGACGATCGGATACGCGCCCACCGCGCGCAGCAACTGCACCGCGTGGATTCCCAGACCGCCCGCGCCCCACACGCCCACCGCCTCGGCGGGCCGGACCGCCGCGGTGGCGGTGATCGCGCCCCACGGGGTGGACACGGCGTCCGGGATGATCGCGCCCTGGTCGAACGGAATGGCGTCGGGCAGCAGTGTCAGCGCGTCCTCGCAGGAGAGCGCGTACTCGGCCCAGCCGCCGTCGTAGTCGACGCCCCGGGTGTACGTGACGCCGTTCCGTGTCTCGCCGGCGTACAGCACCACCCGCTGACCGGGCATCCAGGACGTGACGCCCTCGCCCGTTTCGGCGATCGTGCCGGACACCTCGTGGCCGAGGGTGACCGTGTCGCCCTCCAGCAGCTGCGGGGTGAGGCTGCCACCGATCAGGTGCACGTCGGAGAGGCACACCCCGGCCGCCTCGACCTTCACGAGCACCTGTCCCGGGCCGGGCTGCGGCCTGGGCACCTCCTCGACCCGCAGGGTGCGGCTCGGGACGTGCAGGCGTGCGGCGAGCATCTGCTCCATGACGTGACCTCCAGATACGACTACTGCCTCGACGGCCGACGGTGCGACGCGGGTCGCAGTGCAACGCAGGTCGCAGTGCAACGCAGGTCATCTTGCGATAGACGGTACGGCGATCCGGAGGTTCAGCGCAAGTGGAGTTGCTTTAGGCTTGCCGCATGACCACTCCCCGCCCCGCCGCCCCGCCGCTGCGCCGACGCGGGGAGAACATGCGCAGAGCCGTCCTGACCGCCGTCGTCGAGATCCTCTCGGCCGAAGGGCTCGCGGGCGCGACCGTCACCGCGGTCGCCAGGTCCGCCGGAGTGCACGAGACGTCGATCTACCGGCGGTGGAAGACCCGGGAGAACCTCATCGCCGAGGCGTTGGTCGCCGAACTCGACGCGGCCGTGCCCGTCCCGGACACCGGAGACGTGCGGGAGGACCTCACGACGTTCTTCGTCTCCCTCGTCCGGCTGCTGCGTACCGTCCAGGGCCAGGCGCTGCTGCGGCTGAGCGTCGAACGGGACGCCACCCTGGAAGACCGTCGGGGCCCGTACTGGAAGGACCGGCTGGAGCGCGGGACCGTGATGGTCCGGCGCGGCATCGAGCGTGGTGAGCTCGCCGGCGACACCGATCCGCGACTGCTGGTGGAAGCGGTCAGCGGCCCCCTCTTCGCCCGTGTCCTGGTGAGCGACGCGCCGGTGGACGAGGGGCTGGCCGAGCGGCTGGTCGCCCTGGTGCTCGACGGCGCGCGGGCCTGAGGGTCCGGGAAGAGGTCCGGCTCCGCGGCCCGGAGCTCGTGCGTGCGGGCCCTTCCGGTCGGCGGGCGGCTTGTCGACGTCACGGGGCGAAGAGAGGGTGCCACCCGCATGACCTGCCGTCATGCGGGCCGGGACGGAGGCCGGTTGGCCGAGCGGGCGCTTTCCGGCGGCGGGGTGCAACGATCGCGAAACATCGGCGATCTCTTTGTCGTCCAACGGGTAGATCTTGGGTGATACGTGAAGATCATTTGACCTTCCCATGATCGCTCCGGTCGTGAGACTGTCTGCCGGGCGTGTTCGCAGGCGGGACGCCACCGTGTCCACTGCCGCACGCCCCACACAGAACGGCAGTTGCCCGTTCCTGGGGGGAGGGAGCGCCGGAGCGATGCCGTTCCGAACGAGGTGACGGCAGCGTGACCGGCTGATGCCGTCGTGCCCACGAGCGGGCTCTGCCTCCCTCCGGAAGTTGGGCAGAACTCATGTCATGGGCCCGGGACGTCGGCAGAAGACGGCGTCGCAGAAGACAGACTCTGAAGAGAGCCACGGGTGGGGCGGCCTTCGTCTCGGCCGTGGCCGTACTCGCCGGTCTCATCACCGCGGTACCGGCCTCCGCCGCCGGCGCGGAGCAGGAGGAGGACACGGGCCTCTTCCGCAACACCATCGGCGACACCGTGCGGCAGGACCGCTGTCTCGCCGGAGTGGCGCTGCACGCCGGCGGGCCGCGGATGAAGGCCAAGGCGGTCGAGGGCCTCTCGGGCAGCGCCGAGCAACTGCGCTCCACCGTCGGTGACGTCGGCTGGATCGGCTTCTACCCGCTCGGACTCGCCGGCGGCGAGGACCAGGAGGCCGGACTCACCTACCGCGACGACCTCCGCGCCCGGTCGACCGCGCTGGAGGACGGCAACAAGCCGTTCGCCTCCAACGCCTTCTACAGCGACGAGATGGACTGGCACATACCGGAGTTCGACTCCGAGGTGCTCCAGTTCACCCTCTTCACCCAGGAACAGCTCTCCTGGCAGCTCGGCTGGGACGGCCACACCAACGCCAGTCCCGAAGCGGTCGCCCGCGTCCGTGAAATCATGGAGGAGAACCGCGGGCAGGACGTCGACAACGACTGGATCGCCGACTGGTCGTTCCGTGACGAGGACGTCTACGAGACGCGTTACTCGGGTGGCACCACCGCCGGCGACGTCGCGTCCTACCTGAAGTTCGGCGGCCTGCCGACGAAGGCTCCGGCCGAGGGCTCGCCGGAGTACCGGGTCGTGGTGGAGGACCTGAAGCAGGCATGGGCGGGCTGCGACTGGCAGAACCCGCTCGACTTCGACCGCGTACTCAACGGCCCGGTCATGACCGCCATGGCGGAGTGGGAGCTGGAGTACGCCGGGCAGGCGGCCCAGCGCGACACGATCATCCAGGCGGAGACCGACGCGGCGAACGAGACCCGCGAAGCCACCGACGACATGATCCAGGCCATCCAGCAGGCCTGGCGCGCCGACCAGATCCTCACCTGGCAGAAGGTCGTGGCGGAAGAACTCGCCAACGACCCCGACTTCCTCTTCAAGCCCGAACCCGAGCTGTACGAGCAGGCCGAGGCTGACCTCGCCGACGCCCGGGCGAAGGCCGACGAGCTGGCCACCTCGGCCAACAGCCACGCCGCGGCCGCGAAGACGGCGGCGACGAGCGCCACGACCGCGCAGCAGGAGGCGTGGGCCCTCGCCGACACGGCCAAGGTGCCGCGCGGCCGGGGTCTGATGTACGCCCAGCAGTCCGTGCAGGTCGCCCGCGCCTCGGCGGCGGCGGCCGAAGCGGCCGCCAAGGCCACCGGGACGGCCCGCGACGCCACCGACGCCGCGGTCGGCACCAGTCGCACTCTGGCGGCGAAGGCGCAGACCGAGACGCACGCGCTCAACACCGAGTTCCGCCGGATCGCCGCGCAGGAGGCGGCCGCTCAGGCCAAGGCCGCGGCCGACAGCGCGGAGACCAACGCCAAGGCCGCGGCCGACAGCGCGAAGGACGCCGGTACGGCCGAGGCCGCCGCGAAGGGGAAGCAGGAGGTGGCCCGTCAGAAGGCCGCCGTCGCGCAGACCCAGCGTGCCTCCGCCGAATTGGAGTACGCCAACGCCGTAGCCTCCCGCGCCGAGGCCGCCCGGCAGCGGACCACCGCCGCCGGGGCCGAGACCAGGGCCGCGACCCAGCAGGCCGCGGCCGGTACGGCCAAGGCGAGCGCCAAGACGGCCGCGACCGACGCCGCTACCAAGCGCGAGGCCGCCGACGCGAAGGCCCGGGCTGCCCAGGCCGCACGCGAGAAGGCCGCCGCGGCCCAGCAGAAGCAGCAGGCCACCGCGGCCCGCGCCGCCGCCCTGGAGGCGGCGGCCGCCGCCGCCGACGGCAAGGCCACGGCCGAGGAGACCCGCGCCGCCGCCCAGCAGGCACACCAGGCGGCCACCGATGCCGCCACCGCGGCGGCCACCGCCCGCGGCGCGGCTGAGACCGCGACGGCCGCTGCGGTCTCCGCGCGGTCCGCCGCGACGAAGGCCGAGGGAGCCGCCGGACGGGCCCAGGCCGATGCGGACGCCGCGTGGTCGGCGTACCTCGCGTCGACCGGCGCCGCGGCCTCCGCCCGCGCCGAGGCCGCCAAGGCACTCGACGCCGCCGGGGACGCCGCACTGCGCGCCCAGAACGCCGCCACCGCGTCGGACCAGGCATCCGCCCTGGCGAAGCGGGCCGGCGACGAGGCCGCTTCGGCCGGGGTCGAGGCCGCGCAGGCCGTCGACTCCGCCGCGGTCACCGCGGGCCGCGCCTACGCGGCCGGGCAGGCGGCTCTCGCCGCGCGGGACAGCGCGACCAAGGCGGTGGCCGCATCGGCCGACGCCGTCGCGCTCGGTATGCCGTACCAGGAGAGCGACAGCGCCGCCGCGTTCGCCGTGCTGACCGGCCAGAAGTCCAAGACGGTGGCCGAGCAGCAAGCGGCCGCCGCGGCGGCCAAGGCCGCCGAGGCGGAGCAGGCAGCCGAGGACGCCCAGCAACTCGCCGATCAGGCGCAGGGCGATGTCAAGGTCGCGGCCGAGGCGGCGGCACAGGCCGCCGGAGACTCGGCACGTGCTATCACCGCCGCAGCCACCGCCCAGACATCCGCCCAAGCGGCGGCCGTGTCCCGGGAAGGCGCCAAGAAGGCCGCCGACACGGCCTCCGGCTACGCGCAGCAGGCGGGCAACGACGCGCTCAGCGCCCAGCAGACGGCCAACTCGACCGACACCGTCGCCGGTGACGCGGACCGCGAGGCCACCGACGCCGAACGCGACGCCCTGAAGGCCGCCGAAGCCGACGACCGGGCGGCCCAGGCCGCCGCGGAGGCCAAGGCGCAGGCCGACAAGGCGGACAAGGACGCCCAGGAGGCCGAGGACCGCGCCTCGGACGCCGACGGCGACAGCGCCGCAGCCGAGGAGGCCGCCGACCAGGCGGAGAAGGAGCAGCGGGAGGAGAACGAGCAGCAGCACCAGCAGGCCATGGAGGAGGGCGACTACCCGATCCCGGGCGGCCCCTCCTCGTGGGCCGAGCTGGGTGAGCAGCAGGAAGCCATCCTGCTGGCCAAGTGCGGCCAGAGCTGCGTCGACGACTACCGCGACGCGTACGCCGCCGTCTCCGTCCACGTCCTCGACTGGGTCGCGGCCCACGGCGGGCAGATCCTCCTGGACGACCTCGGCGTGGCCGAGGTCAAGGAGTGCCTGAGCTACAGCGGCGTCGAGAGCTGCCTCTGGGACCTGGTGGACATCGCCTCGTCCGCCGTCGTCGTCGGCCGGATTCCCGCGCTCGCGGCGGCGATCGAGCAGGTGAGCGCCGGCATCCAGCAGGTCTTCACCGACGCCGACGACGCCCAGCGCAAGCTGACCGAACTCACCGAGCTGATCGGTACGACCCGCAGCACCGCGCGCCTGGACCGGTGCATCGCAGGTGTCGCGCTGCACGCGGGCGGCCCCGAGATGAAGGCCGAGGCCATCACGGCGCTGTCCGGCACCAATGCCGATCTGCGCGCGGCCGTCGGTGACATCGGATGGATCGGTCTCGAACCGCTCGGCCAGGCACGCACCCGTGACGTGCAGGCCGCGTTCGACTACCGGGACGCGCTGGCTGCCCGGTCGAACGCGCTGGAGAAGGCCAACAAGCCGTACGCCGAGTCGGCGTTCTTCAGCGACGACATGGAATGGCACGTACCGGCATTCGACGAAGAGGTCCTGCAGTTCACCCTCTTCACCCAGGAGAAGATCTCCGGCCGTCTCGGCTGGGACGGGCACAGCAACGCCGGCGCGGAGTCCGTCGCGCGCGCCAAGGAGATCACCGAGGACAACCGGGGCAAGGACTCCTGGTACGACTGGACCGCCGATGTGATGCTGCGCGACAGCGAGGTGGCCAACACCCGCTACGCGGGCGGTACCACCGGTAGCGACATCGCGTCCTACCTCCGGCACGGCGGTTTCCTGACCGAGGCCCCGGCCAAGGACAGCCCGGAGTTCCGCGAAGAGGTGGAGAACCTCAAGCAGTCCTGGGCCACCTGTGACAGCGCGGAACCCACCGACCCGCGGAACAAGCTCTCCGCGGTGACCGCGCAGGCGCACACCGAGTGGGAGGCGGAGTACGCCGCCCAGGCCGCTCCCCGCACCCTGATCGCGCAGGCGGAGGCCGACGCGTCGGCCGCCACGCGCGAGGCCACCGACGACATGGTCGAAGCCATCGGCCAGGCGTGGCGCGCCCAGCAGATCCTCACCTGGCAGCAGGTCTGGCACGACACCCTGGAGGACGACCCGGACAACATCTTCAAGCCCAAGCAGGCTTTGTTCGACCGGGCCAAGGCCGATCTGGCCACCGCCCGGGGCAAGATCGCCGCGCTGACCGCCTCCGCCAAGACGAACGCCGCCGCCGCGAAGACCGCCGCGCAGAAGGCCGTCGACGCGCAGGAGGACGCCTGGGCGATTGCCGACGCGGCCGAAGTCCCGCGCGGCCGGGGCCTGATGTACGCCCAGCAGTCGGTCCAGGTCGCCCGCGCCTCCGGCGCGGCCGCCGAGGCCGCCGCGAAGGCGACGGAGACGTCGCTGAACGCGGCCAACGCGACCGTGTCGACGTCCGAGGCGCTGCTCGCCCTGGCGAAGACCGAGACGCACGCGGTGAACACCGAGTTCAGGCGCGTCGCCGCGGAGGAGGCCGCAGCACAGGCGAAGGCGGCGGCCGACAGCGCCGATGCCTACGCGGCCTCGGCCGCGGCGAACGCCGCGACCGCCAAGAAGGCCAAGGAAACCGCCCTGGCGGAGGAGGAGGACGCACGCCAGGCTGCGGCCGACGCCCAGGCGTCGCGCGCCGTGGCCGAACTGGAGCGCGCCAACGCGGCGGCCTACCGGGCCACCGCGGAGAGCGAGCGGGACAAGGCATCCGCATCCGAGGCGGAGGCCTCCGCGCAGGGCCGGATCGCCAGTGACGCCCGGACCTCGGCAGAGGCGGCGGGAAGCACGGCGTCGGCCCGCAGGGGTGACGCCGAGCAGGCGGAGCGCGACGCGGTCGACGCCCGTGGCAGGGCTTTGGAGGCCGAGCAGCGGCGGGATTCGCTGAGCGCGAAGGCCGCGGCCCTGGAGGCGCACGCTGCGGCTGTGGATGGCACGGACGCGGCAGAGGCCGCTCGTGCCGCCGCCACCGATGCGCGGGCTGCCGCCAATACGGCGACGACGGCGGCCACCAACGCGCGTGCGGCGGCGAACGCGGCTACGACCGCGGCCACCACCGCCCGTGAGGCTGCCACCAAGGCGCAGGGCGCGGCATCGCGTGCCCAGGCGGCGTCCGACGCCACCTGGGCCTCGTACCTGGTGGCGGTCGGTTCCGCCGCGGCGGCCCACGCCGCGGCGGCCGAGGCCATCGACGCCTCCGAGGCGGCGGCGCTCGACGCCAAGGGTGCCAAGGAACAGTCCGAGAAGGCTTCCGCCGCGGCCAAGAAGGCCAAGGAGGAAGCGACCGCGGCGCGCAGTGAGGCGCTGCAGACGGCGTCATGGGCTGCGGTCACCGCGGGCAAGGCGCTCGCGGCCGTGCAGTCGTCACTCGCGGCGCGCGACTCCGCGGCAGCGGTGATCAAGCCGGCGAACGAGGCGATCACACTCGGTACGCCGTACCAGGAGACCGACAGCTCGGCCGCGTTCGCGACACTCACCGGCCAGCAGGCCCTGACGGTCTCGCAGCAGCAGGCAGCGGCGGCCACCGCAACGGCAGACATGGCCGAGGGGTACTCCGCGGAGGCCAAGGCCCTCGCAGCCCAGGCAGCGGCGGACATGAAGCTGGCGGCGCAGGCGTCCGCGGCGGCTGCCGCCGACGCGGCCCGTGCCGCCAAGGCGTACCAGCGGGCCCAGGCGTCGGCCACCCAGGCCGCGAAGGACGCGAAGCTCGCCGAGGCGTCGGCCAACCGCGCCGACGGCTACGTCCAGTCGGCGGGCGCGGACGTGGTGAGGGCCTGGACGGCCTCGAACGACGCCGCCACGGACGCGGCAGCGGCGGACGCCGCGGCCACCGAGGCGGAGCACGACGCCGCTTCGGCCCGTGCCACGGCCACCAAGGCCGAGGAGGACGCGGCCAGCGCCCGCGACACCGCCACCCAGGCGGAGACCGACGCGACGGCGGCGGAGAAGGCGTCCGAAGGGGCGTGGGACGCCGCGAACGAGGCCCAGCAGGCCGCCGACCGCACCGAGAAGGCCGACAACACCGAACACATCACGCAGGGTGCCACCACCGGGATCGGTGGTGTGTGGGAAGTCCTCGACCACGTCGAGTACATCGGCGATCCCAAGAACGTCGACAAGGACAACTGCAACCCGATCGTCCACATCGGCGACTGCACCATCACGGCCGACGTCACCTACAAGTCGCACTCCGACGTGTTCATGTGCCTGGCCGAGTCGGGCTCCTACTCGGGCAGCTGCCCGCAGGCGGACACGGTCTACCTCGGTCCTGAGGTCTCGGACGCCCGCACCGAGCGGATGTCGCAGACGCTGACGATGGTCGAGTTCAACTCGGGCATCGACCCCATCGACATCCTGCTCGGCGACTTCATCGGCTGCGCCAAGCTGATCAATCCGTTCATGGAGGGCGGCAGCTGGGGCGACTGCGCCTGGGTCGTGGGCATGTTCGCGGTCGGCGCGCTCTTCAAGGCGGGCAAAGTCGCGGTGACGGCGCTGGACGCCTCCCTCAAGACCGGCATCGGGTTCATGGACGCCTTCCGGGCGCTTCGTGCCATCGGCCTGACCGAGGGAGCCTCCGCCGGCATCATCAGCCGGATCCTCCGGAAGATCGGCGAGGCGTGCGAGGCGGAGGACATCGCGACCTTCCGGGTCGTGTCGTTCTCCGTCGCCGCGTCCGGCGACGGGATCGTGAAGAAGTGCGCCAGGATCCTCGCCGACCTGGTGAAGGACGGCGATCACGTCGTCCTCGGAATCAACCCCTACTCGGACGACCTGGCCAAGGCTGTCGGCGGGGGCACGTTCAACAACAAGGAGCTGTACGGCATCGAACTGCCGGAAAGCATGGGGATGGGAAAGCGCGCCATTTGGACCGTGGGAGTGGAGCGAGCCGTGTCCAACCCCAAAGTGGAGCTCTCGGTGACCCTGGACGGGGTCGAAGGTGCCAAGAACGCCGACGAGGCGCTGGCCCTTCTTCTGGAGAGAGGGGATTCGATTACGGACAGCAGCTGGAAGCTCATCCAGGACGGCGGCTTCGGAACCGCTTGGGAGATGGTCAAACTCCGTGCGGCTCTCCGCGTGCAGTACCGCACATGGGACTCCATCAAGTGGTACATGACCAAGCTGGACGAGAACGGCAAGAAGGTGTTCGAGCAGGTGTACCCGAAGCGCTTGACGTACGCCAACGGAACGCCGGTCGACTGAAGCGTGTGTCGAAAGTCCCGCGTGTCCGGCGACGCCCGGCACACGCCTCAGTAGGAGGAGGATGGTGGTCATGACCGATTTCATCCGGGAGGGGCGGCTCTTCAGAGTCACCGCGTTCCTCCCCTCGCACCGACTGCTTTTCCTGGCCAGTGCAGCCACGCTGGTGGACGGGACCACGACGAGGGTCGAGGTCTCCATCGGGCATGTGGAGCTGATGTTCCTCAAGCCCCTGTACCGGAACGGGCTCCACATACGCCGGGCGACCACCGCCGAGTTCGCCGTACTCAGCGAACGGCACGGCATTCCGGAAGCAAGCGCCGAGTACACCTGGATGCTGGAGCGGGACGGCGACAGCTTCGTCGTCGGTGCCAATCCGAACTGGCGTGAAGCGGAGTACGAGCTGATGGGTGAGCGTCAGTCGCTGTACGACGAGCCCTGGCCGCCGGACTTCCCGGCGGAATCGGGGCACGTCGACTGACCTGCCGGCGCCCTGACCGGGGAGAGCGGAACGGCGCGGTCCCCCGTCCTGGGCGACGGCAGCACGATCTGACGTGACCTCCCGGGGTGAGCGGTCCCGACCGGACCGCTCACCCCGGAACAGCGCGACAGCCACTGTGAACGCAGAATGCCTGGGCCGGATTCACGGCCCAGGCATTCTGTGGTCTCTGCCTTCTTGCTTCCCCTTGTCCGAACGCTTCTCAGCCGAGCGATTTCAACTGCGCCTCGACCAGATTCTCCGGGACGGCGGCCTTCTTCGTGTCCAGCATGTTGACCCCGTAGAAGGCGGCGATCACACCGCCGTGCCGCACGACCGTGTAGGTCGTGGGAATCGTCTGGTCGGAGACGGCGGTGGTGATGTCGTAGCTGACCGCCTCGTCCCCGAGGTCCGGGTCACCGAGCCGTTTGACGGACTTGTAGGCCAGGCCGAGTGTCTTGAATCCCTTCGGGCATTCCTTCAACGCGGTGCGCAGGTCGTTCATGACCTGCTTCGCGTTCTTCTCGGAGTGCGAGGCAAGCCACATGGACCCGACGGTAGCGTTCTTGGCGTCCGAGGGCGCCAGGGAGCGGTGCACGAGGCTCACCGGCGCGATACTGGTGGTCCCGCCCGCCAGACTGGCCAGGGGCTGGCACTCCTTCTTGTCGGCCTTCATGTCCAGCCCGGCGGAAACCTCCGCCTCGGAGACCTTCTTCATCTCGTACCCGGCGGCCTTTCCGGAAAGGGCCGCCTTCTCCAGTTCCGCGGGCGGGACGGCGCCTATCTTCTTGGCGTTCTCGGTGGCCTTTTCGACGGCGCTGTCCTCCTTGCTCGGAGACTCCTTGCCGGTGGCCGCGGGCTTCTTCTCCGCGGCCTTGTCGTGCGTGTCCGAACTGCAGGCCGAAGCCAGCACGAGGACGGGCAGGACGATTGCGGCCGGAAGAATTCTACCGATGAACACCAATGTCTCCTGGAAATCAGTCAGTTCCTGAGCAAGGACGAAGAACGATCCTACCGACGGATGATCTTGCGTCGGGTAACAATTCGGGGTCGGAGCCGGGCCCACCCCGAGCCGCCGGGCCACGGCGGCCGGGTCCCGGACGCACGCCGCCGGCGGCCGGCCAGGCTGTTCCGACGGACCGGCCACCGAACGACGGACGGCCCCGACGACCGGGACCTTCCGCTGTCAGCTCACGGCGCCCAGGGGGCGTCCACCGACCACGTGGTGTCCTCGGTGAAGGACGCCTGGTTGTCCCACGTGTTGGTGCCGCCCGGGGTGGCCAGCCACACCTCGGAGTTGATGTGGCGCAGGTAGCTGCCGGGCAGGTTGACGCTCGACAGACGAACCCCGCCGGTCCCCGCGACCGCGCACCAGGTGGCGTCCGCCTTGAAGAGGGCCGAGCCGTCGCTCGTGTCCCGGCGGACCCGGAAGTTCTGGTGGCGCAGGTACTCGCCCGGGTAGTTGCGCGACTCGAAGGAATAGCAGTTGCTGTTCGCCAGGCCGGCGACGACCTTCCAGGTGGCGTCGCTCTTCAGCAGCGCGGCGCTGTTGGCGTCGACGACCGCCGTGTACGCGAGCCCCTCGGAGTGGCGCAGGTACTTGTTGGTGTGGCCGGGGGTGGTGACCCGGAGCGACTTGTAGCCGCCGGTGGGCAGCGTCACCGCCGTCGTCCCCGCCTTCGAGGCGGCGATGAGGGCCTGGTTGGCGGCCTTCACCCGGGCGGTGTCCACCTTCACCACCTGCCGGTCGTAGGTGAGGAGGCCGTTTGCCTCGTTCTCCACGTCGGTGATCTCCGTGTACACCGAGGCGGAGAGACCGGCCGGCAGCTGACCGACCCGGATGCTGTCGATCAGACCCGTGAAGCGGTTGTTGAGGGCCGACACGCTCGCCTGGTCCTCGTAGCTGAAACCGCCGCCCGGGTACCACTCGTGGCCCGCGACCTTGTACCCCAGCCCGCCGAACTCGCCGAGTACGGCCGCCCGCGTCGCGGAGGGCGCGGTGTTGCCCGGTCCGACGTAGTTGTGGTTGTCGACGACGTCACCGTTGCCGCCGTCCACCGCGCCGCAGCAGTTGACCCCGCTCATGTTGTCGACCAGCCGGGACGGGTCGTACGCCTTCACCTCGTTGGCGATCCTGGCCTGGTCGTACTGGCCCCAGCCCTCGTTCTCGTTCACCCACAGCACCAGCGACGGCGAACTGCGGTGCTGGTCGATGATCGCGTGGTACTCCGCCTCCCACTGCGTCCGTGCCGCACTGTCCGGCGACTTGCCGGTGTCCATCGCGGGCATGTCCTGCCAGACGAGGAGCCCGAGCTTGTCCGCCCAGTAGAACCAGCGCTGCGGCTCGACCTTGATGTGCTTGCGGACCATGTTGAACCCGAGGTCCTTGTGCGCCTGGAGGTCGGACCTGAGCGCCGCGTCGGTCGGCGCGGTGTAGATGCCGTCCGGCCAGTAGCCCTGGTCCAGCGTGCCGGTCTGGAAGACGAACTTCCCGTTGAGCACCGGGCGCAGGATGTTGTCCACCTTGGCGAGCCCGATGGACCGCATCCCGGTGTAGCCGCCCACCGTGTCGGTGACCGCCGAACCGTCGAGCAGCTCCGTCTTCACGTCGTACAGGAACGGGTCCTCCGGGGTCCACAGGTGCGTGTTCGGCACGGGCACGGAGACCTCCGCGCCCACCGTGCCCGTCGCCGTGCCCACCGTCGTACCGCCGGTGGAGACGGTCACCCGGGCGCTGCGGCCCGAGGCGCCCGCCGCCTGCACCTTCACCCGCAGGGTGCTGTCACCCAGGCTCGGGGTCATGTCCAGCCGGGTGACGTGCGCGACGGCCACCGGCTCCAGCCAGACGGTCTGCCAGATGCCGGATGCCGCGGTGTAGAAGATCCCGCCGCCCGAGTGCGGCGCCACGTCGTTGATCCGCTGCTTGCCGACGGCCTGGCCGCCGGTCTGCGTCGGGTCGTAGACCGACACGACCACGGTGTTCGTCCCGCCGTTCAGCTGCGGGGTGATGTCGTACGAGAACGAGTCGTACCCGCCCTTGTGCGCCCCCACCTGGGTGCCGTTGACCCAGACCGTGGTCTGCCAGTCGGAGGCGCCGAAGTTGAGCTGCACCCGCCGCCCGCTCCAGTTGGACGGCACGGTGAACGTCCGCTTGTACCAGAGCTTGTCGTTCTCGGTGATCTTGCGCTGGATGCCGGAGAGCGCGGACTCCGCCACGAACGGCACCCGGATCTGTTCGGTGAACGACGCGGGCTGACCGGCGTTCTTGCCGGTCACCGCGAAGTCCCAGATGCCGTTGAGGTTCGCCCAGTCCGGACGGGTGAGCTGCGGGCGCGGGTACTCGGGCAACGGCTGGTCGACGGAGACCTGGTTGGTCCACGGCGTCGTCATGGGCGCCGTCTTCGGCGACCAGGCGGTGGCCGCCGCGGCGGCCGGAGCCGTACCGGCTCCGACCAGGGCGCCGGCCATCAGAGCCAGCAGGCCGGTGCCCGCCGTGAGCCGTCGCCACCAGGTTCTGCGGCGCGGTGCGGGTGCGGACTTCATCCTGAGACCTCCTTCACATGGGGGCCCCGCGCGCCGGACCGGCGCGCGGGGTGGTGCGGGGGAGATCCGGCGGGACTGCTCGTCAGAGCAGCTGCCAGAGGTGGTCGTCGGTGCCGTTGTCGTCGAACTGGACGACGTGGGCGCTGTCGGCGAGGGACATCAGATCCACGCCGAGCACCTTGTCCGAGTGCCGGTTGCGGATGCGGTACCAGCCGTCGCCGTTCGGAACGAGCTGCCAGAGGTGGTCGTCGGTGTCGCTGTCGTCGAACTGGACGACGTGCGCGCTGTTGGCCGTGGACATCAGGTCGACGCCGAGCACCTTGCCGGAGTGCCGGTTGCGGATGCGGTACCAGCCGTCGCCGTTGGCGACCAGCCGCCAGAGGTGGTCGTCGGTGCCGGTGTCGCCGAACTGCACCACGTGGGCGCTGTTCGTGATCGACATCCCGTCGACGCCGAGCACCTTGCCCGAGTTCTTGTTGGCGATCCTGTACCAGCGGTCCGCCAGCCAGGGCGCCGCGTCCGGTGCGGCTGTCGGGAACGACGTGATCCGCAGCCGCGCCGCCCCCATCGGGACGAGGGTGACCTGCTCGATGGGCTCGGTGCTGCGCGCCGGGCTCTGCTGGAGCGGCGCCACCACGTGCTCGTCGTCGGCGCTCCACTCGGGGATGCGGCGGGCGCGCGCGGTCAGCGTGAGCGGGGTGCCCTCCAGGGTGAAGGGGTTCGAGCCGGCCGCCAGCCGGGCGGACCGCTCACGCGCGCGGGCACGCGGGGCCGCGGTGGCCTGGGGCAGCGCGCCGTCCAGCACCAGCCCGTAGTTCCACGGGGTGGTCGCGTGCACCGCGTACTCCGGGAACTGGTCTGTGCCGCCGATACGCTCGTAGCTCTCGCCGATCCGGAGCGAGTACGTGAGCGGCCCGCGGTCGATGCTCACCGAACCGTGGTTCGCCGCCCAGGTGCGTACGGTGGTCTGCTGCGGGAAGCGCAGCGTGACCTTGTCGCCGTTGCTCCAGGTGCGGTCGACGCGGGTGAAGGCCGGACCGGCGGGAGCGGTGACGCGCTGCCCGTTGACCCGGATCTCCGGCGCGGTGCACCAGGCCGGGACACGCAGCACCAGCGGGAACTTCAGCGGCTTCGGGGTCTTGAGAGCGAGCGTGACCGTGTCCGTGAAGGGGTAGTCGGTCTCCTCGGTGATCGTGATCTGGGTGCCGTCCGCGACCGCGGCCGTCACCTCGCTGGCCGCGTACATCGCCGCCGCCAGCCCGCCGTCGGGGGTCGCGAGCCAGAGCTCTTCGAGGAAGTACGGCCAGCCCATGCCGTAGTTGTGCGGGCAGCAGCGGTACTGGTCCACGCCCGGCAGGTACGCCTGCATCGCGAAGGGGTTCTGGAACTGCCGGTCCCGCTTGGGCTCGTTGTCCAGATCGACGCTGTTTGCGCTGGTGATGTAGTGGATCGCCCTGCCCGAGGGATCGAGCGAGGCGGGAAGCGAGTTGAACGCCAAGTCCTCGCAACGGTCCGCCCAGAGCGGGTCGCCCGTGATCCGGGTGAGCAGCTGGTGGCTCGCCATGAACTCCACGATGCCGCAGGTCTCGAACCCCTGCCGTGGATCGCCGTGCCCGGCGCGGGCGTTCTCGTCGCCGGCGATCCCGCCACCGGCGAACTGCCCGTACTGGTCGATCGCCTTGGCGTACGTGCCGTACGTGTCCTTGGTGTCCTGCGCCGAGCCGCTGCGCAGCGCGTACTGGGCGGGCTCGCGGAATCCCTGCGCGATGTTGACGTTGTGCGGGTTGACCAGGTTGTCGCCCCAGTCGGCGCCGTTCTGGTGGATCTTGTCGGCGAGTTCGAGCAGGAAGGTGTCGCCGGTCCGGTTGAACAGCCAGAAGACGCTGTCCAGGCCGTCGCCCCAACGCAGCGCGATCCAACTGGTGTTGAAGGCTCCCGGACCCTGGGCGTTCATGTACCGGAAGAACCGGCTGAGGAAGGGGATCACCCGGGTGTCGCCGCTGTACTCCTGCCAGGAGCGCAGCGCCTGGATCAGCGGGAGGAAGGGCCAGAAGTCGGGTCCGCCGTTGAGCGAGGTGCGCAGTGCCTTGGGGCCGAAGAACCCGTCCGACTGCTGCGTGGTGAGGATCGCGTCGATCCAGCGCCGGGTGGCGGCGAGCGCCTTCGCGTCGCCGGTCACGATCGCCAGGTCGGTGTATCCCCGCAGCCAGTATGGGACTTCCTCCCAGCCGCCCTGGTCGGTGTGCACCCAGCCGGAGGTGTCGAAGTCGAGGAAGTGGGAGAACTCCTCGTACCGTCCGCAGAGGCCGTCCAGCTGGAGTTCGAGCTGGCCGGCGAGCCAGCCCCGTGCCTTGACCCGGCCGGGCGGCAGCTTCTGGAACGCGGTCGGGTGCAGCGGGGCGGCGTTCGGGGCGTAGTGGCCGCCGCGCGCCACCGGCGCCACGTGACCCGCCGCGGTCGCGGTGGTGGCCCAGCGGCCCATGGCGGCGGTCGAGGCGGCGGTGACCAGGGCGCTGGTCATGAAGTGCCGACGGTTCAGGGGCATGTGGAAGCTCCACTTCTGCTCTGCGGCAGCCTCGTTCCGCGCCCTGGTGCGACGACTTGGGCGCATGGCGAAGAAGGCTGCCGCGTTCCGGTGCGGTGGTGCGACAACTTCTATGCAACGTTGGAAAAATGATGTCGGCGGTATGACAGCACGCCGTCAAGCCAGTGTCCATACATCGCGCAGCGGTTGGTGCGGGGCCGGCGCGTGGTGCCGGGGTGCGGCGTCCGGGGCGCCGCCCGGTCCGGCGGAAAACGGATGGAGGCGGCGGCAGGCACGGTGATGGGATGGGGCGATGAGGCGCGACGAGTCGGCGGCGGTGGACCGGGGGTCGTACCGGGACGCGGTGACGCCCTGGGAGACCCGTACGTGGCGGGAGGCCGCCCTGGCATGGGTGGAGGGCGAGCTCGCGGCGCGCGGGCTGCGCGAAGCGGGTGGGCGAGCCGTGCGGCTGCGACCGTGGTCCGTCCTGGTGCGGATTCCCGTCGAGGGGCACGGAGTCGTGTTCTTCAAGGCCTCCCCGCCCGCGAGCGCCTTCGAAGCGGGGCTGACCGAATCCCTGGCGCGCTGGATTCCCGGACGTGTGCTGGAGCCGATCGCCGTCGACGCCGAGCGGGGGTGGTCGCTCCTGCCGGACGGCGGTCCCCTCTTCCGGGACCAGCTGAACCGTGGAGCCGCGGGTCCGGCGGAGTGGGAGGAGATGCTGCGGCAGTACGCGCAAGCGCAGCGGGAATTGACTCCGTACGTCGGAAGAATGGAATCACTCGGTGTTCCGGACGGGCGCGTGGCGGCCCTTCCGGAGATCTTCGACCGGATGGTCGAGGACAACTCCGTGCTGGCTCAGGCCGACCGCGCGGCGTTACGGGACATCCGTCCCCGTCTCGCGGAGTGGTGCGCGGAACTCGCGGGCTTCGGAATCGCCGAAACGCTCGACCATGGCGACCTGCACGACGGCCAGTCGTTCGTGCCGGAACCGGGCCGCTTCGTTTTCTTCGACTGGGGAGACGCGGCGCTTGCGCACCCATTCTGCGGCCTCCTGATTCCCGGGCGGGTGGTCCGCGAGCGATACGGCCCCGAGGCGCTGCCGCGCCTGCGTGACGCCTACCTGGAACCATGGACGGGGACCTGCCACACCCCCTCTGAGCTGCGACGAGCCGTCAGCCTGGGGTGGCGGCTCGGAGCGATCGGCCGAGCCTGCTCCTGGGCCCGGCTCTTCCCGGGCGCGGCGCGTGGTGCGGGCGACCTCGGGTTCGTGGACGGCGCCCGCTGGCTGCGGGAATTGCTCACCGAGCCGCCTCTTTGACGGGAAATCCGGCGGCCGGGTCATCGGATGGTTCCAATGACTCTTACGTGGACATCCGCATGGGCGACGGGGTCATGATCGCTCCCAGCGTGACGCTGACCACGACGGGGCATCCGGTGCGTCCCGCGCCCCGAGTCGACTTCGGTCGCTACTCGGAGCCGATCGTGATCGAGGACAAGGTCTGGATCGGCGGCAACGTCGTGGTCCTGCCCGGCGTTCGCATCGGATACGGCTCCGTCATCGGTGCCGGCAGCGTCGTCAGCCGCAGCATTGCGGCGATGACCGTTGCACTCGGAACACCTTGCCGGGTGGTCCGCCACATCACGGACGAGGACCTCACCACCCGCACCGCCGGAAGCGAGATGTAGTCCTGTCGATCACATCGCACTCAGGATCGATTGGACTGCCGCGACTCGGTTGACGCCACGTCAGTCTCATGGGTGACGTCGTCGAGTCGCCCCGGCGTGGCAGGCGGGAGGGCCGGGTTCGGCCCGGCGCGCTGGGGCCGGCCCCTGCGGAGCGCGACACGGAGCCGTGCGCTACGCGGCCCAGTGGCCCGGTCGCTGCAACGCCGCTGGGATCCGGGTCGCCTGGTCGCCTCGAGCGGCATTGAGCTGGGGCTGGGTGAGAAACAGGGCTCCCGTGAGGTCCGCCCCGCACAGGTTTGCGTCTCGAAGGTCCGCGCCGATGAAGTCCGCGTCGCGCAGGTCCGCCCCGGAGAGGTCGGCGGCGATCAGGTAGGCGCCGCGCATGCTGGCACCGCGCAGTTTGGCGGTCGTCATGCGCTTGCCCATGAGGTCGGCGTTCCGGTGGTCCTTCTTCTTGCCGGGCACCGAGGCGCGGGCGAGTTCACTGGCCCGCAACAGCAGCGGGTTCACTTCCGCGCGCAACACCATCACGTCGATGGCGAGCAGCGACTCGGCCGTGCCGCGCGTCATCGCGTCGAGCC